>CAZZIO010000044.1:0-45631 GCA_964654465.1 uncultured Dictyoglomota bacterium
CCTGACTCTTAATCAGGGGGTTGCAGGTTCGACTCCTGCACGGCTCACCAGTTGTGCGAGGGTGGCGGAATGGCAGACGCGCTAGACTTAGGATCTAGTGGGATTTCCCGTGTGGGTTCAAATCCCACCCCTCGCACCAAAGAGATAAATTGATGAGCGGGAGTAGCTCAGGGGTAGAGCGTCTCCTTGCCAAGGAGAAGGCCGCGGGTTCAAATCCCGTCTCCCGCTCCAAATTTTTAATAATATACCCCATGCAATCATTTTTTACACAAATTTGATAAACTCTTTTCTATTTTTCTTCTTTAATAGTATTTTTTATGATGATATAATATAGCTTTGGTATTTAATATAAAAAATGCTATTTTAACAGATAGGAGGTAATGTAATGACAATTAATGAGACCAACATTAAATATGATGTAGAAAAGCTTGAGGGAAGTAGAGTAAAAGTGAATGTAGAGATAGATCAATCAGAGAGGGAGAAAAGTCTTGAGAAGGCATATAAATCTTTGGTAAAAAGAATTCAAGTGCCTGGTTTTAGAAAAGGTTATACTCCTCGTCCTATTTTGGAAAGATACCTTGGAAATGAGACCTTTGAAAGTGAAGCAATAAAAATAGTTGCGAGAGAAACCTTGGAATGGTTTTTAAATAAAGGAAATGTTACACCTCTTCAGGATCCTTATTTTGATATTCCTGATTCTTGGAAAGAAGGTGAAAATTTAAAATTCTCTTTTGTGCTGGAAGTGCCACCAGAATTTAAGCTTGGAGATTATAAAGGTTTAAATATTAGAAAAGAAAAAGTAGAAGTTACTGAGGAAGAAATTAATAGGGTTATAGAACAGATAGAATTACAACTTAGTAAATTAAATCCTGTAGAAGAAGGACAAGTTGAGAAAGGTGATGTGGTCTATTTAGAAAGAGTTAAAGAAGATGGTACCCAGCTTCCCCCGATGTGGTTTACATTAAATGGAAAGGTGTTTCAAGAATTGGAAGATAAGATATTGGGAATGAAACCAGGAGAAGAAAAGGAATTTGAGATAACTTTTCCTGAAGGTTTTTATGAAAAAGATTTATCAGGTCAAACTTTAAAATTAAAATGGAAGGTTAATAAGATTTGGAGATATGAGAAGCCTGATCAAGAAACTTTTCTTCAAAAGGTTGGTGCACATTCTTTTGAAGAGTTTAGAGAGAAAGTGAGAGAAAGCATAAAGGAAGAAAGAGAAAGAAGATCTGAGGACAAAGCTTTTTCTGAAATTATGAGCAAAATATTGGAGAATACAGAACTTGACCCTCCTTTAAGTTATGTACAGTATCTTGCAGAAAATATTTTTAGAGAATTCGTTAATGATCTTACAAAAAGAGGAATGAGCTTAGATAATTATCTTAATGAGAAGGGGATAACAAAAGATGAGTTTATTAGAAATGTCATAGAAGATGCAAAGAATAGAATACGGATGGAGATGATTCTTGAAAAGATAGCGGAAGTTGAAAATATTTCTGTTTCTGATCAAGAGATAGAAGATGCTATAAGAGAAATCGCTGATAGCGAAGGTAGAGATTACGAAGAGATTAAGAAAGAAATTGAGAAAGAAGATTTAATAAATACTCTAAGAAGAAATCTTATTAGAGAAAAAGTTAAGAAATTTTTATTAGAACAAAACTTAATAGAGGAGGAATAGATCTATTATGACATTAGTACCTATTGTTATAGAGCAGACCCCAAGAGGGGAAAGAGCATATGATATTTATTCAAGGCTTTTGAAAAGTAGGATTGTTTTTTTAGGTACAGCCATAAATGATGATGTGGCAAATCTTATAATTGCGCAACTTTTGTTTTTGGAGTCTGAAGATCCTGAAAAGGATATTTATCTTTATATAAATTCCCCTGGTGGTGAAGTTTCAGCAGGACTTGCTATTTATGATACTATGAGACATATAAAGCCTAAAATAGCCACTGTATGTGTAGGTCAGGCAGCAAGCATGGCTGCTATTCTTTTAAGTGCAGGAGACAAAGGTAAAAGATATGCTTTACCTCATTCAAGAGTAATGATACATCAACCACTGGGTAGTGCATATGGCCCTGCTGCAGATATAGAAATTCATACAAGAGAAATCCTTAAAATAAAGAGGATATTAAATGAAATATTGTCATATCATACAGGACAGCCTATAGAGAAGATCGAAAAAGATACCGACAGAGATTTTTTCATGTCTGCTTATGAGGCAAAAGAGTATGGTATTGTTGATGAAGTATTAGAAAGTAAAAAAGGCTAAATCATAGATAAAGGAGATATCAATTTATGGGAAATAGAGAGCTTCATTGTTCTTTTTGTGGAAAAAGTCAAAAAGAGGTTAAAAAACTTATTGCAGGACCAGGAGTTTATATTTGTGATGAATGTATATCAATAGCTTATAAAATATTGGAAGAAGAGAATAAAAAAGACGATACTTATGATAATTTTGAACTGCCAAAACCATCCGATATTAAATCTTTCTTAGATCAATATGTTATAGGGCAAGAGAAAGCAAAAAAAATATTATCAGTAGCAGTTTATAATCATTATAAGAGAATATTTATGAGAGATAAATTAAAAGAGGATGTAGAAATTCAGAAAAGTAATATACTTCTAATTGGACCAACTGGTGTAGGTAAGACTCTTCTTGCAGAAACTCTCGCAAAATTCTTAAAGGTACCTTTTGCTATAGCAGATGCTACCACACTTACTGAGGCTGGCTATGTGGGGGAAGATGTGGAGAATATTCTTTTAAGACTCATTCAAAATGCAGATTGGGATGTTAAAAGGGCAGAAAAAGGAATAGTTTACATTGATGAGATAGATAAGATATCGAGAAAGTCTGAAAATCCATCTATTACAAGAGATGTTTCTGGGGAGGGAGTTCAACAAGCTTTATTAAGAATTGTTGAGGGAACTATAGCTAATGTACCCCCTCAAGGTGGGAGAAAACATCCTTATCAGGAGTTTATTCAGATAAACACAAAAGATATTTTGTTTATTGCTGGTGGTTCTTTTGAAGGAATAGAAAAAATAGTAGAAAAAAGACTTGATGTATCAAGTATCGGATTTGGTGCACAAATAGAACCTAAAAATAGAAAAAGTTTAAGTCAGATCCTCTCAAATATCATTCCAGAAGATCTTATAAAATTCGGAATGATTCCTGAATTTGTTGGAAGATTTCCTGTTGTAGCGGTTTTAGAACCTCTTAATGAGGAAGCTCTTATGAAGATATTAGTAGAACCTAAAAATGCTCTTGTTAAACAATATAAGGCATTATTGGCTTTAGAAGGGGTAGAATTAGATTTTACAGAGGATACATTAAGAGCTATAGTCAAAGAAGCACAAGAAAAGGCTACAGGTGCAAGAGGATTAAGAGCTGTAATGGAAGAACTTATGTTAGAACTTATGTATGAGCTACCGTCCTTAGGAATCAAAAAATTTGTCATCACACCAGAATTAGTTTATAATCGTGGAAAATTATCTATAGAAAAATTAAAAAAGATGGCAGGTTAGGGGGTTTATTTTATGAAAGAGGAGATGGCTTCTGTTTATTCCTTTTTGGATGTGGAGAAAAAATGGTATGATTATTGGCTAAATAAGGATTATTTTCATGCAGAAGTGGATGACTCAAAAAAACCCTTCTGTATAGTATTGCCACCCCCAAATATTACAGGTTCTTTACATTTAGGCCATGCTTTAAACGCGACTATTCAGGATATCTTGATTAGATGGAGAAGAATGCAAGGTTATAATGCATTATGGATTCCAGGCACTGATCATGCAGGCATTGCAACCCAAATGGTAGTAGAAAGAGAACTTTTAAAAGAGGGAAAAAGCAGATGGGATTTAGGCAGAGAAAAATTTTTGGAAAAGGTATGGGACTGGAAGGAAAAATATGGAAATACTATTGTAGAGCAGTTAAAGAAACTTGGGGTTTCATGTGATTGGAAAAGATTTAGATTTACCATGGATGAAGTATATTCAAAAGCTGTAATTAAGGCTTTTGTTGAGCTTTATAAAAAGGGATATATATATAGAGGAGAAAGAATAATAAATTGGTGTCCCCGTTGTAGAACAGCGATCTCTGATTTGGAAGTCAGATATATAGAAGAGTCCTCCTATTTATGGTACATAAAATATCCTTTCTATGATGAAGAAGGTTATATAGTTATAGCAACTGCAAGACCTGAAACCATGTTAGGTGATACTGCTGTAGCTGTTAATCCGGAAGATGAGAGATATAAAAATCTTATTGGGAAAAAAGTTATTCTACCATTAGTCGGGAGAGTAATTCCTATTATTGGCGATGAGACAGTAGATCCTAATTTTGGCACCGGTGCTTTAAAGGTTACTCCAGCTCATGATGCTGATGATTTTGAGATAGGTAAAAAACATAATTTGGATTTCATATCTGTGATTGATGAAAAAGGATTTATGAATGAGAATGCTGGTAAATATAAAGGACTTAGTGTTTTAGAATGTAGAAAGAAAATAGAGGAAGATTTAGAAAAAGAAGGATTTCTTTTAAAGAAAGAAGTATACGTTCATGATATTGCCACTTGTGATAGATGTGGTACTCCCATAGAACCTATGATATCTAAACAATGGTTTATGAAAATGGATAATTTAGCAAATCCTGCCATATTAGCAGTTGAGGAAAGTAAAGTGAAATTTATTCCTGATAGATGGAAGAAGGTTTACTTCGATTGGATGTATAACATTAGAGATTGGTGTTTATCAAGACAGTTATGGTGGGGGCATAGAATTCCCGCTTGGTATTGTAATGATTGTGGCTATATAAATGTGGCTGAAAAATCTCCTGATAAATGTGAGAATTGTGGTTCATCTAATCTAAAACAAGATGATGATGTATTAGATACATGGTTTAGTTCTGCTTTATGGCCTCTTGGTACTTTAGGATGGCCAGAAGATACAAAAGATCTTAAATATTTCTATCCTACCTCTGTATTAAGTACAGCAAGAGATATTATTAATCTTTGGGTTGCCCGGATGATTATGATGGGACTTGAATTTAAAAATGATGTGCCTTTCTACCATGTATATGTTCATCCAACAGTACTCACAAGAGAAGGAAAACGTATGAGTAAATCGAAGGGAACAGGTGTAGATCCCTTAGATTTAATAAATAAATATGGTGCAGATGTTACAAGATTTGGCCTTGCTATTCAGTGTACTGAAATGCAAGATTTGAGGTTTCATGAAGAGAATTTTGAAAACACAAGAAATTTTACTAATAAAATATGGAATGCTTCCAGATTTGTAATATCAAATTTGGAAGATAGAAAATATTCAGAAGTAAAATTAGAATACCATCTCTTATCTTTATCAGATAAATGGATATTGAGCAGGCTTCAAAAAGAGATTAAAGAGGTAACAGATCATTTAGAGAATTATAGATTTAGTGAATATGTAAAAACTATATATAATTTCTTTTGGAATGAATTTTGTGACTGGTATATTGAGATGGTAAAACCCAGATTATCTCAAAAAGAGGATCCAGAGAGTAGGTTAGTTTCTCAAACTATTCTTTGGAAGGTGTTAAGTGATAATCTGAAACTTCTTCATCCTGTAATGCCTTTTATTACTGAAGAGATTTGGCATAAACTGCCAGAAAACAGCGAGAGTATAATGATCTCATCTTGGCCTATCTCTGATGATACCTTTATTGATGAAAAAGCAGAAAAGGATATGGAATTTATTATGGAGTCAATCAGAACAATTCGAGCAATTAGATCTGAATTCAATATCTCTCCCTCTGATGTTATAAAAGTAGATTTTTACACCCTTGATAAAGATAAGGAGATTTTACTTCTCGGTAATTCTGGTTATTTTGCTACGCTTGCAAAAGCAGAAATTAATAAAGTTGACGAAAAGAAAGATATTAAAAATGTAGTACATAAAGTCTTAGAAGGTGTTGATTTATATGTAAATCTAAAGGGTTTAATTGATATAACAAAAGAAAAAGAGAGAATAAAGAAAGAATTAGAGGAAGCATTAAATATAAAGAAGAAAATTGAAGAAAGACTTTCCAACGAGGAGTTTCTAAGAAAAGCCCCAGAAAATGTGGTAGAAAAGGAGAAAGAGAAATTAGAAAGTATTAATAGAAAGATAAGGAGCTTAGAAGAAAGTTTTAATACATTAGAGTAGTTAAGTAGTTTAAAAATTAAACAGGGAGGTCATTATGAAAATATATGGCTTTAAAGGTGGTGTACATCCCCCTGAAAAAAAGGAATTATCAAAAGATGTACCAATAACAAAAATTCCTCTCCCTGAAAGATTACTTATTCTTACAATTCAGCATACAGGAGCTCCTACAACCCCTCTTGTTAAAGCTAAGGACCATGTATTTAAAGGACAAAAAATTGGAGATGCGCAGGCTTTTGTTACGGCTCCTATTCATGCTCCAACTTCAGGAACTGTAAAAAGAATTGCACTTTTTCCTCATCCCAATGGAAGAAATGTTTTGGGTATTGAGATAGAGCCAGATGGCAAAGAAGAGATTTTTCCAGATATTCCCAGAGATTTATCATGGCAAAATCTTTCACCTGACGAGATTAAAAAGAGAATTAGAGAGGCTGGTATTGTTGGACTCGGAGGTGCTGCTTTTCCTACCCATGTGAAGATATCACCTCCACCAGAGAAAAAGATAGATACGGTTATTCTCAATGGAGCAGAGTGTGAGCCGTACTTGACTATAGACTATAGGCTTATGTTAGAGAAACCTCAACTAATTATAGAAGGGTTGAGGATATTGATGTATGCATTAGGAGTTAAGAAGGGAATTATTGGTATTGAGAATAACAAGAAGGATGCAGCGGAAGTTTTGAGAAAATATATAGATAGGGATATAGAAATTGCTATTTTACCCACGAAATATCCTCAAGGTTCTGAAAAGCATCTCATAAAGGCTATTTTAGATAGAGAAGTTCCCTCTGGAGGTCTTCCTTTAGATGTAGGGGTAGTTGTTAATAATGTGGGAACAGCAGTAGCTATTGCTGAACATTTTAAAACAGGCCTTCCTTTAATTTCTCGTGGAGTAACAGTTACAGGTGAGAATATTAATTCTCCTAAAAATTTAGAGGTTTTGATAGGTACTCCTGTATCAAAACTTATTGAGGCTGCAGGAGGATTCAGAGAAAAGCCAGGAAAGATTATATTTGGTGGACCTATGATGGGTATAGCTATTTATGATATGGATACACCAGTTATTAAAGGTACATCAGGTGTGGTTGTTTTTTCTGAGAAGGAAACAAAATATTATGAACCTGTGGAATGTGTAAGATGTGGAAGATGTATTGATGTTTGTCCTATGGGATTAATGCCTACCATATTAGCTAAATATGTAAGAAGAGGTAAACTAATAGAGGCGGAGGAGTTAGGAATATTAGATTGTGTAGAATGTGGTTCTTGTAATTATATATGTCCTTCCAGAAGACCCCTTCTTCAATGGATAAGAGTAGGTAAAACGGATATCTTAGCAAAGAAAAGAAAGTAAAGGGAGGCATAACCAGTTATGAAGTCAGAGATGGATAAATTAATAGTTTCTTCATCGCCTCATATTTTTGTTAAAGAAGATGTTTCATATGCGATGAGGCAAGTAATTTATGCACTAATACCTGCTACTCTTGCAGGTGTTTATTTTTTTGGTTTGTATTCTTTATTGGTTATATTAGTAAGTATAATTTCAGCAGTTTTATGGGAAGCTTTTGCTCTTATTTTGAGGAAAAAGCCATTAAATATACTTTTAGATTTTAGTGCTGTAGTTACAGGGCTTCTTCTTGCCCTTACTTTACCTCCTAAGGTTCCATTATGGATTCCTATAGTGGGATCTGGTGCAGCTATTCTTCTTGGAAAGCAGGTTTTTGGAGGATTGGGTGATAATTTTTTAAATCCTGCCTTAGTTGGAAGAGCCTTTCTCCTCTCTTCCTATCCTCAAATAATGACCTCATGGATGGAACCTATTCATAAAATTGGAGGCATGGTTTCACAAGCATCTCCCCTTACTTCTACTGCCACCCCTCTTGCTATAGAAAAACTTAAACTTACTGGTTATCAAATACCCTCATATTTTCATCTTTTTATTGGTGATATTCCAGGATGTATAGGAGAAACTTCTGCCTTATTATTGCTTTTAGGTGGTCTCTACCTTATTTATAAAGAAATAGTGGATTGGAGAATACCACTTTCATATATTTCAACGGTTATTATAATTTCCCTTTTATTCGGGAAAGACCCTATTTTTCAAATATTAGCTGGAGGACTTTTTTTAGGTGCTTTCTTTATGGCTACTGATTGGGTAACAACCCCTCTTACAACAAAAGGTAAAATTATTTTTGGAATAGGAGCAGGTTTCTTTACAATGGTTATAAGATTATTTGGTATTTATCCAGAAGGAGTATCTTATGGAATTCTTGTTATGAATGCTTTGACTCCTCTTATAGATAGAACCTTAAAACCTCGCAAATTTGGAGAGGTGAGAAAATGAAACAGATATTAAGATATGGATTAATCCTTTTTTTGGTATGTAGTATATCAGCTGGTGTTTTAGCCTTTACATATGAAAACACTCAGAGAGTAATTGAGAGCAATAGAAAAAAAGAAAAAGAAAGAATTTTAAAGGAAATAATTCCAGAGGCAACAGATTTCAAAAAAGTCGAGAATCCTCCAAAATCTGATAGTAATTTAGTAAAAATAACCGAAGTATATATTGCTTATAAAGGAAATGAAAAAACTGGAACTGTTTGGGAAGTGACATCAAAGGGGTATAGTAGTGATATTTTGATGATCATTGGTACAAATAAGGAAGGTAAAATTTCCCACATAACTATACTTTCTCAACAAGAAACACCAGGCCTTGGGACTGAAATTGTTAAGGATAGTTTTTTAAATCAGTTTATAGGAAGAGATACCCCAAATTTAGAAGTAAAAAAGAATGTTACTCCTGTATCAGGAGCAACTATCTCCTCTTCTGCAATTGTGAGAGCTGTAAATGAGGTTCTGAAACACAAAAACTTTTAGGGGGGAAGAAAAATGAAAAAGCTATGGATATATATAAGAAATGGTATTTTTAAAGAGAATCCTGTTTTGATATTAATGATAGGTCTGTGTTCTGTACTTGCTGTTTCTGTTAGTGTACAAAATGCAATTGGAATGGGACTTGCTTTTACCTTTGTTATGGTTTTTTCTAATTTGTTTGTATCTCTTTTAAGAAAATTTACACCTCACGACATAAGAATACCTATTTTTATTGTAGTTATTGGTACTTTTACTACCATTGTTGATCTTGTTATATCTGCTTATTTTCCAGAACTTTATAAGGCTTTAGGTATTTTTATTCCATTAATTGTGGTAAATTGCATAATAATTGGTAGGGCTGAGGCTTTTGCTTATAAACATTCAGTAATGGAATCTATTGCTGATGGGATAGGAATAAGTATAGGTTATATATGGGCTATAGTAGCCTTAGGAGCCATAAGAGAATTTTTGGGATCAGGAACTCTTTTGAATACAAATATTTTTCAAAATTTTCAGCCTGCTAAAGTTTTTGTAATGCCTCCTGGAGCTTTTTGGGGAATAGGATTGTTGATAGGAATATTGAAATGGGTAGATAGTAAAATTAGGAGGTAATAACATGGGATATGTTGGAAAACTATTTCTTCTTTTTCTATCTGCTTCTCTTATCGATAATATTGTTTTTATGAGATTTTTAGCTTTATGTCCTTTTGTAGGTATGAGTTCTTTTCTTGAAACATCTATTGGTATGGGTGTTGCTGTAGCTTTTGTTATGACCATGGCATCGGTGGTAACATTCTTTATCTATTATTATATTCTTATTCCACTTAATTTAATTTTTTTAAGAACCATATCTTTTATATTAGTGATTGCAGTTTTAGTACAACTTGTGGAGATGTTTATAAGAAAGACTTCTCCATCTCTTTATAAGGCTATGGGTATTTACTTACCATTAATAACTACAAATTGTGCTATATTAGGTGTTACGCTTTTAAATATAAACTATCAGCATGATCTTATTGAATCTATTATTTATTCATTGGGTGTCTCTCTTGGCTTTACTATTGCCTTAGTACTTCTTGCAACCATAAGAGAGAGGTTTTCTTTTTCAGATATACCTAAATTTTGGCAAGGATATCCTATTGTTTTTATAACCGCTGGCCTATTGGCATTAATTTTTCTTGGATTTCAAGGACTTGCTCATTAAAAAGGAGGAAATGATATGGAATTAATAATAATATCAATCTTAGTATTAGGAGGGATTGGTTTTCTTTTTGGCTTAGGTTTAGCAGTAGCAGGTGAGAAATTTAAGGTAGAGCTTGATCCTCGTATTTCTCAGATTATGTCGGTTTTACCGGGGGGAAATTGTGGTGCGTGTGGCTATACAGGGTGTGAGGCTTGTGCTATAGCGATTTTAGAGGGTAGAGCACCTATTACTGCTTGTATTGTAGGAGGAGATAAAGTAGCGAAAGAAATTGCAAAGATTATGGGAGCTAATGAAGAAGTTAGTCTTGTGAAACAGGTATCTTTCCTTACATGTCAAGGAGGCAAAGGAATTGCTCAGGAAAGGTTTATATATAAGGGAGTAGAAAAATGTAAAGCAGCAAATTTGGTTCAAGGAGGTTATAAAGGTTGTCCTACTGGATGTTTAGGATATGGTGATTGTGTTAGAGCTTGTCCTTTTGATGCTATACATATGGGAGACGATGGTCTACCTAAAATTGATGTGAATAAATGTACTGGATGTGGTTTGTGTGTGAAAGCATGTCCAAGGGGTATTTTAACTTTATTACCTGTTAATATCCCTTTACTACTTTGTTGTAAAACAGAACTTCCAGGACCTGATGCAAGAAAGGTATGTTCTCATGCATGTATTGGATGTGGTATTTGTGAAAAGGTATGCCCTAAAGGAGCAATTAAGATAGAGGGTAGATTTCCAGTTATAAATTATGACCTTTGTGATGGTTGTGGAATCTGTGTAGAAAAATGTCCAACAAAGGCGCTTATATTATTAAAGCGTTAATTATATTGTCTATATTGATTTTCTTTATTTTCTTGATTAGAAGTTATCAAGGGAATAGGGAAGCTTCTCATATTGGTATTTTAATGGATACTTTTGTTGATATAAGAATCTGGGGGAAAGACAGTTATAGAGCTCTTAATGAATCTTGGGCTTTAATAGAAAATTTGAGTAAAAAAATTGACAGGTTCAACCCATATAGTGAAATAAGTAAGATCAATAAAAATGCTGGAAATTATGTTGAAATTTCTTATGACATTGTAGACATTATAAAAAAGGCTAAATATTTTGCTCAGATTACAAACGGTTATTTTGATCCAACAATAGCTCCTCTCATGAGGATTTGGGGATTTTATGATAAAAATTACAGAGTTCCTTACAAAAAAGAGATTGAAGATAAACTTCAATATGTGAATTATAGAAAAATTCATATAAAAGGAAACAAAGTTATGATAGAAAAGGGAATGGAAATAGATTTGGGGGGTATTGCTAAAGGATATTTAATGGATAAAATATTTGAAGTTTTGAGAAAATATTCTATAGATAGGGCTGTTTTGAATTTTGGAGGACAAGTTGGAGTTTATGGAAGAACTCAGAAAGGAACTCTTTGGGAAGTAAGTATCAAGCATCCCCGTAAAGATCAAGGTTTTATTGGAAAAGTATGCATAAAAGAAGGTTCTGTTTCTACGTCGGGAGATTATGAAAGATTTTTTATTAAAGACAATGAGAGATATTGTCATATAATTAATCCTAAAAATGGATATCCATCAAACTCCGTTATAAGTGTTAGTGTGATAAGTAAAAGTGGAACAGAAGCTGATGCTTTATCAACAGCTTTTTTTGTTTTAGGTAAAGATGCCATATCTTTGTGGAAAGAAAAATTTTCTTACTTAGGCTTAGTTATTGTTTTTCCAAATTTAAATGTATGGTATTCTCCTAATCTGGAATTTAAAGTGGAGAGTAAAAAGTGAAAAGGATAAAGGAAAATAAAGTTGTTTATATTACTACCTTAGGTTTAATGATATCCTTAGCTTGTGTTCTCTATTATTTTGAAAGTATTTTTATCTCTCCCTTTCTTTTTCTACCAGGTGGAAAAGTTGGAATTGCAAATTTAGTTCCCTTAGTTGCTATTTATACCGTAGGTATAAAAGAGGCTATAATTATAACTGTACTTAGAGTTATAATAGTTAATATAATTATGGGAAGATTTTTAGATATCTCTTTTTATTTAGGGTTTTTTGGTGGATTGATAAGTAATCTTTTTATGGGTTTTTTTTCAAAAACCTCAATAAGTGTTATAAATAATAGCATTATAGGAGCGATTATTCATAATATGACCCAACTTTTTATAGTTGCCTTTTTCATTTTTCATAAGGGTATTTTTTACTACGCTCCATTCCTTATCATTTTTGGGTTTTTAGCAGGTCTTTTTAATGGAATAGTGGGGGGGTATCTAATAAAATATATTAAAAACTATTTAGGGGGTGACCTATGAGAAGAAGTAAAATGTCTACAAAACTTCTAATCTTTCTTATTGTTCTGGGACTAATTGTGGGTGGAGTTATTGCTGAGGCATTTGGAGATAAGTTAGAATTTTTAAAGAAGGGATTAAATATTGGCTTTTCCCCAGTTACTCTTAACATGTATTTTTTTACTTTCACATTAGGATTTGATTTAAAAATTAATTTGGGTGGAGCCTTAGGAGTATTAATTGTGTTGCTTTTTTGTAATATTTAGAGTTATAATTTAACTATGGGTAGTAGAGATTTTATAGAGGGGTTAAAAAACAAAGGTTTTTTCGTCTTTATAGGGTTTTTTATACTCTATATACTTTTATTGTTTTTGATTGTTTTTATTACTTCTATGAATGGATCTCTAAATCTTTGGGCAGAGAAGATAAAAATTTATGCTTTTGTAAATCCAAAAACTTCTGATTCTGATATAGTTAAATTATTGATAGATTTAAAATCTAATTTTCATTTCAAGGAAGCAACTTATATAACCCAGAAGGAGGCCTGGGAGAAGCTAAAGGAAGTTGTAGGAAGAGAGAATGATATTTTTGCTTGGGGATCACCTGATTCTTTGCCTAAAACTATCGAAATAACCCCATCTTTATTAGAAAATATACATGATATTATAAGGTATCTTCTTAATTATAACTTTGTTGAAGAGGTAAGATATCCTGAGGAAATGGTTACTCAATGGTATAATTTGCAGGGCTTAGTAGAGATCATTAAGAAGATTTTTACATACTTAGGTAGTTTGTCTTTTCTTTTATTGTCTGTTGAATTACTTACTCATACTCATCTTGCTTATCCCATACTTTCAGTACCATCTCAAATAATGGAGAATGTAATAATAACAACAATATCCTTTTTTTCTGCATTGGCTTCCATATATTTCTTGGGGAACATTTTTAAAGATCATATATCAACAATACTTCCTTATTTCTCTTATGTATTTGATTTAAAACACATCTTGATATGGATTTTTTATTTTGTAATATCCAACGTAATTATTAGTTTCACTTCTGCCTTAATAAGCTTTCAGAGGCTTAGATGAAAAGGATAATTACAGTAACAGTTGTTCTATCACTATTGTTAGTACCCATATTTACATGGGGTAACGTAGATTATACCATACTTCAAAAACAAAAAGAATTGCAGAAAAAAAGAGAGCAAATAAATAGTTTAAAGATGCAAGTTAAAAATTTAGAAAAGAAGGAATTGAATATTGTTCAAGAAATAAGCAAAATTGATATGGATCTTGATAAAGCAGAAAGAGATCTTAGTATGGCGGAAACGAAACTTAGAGAAGCTCAAGCAAAATTGGTGGTATTATCAACACAATTAAGTATAATGCAAAGAAATTTAAGATATAGAAGTTTAAACTACAAAGAATCCTTAGGTGATATTTTTAAAACTATACAACCTAAGATATATTTAGATATTATCTTTACACAGAATACATTTGCTTCTATTGCTGTTCCATATTATTTGAAGATATTAATGAAGAAAGAAGTAAATAGACTACAAAGTATTGATAAACAATGTAAAGATATAGATAAGAAGAAAAAAGAATGGGAGGCTGAAAAAAGGAAGGTTGAACTTTTAGTGAAGGATATATCAGAAAGAAAAGGATATATAGAAGCAAAGAAGAAAGAAAGAAAAGCCTTTCTTCAGAAAATTAGGGAGCAAAAAAGGTATCAGCAACAAGTTATTGCAACCTTAGAGCGAGAGTCAAAGGAGATTGAGAATTTTATAAAGAGATTGGCATCTTCTAAAATTCAAAAAGCTAAAAAAGGATACCTCTCTTGGCCTGTTATTGGGAGTGTTACTTCTGGATTTGGTATGAGGAGACATCCTATACTTGGAGGAGCTCCTCTTTTCCATACTGGTATAGATATTTCAGCAGATTATGGAACACCTATAAGAGCAGTAGCTTCTGGCAGAGTTATTTTTGCTGGATGGTATGGTGGATATGGAAATATGATAATAATAGATCATGGAGGTAATATATCTACTGTTTATGGACATCTGTCAAGGATAGCTGTAAGATCTGGAGAAGAAGTTTCTGAGGGTGATATAATTGGATATGTAGGAAGTACAGGTTTAAGTACAGGTCCCCACTTACATTTTGAGGTGAGAGTAAATGGTGAACCTGTAGATCCAATAAATTGGTTAAAATAATAGAAGGAGGAAAGAATGAGATTTAAAAAGAGAATTTTAATAATTGTTTTCATTGCTTTAATAACTGTATTTTTAATCTCAAAATTAAATATAGCTAAGGATTCTATTGATGACATTATTACAAGTGTTAGGGTTTTTATTGAAACTGTTTATTATGTAAGAAATGCGTATATTGAGAAAAATTTAGACAATAAGAAATTAGAGTATGAAGCAATAAGAGGATATTTAAAGGCTTTAGACGATCCATATACCGAATTTTTTGATCCAAAAGCTTTTAGGACCTTTACAGAGGATATGCAGGGTTCTTTTGGTGGGGTTGGAATGAGGCTTGAGTCTAAGGACGGTAAAATTTTAGTTGTATCACCTATAGAAGGAACACCAGCTTTCAAGGCAGGTATAAAACCTGGGGATCAGATAGTGGAAGTGGATGGACAAAGTGTGGTTGATAAACCTTTAGATCTTGTGGTTTCTATGATTAGAGGGGAGGTAGGTAAAGAGGTAAAAATAAAAATATATAGAGAATCAGAGAAGAAATATTATGAGTTTGTTTTAAAGAGAGCGCTTATAGAAGTGCCTGTTGTGGAATATAAGGTTTTAGATAATAATATTGGTTATATAAGATTTTATGAATTTACTCAAAACTCACCTCAAAAATTATCTGATGCATTTAGAGCATTGGAGAAGAAAGTAAGCGGAGTAATATTAGATCTTAGAAATAACCCAGGGGGAGATTTAAAAGCTGCAGTTACTATAGCAAGTTTCTTTATTTCCGAAAATGATCAAGTAAAAACTATTATTAAAGATAATAATACATCTAAAACATTTGATACAAAAGGTATAATTGTTTATAGACAGGATAGGGATAAAAGATTATATGGAGAGAAAGTAGTAAAAGGAACATATAAATGGAATAAGCCTTTAATAGTTCTTGTTAATAGGTATTCTGCAAGTGCATCTGAGATTTTGTCAGGAGCTATAAATGACTATAATAAAGGTATATTAGTAGGAGAGAAAACTTTTGGTAAAGGAGTAGTTCAAACAATTTTCACTCTTTCAGATGGATCAGCTGTTAAAATAACTACAGAAAAATATTTACTTCCATCAGGTAGAGATATAAATAAAGAAGGTATAGTTCCAGAGGTATTAGTAGAGATGGCCCCAGAGAGTGTGGGTAGGGATAATGATATTCAGCTAAATAGAGCTATAGAAATATTGAAAAAGAATATCTCTCTTTTGAGGGATAAAACTAAATTATTATTAAGAAAATAGATGTTTGATAAAAAAGAAAAAATAATTATCATAATTTTTGTATGTTTAGTTATTGTTTTTACTGTATTTAACTTATTTGGAAAGGAACAAAAAATATTAGAAGAGGATGTAAATAGTTTTATAGTAGTACATGTGGCAGGAGAAGTTAAGATTCCTGGGGTGTATAAATTACGAGATGGAGCAAGGGTTATTGATGCTATAAATGTGGCAGGTGGTCCCTTACCCTCTGCTGATTTAGATAAGCTTAACCTTGCAGATTATTTGAAAGACGCATCAAAAATAAACGTTCCTTCCAAAGTCCAGTACTTAAATTCAGTCATATCTTCTAAAGAAGAATTAAGAACTTCGGTTGGTATTTCAACTAATGATAAGATTAATATAAATACTGCTTCCAAACAACAACTTGAAACTTTACCTGGAATTGGAACTACCCTTGCTCAAAGAATAATTGATTATAGAAATGAACACGGATTATTTACTTCTTATGATGATCTATTAAATGTTAAGGGAATAGGAGAAAAGAAACTTGAAAAAATAAAAGATAAAATTACTTGGTGACTTTTGGGAATACCTTATTCATTTATTTTTTTAATAAGTTATGTGGTAGGAATAATTATATCCAAATATCATTTTAGTTTTGGAGTACCCTTTTTTATTCTTGCTTCTTTCATCTTTTTAAGGAAAAGATTTTTACTTATTTTCTTATCTTTGTCTTTTTTCTTTCTTGGATCTTTGTTATATAAGGTATCATCACCTCAATATGAACTTTTTCATAAAAAATATCATGAGATTTATGCAGAGGTAAAAGATGTGAGATTTTCCCAAAAATATATACAATATGTTATAAAAGCAGATATTAGTAAGGAAGAATTTATTATGTCTGTTGGTAAAAGTGTCAGATATGAAGTGGGAGATGTACTTCTTTTAAGAGGAGTAGAATATTATCCATTAGAAAATAATAATATTTGGAGTGAAAGTATTATATATAAAATAAAGGTTAAGGAGATGCAATTAGTCGGACATAGATACCAAAATAGATTTAAGCTTTTAAGGTTAAAATTTAAAAAATATGTTGATCACATTTTGGGTTTTTATAGTGATGATAAAAAAGAATTTATCAAGGCTATTACAATTGGAGAGAAATTAGGACTAAATAAAGATATAAAAGAGATATTTTCTGAAACTGGTACTTCTCATTTGTTAGCAATTTCAGGTTTACATGTTTCTTTGTTAATAGGAATTTTTATTAACTTTTTACCTTTTAGGAAAGTATTGAGCAGAATTATTTTTCTTCCCATACTTATTTTTTATGGTTATATTATTGGAGATAATCCACCTATATGGAGAGTTATAGGGGAATATATCTTTCTACTTTTAGCTTTTCTTTTTAGACGTGAAGAAGATACTTTGAACGCAGTTTTCTGGGTTGCATTGATTAATCTTATAATATTTCCGTTAAAGCTTTTTAATTTAAGCTTTCAACTTTCTTATCTTTCCATGTTAGGTCTTCTGTATAAGCCTCAATTTCCTAAGTTTTTACCAAAATTTTTTCAGGAAATTTGGGAAAGCTCTTTTTGGTTAATGATATTTTTATCTCCTCTTTACCTTTACTATTTTAAGAAAATTTGTTTTATCTCAATTCTTTCAAATATTTTTTCAATTCCCATATTCTATATTATTTTAATTTTTAGTTTTTTATTATTTTTTATTAATATTTATCCAATTAATCATATTTTGGTAAAACTATTATCTATTTTGATTGACATTCTGCTAAATGGTTTGCAATTCATTCTTTCTCATTATAAAATTAGTCTTGTAATTTCCTTATTTCTTATCTTTTTACCAATAATTATGAGGAAAAGAGAGGATTATGAATTACTGGGAGTTTAGGCACTCATTAAAAGAAAAGAAGTTTTCTCCTGTTTACCTTTTTATAGGTGAAGAAAAATTTTTAATGGAAGAAGCTTTATTGGAACTTAAGAAAGTGAGATTTAAAGAATTTAACTATGTGGCCTTTTTTGGAGATGAAATAAATTGGAATGATCTTCTCCCATATTTAGAATCACCTCCGCTTTTAGGGAATCAATTTATTGTAGTCAGGCATGCCCAAGATCTTAAAGATCAAAATATTCCAAAAAAATTAGAGATTTTATTTAGAAGAATGACTAATACTTGTTTAGTTTTTATGGCTAATGCTGAAGAAGAAAAACCCAAAAAGATTTCTTTTTCAAAAATGATACCCCCAGAAGGAGTTGTAGAGTTTACTAAATTTAGGACTGATGCCTTGAGAAAGTGGATAAAAGAAAAATTCCAAGAGAAGGGTAAAAATATTGATGATGAAAGTATATATTTTCTATCATCTTATTATTCTGAAAATATAGGATTACTTATTCAAGAGATTGAGAAAGTGTGTATTTTTGCTATAGATAAAAAGGATATTACAATTGATGTTTTTAAGGGATTACTCTCTCCTGTGGAGATAGCCTTTTATACTTTTTTAGATGCTATTTTGAGGAGAGATTTCTATCTTGCTTTGTCTGGAATTGATACTTTATTTAATGAAGGAACATATCCTCAAGTTATATTGGAAATCCTTATTAGACAAATGAGACAACTTCTAAGAGCAAATGCGTTGTTTAAAGATGGGTATTCAAGTGAAGAGATTAGGGAAAAACTTGGTTTACATCCCTTTGTAGTAAAAAAGCTTTTAGATGCATTAACAAAATACTCTGCCGCAGAAATTTTTGAGATATATCTTCTTCTGCGGCAGACTGATTTGGAGTTTAAGACTACAGCTAAAGATCCAAGAGTACTTTTGGAAAAAGTACTGCTAAAAATCGGGGCTAAGATTTGACAGCAAGTTTTTCGTTAAGAAGCTTCATGAGTTTTGATTTCTTTCTTGCTGCAGTATTTTTATGAAGAGTTCCTTTTTGTGCTGCTTTGTCTATTGCACTTATTACTTCTGGAAGAATTTTTTTAGCTTCTTCTATTTTATTTTCTTTGAGGAGATTAAGAAACTGTTTTGTATAAAATTTAATTTTTCCAATTCTTACACGATTTCTAATTCTGTTTCTTTCACTTATCTTTATTCTTTTAATTGCAGATTTTGTATTTGCCATATTCCTTTTCCCTCTCCTTTATAAAAATTTTTGATTTAACAGTGTGAATTATACCATAAAATTAAAATAGTTCAAAAGATTTTACAAAATGTTATATAATCAAAAATATGGCAAAGATTGGGAGGAGGATTTATGCGAGATATAACTAAGATAAGAAATTTTAGCATTATTGCACATGTAGATCATGGTAAATCTACATTAGCAGACAGACTTTTAGAGTTTACAGGAGCTATTGATAAGAGAAAGATGAGAGATCAATTATTAGATACTCTAGAAATTGAGAGAGAAAGGGGAATCACGGTAAAAGCTCAAGCGGTAAGGTTTTTTTATAAGGCCAAAGATAAAGAAACCTATGAATTCAATTTAATTGACACACCTGGTCATGTGGACTTTACTTATGAAGTATCAAGGAGTTTGGCGGCTTGTGAAGGTGCAATTTTAGTTGTAGATGCCTCTCAAGGAATAGAAGCCCAAACGATAAATAATCTTCTTCTAGCCCTTGAGAATAATCTGGCCATAATTCCTGTTATAAATAAGATAGATCTTCTAAATACAGAACCTCAAAAGGTAGCTGAAGAGATCAAGGAACTTCTTGGGAGGGATTATATAGGAGAAACTTTTTTTGTAAGTGCTAAGGAAGGCTGGGGAATTGAGGAATTATTGGAGGGTATTGTTAAATATATACCACATCCAAAGGGAGATATTAATGCTCCCTTAAAAGCATTGATTTTTGATGCTAAATATGATCCATACAGAGGTGTTGTAGTCTATGTAAGAGTCTTTAGCGGAATGGTAAAGGTAGGGGATAAAATAAAATTCATGTCTAATAACGTGGAATATGAGGTGCAAGAAGTAGGAGTATTTACTCCTGATATGGTAAAGGTGGAAAGTCTTCTTTCAGGAGAAGTTGGATATATTATTGCTAATGTAAAGAATATTTCAGAGGCCAGAGTAGGAGATACAATTACAAAAACTGATAATCCAGCAAATTTACCTTTGCCTGGTTATAGAAAATTACAACCTATGGTTTTTTGTGGGGTCTATCCAATTGAGAATGAAGATTATGAGAAATTAAGGGATGCCTTACAAAAACTAAGTCTAAATGATGCTTCTTTATATTATGAACCTGAAAGTTCGCCTGCTCTTGGTTTTGGTTTTAGATGTGGTTTTTTAGGACTTTTACATTTGGAAATTATACAGGAAAGATTAGAAAGAGAGTTTGATTTAAATATAATTACTACTGTACCTTCTGTAGCTTATGAAGTAATTACGAAAAAAGGAGAGAAAAAAATTATTCAGAATCCTTTGGATTTACCTCCTCCATATGAAATCTCTGAGTTTAGAGAACCATTTGTAATAGCAAGCATTGTAACACCTAATGAATATGTTGGGTCAGTTATGGAATTGATTGATAGAAGAAGAGGAGAATTTAAGGGTATGGATTATCTTACTATTAATCGTGTGTTAATTACTGCTGAGATCCCTCTTTCTGAGATTATAACTGACTTTTTCAATATATTAAAATCTGTTACCCGTGGGTATGGATCATTAAGTTATGAGCTGATTGGATATAAAAATAGTGAGTTAGTAAAATTAGATGTATATATCAATGGGAAACCAGTAGATGCACTTTCTCTTATCGCACATAAAGGAAAGGCTTATGAAGAAGCAAGAAAATTGGCACAGAAGTTGAGAGAAGTTATACCACGTCAACTTTTTGAGGTAGTAATACAAGTGGGTATTGGGAGTAAGATTATAGCTCGTGAAGAGATAAAGCCTTTAAGAAAAAATGTTCTTCAAAAATGTTACGGTGGAGATGTAACAAGAAAAAAGAAACTTTTAGAAAAGCAAAAGGAAGGTAAAAAGAGAATGAAGAAAATAGGTCATGTAGAAATACCTCAAGAAGCTTTTTGGACTGTATTAAAGAGGGATTAGGAATTATGGAAAGCTTAAGAATACTTATAACAAATGATGATGGAATAAATTCACCTGCTTTAGAAATTATGAGCAAAAGACTAAAAGATATAGGAGAGGTTTATATTATTGTACCTGAAAGAGAGAGAAGTGGAGGAAGTCATGCTATTACTCTTCATAAGCCTTTAAGAGTTAATGAGGTAACATGGAAAATTACAAATATTAAGTGCTGGACTACTAATGGTAATCCTGCAGATTGTATTCTTTTAGGGCTTTATGCTTTACTTCCTGACTTCCCTTCCGTTGTTATATCTGGGATAAATAAGGGATATAACTTAGGAACTGATATTATTTATTCTGGTACAGTTTCTGGGGCAAGGGAAGCATCTCTTAATGGTATACCTGCTATTTCCATTTCTGTATCTCATGAAGGAGAAGAGGAAGATTATGAAAAGGCTGTAGAGTTCTTAATGAAATATATACACTTATTTTTAGGGATATTACCTAAGGATGTTTTCTTGAATATAAATGTACCACCTAAAGCTGATATTTCAAATATTTTTGTAACTTACCAGGGTAAGTTTCATTATAGGAATAGAGTAGAAAAAAGATATGACCCCAGAAATAAAGAGTATTATTGGCTTCATGGCGAAATAGAAAAGCAAGCAGAAGAAGGTTCTGATATCTGGGCAATCAATCATGGGATGATTTCTATCACTCCTCTTCACTCTAACATGACTTATTTTCCATTAATAGAAATAATTAAAAAGCTTATAACTGAATAAATATTTATGAAAACTATAGGAGTATATATTCATTATCCTTTTTGTGTGAAAAAGTGTCCTTATTGTGATTTTACCTCTTTTGTTTATTCTATTAAGGAAGAAGAAAGATATCTGGAATATATTTCTAAAGAGATACAACTTAAGGCTGAAGGAGAGATTGTAGATACGATATATTTCGGTGGTGGAACGCCATCTTTAATGTCTCTAAAGGTATTGAATTCGATTTTTGAGAGTATTAATAAAAATTATAGGATAAGAAAAGATGCAGAGATAACAATAGAAGTCAATCCTGGTACTATAGACAAGAAGAAATTAAGTTTTTGGAAGAATATAGGAATTAATAGAATAAGTATAGGAGCTCAATCATTCATAGATGAAGAATTATTCATTTTAGGAAGGATTCATACTGTTTCAGATACGTTAAAAACATTTTTTTTATTGAGAGAATATGGTTTTGATAATATAAATTTTGATCTTATTTACTCTATACCTTTTCAGAACCCTAATAACTTTTATAAGTCCTTAGATTTTACCCTTTCACTAAATCCCGAGCATATCTCTATATATAATCTTATAATAGAGGAAGGTACATTATTTTATGAAGGATATATAAAGGGGGAATTTACTTTACCTGATAATGATGAAGAAGCC
The DNA here is from genome assembly GCA_964654465.1 of uncultured Dictyoglomota bacterium. Taxonomy (GTDB): domain Bacteria; phylum Dictyoglomota; class Dictyoglomia; order Dictyoglomales; family Dictyoglomaceae; genus Dictyoglomus. The sequence goes on from CAZZIO010000044.1 coordinate 22,497, forward strand.
AATATGTATGCGTATGCAATGAATCTATTAGAAGAAGTAGGTTTTATCCATTATGAGATCTCTAATTTTGCACGAAACATTAATCTAAAATGTAGACATAATTTGAAGTATTGGAATCAAGATGAATATCATGGATATGGTGTATCAGCTTATTCTTTTACTAATCACATAAGGTATGGAAATTACAAAAATCTTTTTGTATACTATGAGAAAATAAATAATGGTGAATTGCCGATTGAAAATATAGAAATTTTAAATGATGAAACTTATCCTAAGGATTATCTTTTTGTAAAGCTAAGGCTTATGGAAGGAATTTCTGAAAAGGAGTTTTTTGAAAAATTTGGAAAAAAAATATCAGATTATATTCCAAATCTCTCTCTTTTTTTGAAGAAAGGCCTTATAAAGAGAAAAAATGATAGAATATGTCTGACTAAAAAAGGAGTATTACTTGCAAATGAAATATTCAAAGATATACTTTGAGGAGGTTGCTGATACATATGAAAAAGCCTATAAGAGTATTAATAGCAGAAGATGAACCTATAGTTAAAATGGATATAAAAGAGATTTTAGAAGGACAGGGTTATGAAGTGGTAGGAGAAGCTTCAGACGGTCAGCTAGCTGTAGAACTTGCAAGAAAATTGAAGCCAGATGTGATAATTATGGATATTAGAATGCCTAATTTAGATGGTATTGAGGCAGCTAAGATATTAACTCAAGAGGAAATTGCTCCCATAATTTTTCTTACTGCCTATTCAGATAAAGAATTAGTAGAAAAAGCAAAAGAGGTTGGAGTTATATCTTATATTGTAAAACCTTTTAAAGAATCTGATCTTTTTCCAGCTATTGAAATAGCTATTGCAAGATTTAAAGAATTTCAACTTTTAAGAAAGGAAGTAGAAGACCTAAAAGATGCTCTTGAGACAAGAAAGCTTGTAGATAGAGCAAAAGGATTGCTTATGGATAGAGAAGGTTTAAAAGAGCATGAAGCTTTTAGATTAATTCAGAAAGCCAGTATGGACAAAAGAAAACCTATGAAAGAGATAGCTCAAGCTATTATATTAGCCTACGAATTAAAAGATAAGAAGGAAAAATGAACATATTAATATCTTTTACTTTATCTTTAATTATTTCTTTAATAGTTACACCTTGGATAAGAAGGAAAGCCTTTATAATAGGTGGAATAGATATTCCTACAGATAGAAAAGTTCATAATAAACCTATTCCAAGAATTGGTGGTGTTTCATTTTTCTTAGGAGTTTTAATAGTAAACATTCTTTTTAATAGGTCTCTTATTGTAGAGAGGATATTAATGGGGGGAACATTAGTATTTTTAGTAGGATTATTAGATGATTTTGTGGAATTAAAACCAGCCCCCAAATTTTCTCTTACATTTATAGCTATACTTATGGCAGTTATATTGGGAGTTAGAGTAGATTTGTGGAGGATTCCTTATACAGGAATAATAATAAAGGGTTTTTGGGCTCATTTAATATCATTTATATGGCTTTTAGGTATTGCAAATGCCATGAATTTTATAGATGGTCTTGATGGTCTTGCTGGAGGAGTATCAGCAATATCTTCTTTCTCTTTACTCATTATTTCTTTACTTTTGGGAAGATTGGAGATGGCATTTTTATTGGCAAGTATTTTGGGAGGTGTATTAGGATTCTTATTTTTCAATTTTCCACCTGCTTCTATTATTATGGGAGATTCAGGGGCAATGTTTTTAGGTTTTATATTAGGAGCCATATCTATAGTGGGAGTCTTAAAAATAAGTACAATTATTAATTTGTTTATTCCAATTCTTGTTATGGGATTTCCAGTTCTTGACACAGCTTTTTCTATTGTGAGAAGACTAATTGAAGGTAGGGCACCTTGGAAGTTTGATAAGGATCATATACATCATAGGTTTTTGAAGATTGGTATGACAACAGAGCAAAGTATTGCTTTTATTTATTTATTTACCATTTGTATGTCTTTAGTGGCGATACTAATTTCTTTAATCCAGGATCCTTATATATCAGCTCTTCTTGTGTTTGGAACTTTATTTTTAATATTATTTATACTGAAAAAGTTAGGAGTTTTAGAGATAAGGAGAAATGGCGATGGAAAAGTATGATGTCATTGTAGTAGGTGGTGGTCATGCAGGATGTGAGGCTGCCTATGCAGCCTCTCGTCTTGGTGTTAAAACTCTTTTGATTACTATGAATTATGATACCTTGGGATGGCTTCCTTGCAATCCAGCTATGGGGGGTCCTGGGAAGGGTCACCTAATATTGGAAATAGATGCTTTGGGTGGTGCCATAGGAAGAATAACAAATAGAAGTATGATTCAAGTAAAATGGCTAAATACTTCTAAGGGTCCAGCAGTAAGGGCTCTTAGGGCACAGGTAGATAAATGGCTTTATCCTATAAAGATGAGAGAATTTCTTGAAAAGCAGAAAAATTTAGATGTCTATCAAGGAGAAGTTATAGATCTAATTGTAGAAAATGATGAAGTAAAAGGTGTAGTTTTATCAACTAAAAAAGAGTTTTATGCTGAAAGAGTTGTTATTACCCCTGGTACTTTTATGAATGGTGTTATCCATATAAGTACCTGGTCTAAGCCAGCAGGAAGAATGGGAGAATTTCCCTCTATAGGTCTTTCTGATGCTCTTAGGAGATTAGGCTTAGAAGTAGGAAGATTTAATACAGGCACTACTCCTCGAGTAGATAAAAGAACTATTGATTTTAGTAAGACCATACCTCAACCAGGAGATGAAGAACTTCATTCTTTTTCTTTCTGGGAAGAGCCAGAACCAAGAGAGCAAGTTTTATCATATTTAACTAGAACCACCCAAAAGACGAAAGAAATAGTACTTAATAATATTCATCTAACAGCCTCTCGAATTGGGGGGATGGTAAAAAAAGGACCGAGATACTGTCCATCTATAGAGGAAAAATATGTGTGGTTTCCTCATCATGAAACTCACCAAGTTTTTCTTGAGCCAGAAGGAAAAAACTCGGTAGAGATTTATGTACAAGGAATATATACAAGTTTGCCAGAGGAAATTCAAATCCAAATTTTAAGAAGTATTCCAGGCTTAGAGGAGGTTGAACTTATAAGGCCTGGATATGCTATAGCTTATGATTTTGTATATCCTCAACAGTTAAAGATTACTCTTGAAACAAAGAAAATAAAAGGTTTATATTTGGCGGGTCAAATAAATGGTACTACTGGCTATGAAGAAGCTGCCGCACAAGGATTAATTGCAGGAGCTAATGCTGCGTTAAGTCTATTAGGAAGAGAACCACTTATTGTAAGAAGAGACGAAGGATATATAGGGGTACTTATAGATGATCTTGTAATAAAGGGTGTGGATGAGCCATATAGAATTTTAACATCAAGAGCAGAATATAGATTACTCTTAAGATCTGATAATGCAGATCAAAGACTTACTCCCAAGGCTTACAAGTTAGGTCTAATAGATGAAGATATGTGGAAAATGTTTCAAGAAAAAATGGAAAAATTAAGGCTTGAAAGGAAGAGACTTGAAAAAACATCGGTAGATCCTAATGAAATTAATGACTTATTAATAGAAAAGGGTACTAATCCTATAGAACAGTCGATTCCTCTTATCCAGATATTGAAAAGACCTGAAATAACCTATGATGATTTGGAAAAAATAGGTCTTTCTGGAGATTTACCAAAAAAGTGGAGAAGCATAATAGAAATAGATATTAAATATGAAGGATACATACAAAAAGAACTCCAAAAGATTAGAGAATTTCAGGAATATGAAGATTTAGTGATTCCTCCTGATATAAATTATGACGAAATACCGCATCTTTCTCGAGAAGGAAAAGAAAAGCTTGAAAAAGTAAGACCAACTACTTTTGGACAAGCTCAGAGAATTACAGGAGTAAACGCTGGTGATCTTACTATACTTTTGTATTATTTAAGGCAGAAATATGCAAGAAGGTAAAGATTGGAGAGATCAATATTTTGGTAGAGATTATTATCAATATCTTGCTAAACATCTAACTCCAGAGCGTACAAAAAGGGAAGTGGATTTTTTAGAATCTGTACTAAGCTTAAAAAGGGGATCTTTAATATTAGATCTTGGTTGCGGATTTGGAAGACATACTTTAGAACTTGGCAAAAGAGGATACAGAACAATTGGAATAGATCGTTCATCTGAACTTATTGAGATAGCAAAAGAAAATGCTAAAAAAGAAAAAGTTTTTAATGTGGAATTTTATGTGATGGAATACAAAGATATTGATAAGCTTGACTATAAATTTGACATCGTATTTTCTCTTTATACCAGTTTTGGACTCTCCACATATGAGGAAGATAAAGAGACTCTTAATAAGGTATATCAAGTGTTAAAAAGGGATGGTAGATTTCTTATAGATATTGAAAATAGAGATGCCCTTCTTAAATATTTTATTCCATACTCTTGGGATCTTTTTGGGGAGGATTATGTTTTACTTACAGAACATTTTTTTGAGCCGGATACGGGATTTTATATATCAAACAGAATAGTTATTGATTTGAAAAACAATATTAGAAAGGAATTTGTAAGAAGAATATATCTTTATTCTCCTTCAGAGATTATACATCTTTTTAAAGAGAGCGGATTTCATGTAGATAGGCTTATGGGAGATTATGAAGGTCGTAAATTTCATATTGGATCAAGAAGATTAATAATATTGGCAATTAAAAAATAAAGGGGGAGAAATTATTCTTCCCCCTTACTATCACTAGATTTTTCGCTAGAATTAGAAGATTTTTTCTTATAATCTGTAGTATAAAATCCTGATCCTTTAAAGACAATTCCTACAGGTGAAAAGATTTTTCTTAAGTTGCCACCACATTTTATACAAGTTTTTGGGGGTTCTTCTCCAAGGTTTGTCATAATCTCGTATCTTTCATGACATCTTTCGCATTCATATTCATAGATAGGCATTACTTTCACCTCCTTAGTATAATTATTTAAACTTTCTTTTTAAGGTTCACCATTTCATATTTTTAAATCTTAAGATATTTATTGTCAAGAAGTCTTATTTTAATGTAAAATGTATTAGTGTGAAACTTTTTAATTTAGTTTAAATTTAAAGGAGTGGCTTAATTATGAAAAAGGTTATTTTTTGTTTTTTAATATTTACTATATTAATAATTAGCGGTTGTATAAAACCCGTAAATATATCCCCTCAAATTACATCCAAAGGGGGAGTAGAAGCACGCGTTGATATTATTAGGGATTCAAGATGGTATAATCTTTCAGAGGATATTTTGGTTATAAACCTGGAAATAGTGAATAACTCTTCAGAAAATATTTGGGTTTATCCACTAGGAAAATCTGTGATTATAGATCAAACCGGAAAACAATTTTCACCAATAAGAGAGATATATTATCAACCCTCCACAACCCCAAAAGTATCTTTTGAAGTTTCATTTGGGACAAACCAACCTCCGACTTTTTCTTTCAGTATAAGTTCTTCTAATAAAGAAAAATCTTTGGAAGAAATTATAAAAAGTTATGAACTTTTAAAGTTTAAGGATGGGAGAATTTTTGCAGGTGCAAGAGTAAGTGGTTTGATAGCTTTTCATTTACCTTATTGTAAATTCCCCGCAAGATTTATCATTCCTGATGTTCTTTTTGAAACAACAATGAGGAAAATAAATTTTGAATTTATATTAGTAAGATAAAGGAGGTTGAAGATGCGAAAAGCTATAGGTGTTGATTTAGGTGGTACTAAAATAAATGTACTTCTGGTTAATGAAAAGGGTGAGATAATCTCAAGAGATAAACAACCCACTGAGTCTGAAAAAGGAAGAGACTATGTAATTCGAAAGATTAAAAACATGATAAATAAAGTACTTGTTGAAGCAAATATTAAAATTAATGATATGGAGGGTATAGGTGTAGGGTTTCCAGGTATTATGGATAGAGAAAAGAAAACAACCTTATATGCTCCTAATTTAGGTGAAGAATGGAAAAGGGAAGTACCTCTAGGAGAAGAACTGGAGAATTATTTTAAGGTGCCTGTATTTTTGGAAAATGATGTAAATTTAGTGGCTTGGGCAGAATGGCTTGTGGGGGCAGGAAGAGGGACTAAAACAATGATATCTATCGCGATTGGAACAGGGATTGGTTCTGGTATAGTGTTAAATGGTAAATTATGGATTGGAGCACATGGAATGGCTGGTGAATTTGGGCATACTACGGTAATTCCCGATGGGCCTATTTGTGGTTGTGGAAATAAAGGGTGTATTGAAGCAATTGCCTCGGGAAGTGGTATAGAAAGATATGCAAAATCTATTATTCCAGATAATAAGGATAGTCTTATATGGAATTTAGTAAATGGAGATGTAGATAAAGTAACTGTAAGGGTAATATACCAAGCTGCAGAAAAAGGAGATAAGTTAGCTATAGACATTTTCAATAGAGCAGGATATTATCTTGGTATAGCCTTGGCGAATTATGTTCACGTAATTGATCCTGAGAAAATAGTTGTAGGCGGTGGTGTTGCTAATGTAAGAGATTATATTGGAAAGCCTATGAGAGATGAGTTTTATAAAAGAGTTTTACCAAGCTTAAGGGATAAGATATCCTTTGCATGGGCAGAGTTAGGTGAAGATGCAGGAGGCATTGGAGCAGCTTTATTTGTGTTATATAGGTGAGATTAACATGTTTACTATTCCTAATTTATTGACCTTTATAAGATTTATTATTGTACCTTTTTATTTTTATTTTTTAGTTTCTAATCGTTACATGACAGCAGCAGTTCTTTATGGACTTGCTGCTGTCAGTGATATATTGGATGGATATTTGGCAAGAAGATTGAATCAAGGTTCTGAGTTAGGGAAAATAATAGATCCAATAGCTGATAAGTTAATTGTAGGAGTAACTCTTATATTTTTTTCATTCAAAAGAATTTTTCCGCCAGTTCTGGTTATCATATTTGTATTAAAAGAGTTATTGATGCTTTTGGTGGGTTTGTGGTTTTTATTAAAAGGGATAAAGATAATATCTTCAAGAATGTATGGAAAGATTGCAATGGTGTTAACGTCTATATCTATATTAATGGCATTACTTCAAATACCCTTATCTGTATCGGTTTTTGCTATTGGACTTTTCTTTTCCATATTTGCAGGCTTAGATTATTTAAACTATTACTTAAAGGTTTTGAGAAAATAATTTTTTATTTAAAATTTAAGCTATCAATGAGAAGGTTTCCAGAGATTTTATTGTTTAATCCAACTAAATAGATGCTAGCTAATCTAATAGGAATTTTGGGAGTATTTTTATTTATAGATATTAAAGGTCTTATTTCTGTGAGATCTTTATTAATAGTTGTCCATTTATTAAAGTTATATTGTAGTGTTGTTGTTAGATCCATTACCCATGGGGTTCCATCGTCATCATAAAATAATAACCTAATCCAGCCATTTCCTTGCCCTTTTAGTGCAATAGAGAGGGAAATTTTATCAGGAGGAATTGATATATTTAAATCAACATAGATAAAAGAATTTTCTTCTTTTGAATCATAAACTAACATAAAAGAACTTTTTCCTGTGTATGCATCTGATGTAAGTTTGTAAAATGTACTATCAGGATTATAATTTTTTCCCCTTATATTCCATTTCTTGTCTTCTTCAAAATCTTCTATTATATTTGGCACAATTTCTATTGTATAAGTCGCAGAAAGATTATTGAATGTATACGTTATGGTTGTAATTCCTGGGTTAATAGCAGTTAATCCCTTTCCATTTCTCCTGAAATAATTAGGGTCAAATTTTAATCCGTCTAATGAAAGAATCTTTTCCCTTTGAAGATTATCTATAGCATATATTTTAGGGAGAATACTATCCCCCAAGTATACTTTATCCTCATCAATCTCTATTTTTAATGCTACATAGTCCCATACATATATTTTTTTAGAAGCCTCCAAATTGGATAAATAAATTGTTAGACTTGATTCTCCTAATTCCCTTCCTTCTACCTCTAATATTGAGGGATTAAAGTTTATATTATCATTGGCTATGGTCCATGTTAACATTGTATATGTAATAGAATAGGGATGATAATTTTCATCTTGAAGTAATAGCTCCAATTTTAATTTTTCTCCTTTTCTTATATAGATATCGTCCTTTTCTTTAAAGCTTAGATATGTAGGATTTTTGTAAGGATAGTTATTTTTAACTCCTATTCCTACTGGAACACTTCTTTCTGATACTTGGTTGATTAAATTTCCCCAAATTATTTTTTGACTTGATCCTCCCCCATCAAGATTAATAGCATCTCTAATACCCATATTTTTTACAAGTTCACATGTTTCTGGAATAGAAAGACCTGAGGAATTATTATTTCTCCCTTCTATCACTATAAAGAAAATTTTATCATCTGTAATTCCTACAACAGTACGAGGATGTCTTGAGTTGATGATATTTGAGTTGAAAGGAATTTCTCCTGTTTTATCTAATACGATTTCACCATTTTTTATAAGAATAGGTCCTCCACATACTGCTTCTTTTAACCTTATAGGAGGATTACTTTCAACTATTATTTCTATTTTTTTATTTAAACTAAAGAAAGGAAGATATTTTAAGGCAGTACCTCCTAAAGATATAATACAAGAATTATCTTTAATAATAGATTTTTTTACCCCATAATATATGTTAGAAATTTTGCCTGAGGTTGTACCTAAGGATGGAATTTTATCATCTAAACTTACTTCTATATCAACTCCGGCTACTGCATTATCTAATATTTTGGTCTCTTTTCCAAAGAATTTAGTGAAAATTGTGATTTGGTCTGCCCCACGAGGAGAGTTTAAGTTATTAATTGGTATTATTGTATTGTCAATTTTTAATTTTATGTTGATATTAAAAATATCTATAATAGCTTTATTGTCTGAGGTTATTCCAAAGACCCCCCTTTTTATAGGTAAATGTAACAGTTCATAATTCTTAACTACAAGTCCAACAGGCTCTTTACTATTAGGATCAAAGAAGTTTGCGTTAATAATAATATCGTAGTTCTTTTCTTTTAATACATCTGAAAGTTTTGTGTTTGTTACCACTGTTTCTATGTCTAATAAAGAATCGAATTGATTTATTGAAGTAATGTGATATACTAAACCATCTGATGTAACCTTTTTATACTCTATAGAAGGAGCTATATAAAAGCTTTCTGCTCCTAATATATAGGATACTAAAAGTAGGATAAAAATTAGGGGTTGTATAAATTTAATTGCCTTACTCATATTTAATATTATATCTTATGAGCTTTCTCTTGACAAAAAATATATTTTTAAATATAATCTTTATTGCTTTAATAATTTAAAGTGATAAATAAATGAAGAGTATAAACATAGAAAATATAATTAGAAAAGAGTTAGAACTTTGGGGGTATACAGAGATTAGAATCCCTATAGTTTCAGAAAATTTATGGGGAAATGAAAACCTATTATTTTTTGAAAAAAATGGTAAATTGTTATCTCTTCGTCCAGAAATGACCTCTGAAATATTAAGAAATATAAAAAGGGAAAACTTCCCTATTAGACTTTTTTATATGGGACCTGTCTTTAGCCTTAACGGATATAGTATAGAAGAAAAATTTCAAATCGGTTGGGAACTTATATATTCACCTTCTCTTTGGAGAGATTTAGAGATATTATTAACCATTAAAAATATATTTAAAAAAATAGGCATAGAAAATTATATTATTGAAATAAGTAACACAAACATTTGGAATTTTTTAAGAAAATATATTAAAGAAGAGGAGATTAAGAGTTTAAAAAATCTTTTACTAATAAAAGATTATGTATCTCTAATGGAATATTTAGAGAAACTTTCTTTATCAACAAATGTTTTAAATGATATTAAAAAACTCCTATTTTTTGAAGATAGTTATTCCTTTTATGATAAAGATTTAAATGATGAACTTAAGTCATTAAACTCTTTTAAAAGAGAGTTGATAAACTTAGGATATTCATCGGAATCTATATTAATAAATCCAGCTTTTATTAGACCTTTTGAATACTATAACGGACTAATATTTGAGGTTTATTTGGAGGATATGAAGCAAGCCTTAGGAGGGGGAGGAAGTTATGTGGCCACGAATAAAAATGGGGAAAAAATTTTTGGTACAGGTTTTGCTTTTGTAGAAGAAGATTTGTTAAAAAATATAAATGATCATAACCAGAAAATTAATAAAAAATATTATGTTTGTTCTGAAAAGGATTTTCATAAAATTCAGAAATTGATTGAGGAAGAAAGAAGGAAGGGTAATATTGCTGTTTTTGTACCTAAGGAATTAGAAGGTTTAAATATAAAAGAATTAGAAAAGGATGGTGAGATCATATTAATAGAGAACCTTTAATAAGAATAGCTCTTCCTACGGGGAGAATGTTAGAACAAGCATTAAATTTCTTAAAGATTTTAGATCCATCATTAGAGGATGATGTTTCAAACAGGAAATTGAAGTTCAAAGGAGAAAGGTTTGAAATCTTTTTGGCTAAACCATGGGATCTCCCATTATATGTGGAGGAGAGAGTTGCTGATTTGGGAATTATAGGTAGGGACATAATAATAGAACAAGAAAGGAAAGTGGTCTCATTGATTAAACTTCCTTTTGGATATTGTAAAATGGTACTTGCAGGCTTTCCTGAAGATAAGAATTTGGAAGAAGTGAAAATTGCGTCTAAGTATGTAAATATTACAAGGAGATATCTCAATAATCGTTGGAATAGAATAAAAATAATAAAACTTAACGGATCTGTTGAATTGGGTCCTATTTTAAATATATCAGATTATATTGTGGATTTAGTAGAAACAGGTCGAACATTAAAAGAAAATGGGCTTGTTGTTAAAGAAATTCTTTTTGAATCTTCTGCATGTTTAATAGCTAATATATCCAGTTATGTATGGAAAAGAAAGGAAATATCAGATATTCTGAAAGAGGTGGAGAACATTTATGAAAATAATTAAAGGTTATGAATTTAATCCTTTTCTTTTAGCAGAAGATAAGGAAAAAGAGATCGATAAAATTGAAAAAGATGTGGAAGAAATAATAAGATTAGTTAAAGAAAAGGGGGATGAAGCTTTATATGAGTTTTCATTAAGATTTGATAATTTTGATATAAAGAAAAATGGATTAAAAATCTCTGTACCTGATAAGGTTGAGGTTTCATCAGATTTTGCAGAAGCTATAGATATAATGATAAAAAGGGTTCAGAATTTTTATAGCCATGAATATAAAAATTCTTGGTTTTATACTGAAAATGGAAGCTTATTAGGGCAACTATTAGTACCAATGGAGAAGGTTTTATTATATGTTCCAGGAGGTAGAGCATCCTATCCGTCTACTGTTGTTATGGGTACTATCCCTGCTAAAATAGCTGGAGTAAAAGATATTTATATAACTACTCCTCCAAGCAAAAAAGATGATAAAAATCTTCTTTATACTCTTAATAAACTTGGTATAAAGGAGTTGTATCTATTAGGTGGAGCTCATGCCATAGCTGCTTTTTCTTATGGTACTTACTCTGTTCCTAAAGTAGATATGATTATTGGACCTGGAAATTTATATGTGGCTATTGCTAAAAAGAAGGTTTTTGGAGATGTGGGAATAGATGGTATATTTGGTCCCAGTGAGGTTTGTGTATGGTTGAAATCAGAAGATATAGATATAAATATAGTGGTGTGTGATTTTTTAGCCCAGTTAGAACATTCACCTTTTGATCGTGGCTGGTTAATATTAGACGAAAAAAGACTTAATCTTGTAGTTGAGAAAATAGAAGAAGAAATAAATAAGTCATCAAGAAGAGATATCTTAGAAAAATCCATTAAAAATGCTTATATTATAGTGGAAGAAAGGGAAGAAAAAGCCATAGAGATTATAAATACTATAGCTCCAGAACATTTAGAGGTTGTGGATCCTAATGGAGAAAGATTTTTACCTTACATAAAGAATGCAGGGGTTATTTTTATAAATCAGTCTTCTATTTTTGGGGATTTTATTGCAGGGCCAAATCATATTCTTCCTACTGGTGGTTCTGCAAGATTTTCTTCAGGTTTAAATGTTAATATGTTTTTAAAAAGAATAAGTTTTGTAAAATTAACTGATGAAGATAAAGAAAGATTATCATATTTTGGAAGTATAATGGCAAGAGAAGAGGGTTTTGATATGCATGAAAAGAGTCTAAAAAACTACTTTAAGAAAGGAGATTAGGTAATTGGGTTGGAAAGATATTATTAAAAGTGATTATAAGGGTTATAAGGTAAATATTCCTGATCTTCCTATAAAACTCTCAAGAAATGAAAATCCTTATGATATACCATTATACATTAAGGAAGAAATTTTAAAAAAGTTAGCTGAAACCCCATGGAATAGATATCCAGATGGTAGTGCTAAAAACCTTAAAAATAAGCTTTCAGATTTTTTAGGGGTAAGTCCTGAGAATTTACTTTTAGGTACAGGCTCAGGAGAGGTTATACAAATCATTTTTAATGGGCTGTTGATAGAAGGAGATAAAGTTGTTCTTCCTATTCCTACTTTTCCTTTATATGAAAAATTGCTTCAGCAAAAAAATGTTAGGATTATAAAAACATATCTTAATGAAAAAGATTTTTCATTAGATTTTGAAAAGCTAAGAGAAACCTTTAAGAATAGTCCAAAGCTTTTAATTTTGACAAATCCCAACAATCCTACTGGTAATTTTCTTATAAAAGAAAAGGATTTAGAAAAAATCTCTGATTTCTCTGGTTTTGTATTGATAGATGAAGCTTATTTTGAATTCTCTGGTTTAACTTTTCTTCCTTATATTAATCAATTACCAAATCTTTTAATTTTAAGAACTTTTTCTAAAGCCTTTTCTTCTGCAGGAATAAGATTAGGATACCTTATCGCTAACTCAAGGGTAATAGAATATTTGGATAATTTTAGACTGCCATATAATTTAAACATTTTTTCTCAGATTGCAGGGGAAATTCTTCTTTCTTATTGGGACTATTTAAAAGATAAGATTGATATAATTAAAAAGGAAAAGGAAAGAGTTTATAAAGAGATGAAAACTATGGAGGGAATAATTGTATATCCTTCTCTTACCAATTTTATACTCTTTAGATCTGATAAGAAGGATGAAATCTTGAAACGATGTCAAGAAAATGGTATCTCTTTAAGGGATTTTAGTAAAGAACCCCTTTTAGAAAATTGTTTAAGGGTATCAATAGGAGATAGAAAAGAGAATGATCTTTTCTTAAAAATATTAAGTGAGGTGCTTTCATGAGAAAAGCCAGCATTGAAAGAGAGACAAAGGAAACATATATAAAGATAGATATAAATCTAGATGGAACAGGAAACTTTGATGGAGAATATCCTATTCCTTATTTTAAACATCTTTTAACTGCCCTTTCTTTTTATGCGCAATGGGATGTAAATATTATAGCCAAAGGAGATATAGAGGTAGATCCTCATCACTTAATAGAAGATACAGGAATAGTTTTAGGGGAGGCTTTTATTACTGCAATAAAAGATTCCAATTTTAATAGATTTTCACAGAGAATTATTCCTATGGATGATGCTCTTGTGATGGTAGTAATAGATATTAGTGGAAGGCCTTATTTTTCTTTTAGGGATGATGGAGAACTTCTAAAAGGTGGACTTGTAAAAGAGTTTCTAAGAGCTTTTGTAAATAAGGCAGGTATTACACTGCATATTTGGATTCTTTCAGGGGAAAATACACATCATATTGAAGAGGCAATTTTTAAGGGTTTAGGTCTTGCTATTAAAGATGCAAGTCAAATTATAGATAGTCTAAGATCTACAAAGGGAAGGATATTATGAAAGTTGTAATTATAGACTATTTGAGTGGTAATCTTTTTAGTATTTTGAAGGCTTTAAAATATATAGGAGTAGAGACCATAGTAAGTAAAGATCCTGAAGATTGGTTTAGAGGAGATGCAGTTGTATTTCCAGGCCAAGGAAATTTTGCTCAAGCTATATCGGAGCTAAAAAAAGATTCGAGAGATGAAGCATTAAAAGAGATTCTTAAAAATAAATATTTTTTAGGTATCTGTTTAGGACTTCAGATTTTATTTGAAGAAAGTGAAGAATCTAAATTGGAAAAAGGATTAGGTGTTTTCAAGGGAAAAGTGAAAAAATTACCTGCCAAAAAAATTCCTCATCTTGGATGGAATAATGTAGAATTTGAAAAGCATGGTAGACTTCTAAATGGAATTCCAAATAACTCATTCTTCTATTTTGTTCATTCTTATTATGTTAATCCTAAGGAAGATATTGTAATTGGTTTAACAGAATATTCAATAAAATTTCCATCCTACATAGAAAAAGAAAATATTTTTGGAGTCCAATTTCATCCTGAAAAAAGTAGTAGTTATGGAATAAAGCTATTAGAAAATTTTATTAAGGAGTGTAAAAAATGATTGTCATTCCTGCTATTGATATTTTCGGAATGAAAGCTGTTAGGATGGAAATGGGTAAAAAGGAAAAGATTGTTTTAGAGTTTGATAATCCTATTGAACTTGCAAAATATTGGTATTTAAAAGGAGCAAAGGCTCTACATGTTATAGATTTACAATCTGCCATAGATAACAATGATGAGAATAAGGAAATTATAAAGAGAATAATAGAGGAAATAGATATTCCTGTTGAGGTAGGAGGGGGATTTAGAAGTTATGAAAAAATAAAAAACGCATTAGATTGGGGTGTTTGGAGAGTTATTGTGAGTAGTATTTTAGTGGAGGACATAAATTTACTTAAAAGGATATTCGATGAATTTCCAGAGAAAATTATACCAAGTTTAGATTGGAAAGAAGGAAAGATTGGAATAAAAGGGTGGAAAAATTTTATTGAATGGGATGATATTAAAGAAAAATTTGAAACGTTAAATATTAAAGAAGTTATCTTTACTGATATATCGCGTGACGGTACATTGAAAGGTATAAACATATCTCATATTAATAACTTTTTGAATTTAAACAATTGGGATATTTGGGTTGCAGGAGGGATCTCCTCTATAGAAGATGTCATAAAGATCAAGGAATTAGCAAAGGTAACAGGGAGAATAAAAGGCATAATTGTGGGAAGAGCTCTTCTTGAAGGAAGGTTAGATTGGGAGGAGGTTAATCAAATTATAAATGCTGGCTAAGAGAATAATTCCGTGTTTAGATACTATTGGAAAACAGGTCGTTAAAGGAACAAGTTTTAGAAATATTAGAGTTGTAGGAGATGCTAAGGAATTTGCTCATCGGTACGAGAGAGAAGGTGCGGATGAGTTGGTTTTATTAGATATAACAGCCAGTGAGGAAAACAGGAAAACTTTTATTGAGGTAGTTTCAGAAGTAGCAGAAGAACTTTTTGTTCCTTTGACAGTAGGAGGAGGTATAAGAGATATAGAAGACGTAAGAAATCTTCTTAAGGCTGGAGCTGACAAAGTTTCTATTAATACTTCTGCTGTCAAAAATCCTGATCTTATAAATAAAATAGTAGAAGAATTTGGAAGTCAATGTTTGGTTGTAGCTATAGATGTAAAGAGAAGAAATAATAGAGAGTGGGAAGTTTATGTTAAAGGGGGTAAAGAGCCGACAGGTATAAATTTTAAGGATTGGATACAGGAAGTAGAAAAAAGAGGGGCTGGTGAAATTCTTTTAACAAGTATTGATGCAGATGGGCATCAGGCTGGATATGATTTTGAACTTTTAGAGTTGGCTTTAAATTACTGTAATCTTCCTCTTATTGCTTCAGGTGGTGCAGGTAATTTGGAGGATTTATATAAAGCCCTTTATATTGGAGTTGATGCAGTACTTGCTGCTTCTATTTTTCATTTTGGAACATATAGTATTAGGGAAGTAAAAGAATACTTAAAAGAAAGGGGTATATGGATAAGATTATGAATATAGATGATCTTATTAAAGATTTAAAATATGATGAGAAAGGATTAATACCAGTTATTGTACAAGATTATAAAACAGGGAAAGTTTTGATGTTAGCATACATGAATGAAGAAGCACTAAAGAGAACAATTGAGACAGGCGAAGCATGGTATTTTAGTAGAAGTAGAAATGCCCTTTGGCATAAAGGGGAAACCTCAGGACATTTTCAGAAGGTTATAGATATAGCAGTTGATTGTGATAAGGATACTATTCTTTTATTAGTAGAGCAAATAGGAGTAGCTTGTCATACAGGTAATTTTTCCTGTTTTTACAGAGCAAAAAATTCAGGAGATAGTTTTCTCTTTTATCTTGAGAAATTTTTGAGAGATCGAAAGGAAAAACTTCCAGGAGAGTCTTATTCTGCAAAACTGTTTAAAGAAGGGAAAGACAGAATTCTTCAGAAGTTAGGAGAAGAGACAGTTGAGACTATAATAGCAGGGATGAAGAACAATAGAAATGATTTTATCTATGAAAGTTCTGATCTTTTATTTCACCTTTTATTAGTACTTGTAGAAGAGAATATAGGGTTAAAGGATATCATTGAGGAATTAATTAGAAGGCATAGAGCTTAAGTTGGTTTTTATGGAGTATTTGTTTGATTAGAGGTTTCTGTAACAGGTACAGAATATTCTATTAAGAAATCAAAATCTCTTGGAGGAATATCTTTAAGAGCATTACTCATAAATTCTTTCCATGACATAGCTGGGAGTAGCCCGCCAGGTACTTTATTTGTAGGGGTGTAATCATCGTTACCCATCCAGACCCCAGTGCAAAGATCTGGAGTAAAACCTATAAACCAAGCATCTCTATAATCATCTGTTGTTCCTGTCTTTCCTGCTGCAGGTCTGCCAATATTTGCTCTTTTTCCTGTACCTTTTGTTATTACTTGTTTCATCATTTTGACAAGTGTTGATATTACATCTCTTTCAATAACAGGTGTGGTTTCAGGAATTGCATTATATATTATATTTCCATTATTGTCTTCTACTCTCAAGATCGCTATAGGAGTAATTCTGTTTCCTCCGTTTGCAAAACTAGAATAAGCTCTTACCATTTCGTATAAGGTTACACCTGAAGTACCAAGAGCAAGTGCTAAACTTGGTTCTAAAGGACTCTCTATTCCAAGTTTTCTTGCATTTTTAATTACGTCACCTACGCCTATTTCCTCTAATAGGAGTATGGTTGCTATATTATATGAATTTTCTAATGCTTCTTGAAGTGTAACGGTACCATGTATTTTCCCATCATAGTTTTTGGGTTTCCATTCCTTTTTATTAAAAGTATAGGTTAATTCTTTTTCTTCAATCAAATCCCATGGTCTAAAACCTTTTTGAAGAGCAGTCAAGTATACGAATGGTTTAAATGCTGACCCAGGTTGTCTTACAGCCATATAGACTCTATCAAATTGACTTTTACTATAATCTAAACCACCCACCCATGCTTTGATGTATCCAGTATTGGGATCTAAGCAAAACAAAGCTCCCTGGGTTACGTTATATTTTTTCCCATATTCATTTATAATTTTTAAAAGTGCTTTTTCAGCCATATCTTGAATTTTTGTGTCTATAGTTGTGTAGACTTTAAGTCCGCCTTCATATACCATATCTTTTCCAAATCTTTTAATGAGGTCTTTTAATACAAAATCAAAAAAATAAGGAGCTATATAACCAGAGCTTGGATTATTTCTTTTCACAATGCCAAGAGGTGCTTTTATAGCTTTTTTATAGTCTTCTTCTGATATATACCCAAGATTGTACATTTTCTCTATAACAATGTTTCTTAGCTTTAGAGCTAAATCAGGATTTCTATAGGGAGAATTAATTTCAGGTGCAGGAATAATACCAGCAAGAAGTGCTGATTCAGGTATATTTAAGTCTATAGCGCTTTTTCCAAAATAAAATTGAGCTGCAGTTTCTGCTCCGTAAACTCCATGACCCCAATAAATAAGGTTTAAATACATTTCTAATATTTGTTGTTTTGTAAAATATCTTTCAAGTTGTAAAGCTATATATATTTTCTTTATCTTTTTCTTTATTGTTCTTTCTGGATTTAAAAATAATAATTCTGCTAATTGTTGAGTTATAGTGCTTCCCCCTTGTTTTTTCTCTAAATGTAATAGATCAATAAGAGCTGCTCTTATAAGTCCCCTTAAGCTCACACCACTGTGATTATAAAATTCTTTATCTTCAGAGGCTACTACAGCTTGTTGCAAATAGGGAGAAATTTTATATAGAGGTACGTAAATTCTATTTTCCTTATATATTTTTCCAAGTGTTTTATTATCAGAAGAGTATATTATAGTTGTTTGACTTGGTTTTATTTCCATCCATTTATCAATAGGTGGTACTTCTCTTATCACTAAAAAAACATATATTGCTAAGGATAAGCCCAATAGTAAAATTAAACTAATAATAGCAATTAATATATATAAAAGATTTTTTTTCCATCTTTTTCCTTTTTTTATTGCGACTTCTTCTATGTATTTTTTAGTCATTTTTCCTCTTTGTACCTCCTTAAAACATATGGTATTATGTATTATATAAAATCAGGGAAGGTTTTAACAATATGAAAGCAAAAACAGATAACTTTAGTCTTTACATTATTACAGGACTTTCAGGGGGAGGAAAGTCGCAAACATTACGTATATTAGAAGATTTAGGATTTTTCTGTGTGGATAATATACCTCCCAAGCTTGTTCCTACTCTTATAGAACTTTGTTTTTCTACTGATGGCAAAATATCAAGAATTGCTTTAGTTATAGATATAAGAAGTGAAAATTTCTTAGAAGATTTTAGAGAAATGGTAGATAATATTAAAAAATTAAATGTTTACTATAAAATTTTATTTTTAGAAGCTGAGGATGAGGTTATAGTAAGAAGATATAATGAAACCCGACGTAGACATCCATTAGATAAAGAGGGTATAGGAATTTTCGAAAGTATAAAACTGGAAAGACAGAAATTATCAGAGATAAAAGAAATGGCAACCCATATAATTGATACTTCTAATATGAGTACTAAAAATCTTAAAGATAAGATACTTGAAATTGTATCCGAAGATATTTCCAATGTTAAATTAAGATTCATGGTAGGAATTACTTCCTTTGGTTTTAAATATGGGGTACCTATTGATGCACATCTTGTTTTTGATGTGAGGTTTTTACCCAATCCATTCTATATTTTAGAGTTAAGACCTTTATCTGGTGAAAATGAAAAAATAAGAAATTATGTATTAGAAACTAAAGAAGCAAAAGAATTTTTAGATTACTTAAAAAGACTTTTAGATTTTTTAATTCCCCTTTATCAAGAGGAAGGAAGAACAAATCTTAATATTGCAATAGGGTGTACAGGTGGAAGACATAGGGCAGTAGTTATAGCAAATGAAATAGGGAATTATTTATCAGATAGGTATAATGTGAAAATTTTCCATAGAGATATAGATAAAGATATAAAAATATGAATAAAATAAGAAATGTAACAGCTATTGGTGGGGGAACAGGTTTATCTAATATATTAAGAGGGTTAAAATATTATCCTCTTAATATAAGTGCTATTGTAACTGTTAGTGATGATGGTGGAAGTTCAGGAAGACTTAGTGAAGAACTAGGTGTTTTACCTCCTGGAGATATACGTAATTGTCTTGTTGCTTTGGCAGATGAAGAATCGTTGATGGCAAAGCTATTTCAATATAGATTTAAAGAAGGAGGATTAAAAGAGCATTCTTTTGGGAACTTATTTTTAGTTGCTATGTCAGATATCTTAGGTGATTTCTTATTAGGTATAAAAGAAACAAGCAAAGTATTGGCCATAAGAGGTAAGGTATTGCCATCCACATTAAATCGTGTAAGGTTGAAAGCAATTTTTGAGGATAACACTCAAATTATTGGAGAGACGGCTATTTCAAATTATAAAAAAAGCAGAATTAAGAAGATTGAATTGATACCAGTAAAAGATGGGGAAAAGATATGTGCAACCCCTGAAGCTATTTATGCATTAAAAAAATCAGATATTATAATTGTTGGTCCTGGAAGTTTATATACAAGTATAATTCCAAATCTTATTCTTGATGAAATCAGAGAAACCTTGAAAAATATTTACTTAAATGATAAAGCTAAAATTATTTATATTTGTAATGTCATGACTCAGCCAGGAGAGACAACAGGATATAAGGCTTCTGATCATTTAAAAGCTATCATTGAGCATATTGGTTTTAATATTTTTCATTATATAATTTTAAATAATAAAAAGCCAAAGGATGATATACTTAAAAAATATCAAGAAAGTGGAGCTGATTTTGTTCATCCTGATATAGAAAATATTAGGGCTTTGAATGTGGAGATAATCTCTGGTGATTTTATTTCTGAAACAAACGTAGTAAGACACGATCCTTATAAAGTTTCCAATTTCCTTGTTAAAAATTTTATAGAATAAAATAGTTTTATAAATTGACAAAAGATTGTAAAATTCTATAATATAAAGTTAATAAAGGGAGGAGGATTTTCTATGCCGAAAAAGACCATTTTAGATTTGAAGGATGAGGAGCTTAAGGGAAAGCGTGTATTTGTAAGGGTTGATTTTAATGTACCTATTAAAAATGGAATTATAACTGATGATAGAAGAATAAGAGAAGCTTTACCAACTATTAAATACTTAATAGAAAAAGGAGCAAAAGTTATTCTTGTGTCTCACCTCGGTAGACCAAAAGGTTTTCAAGATGACTTAAGATTAGATCCTGTTGCTAAAAGATTAAGTGAATTACTCGGAAAACCTGTTAAGAAATTAAATGATTGTATTGGAGAAGAGGTAGAAAGAGAAGTTGCTAATATGAATCCTGGAGATGTGGTTCTTTTAGAAAATATTAGATTCTATAAAGAAGAGGAAGCAAATGATCCTGAGTTTGCCAAGAAATTAGCAAAACTTGCTGATTTATATGTAAATGATGCCTTTGGTACTGCTCATAGAGCACATGCATCAACAGCAGGTGTTGCTAATTATATTCCTGGTGTAGCTGGTTTGTTGATGAAAAAAGAGATTGAAATTATGGGTAAAGCCCTAGAGAATCCCGATAGACCTTTTATTTGTATTTTGGGTGGAGCAAAGGTTTCTGATAAAATTGGTGTAATCCAAAATCTTGTGAATAAAGTGGATGTTTTGTTAATTGGTGGAGGAATGATGTTCACTTTCCTTAAGGCATTGGGTTATGAGATAGGTAAATCTATTGTTGAAGAAGATAAACTTGATCTTGCAAAAGATTTGATGAATCTTGCCGAAGAAAAAGGAGTAAAATTTATTCTTCCTGTAGATGCTGTAGTTGTTAAAGAGATTAAGGAGGATGCTCCTACTACTATTAAAGATGTGGATAAGTTTGATAAAGATGATATTGGAGTAGATATAGGACCAAAAACTATAGAACTATTTAGAGAGGAAATAATGAAAGCAAAGACAATTATATGGAATGGTCCTATGGGAATATTTGAAATACCTGCTTTTGCAAATGGAACAAAGAAAGTAGCTGAAGCTATCACAGAAAATAAAAATTGTGTAAGTATTGTGGGAGGAGGAGATACTGCAGCTGCCGTACAACTCTTTGGTTTAGAAGATAAATTTACTCATATCTCTACTGGGGGTGGAGCCTCTTTAGAGTTCTTGGAAGGAAAAGTTCTGCCGGGGGTGGCAGTTCTTCAAGATAAATAATTAAAAAGAGGGGGATAAATTGGCAACTATAAGAGAGACACTTGAAGAAATATCAAGATTAGATGGTGTGCAAGTTACGGTTTTGGTTAGTGACGATGGTTTAGTTATCGAAAGTGTAGGTAGAAATGGTTCAAATGCGGAACCGCTTGCGGCTGTTGCATCAGGAAGTTTAAGGGCATCAGAAATGATAGGGACAGAACTCGCAAAAGGAAGTACAAGAGAAATGGTTATTATATTTGAAGATGGAGCAGTATTCATAGTTCCAGTAGAAGGGAAACCTGCCATTCTCGTTGTAGTATCGAATAAAAGTGCTAATTTAGGTAAGATTAGAATAGGGATTAAAAAAGGAGTATTTCAATTGGCAAGAATAATATAATTTTTAATTATATTGAATTAGGAGGGAACAATCTTGAGAAAAAAGATTATTGCGGCTAACTGGAAGATGTACAAAACTTGTACAGAGACAGAAAGTTTTATTGCTGAATTTAAAAATTTAGCAGGAAATTATGAAGAAAAGGAAGTAGTCATTTGTCCACCTTTTACTTCATTGTTTGTTGCCCAAAACTTACTTAAGGATACACCATTTAAACTTGGGGCCCAAAATATGTTTTGGGAAAAAGAAGGTGCATATACAGGGGAAATATCTCCGGTAATGTTGAAGGATTTAAATTGTGAATATGTTATAATAGGTCATTCTGAGAGAAGGCAATATTTTTGTGAAACCAATGAAAATATAAATAAGAAAATAAAAACTGCTTTTAATTGGGGATTTACACCCATATTTTGTGTTGGTGAAAAATGGGAAGAGAGAGAAAAAGGTAAAACTGAAGACGTAATAAGAGAACAAGTAACTAAAGGATTAGAAGGACTTCCAATGGAAAATGTTGAAAAGATAGTTATTGCTTACGAACCAGTATGGGCAATTGGTACTGGTCATTCTGCAAAAGGAGAAGATGCAAATGAGGTTGCAAAATTGATAAGGGATATTATATCAACCCTATATAATAGTGATATTGCTAATAAAGTTAGAATACAATATGGGGGGAGCGTGAATCCTCAAAACATAGTAGAGTTTTTAAGCCAGTCTGAAATTGATGGAGCCCTCGTTGGAGGAGCAAGCTTAAAACCTCAATCTTTTTGGGAAATTGTAAAATCATAGGAGAGGTGTAATAAAAATGCAAGTATTATTGTATATAATTCACTTTTTAGTATCTTTGGGAATGATAGTAGTAATTCTTTTCCAATCAGAAGTTGGAGAAGGACTTGGCTTTATAGGGGGAGGAGAAACTACTTTTTATAAGGCCAAGCGTAAGATGGAGAAAGGATTAAAACAAGCGACTGTAGTTTTAGCTCTATTGTTTATGGTAACATCTGTTCTTATTTTTGTTCTCCATTAAATAAATACATGGGAGGTGCTCTAAAATGAGGAAAATTTTTTGGTTCTTTTTGTTAGTTTTTTTAATTTTTTCCATGATAGGTTTATCTGTAGCCCAAAC
>CAZZIO010000045.1:0-5096 GCA_964654465.1 uncultured Dictyoglomota bacterium
TTAAAAGAGGTGAAGAACTATCATGAGAAAAGATAGGGGATTTACTCTTATTGAGATTATGATAGTTATTGTTGTCATAGCTATACTTTTTAGTGTAGGAATAGGAAGTTATTACAGGGCTTTGGAAAAGACAAGAGAAAGTGTGGCAACTCAAGCATTAAAAGTAATTCAAATGTCCTTAGAAATGTATGCTACGGAAAATGAAGGGAGTTATCCTTTGGCAAGTGGATTAAACGAGTTAAGAGAAAAAATAAAAAAATTTCTTCCTGGAGGAAATCTTCCAGCAAATCCTTATAATGATCAACCTTATTCTGATGAAAACAACAGCTATTATAGAATTACCTATACATACGATCCTTTGGAAAATGCCTATACATTAACGGTATGGGACAGGTATAATATAAAGAGGCTTATATTGCTCTCAAATAAAATTGTGATAAAAGGGGGTAACTGAGATGGAGGACCGTTGGAAAAAACTATGGGAAAATTTAAAACCACAAATATCAGATCTTGCTCAAAAGGCAGGAGAGGTAGCTAAAAAAGCAGGAGATACAATATCAGATATGGCAAAGACCCTGGGAAAGGAATCAGCAAAGCTTGCTAAGATTGGTAAATTGAAGGCGGAAATAGTCTCTCTCGAATTAAATAGGAATGATATTTTTAGAAAGCTTGGGGAAAGACTTTATGATCTTCACAAAAAGGGAGAAGAGATTAAAAATGATAAATTTGAGGATCTTTTAAAAGAGGTTGAAAAAATTGAAAGTACCATAATTGAGAAGCAAAAGGAAATCAAGAAAATTGCCGAAGAAGAAAAACTTGAGCCTGAAGATGTGGAAAAAATTCCTACATTAAAAGATGAAGAAAAGAAAGATTAAAGATCTTCCCCCATTGGAAAGACCGAGAGAAAGGTTATTAAACTATGGCGAGAAAGCTCTTTCGGATGCAGAACTTCTTGCCATTATATTGAGGACAGGGGATAAGAATAATACAGTATATGAGCTATCTCAGAAACTTTTAATTGATTTTGGAAGTTTAAAAAAGATTTCAGAGGTTGGAATAGGAGAGTTAATAAAATATCCTGGAGTTGGTATTACAAAGGCTATTCAAATAAAGGCGAGTATAGAGCTTGGAAGAAGGATATATTCAGAGAAGAAGAACTTTTTTAATGAAAGTATAACTAAACCTGAAGATGCCTTTAATCTCTTTAAAAATGATTTTTGGGATTTAAAAGAGGAGCATCTTTTTTGTGCATATTTGGATGTTAAAAATCGTTGTCTTAATAAAATATTGATTGCAAAAGGTAATCTGAATTTGGTATATGCAACACCAAGAGAAATATTAAAATATGCTCTTCAGGAAAATTCGGCCAAAATTATATTAGCTCATAATCATCCCTCTGGTGATATTTCTCCCAGTGAAGATGATATAATTTTTACAAAAAGGATTGCTGAGGCGGGAAAAATTATTGGACTTGAGATTTTAGATCACCTTATAATATACAATGATAGCTATTTAAGCTTAAAAGCCAAAAATTATTTCTAATATCATGGAGCAAAAATCTCTTTGGGATCTATTTCAAGAGGATAAGAGAAAAACCATAGAAGATAGAATTCTTTTAATTGATGCTTCAAGTATCATTTATAGGGTTTATTATGCTCTACCTCCTTTAAAAACAAAAAATGGAGAAATTACTAATGCTCTCTATGGTTTTATAAGGATTCTTTTAAAAGCTGTTGAGGATTTTAAGCCAAATCTTATTGGTATAGCTTTTGATAGACCAGAGCCAACTTTTAGGCATTTTATTTATAAAGAGTATAAAGCTAAAAGACCCCCTATGAAGGACGATTTGAAAGCACAAATTCCGTGGATTAGAGAATTTTTGAGAATTAATAATCTACCAATTTTAGAAGAGCCTGGATATGAAGCTGATGATGTTATAGCTACAATTGTAAAGAGAAATGAAAGATCTTTGAAATATATTTTATCTGGAGATTTGGACCTAATTCAGTTGATTTCTGATAATTGTTATCTTATTCACCCCCAGAAGGGTATAACAGAATTTATCATATATGATCCTCAAAAAGTTAAAGAGAGATATGGAATTGAGCCATATAAAATACCTTTGTATAAAGTTCTTGTAGGAGATGAATCGGATAATATTCCGGGATTGCCAGGGATAGGACCTAAAAAGGCCACAAAAATTTTAGAAAAGATTTCAAATATAGAAGAACTAAAAATAAATTTACCTATGATTGATAGCGATATTAGGAGGGTATTAGAGGATAATTGGGAACTTATTGAAAGGAACATGGAGCTTGTTACTCTTAAAGATATTGGTAAAAATTTTGAACTTAAACCTTTTGAAATAAAAAGGGAAGAGAAAGTAGTTGAGTTTCTTAAAAAGTATGAGTTAAAAAGTATTATTCAAAAGTTATTTCCAGATCTTCAAGATGAAGAGAATATAGAATTTAAGGATATAGATTTTGATTTAGAGGATATTGCTAAAAGAGAGAAGAAAATTGCTTTTAAATGTCTTGGAGAAAAAGCTTTAGAAGGTATATCCATATCTTTTAGAGAAGGGGAAGGGTATTTTATAACATCTTTTGATTTTAATAATGATATAAGATCTAAATTTGAAAAAGTTCTTATATCAAATGAGGTAGAAAAAATAGGCTCGTATGTTCAGAGAGATCTGCATTTTTTTGAAGGTAATATATCAGGTAATGTTTTTGATGTGAGTATTGCATCTTATCTTTTAAATCCTGAGAGACAAAATCATTCTTTAGATATTCTTATAGGAGAGTATCTTGGTAAAACTAATTTTATCCCTCAAAAATTTGCAGGATATTTATTTGATCTAAAGAGGATCCTTGAAAAAAGAATTGAAGAGGAAGAATTGGAGAAGGTGTTATATGAAATTGAAATTCCTTTGATTCCCGTTTTACATTCTATGGAAAGATGGGGAATAAAGGTTGATATAGATTATTTAAGAAGGCTTTCTGAAGAGTTCTGTGGGAGAATTAAAAAGATAGAAGAGGATATTTATTCATTGGCAGGAATGAGATTTAATCTTAATTCTCCCAAACAGCTTTCTGGAGTTTTATTTGATAGGTTAAAGCTTCCTACGGGAAAGAAAGGTAAGAAAGGATATTCAACCTCTTCTTCTATTCTCCAGAATTTGATAAATACTCATCCTATCGTGAGGAAAATTTTAGAATATAGAGAATTATACAAATTAAAAAGTACTTATATAGATACTATTCCCAATCTGGTTAATCCTATAACAGGTAGGGTTCATACTAAATTTAATCCAACAGGTACTGCTACGGGTAGAATAAGTAGTAGTGAGCCTAATCTTCAAAATATTCCAGTAAAGAGCGAAGAAGGAAGAAAAATTAGATCAGCTTTTATTTCTGAAGAAGGATATTACTTTGTTTCTTTAGATTATTCTCAAATAGAACTTCGCATTATGGCCCATTTATCTCAAGAACCTAAGTTAATATCCTCATTTCAAAAAGGGGAAGATATTCATAGGAAAACTGCTTCTGAAATATTTGGTGTGCCAGAGGATAAGGTAGATGATCTTTTAAGATCACGTGCTAAAGCTGTAAATTTTGGAGTTATATATGGTATTTCTGCTTTTGGATTATCAGAAACAGCCGGAATTCTCCCTGAAGAGGCCGAAAAATTTATAGATACATATTTTAAACATTATCCTTATGTAAAAAGATATATAGATAAGGTTCTTTATGAGGCGAGAGAAAAGGCTTATGTTAAAACCATTTTTGGAAGAAAAAGATATATTCCTGAAATTAAAAGTATAAATAAGCAGGTAAGAAGTCTTTATGAAAGAATTGCTATTAATGCTCCTATACAGGGCACTGCTGCTGATATAATTAAACTTGCCATGATTGATATTTTTAATGAAATAAAGCAAAGGAATTATAAATCAAGACTCATCCTTCAGATTCATGATGAGTTGATTTTAGAGGTACCTGAAGATGAGATGGAAATAGTGCCTAAGATGGCTAAAGAAAAAATGGAGAATATAGTTAAGCTCCTGGTTCCTCTTGTGGTGGAAATTTCAGTTGGTAAAAACCTTGCTGAATTAAAATGAGTTATAAGATTGGAATTACAGGAGGAATTGCATCTGGTAAATCTTTAGTCCTTGGAATTTTGAGGGATTTAGGTATTCCTGTTATTAGTGCTGATGATATTGTGAAAGATCTCCAAAAAGATCCATATTATCTTGAAAAAATAAGAGTGACTTTTGGAAATGAAGTTTTTGAAGGTGAAAATTTAAATAGAAAAAAACTTGCTGATATTATCTTTAATGATGAATCTGCAAGATTAAAATTAAACAGTATATTTCATCCCCCTGTATTAAAAGAGATTATAAAGAAAATGGAAGAATTAAAAGAGAAACCAATAATTGCTGTAGAAGTTCCTTTACTTTTTGAGGTGGGTATAGAGAATTGGTTTAATGAAATATGGGTAGTTTATGTGCCTCTTGATATCCAAATACAAAGGATCATAGATAGAGATAGGATATCGTGGGAGGAAGCTATAAAAAGAATAAAATCTCAGATGCCTTTAGAAGAAAAAATTAAAAAAGCTCATTTCATTGTTTATAATGATAAAGATAAGGAATATACTAAAAAGCAGGTTTTGGATAGAATTTCATACTTATATAGGATGTTATATAATAAGAATTTGGAGTAAATTATGAATGGTTTTATACTAGTATCTGAATTTAAACCCTGTGGAGATCAACCTCAGGCTATAGAGAAGCTTACCGAAGGTGTTAAAAGAGGCCTGAGATACCAGACCCTTATAGGGGTTACTGGTTCAGGTAAGACTTTTACTATGGCAAATGTGATAGCTAATGTACAAAAACCTACTCTGGTAATTGCTCCTAATAAGACCCTTGCAGCCCAACTATATAGTGAGTTTAAAGAATTTTTTCCATATAATGCTATAGAGTATTTTGTAAGTTATTATGACTATTATCAACCTGAGGCCTATATTCCTCAAACTGATACTTATATAGAAAAGGATGCAGATATAAACGATAGAATTGATAGGTTAAGACATAG
>CAZZIO010000046.1:0-15371 GCA_964654465.1 uncultured Dictyoglomota bacterium
TATCTCAAAAGCCATAACAGGATCCATTTTGTAGAGATTATTTAGTATTACAATATCTACACTCTTCTCCAATTTAGTTTCTAATCGAGAAACTATATCTCCAATCTCCAAAAGTTCTAAATCTCTTTGTAAATGAATTGCAATATCAATATCGCTATCTTCTCTAAAATTTCCTTTAACTAAGGATCCAAATATTATTACAAAATCAACTGGATAGTCTATTATAATCTCTTTTAGCTCTTCTTTAGTTTTTTCAACAATATCTTTTTTCATAACCATCAAAGTAATTTATGAAATTTCCTTTATTACAACCTCTTTCATCTTTGGAGCAGAATAGTAATCACTAAAATCTACATAATCTCCTTCTTTAATATTTCTCTCAGCTTCTAATATTTTTTCTATGTTTGCTCCCACCAATGTATTCCATCCATATTTTACAGTCTCAATCCACTCAGTTTCATCCCTTAAAGTAATACAAGGTACTCTTAACCAAAATGCTTCTTTCTGTACTCCACCAGAATCTGTAAATATGGCAAAGGCATTCTTCTCCAAACTTATCATATCCAAGTATCCAACAGGATCTATTAATAAAATATTCTCATTATCTAAATAATTCCCTAAATTAAACTCCTTAATTCTGCTTCTTGTTCTGGGATGAATAGGAAATACAGCTTTTCTTCTAAATTGAGCTATAGCCAAAAGTATATTTTTTAATCTATCATAATTATCTGTGTTTTCAGCCCTATGAATAGTAAGAAGATAATATTCTTTAGGATTTAGCTTCAAGTTTTGTAATATTTTACTTTTTTCTTCACTCATTCTTGAAAAATACATAAGAGCATCAAACATTATATCTCCTACCAAATAAACTCCTTTTGTTATACCTTCTTTTTCCAAATTTTTAACTGCTGTCTCTGTAGGACAAAACAGTATATCAGAAAGATGGTCTGTCACAATTCTATTTATCTCCTCAGGCATCATTTTATTAAAACTTCTAAGTCCAGCCTCCACATGAGCTAATTTTACATGAAGTTTAGAAGAAGCTAAAGCACCTGCCAAAGTAGAATTTGTATCTCCATAGACTATAACTAAATCTGGCTTTCTCTTCATAAGTACTTCTTCTATGGCTATTAACATTTTTCCTGTCTGCTCACCATGAGAACCTGATCCAATACCAAGATTGTAATCAGGCTCTGAAATTTCAAGTTCTTTAAAGAATATATCACTCATATTATCATCGTAATGCTGACCTGTATGTACAATTGTCTCTTTAAAACCTTCCTCTCTTAAGACTTTTGAAAGAGGAGCAAGTTTAATAAATTGTGGTCTTGCACCTACAATGGAGACTATATTAAGTCCCATCTAAATTCTCTTCCTTTCTTTATATAAACTTACCTCTTATCATAAAAGAAATATCATAATTTCTTTATAATCTATATAATCTATCAAATTTTCTATTTCAATTTCCTTTACAGGACACAAAAATTTATAAATCTAAATTATCATCAGACATAGCCAAAAATCATTACCACTAATAAAAAAATCTCTTTCTAACAGTCTCTAATCCTTATGTTTTGAAATGTATAATCTATGATACTCCACTTTCTTTTATGACTTTTTTTGTTAAATTCATATCCTTTTTATATGTGGGAATTAATCCTATAATTACCCTTTCAATTTCTTTCTTTTCCCTTTTCTTTGCAGATTCCAGTAGTTCTTGTAGTTTTCTATTAAAAGTATTCCTATCAATACCCATACTTGAAACTATCTTATATATCTTAGGATGAGAAGTTTTTTCAATTTTTTCTTCCTTTTCCCAAAGTTCTTCTTTTAATTTTTCTCCAGGTCTAAGTCCAATTATCTTTATTCCTATATCATCAACCGAATGCCCAGAAAGTTCAATAAAGTTTTTTGCGAGATCTAAAATCTTTACTGGCTTTCCCATATCAAGCACAAAAATATCTCCAGAAGTTCCTATACTTCCTGCCTGAAGCACAAGTCCTACAGCCTCCGGAATAGTCATAAAATATCTTTCCATCTCAGGATCTGTAATAGTAATAGGGCCACCACTTTCAAGTTGTTTCTTAAAAACCTCCAGTACACTTCCTCTACTTCCTAAAACATTCCCAAATCTTACCGCAATAAAACTGGTTTTTGAATGACTATTGTAAAATTTAACTAACATCTCTCCTATTCTTTTTGTAGCTCCCATAATGTTAGCAGGATACACCGCCTTATCAGTAGATATAAAGATGAATTTCTCTGCTCCTACATGTATACTTGCATCCATGACATTTATGGTACCAAATACATTATTAAATATCGCTTCATCAGGATTTTCCTCCATAAGAGGCACATGTTTATGGGCTGCTGAATGAAATATTATCTGAGGCCTCTCCTTTTCAAAGACATAAAAAATTCTATCTCTATCCTTTATATCTGCTATATATGATTTTAAAGAAAGATCTGGATAATATTTTTTTAATTCCATTTCTATATTAAAAATACTATTTTCTCCTCTTCCAAGAAGAATAAGTTTTTCTGGCTCATATTTTGCTACTTGCCTACATATCTCAGAACCTATGGAACCTCCTGCACCAGTTACAAGAATTTTCTTATTTTTTATATATTCCCTTATTTTCTCCGAATCTAAGTTTATTACATCCCTTTCAAGCAGGTCCTCAATTCTTACATTTCTTATCTTGTTAATACTTACTCTGCCATCTATAAGCTCCCAAATACCAGGAAGTGTCTTTACGGGAATTTTCAATTTAGAAGCCATACCAACTATATCCCTTATTAAAGATGAGGGGGCTGAAGGTATAGCAATGAGTACCTCATGCACAGAATTATTCTTTGCAATCTGATGCAGAGAGAATATAGGTCCTAAAACCTTTACTCCATGAATTATTTTTCCAATTTTATTCTTATCATCATCAAGAAAGCCAACAACGTTATAATTTAACTCCTTATGGGTTTTAATCTCCCTTAATATTTTCTCTCCCGCATCACCAGCCCCAATGATAATTACATTTTTGTAATGATTATTTAGAGGTTTCGGATGTTTAAAAGTTTCATAAAACCATCTTATAAAAGCCCTTAATGAAAAAAGCATTATAAGAGACAAAACATAGGAGATTACAAATATAGAACGAGGATAACCCTCTAATGGAAATATCATACCTAAAAGATAAAAATTAAGCTTTTCAAAAGTAAGTGCAAGGGTTAAATCCTTTAATGCGTCTAAACTAAAATATTCCCAAAGAGTTCTATATATTTTAAATACTAAGAAATAAAACATAAAAAATATGATAATTTCCCTTAAAAGAGCGTACATTATAATTGGGATATACTTTTGGGGAATTGAAAATTCAAATCTTAGAAAAAAAGCAAGAAATATAGAAATTATAAAAAAAAACCAGTCCAATAAGATACGTACCCAAGTTTTTTTAATTATTCTAACCAATTCAACCCCCAACATATTTTATCTTTCTTAATCTACATTTTTTTGTTTATTATATCATAAAGAATGTAATTTAAAAGTGATTTTCGTCACTACTGACAATCTTCATAAATTTATTTTTAAATCATCTCATATTGCAAAAATTTTTCATTTGTGATAATATAAAATTGAAAATAATAATTATTTTAAAAAAGGAGGTGTAATTATGGAGAACCTTGAAAGAAAAGGGCTTCCACTTCTTGGTGAACCTTTCCCAGAAATGAAAGTTTTAACCACTCATGGTGAGAAAGTACTTCCTAATGACTATAAAGGTAAATGGTTTGTACTTTTTAGTCATCCTGCAGATTTTACTCCAGTATGTACAACTGAGTTTGTGGCCTTTCAAAAAAGATATGAAAAATTTAGAGCTCTCAATACAGAATTAATAGGTTTAAGTATTGACCAAGTCTTCAGTCACATAAAATGGGTTGAATGGATAAAAGAAAAGTTAGGCGTTGATATTGAATTCCCAATTATAGCAGATGATACAGGAAAGGTGGCAGAAAAGCTTGGTTTAATCCATCCAGGAAAAGGAACAAACACTGTAAGAGCTGTATTTGTCGTTGATGATAAGGGAATAATTAGATTAATACTTTACTATCCACAAGAAGTAGGAAGAAATATGGACGAGATTTTAAGAGCAGTAGAAGCATTACAGGTATCTGACAAATATGGAGTAGCCATGCCCGCTCACTGGCCAGATAGTGAAGTTGTTGGTAAAGACCATGTAATAATTCCTCCTGCAAAGGATGTAAAAACAGCCAATGAAAGACTTGAATCTGCTAAAAAAGGAGAAATTGAATGCTTTGATTGGTGGCTCTGCCATAAGAAATTAACAAGATAATAAAAAATAATAGTAGAAATTTAAATAAGGTATCCCCTAAACAGGGGATACCTTATTTTTTGATTCCTTTATACATTTTATTGAAATTAAAGTGGAAAGCAAAGAAACAAAGGTTAGAAAACGATACATACCTTTCAATCCAGAAATATCAGCTACAAATCCTGAGATTACAGGTCCAATTGTTGAAGATAAGGACATACCCATACTTAATAAACCTTGAGCAGTAGCCCTTTCTTCTGGATTAACTAAATCATTCATATAAACAACAGGGATAGTACCTATAACAGCAAAGGTTAAAGAGTGTAATAATTGAATTAAGATTATATGCCACGGATTAGTAGTTAATGTATAAAGAAAGATCCTTATAGGAAGAACAATAGAGGTAAATACTAATAAAGGTTTTCTTCCTACCTTATCAGATAAACGTCCCCAGATAAGCATAAAAGGAATTTCGGAAAAGGAGCTTGCTGAATAAGCAAAACTTATATGTTTACTTTCACCCCCTAAGGATCGAATTAAAAGATTCACATTAGAAGATGCTCCAAGAAGAGCTACGTAGTAAATAATGTAAAATAAAAGAAAATTTCTAACATCAGATCTTAAAATTAATCTCTTTATATTCCTAAAGTCAACCTTAGATACACTAATCTTAGAAGAAGGTTCTTTCACAATAAGAGTTATTGTTAAGCCTAACATATATATTAAACCAATCATAACAAACATAATCTTAGGCTCTACCAGTTTAGGATAAAAACCTGTAACAAGCATAAGTAATAAAAAACCTATACTTCCCCATATTCTTATAGAGGCATAATGGGTACCAGTATTTTCGGATATAGCATAGTCCATAACAAGTACATTAGCCATAGTAGTTATAGTACTTACAAAAACCCCTAAAAGAAAATAAACAAATATAAAAGTCCAAAAACTATTCAATTTAGGAAAAACAAGAGAGTAAAGAATAATAAGCATAATAAAGCTTAAAATAATAAATGGCTTTCTCTTCCCTATCTTATCTGATAAATAACCTATATATACCTGAAAAATAGTCCCAGAAAGCGATGAGATAGCAGATAAAAGCCCTATCATTCCAATAGAAAAACCTTTTATTTCTCTTAAATAAACAGGTACAAAGGAGAAGATAAATACCCAAGCAGAAAAGTATATAAAAAAGAATACTTTTAATAAAAAAATCTCTTTTTTCATAAGTTTTATTTTACATTTATGATAAACTATAAACAAGACCATCAAATCCACAAATATACCTTTTAGGAGGTGTCCATCATGAGAGATCGCTTAGAAAGGATAATAAAATACATGAATGATGCATTCCAAAAAGACAAAGGATTATGGTCTCACTCTGTAATGGATGTTCTTGAAAATGCCACTTCAAAAGAGGCAGTTTTTAAAAAGGAAAATACCCATAGTATTTGGGAGATAACAAATCATTTAATTTTTGGGAAAGAATATCTCTTAAGTATCCTTGAAGGAAAAGATCTTCCTTCCGAAGATGACTTTAAAACTCCCACTGATACCTCTGAAGAGGCTTGGAAAAATACAGTTAAAAGACTTGAAGACGCACATAATAAGCTTATAGAAATATTAAAAACCAAGAATGATGATGACCTTGATAAAAATATTGGAGAATATGGTACATTAGAAGACAATCTATATGGTATAATAAGTCATGACTGTTATCATGCTGGGCAGATAGTTTTTATTCTACAACTTATGGGAATTGAGTTATAGATGTTAACAAATTTTTAAAATAATTAATATAACTTTAACCCTTTTTGGTTGACACCATATTAAATATTTGATACCTTATTTAACGAAAGTTGATGTTATTAAAAAAGTTTAGGAATAAAAAGTAAGGTTAGTAAGTCTAAAAAAGTAAAAAGAGTAAGTTAGAGAAGACACCTCCCCCTCTCACCCCCTCCCCCTGAGTCCCCCCTCTCAGGGGGTTTATTTTTTTATGAGACAATTTCACTATTTCTTTCCTCCCAATAATTAAATTGGGACATAAACATATGATAATAAATTCCTTTCTTTTTCATAAGTTCCTCATGATTGCCTATCTCTAAAATCCTTCCGTTTTCAATAACTATAATTTTGTCAACATTTTGCACAGTAGATAGTCTATGAGCAATAATAATAGAAGTTCTTCCCTTAAGAAGGATCTCAATTCCCATTTGAAGTAATCTCTCAGTATAGGTATCTACACTCGCTGTTGCCTCATCAAGTATTATAATTTTAGGATTTGCAATAAGAGTTCTTGCTAAAGAAATTATTTGTCTTTGTCCTAAAGAAAGCCTCATACCTCGCTCATTAATGTTTGTATCATAACCCTTCTCCATATTAGAGATAAAATCATGGGCATAAACCTTCTTTGCTGTCTCAACTACTTCATCATAAGTAGCATCAAGTCTTCCATATTTTATATTTTCAAGAATAGTACCCGAGAATAAAAATGTATCCTGAAACATTACTGCGATCTGTTTTCTTAAGCTCTCTAATTTAATCTTTTTAATATTTATCCCATCAATAAGAATCTCTCCTTCTTGTGGATCATAAAATCTACATAACAGATTAACAATAGTACTTTTACCTGCACCTGTATGTCCAACAAGAGCCACTTTCTCCCCAGGTTTTATTTTAAAACTTACATTATCCAAAACCTTTCTCTTTCCATCATAAGAAAAGGAGACATTTCTAAATTCTATTTCTCCCTTTATATCAATATCTATTGCATCTTCTTCCTCTTTTATATTGGGCTCTATATCCATTATTTCAAATATTCTCTCCGCACTTGCCATGCCTATAACAAAATTGTTATATAAATTAGAAAGGTTCATTATAGGTCTCCAAAACATGCCTATATAGCTTGTAAATGCAATAAGAAGGCCTACAGAAATATCACCTGAATTTATCATCTTTACTCCAAAATAGAAGGTTATAACAGTACCTATTCCCCAAGAAAACTCCACCATAGGCCAGAATAAATCATTTATTCTCACAGCTCTAACAAAAGCCTGCCTTACATCCCACGCAAGCTCTGAGAATATATTTGCTCTATATTTTTCTGCTGTAAAATATTTAACAACTCTTATTCCAGAAAAGTTTTCATGAGTAAAAGCATTAAGGGTAGATCCCTTTTTCCTTACTACTTGCCATCTTTTTCTGCTTATGGTTTGTATTGAAAAAAGAACTATAAACAAAAGAGGCAGCATAGACATAGCGTATAAAGCAAGTTTTGAATTAAGATAAAACATTATTAACAAAGTAGCAATTATAGTAACAGAATCAGGTATAAGATTTGTAATACTCATATTAAAAAGATTTGCTAAAGAGTTTACGTCACTTATTATTCTTGACAAAATTTTTCCCACTGGTCTTTCATCAAAAAAGGTAAAAGAAAGCTGTTGAATATGATTATATAAATCTTGCCTAATATTTAATAATATTCCATGGGTAATCTTTGACATTCTTTGAGTTCTTTTCTTAGCAGATATCATAGATATGAGATTTAAGACAATCATTAAAATGCCAACAAGAATTAATCCATTACTATCCTTATCTTTAATAAATCTATCAATAGCAAATTTTATAAAATATGGGTTTAGAAGATCCACTGCCATAACCACAAAAATAAAAAATAACACTATAAAGACTTCTCTCTTATATGGCTTCAAATATTTAAAAAGCCTCTTAAGTATGTCTATACTTACCTTCTCTTCTAACTTTTCGTCTTCTCTTAATGCATAAGGCATTTAAACTAATTCCCCCTCAATAAAGGCAAATTTTCCGTACTGCTCTTGATAAATCTCATAATACCTACCCTTTTTTCTTAAAAGTTCCTCATGTTTTCCTCTTTCTATAATCTCTCCCTTATCAAGTACTATTATTTCATCAGCATTTTTTATTGCAGAAATCCTATGAGCAATAATAATTTTTGTTACTCCCTTATATTTCTCCAAAGATTTTTGAATATAAAGCTCTGTCTCCAAATCAAGAGCAGAAGTAGGATCATCAAGAATCAAAATCTTAGCAGATCTTACCAATGCACGAGCAATAGTTAGCCTTTGTTTCTGACCTCCAGAAAGGCCAAGACCTCTTTCTCCTATAACAGTATCAAGCTTTTCTGGTAGCCTCATTACAAAGTGATAGGATCTTGTATCCTTTAAAGCTTGTATTATTCTTTCATCATCTATATCCTTCCCAAGTTTTATATTCTCCCTTACTGTATCAGAGAAAAGAAATATATCTTGAGGAACATATGAAAGATGTTCTCTCAAAAATTTTAAATCAATTCTTCTTATATCAATACCATCTATTAATATCTCACCTTCCCAAGGCTCATAAAATCTTCCTAATAAGTTCACTAAAGTGGTCTTCCCAGAACCTGTGAGCCCAATAATACCAAGAGTTTCCTCAGGTTTTAGATGGAAACTAATTTTCTTTAACACATACTCATCTTTATATTTAAAAGATACATTCTTAAACTCTATTTCTCCCTTTATATCCCTAATATCTACTTTCTCAGTTATGTAAGGTCTTTCCGATCTCTCTTTAAATAACTTATCTATCTTCTTTAAGGAAGCCAAACACTGAGCTAACATATTAACAATCCAACCCCCTAATCTCACAGGCCATACAATCATAGAAACATACCATGAATAAGAAACTAACGTACCAATAGACATCTTTTCTGCAATTACTAAAAGTCCGCCAATAGTAATAGATAAAGCTATTGAAAAATTAGTTAAAAATTCCATCCAAGGAAAATACTTTGCAAAAATATTTGCCTGTTTTACATTTAACTCATAATTTCTCATATTCTCTTTAAAAAACTTCTCTATCTCATATTTCTCTCTACCAAAGGATTTTACAACTCTTATTCCAGCTATATCTTCTTGAGCAGTAGTATTCATTCTAACCCCTTGATCTGATATCTCTCCATATACCTCATCATTTTCTTTTTCAAGTCTATAAGCTGTATAGCCGATAAAGGGAATTACGAGAAGTACTATTAAAGTTAATCTGAATTCAATAGAGAAAAGGATTATACTGGCGATAATAAAATAAAAAAGCTGTTCTATAAAAAAGACCAACCCAAAACCAAAAGTAAACCAAATATTTTCAATATCTTCTCTGATTCGGGACATAAGCTCACCAGTATTTATGCCATCAAAAAAAGAAAAAGGCAAAGTTTGAAGATGTTCGAAAAGATCCTTTCTCAGCTCATAAGCAAGTCTTGATCCACCTAAATCCATAAAATATTCTTTAAAGTATCCAAGAAATACTCTGGAAATTGTTATCAAAGTTAAGAATAGAAGTAATCGAGATAAAGGAGTTATATCTTTCCCTATAATTACTTTATCAACAAGCACTCCAACAATTTTAGGATTAAACATATCAAGAGATAAAGCCAAAATAGCGCAGAAAATAGCCGATAAAAAAAAGTGCAAGTTATTCTTTATATATTTCTTTAATCTCATCATATTAAATTACACCTTTATGAAATTTTATTTTCCAGTTATTTAGTAAGCCAAGTTTATATTATATCCCTCCCCCTACAAAAATAAAACCCCTTTCGCCTTATTCATGACGAAAGGGGGAATTAGAAAAATAAGATTTTTACTAAGGTTATTTATTTAACAACATTAAGATTCAAGTCTATTACAGTGTCATTGTCATCAGGGGGAAGATCAGAAAAATAAGAAATCAAAATTTTTCCTATTAAGATTTCATTATCATCCTCAGAATGTGCTAAATTATCAAAGAATTCTAATACTAATTTACTAATTTTCTCGTCTCCTTTGTAATGAGAGATAATAGCATCAGGCAAAATATCAATGATCTTGGAATTTGGAGCTATATCCGAGGGTAAATCAATAGATAAAAGATTATTGGCCTTTAACATTGCCTCTACCCTTGATAAACCTTTCTTCATTAAATAACCCGCAAAATATTGTGGGATAATATTTTTTATCCCTGTCTTTAAAAAGTCATAAGCATAGTCTTGAAAAGAAATACCTTTTATATCGAAATCAATCTTTTCTACCTTTTTATTACCGACAATTAGTTTGTTATCCTCTGTTAATGTTATCATTCTGTAAGGACACGGATATGTAACAAGAGAACCTGTCTCTATATCCAAGAGAAAATTACCATTTTGAAAATCCTTTCTCACTATATCTTGGGCATGGAAATGGCCAGTAAATATCACATTTAGTCCTTTTTCTGCAAATAATTTAGCTACTTCCTCATAATTATTTATAATATATTCAGGAAATAACATCTTTTGACCTTCGAAGTGTTCTAAAATACCATGATGCATCATTCCAAAAACAATTTTGTTTTCCTTTTTAGCAATTTCAACTTGTTTTAAAATCCAGTCTAAAGTCTCTTTCGATATTTCACCCTCTGTTTTTGAATATGGATTATATTTACATGCATCTATAGCGATTATCCTTACATCTTTTATAGGTTCAACTACATAACTTAAAGAATTATTATCCACAGCTATTGCCTCTTTATATCCAAATTCCCAGTAAATTTTCTTAAACTCTTCTGGTGTCACACTTTTTACAGCTTCTACCTTATCCCCATCATACTTGTAAGCATGATTATTATTTATATCATGATTACCATTTATAACATAAACTTTTTTACCGTTATCTTTTAGTTCCTTTAAATAACCGGCAAATTCAAGATGAGATATCTCTTCCCCATCTTTTGTCAAATCTCCTGGAATCAAAACAATATCCACATCACTACTTTTAAGATCTTCTATTACCGCCTTTAAAATAGCAGGACTTTCTAAGATCATCTTTCTATCCCTCATAATATATTCTTCAAATTTAGGACCTCTTTTAATTAACAAGTTAGGGCTGAAGTAATGAGGATCAGAAAATATTGCTATTTTTGCTTTTACCTTTTCCATATTTGCCATTGCAGGATTTAAAAAATTAAATAAAGATAGAAGTAAAAAAACTATAAGTAAACTCCCTATTACTAATACTACTGTTATACTTTTTTTCTTAAACATTAACTTACCCCCTTTTTAAAATTTTTTCATTTTCAAATATAAGGGAAGTACATTAAACATGGGTTTAAATACTCTTAAGAATTTATTGGAAGAGTTCAAAGATTTTTTAAAGAGGGAGATTATTTAATTCCCAAAATTCCTGATACTAATTTTAAACCTTTATCAATTAGACTCCAAATTTTTCTTGCCTCATCAATTTTCCATCTTTTTCCTAAATATAGATATAACATCACAACAATACCTATAGCAGAAAATAAATTAAAAGCAAGATAGATTTGTTTTGATGGTAAAACACAATCTAAAAATTTATAGATAAAAAACGCAAGCATACCTATAAGAGCTCCAGAAATCATAAATTTTATAATATCTCTTTTGGTCTCTTTTGAAAGAACTTCTCCTATTTTTAATCTAAAGGATCTGTAAAGCAGTACAAAAGAAATAAAAGAAGCTAAAGAAGTAGCAAGAGCAAGACCTCTATGGGCAAGAGGTTTAATAAATATAGTGTTTAATGCTATATTTGAAAGGAGAGCTAAAATAGAGTTAATAGTAGGTGTTTTTGTATCATGAAGGGCATAAAATCCTCTCACCATAATTAAATTAATACTCATAAATACTAATCCAATAGAATAGAAGGTTAATGATTCTGATGTCCTTTGGGTAGCAATAGCATCAAAAGCTCCTCTTTGAAAAGCAAGCTGGACTATAGGGGTTGAAAGAAATATGAGTCCAAAAGTGGCTGGAATAATAAAAAATAACAGTGCTCTTATGATTTTTTCTATAGATAGTTTGAATTTTTCTAAATTATCATTTTGAGCACTAAAAGCAAGGTCAGTATATATGGCTGTAGCGAGGGCATTTACAAATAAATTCATAGGAAGTTGATAAATTCTACTTGCATAATTCAAGGCTGATATACTACCTTCAGAGAGATAAGATCCAAAAATTCTATCCACTGCCATATTTAAGATTCCTACACTTTGTCCCAAGAATATAGGCCCTATAAGGATAAGCGCTTTTTTTAGACCCTCATATTTTAGATTAAACTCCCATCTTAAATTTACCCCAATTCTTTTAAGAGCTGGAATAAGAAGAATATATTGGACAAATACATTAGCAAGATAGCCCCATGGAAGTATGTAAGCCCCAAATATTTTATGAAATAAAAATATAGATATAATGAAAATAACACTTCCAAGTAGTCCTGCAAGATTTGGAATAAAAAAACTTTTTTGAGAATTATAAAGTCCAGTAATTAAACCATAAGTGCCCCAAAATATGATAGAAGGAAGCATAATATAGGTAAAACTTAAAGTAAGATTTCTTGTTTCTTGATTAAATCCTGGAGCCAAAATATTAACTATAAAGGGAGCTAAGAAGTACGCAAGAAGTGTAGTACCAATAAGGATTATCAATATGTCAGTAAGAAGAATAGAAGTAAACCTTTCTGCTTCTTCTTTTCCTTTCTTTTCTCTCCATTCAGCATAAAGAGGTATAAATACTGCTGATAATGCTCCTGAAATAAGTCCCGCAAGAACTCCAGGTATAGCTTGTGCCACTATAAAACTATCAGTAAATTTTTTTGCTCCAAAAAAGGCAGCAATCATCATTTCCCTTAAAAAGCCTATTATCCTACTAATAGTTGCAAGGATTGTAATCAAGATTGCTGCCTGAGTGACGTTTTGTCTAAATATTAAATTTTTAAACTTTTTCTTTAAACCACTATCCATAAACAGATGTAATTATACATCAAAAATAGAGAATTTAAAAAGATCACGATTAATAATTTTTAATATTTCTTAAATATTTCTTTGATATAATAATTCGTGAAAAAAATAACAATTTGTGGAGGTGATAGCTTGAAAAATATATCTAAACTAATCTTCACATTAACCATTCTTCTCTTTATTCTTTCAGCAAACACCTTTTCCCAAATTCAAGAGATAAATGTTTTAATACCTTTTGGACCATCTATAATTCCCTTTGCTCCTTTAATGTCAAGCAATAATCAAGTAGATATAAAAATTAACTTTATTATTTGGAGAACAATTGATGAACTGGCAATAAAAGTTAAAGATGGGAATTTTGATATATTGATTTCTCCTTTTGTAACCCTTGTAAATCTTCAAAATAAAGGAATTATTAAAGCAAGACATTTAGCCACATTTAACTGGGCTTCTTTTTATCTTGTTACTAATAAAAATAAGAAAGATTTTGTAGGAGAAAATATATATATCGCTCAAAAAGGATCAACCCAAGATATTATATTTTCTATTTATCTACAGGAAAAGAATTTAAAAGACAAAGTCCATATCTACTATTCTACACCTCAAGAAATAACCACACTTTTTATAGCTAAAAAGATAAATTATGCCCTACTTCCAGAACCCTATGTTTCCATGTGCCTTTCTGAAGGAGGATCTATAATCCTCGATATCCAAAGGGTATATAGAGATTTTAATAAAGCCCATCTTCCTATAACATCTATAGGTATTAATGAGAAAATAAGGAAAGATTTAGTAATAAAAATAGATAGAATTTTTAGGGATAATTTCAAGAAACTTCATGATAATCCAGATCCTTTTATAGAAAAAGCATCCAGTATATTGAAGATAGATAAAAATATAATAAACTTATCCTTTAAGAGACATTCCTTTAGATATCAAGGAAACTCAGCTAAAAAAGACTTATTAACATTTTTAAACTTTATTTTGGAAAAAACACCTCAAGTAATAGATAATAAATTGCCTAATGAAGAATTCTTTAAGATTTAAAATAATATTTTGGATTATATTTTTTATATTTTGGTACCTTATGGGGTTAAGGGTGAATTCCCCTGCCATATTCCCTTATCCCCATAAGGTAATCTTAAAGACCATTTCTTTACTTAGTGACACAGAATTTTTATACCACCTCAGTTTAACTATTATTAGATCATTAGTAGGCCTCTTTTTAGCCTTCTTTATAGGATTTATATTAGGAAACATAAAAAATAAAAAATTCTATGTGGGAATAAGGAATATAATAGATATTTTTCAGAGTAATCCTTTAATTATATGGATTACCTTAGCCTTACTATGGTTTGGTTTTGGAAGCAGAACTGTCATTTTTACTACCTTTATTATGCTATTTCCTAATCTTTATCTTTCTGTCTATCATGCTATTAAAAATGTCCCTACTGAATATATAGAACTTTTCAAAATATATCCCATCTCTAAAAAGGATTATATTACCAAATTCCTAATTCCTTATATTAAACCATTTATACTTCCAGTATTAGCAAATTCAACCATTTCATCCTTCAAAATATCAGCCATGTCTGAATTTTTTGCTACTAATAATGGAATAGGCTTTCTCTTAAGCTATGCAAAAACCTTTCTCAATACTGAATATATCTATGCCATATCTATATATCTCTTTATTATAAGTAAACTCTTAGAATACATATTTAGAAAAATGAATATCTTAAAGGAGGATCTTAAATCGTGACTGCAATTAATATTATAAACCTGAAAAAAAGCTTTGATGACAAAAAAGTATTAAATGGAATATTTTTGAAAGTAGAAGAAGGAGAAAAAATTGTAATCAAAGGCCCAAATGGCTGTGGTAAAACCACTCTTCTTAAAATTATTGCAGGCCTAATAAAGCCTGATGAAGGTATTGTAGAAATAGGACCAGGCATTAAAATATCCTCTATGTTTCAAAATCCTATCTTTTTGCCCTGGTTAAATATGGAAGAAAACCTTAATTTAACTTGTAAAGATCCAGTAAAATTAAAAGAACTTATAGATTATTTTAAATTGAAAAATTACCTGAATCTATTTCCTCAACAGCTTAGCGGGGGTTATCTGCAGATATTTTCTTTTGTAAGGACTCTTACTATTCCCCATAATTTATTACTCCTTGATGAACCCTTCAAATCTCTGGATATAAATCTGAAAGAAAAAGCTAAAGCCTTTCTTAAATATCATTTAGAT
>CAZZIO010000047.1:0-15550 GCA_964654465.1 uncultured Dictyoglomota bacterium
CTTTCTCTTGTCTTTTCCAAAGCCCTGTAATAACTTCCTATTCCTACACTAAAAAGTATAGCTATGACAACAATAACTATCATAATCTCAATAAGAGTAAATCCCCTATCTTTTCTCATGATAGTTCTTCACCTCTTTTAAGGTTAAAAAAAGGGGGCAAGATATGATATCTTGCCCCCTTTAAAGATTATATCAGCCAATATTTTTACTTAATTGTACCAGCACTTGAGACTGATATTACAACCTTTTGGTTATCTTTACCATATCCTGTGATAGTATAAGCTGTATTATCAGAAGTAACAGAATAAACAATCTTATATGCAGACTCACCACTATCATTGCTATTTGATGTAAAGCCATAAGGTGCATTTGTTGCTGGATTGTTTGGAAACTTTCCACCTGGTAAGTAGTTACCTTGTGTTAGAGAGTAAACAAAAGAAGGATAATAACCATTGTTGTCTGTCGCATACATCTCAAGAGCTGTTTGAATAGTTTTTACTGCAGATCTTACTGCAGACTCCCTTGCTCTTTCTGTTGCTCCCATAAAGTTTGGTAATGCTACCGCGGCTAAAATGGCAATGATCACAATAACTACCATCAACTCAATTAATGTAAAACCTCTCTCTT
Organism: uncultured Dictyoglomota bacterium; assembly: GCA_964654465.1. Taxonomy (GTDB): domain Bacteria; phylum Dictyoglomota; class Dictyoglomia; order Dictyoglomales; family Dictyoglomaceae; genus Dictyoglomus. Next base: position 628 of record CAZZIO010000047.1, read on the forward strand.
TACGCATAATCTAACCTCCTTTTTAATTAGTCTTTCTAACAAATATTATACCCTAAAAAAATTTTTTTATTCATAAAAAATAAGTTTTTTAACAATATTTTTAATATTATTACAAATAAAAAATAAAGGGGGAACCATATATAAAGGACTGTTCCCCCTTTGTAATTATTGATTTTTAAACAATTAAGTCTACTTCATAGTACCAGCACTTGAGACTTGTATTACAATCTTAGTATTATTTTTACCATATCCTGTGATAGTATAGGATGTATTATCAGTAGAAACAGAATAAACAATCTTGTATGCAGACTCACCACTATCATTGCTATTTGATGTAAAGCCATAAGGTGCATTTGTTGCTGGATTGTTTGGAAACTTTCCACCTGGTAAGTAATTCCCTTGTGTTAATGAATAAATATAGGCAGGATAATAACCATTGTTGTCTGTTGCATATATTTCAAGAGCTGTTTGAATACTTTTTACTGCAGATCTTACTGCAGACTCCCTTGCCCTTTCTGTTGCTCCCATAAAGTTTGGTAATGCTACCGCGGCTAAAATGGCAATGATCACAATAACCACCATCAACTCAATTAATGTAAAACCTCTCTCTTTACGCATATTAATGTCCTCCTTCCCCCAATTTTACTTTCACTATAGATTATACCCTACTCTATTTATAAATTATGCATAAATTTACTTTAAAAAATTTAAAACATTTCTCTTAATCTTTTTAAAGCTATCTTCAAAAGCCTTGAAACTTGAGACTGAGATATTTTTAAAATTTTTGCTACTTCCATTTGAGTTAAATCTTGATAGAATATAAACTCAATAATTTTTCTTTGTATCTCTGGAAGTTTTGAGAGAGCCTGTTCAAGAGCAATTTTATCCTCTATAGGTAATTTAAAAGATTCTAATTTTTCTGCCCTAATCTTATCCATTTCAATTTCCATATCTTCCAAAGATATGGCCATTATAGATTCTTTTATCCTAAAAAGTTCCTCAACAGCTTCTTTTTTTACATTCAAATACTGAGCTATTTCTTCCGTAGTAGGAGATCTATTTTCCTTTTCCCATACCTCATTTATATACTTATCCATTTTATTGATTAATGTTTTTACGCTCCTTGGAATTTTTACCTTATCTATTTTATCTCTTAAATAATGTCTAATTTCACCCAATACAAAATGGGATATATAGGTAGATAATTCACCTTTTTCTGGATCATAATTCTCTATAGCTTTAAGAAATCCTAAATAGCCTATCTGCACTAAATCCTCTAATGGTTCACCATAAGATACAAACTTAGATGCCCAGTAATAAATGAGATCATCATATAGTTCAAGAAGAGCTTCTAAAGCCTTTTCATCCTTTTCCTTTTTATATCTTTCCCAGAGTATAATAGCAGAATTCTTCATTTTATGTATTGGAACATGGTAAATATAGGTAGATACAAAGCTATAAGCATACCACCTACTATTCCACCTATAACTACCATCATGAGAGGCTCAATTAAAGATGTTAAACTTTCAACAGCAGCAGCAACTTCAGCCTCGTAAAATTCAGCTATCTTATTCAACATAGTCTCTAAGGAACCCGATTCTTCTCCCACTGAGATCATATGTATTACCATTGTTGGAAACACTTTTGTCTCTTTAAGAACAGGAGCTATTCTCTCACCTTCTCTTACCCTTACTCTAACTAAATCAATGGCTTTCCTATAGACACTATTTCCTGCTGTTTGTCCTGCTAATTGAAGAGCTTGTAGTATGGGAACCCCTGTTCTTACTTGGGCAGAGAGGGTAGTTGCAAAATTAGCTATTGCTGTTTTTTGTATTAAACCGCCTAACACAGGTATTTTTAATAATATTTCATCTATTTTTTCTTTTATTTTAGGATTTTTCCATGCCCTAATAGCTGTCAAAACTAAAATCACAGTTGCCAAGAAAATAAGCAAGAAATTTTTCCTTATCATTTGGCTTAATCTAAGTAATACAGCTGTAGGTAAGGGCAACTGTGCACCCATACTTTCAAACATACCAGCAAAAATAGGCACCAAAAAAGTAAGCATTCCAAACCCTGCCCCTATAGCTATTATTAATACAATAACAGGATAGGTCATAGCTGATTTTATCTTTCTTCTTAATTCTTGCTGCTTTTCTAAGGTTATTGCCAATCTTTCTAAGGTCTCATCTAATGTTCCAGCTGATTCTGCAGCTCTTATCATATTTACATAAAGTGGAGAAAATACATTTGGAAAATTCCCAAAGGCATCAGATAAAGAACTTCCTTCGTCTACCATTTTTTGTACTTCTTTTAGTATTTGTCTCAAAGCTTTACTTTCACTTTGTTCTGATAATATATTCAAACAAGTAGAAAGAGAAAGACCTGCATTAATCATGGTAGCAAATTGTCGAGTAAAGATTGTAATATCTTTTAGTTTTACTTTTCCTCCTTTTTTTTCTTTTGGAGAAGTTAGGGAAAGAGTTAAAAAGGAGGATGTTCTTTTTTCTTCAATCCTAATAGGATATAAATTCATTCCTCTCAATTTCATAGCTAATTCTCTCATACTTTCTGCTTCTGATTCTCCAGTTACAAGCTCTCCCTTCATATTTCTTGCATGATAAACATATACCTTTGCCATCTACCCCTCACCTCCTAATTTCTCCCCCCAAAAGACGCATTAATTCCTCTCTATTAACAGCCCTTTCAAAGGCTACTTCTTGAGTTATAAGACCTTTTTTAACAAGATCAGCGAGACTTTGATCCATAGTCATCATTCCATATCTTCCACCTGTTTGTATTACACTATATATTTGAGGAGTTTTTCCTTCTCTAATGAGACTCCTCACTGCAGGGATACCAATAAGTACTTCAGTAGCAACTATTCTTCCAGTACCATCTTTTCTTGGGAGAAGCTGTTGAGAGATAATTCCTTGAATAACTCCAGAAAGTTGAAGCCTTATTTGTTGTTGTTGATGAGAAGGGAACTGGTCAACTATTCTTTCAATACTTTGAACCGCATCAACAGTATGTAAAGTTGCCATAACTAAGTGACCAGTTTCTGCTGCTGTGATAGCTATAGCTGTGGTTTCCAAATCCCTCATCTCACCTACTAATATGACATCTGGATCTTCTCTTAAAGCTGATCTTAAAGCATTAGCAAAGGAATAGGTATCACTTCCTACTTCTCTTTGATTCACAATAGATTTTTTATGAGTATGCAAATACTCTATAGGATCTTCTATTGTTATGATATGCCTGCTGAAATTTGAATTGATATAGTCTATCATAGAAGCAAGAGTAGTAGATTTACCACTTCCTGTTGGACCCGTTACAAGTATTAATCCTCTGGGAAGGGCTGCAAGATCTTTTAAAATTAAAGGTAATCTAAGTTCTTCAATAGAAGGAATCTTCCAAGGAATTAATCTAAATACAGCAGCTAAGCTCCCCCTCTGCCAAAAAGCATTTACTCTAAATCTTCCTTCACCACTTATACCAACTGAAAAATCCAACTCTTTGTTTTCTTGAAGCTTCTGCTTTTGTTCTTCTGTTAAAAGACTAAAAACAAGATTATAAGTAAGTTGGGGAGTTAAAACAGGATATTGAGTTTGAGGTATTAAATGCCCCTTAATACGGAAAACAGGTGGTACTCCAGAAGTTATATGTACATCTGAGGCTTCTTTCTGTAAAGCATTTTGTAGTATTTCAATAATAGAAATACTTTCTTTCATTTTTTATTACCTCCCTCTTAATCTGCAGCTGTGACCCTCATAACTTCTTCCACAGTAGTAAAACCTCTAAGAACTTTACGCATTCCATCTTCCCTTAACGTTACCATTCCATATTTTCTTGCAGCCTCTTTTATAGTCTCACGAGAAGCCTTTTTTAATACCAAATCTCTAATTTCATCATTCATAAGCATAATTTCATGAATAGCTGTTCTTCCCTTATAACCTTTGTTGTTACATCTGGGGCAACCCTGACCTTTATAAAAAGTAGCATTAGATAAATCTATGTCTCCTAAGGTTGCTTTTATAGCTTCTATTTCCTCCTTTGTAGGTTCATAAGGAGCCTTACAATAAGGACATACTGTCCTCACCAATCTTTGTGCTACCGCTCCAAGTAAAGAGGAACTAATCAAGAACGGTTCGATACCCATATCAATTAAACGGGTAACAGCCGATGGTGCATCGTTGGTGTGAAGGGTGGATAATACTAAGTGTCCTGTTAGAGCAGCCTGTATAGCAATTCTTGCTGTTTCTTCATCACGAATCTCACCTACGAGCACCACATCTGGGTCTTGACGTAAAATAGATCTCAAGGCACTGGCAAAAGTAAGACCCGCTTTTGGGTTCACCTGCACTTGATGTATCCCTGGAAGCTGATACTCCACTGGATCTTCTACTGTTACTATATTAATATCAGGAGAATTTATCATATTTAAAGATGCATAAAGGGTTGTGGACTTACCACTTCCTGTTGGACCTGTTACAAGTATAATACCATATGGTGTCTTTAACATTTTTAAATATCTTTCGTAATTATCTTCAGAAAAACCTAGACTCTCAAGAGATAAAGATATAGCTCCTCTTCCTAAGATTCTCAATACCACCTTCTCACCAAAAACTCCAGGTAATGTAGAGACACGGAAATCATACACTTCTCCTTTTATATTTGCTTTAATACGTCCATCTTGAGGTATTCTCCTCTCAGAAATATCCATATCACTCATAATCTTTATTCTTGAAACAACAGCTGCCTGAAATCTTTTTTGAATATACATAATTTCATGTAATACACCGTCTATTCTAAATCTTACCCTTACATTTCTTTCCAGAGGCTCTATATGGATATCACTAGCTCCTCTTTTAACTGCATCAACTAAAATACTATTTACGAGCTTTGCTATAGGACCTTCCTCAGATGAAACTTCTTCTAAAGAAACCTCTTGATATTGAGTCTCTTCCTCTTCCTTCTGAACTATAATCTCTTCAAGTACTTTCTCTACCTCTTCACTACCCCAAATCTGATTAATAGCATCAATAAGTTCATTTCGTGGTACTATTACTGGTATAACTTCATTTCTAGTTACCATTTTTAAATCATCGAGGGCTATTATATTTGCTGGATCTACAATTCCTACTATGATCCTCCCATCCTCCTTATAAAGAGGAAGTATTAAATTATCTCTCGCTTTTTTAGCTGTTATAAGTTTTGATAGATCTGGATCAATTTTTATCTCCTTTATTGATTTAAAAGGAATCCCTAATTGTTCACTTAATAACTTTGCAAGATCCATATCACTTAGAAGCTTTAGTTCTAAAAGTGCTTCTCCAAGCCTTATACCCTTTTTAGATGCAAGCATCAAAGCTTCATCTAATTGCTCTTTTGTAATTAAATTCTTTTCTAATAATATCTCACCAAGAGGCTTTCTTTTTGCAGGGGTTGATGTTTTCCTTAATGTTTTTTTCTCAGTAGTGGTTAAACTACTTTTAATACTTTCAATTATCTTATTGGCAAGATCCTTTTCTTTTTTCCTCTCTTCTTTCTCCTCGGTTTTTATCTCCTCTTTAATTTCCTGTTGTATATTTTCTTCTTTAGTCTCTTCTTTGATCTCTTCCACAATTCCTATGCCTTCTAACTCAGAGAGCACATCAGTTATTGATTCTTCTTTAACATTAATCTCTTTAATATCTTCTTTAGGTATTTCTTCCTCAGATTTAGAAGGCATCTCTTCAATAATCTCTTCCTTGACATCCTCTCCCTTTAGCTTCTCTAACAATCCACCTTCAGGAACTAATTCTTCTACAAGCTTAGAAATTTCTATATCATTTATTGTTTCTATACCTATCTTTGATTCTTCCTTTACCTTAGTTTCAGAAACATCAGTTCTAGGAATCATTGACGATGTCAAAATTGAAGTTGTAGAACCTATTTCTTTCTTCTCAAATATATCTTCTGAAGATTCCTTATCCACAACCTTTAAAAGATAAGGTTCTACTGAAAATCCTGTAAGCAATCTTATATCCTCAAGTGCTGTAGCTTTTACTGGTGGGAAGAAACCCACATGAAGCATTCTTTCTTCTAATTTAAGAGGAATAAAATTATGAAATTTCACTAAAAAAGGAGGAATAATCTTTAATGCGTCTTCATCAGGTTTAAATTCTTTTCCTTCAATAATTTTCCACCCTAAAATTTCTGATAATAAATCAGTAAGTTTATCTTTCGATATTAATCCCTCTTCCAAAAGAATTTCTTGTAGTTCTTTACCTTTTACTGAAGAAAGTAAGTTATCTAATAACCCCTTAGGGATAAGATTTCTCTCTCTAATAATCTCTAAAAGTTTCTCATTAATATTAGGAGAATCCATCTTACTCCTCCTTTATTAACTCCTTTTTAGACAACCATCTCTTAATTAAATAATTTTCAATAAGCCTTACAGTCCATCTTTTAATCCACAATTCTTTCTTATTTAAAGGAGATACTAGTATGGTAAACATCCCCAATTTATTACCACCATATATATCTGTTAATATTCTATCACCAATTACCAAAGTTGTCTCGGGGGTAGTACCCATTATCTCTAAAGCTCTTTTAAAAGATCTACTTCTTGGTTTTAATGCATATCCTAATGCAGGAAGCCGTATAAGCTTAGAAAAATGTTTTACCCTTCTCTGAGACCAATTATTTGATAAAATAACAACTTTAAAGCCTAAATTTTTGATATCTTCTATTAATTTTTTTGTTCTCTCATCCAATTTGTTTTCATCCCAAGGAACAATAGTATTATCAAGGTCAAAAATAATACCCCTGTATCCTAATTTATATAATTCTTCAAAATTAATTTTAAATATTGTTCCCACATATCTATTTGGTTTTAAAATTTTGCACATCATAATCACCTTTTATAACCTTGAGCTTTTAAATGCTCTTCATAGGTTTTCGAAAAGGTATGAGTTCCATCATTATTTGAAACAAAAAAAAGATAATCTCCTTTAGGTTGTAATATTGCCTCCAAAGATTTTAAAGATGGAGAACAAATAGGAGTAGGAGGAAGACCATAATATTTATACGTATTATAAGGAGAATCAATCTCCAGATCTTTGTATAAAAGAGGATTTTTCTTAAAATCATATAAATACTCTACTGTAGCACAAGATTGAAGCATATATCCTTTCTTCAAACGATTAATAAAGACACCAGCAATTAAAGGTCTCTCTCTGTCTATCTTGGCTTCTTTTTCCACAATAGATGCCAATATTATCCATTCATTAAAACTTAAACCAATTTTTTTAAGATCTTCTTTATAATCAGGAAAATTAGATAGGATCTGCTTAAAAAATTCTTTCAAAAGAATTTCTATAATCTCTTTCTCTTTAATGTCTTTTGGTAAAAAATAAGTAGAAGGAAATAAATAACCTTCTAATGACATGGGTATTTTACCCCCAAAAAATTCTTTATACTCTTTTAAAAAAGACGAAACATAATTAGAATCAGTACAATATTTAAGAAAAAGATCTTTTGAAATATTTAAGCGTTCTTCAAGAATTGCCCCTATCTCTTTTAAAGATACTCCTTCAGGTATTGTTATCTTTATACTTAAATTTTCTCCATTTACTAATTTATTCACCACATGAACAAGTGAATAGGATGGAGATAATTTATAGTACCCTTTTTTAATGTTCCTCTCTCTCCCAATAAGCTTTGTATACAATATAAATATTTCTTTAGATTTTATAATCCCTTTTTCATATAATATATCAGCTACTTGGGAGAGTGAGGAACCCTCTTGAATATATACTTCTACATCACTATTAGTCTTAAACTTTGGGACGAAAAGTATTACAAAAACAAATAATAAAAATAAAATTAGAGAAAAGGAAAAGAATATAAGAATTTTTTCTAATTTACTATTCCTCTTCTCCTTTTTCTCAATCTTCTTCTTCCAAATCCTCTTCTTCCCAATCTTCGTCTTCCCATTCTTCCTCTTCTTCCAGAGCTTCCACAACTTTTTCAAATTCATCATCATCTTCTATTTCTTCCAAAGCATCTATATAGAGTTCACCATCTTTTTCTGAAAGCCTGCAACGATATACATAAATTTCATCCATATCTTCCGCATCTTTTGGTGTTAGAAGAACATACGTCTTATCATCTACCTCCACAAAATCTCTAATCAAATACTCATAAGTATTTCCATCCTCGTCTTCTAAAATTATAACTTCCTCGTCAAACATTTTATCTGACATTATGAACACCTCTTTTTTAAAATTTAAAGAGGGGCTAAGGATTGGTGCCGGAGGCCGGACTCGAACCGGCACGGGGATTGCTCCCCACTGGATTTTAAGTCCAGTGCGTCTGCCATTCCGCCACTCCGGCGGTAATTCCTCATACCTCTCTTTGGTTAAAAAGTGTATCATAAGTTTTTATATTAGTAAAGTATTGTCTAAAACAAAATTTTTTATTATAATTTAAAGCAAGGAATATCGGCGGTGTAGCTCAGCGGTTAGAGCACACGGTTCATAACCGTGGTGTCCAGGGTTCGAATCCCTGCACCGCCACCATGAAAAGTGAAAGATAAATTTATTGAGAACTTAGAAAAAAAAGTATTAAATTTTATTAACACTGAGTCCCTCATTAATGAGAGGGACTCTATTCTTATATGTATTTCAGGAGGAAGTGATTCTTTTGCATTAGCTGAAGTACTTAGCACTCTCTCACCTCATTATAATTCTAATATTCATCTTTTATATGTTGATCATCATGTAAGACAAAATACAGAAGAAGAAAAGTCGTTAATAAAGGAATATGCAGATAGGAAAAATATTCCTTTTACTATTTTAAATATATATCCTGATAATCTTACAGAAAAAACCTTAAGAGAAGAAAGATACAAAATAATAGAAGAATTTGCTCAAAAAAATGGATTTACCAGAATAGCTCTTGGACATACCTTAGATGATAATATAGAGACAATACTTATGAATTTCCTAAGAGGATATGGGCTTGAAGGACTTATTGGTATACCCCCAAAGAGAGATAAAATAATAAGACCAATTTTGGTTCTTACCAAAAAAGAAACGGCAGAGTATTGTAACAAAAAAGAAATAAAGTACAAAGAAGATTTTACAAATTATTTACCAATTACTCTAAGAAATAGAGTAAGATATCAATTAATTCCATTTTTAAGAGATATCATAGAACAATTTCCTCAAAGTTTAATGAATCAAAAAATAATACTAAATTGGGATCAAGAATTAATAAAAAACATATCAAAGGAGTATTCGAACAAATACATAAAAAGTAATATGGATGGTTTTGAAGTAAATTACAATGACTGGAACAATATTCCAGACGCAATAAAAGTAAGGATTTTAAAAAATATATTTAATAACATGGGTGAGATTATCACAATTGAAGGTTTAATATATTTAATGAATAAACTTTCCAAAATAAGAAAAACAGGTAATATAGCTACAATGAATACTATTAAAATATATAAACACGAGAATACTGTCTATTTTATCAAGAAAACCTTGGAAGAAAACTACGAATATACATTACCTATCCCTGGTTCTTTAAAGCTTCCATCAGGTTACGAAATCATTACTGAAATAATTGAAGATAATAAAGAGTCTATAAATTTTAATGATCTTTGGCATGTATATTTTGACTATGATAAAATAGAAGTAGATAAATTAAAAGTTAGAAACTGGAGAGAAGGAGATAAAATTAAACCATTTGGTCTAAAAGGTAAATCCAAAAAGCTTCAAGATCTATTTATTGATAAAAAAATTCCTAAATGGAAAAGACTTGAAATTCCAATTATTTTTTGGGAAAATGAAATTTTGTGGGTAGTAGGAATAGCAAGAAGTAACATAGCGCCTATTACTGAAAATACAAAAAGAATATTACATATAATGGTAAAGAAGGAGGTTTAAATAATTGAACTTTAAAAATATAATCTCAAGATTAATAATTATTTTCTTTATAGGCTTTCTTATTTTTACATTCCTTAATCCCAATATACTTGATAACTCTGCAAAGGAAAGAGTGATTCCATATTCAGAATTTATAAAATCTGTAGAAAACAAGGAAGTATTTAAAGTAGAAATTGGAGAAAAAGAGATCAATGGTCTATTTCGAGATGGATCAAGATTTAAAACCTATTCACCAACTCAGGATGCTAACTTAATTCCTACTTTAATTAAAAATGATGTTGTGGTAGAAGTAAAACCACCAGATAACACTTCATTATGGATAAGTTTCATCTTAGGATTTGCTCCTTATCTTATACTTATATTTTTCTTTTGGATGATGTTTCGTCAAGTACAAGGAAGTAATAGTCAAGCCTTTTCTTTTGGAAGAAGCAGAGCAAGATTATTCTTAGATAATAAGCCTAAAGTAACCTTTGCTGATGTTGCTGGCGTGGAAGAGGCAAAACAAGAATTAAGAGAAGTAGTAGACTTTTTAAAGAATCCCCAAAAATATAGAAGACTCGGTGCTAAAATTCCAAGAGGAATACTACTAGTAGGACCTCCAGGCACTGGGAAAACTCTTTTGGCAAGAGCTGTTGCAGGAGAAGCAAATGTACCTTTCTTCTCTATAAGTGGATCAGAATTTGTAGAGATGTTTGTAGGTGTAGGAGCAGCAAGGGTTAGAGATCTATTTACTCAAGCAAAAAAACTAAGTCCATCTATAGTTTTTATTGACGAATTAGATGCAGTAGGAAGACATCGTGGGGCAGGGCTTGGTGGGGGCCATGACGAAAGAGAACAAACATTAAACCAGCTTTTAGTAGAGATGGATGGATTTGATGAGAATACTAATGTGATTGTACTTGCTGCTACTAATAGACCTGATATCTTAGATCCAGCATTATTGAGACCAGGAAGATTTGATAGGCGTGTGATTGTAGATAGACCAGATTTTGAGGGAAGAAAAAAGATATTAGAGGTACATCTGAGAGGTAAACCAATTGGTAAAGATGTTAATATAGATATAATCGCCAAAAGTACTCCAGGATTTGTAGGAGCAGATATTGCAAATCTTGTAAATGAAGCTGCTATTTTAGCTGCAAGAAAAAATAAAAACGAGATAAATATGGAGGAATTTGAAGAAGCAATAGAGAAAGTAATTGCAGGACCAGAGAAAAAAAATAGAATACTAAGACCCCAAGAAAAGGAAATGGTAGCTTTTCATGAACTTGGACATGCTTTAGTAGCAAAATTAATTCCTGAAGCAACTCCTGTACATAAAGTGACTATAATCCCAAGGGGACTTGCTTTAGGCTATACCTTGCAACTTCCTGAAGAAGACAGATATTTACTCTCTAAAAAAGAATTAGAAGCTGAAATAGCAGTACTTCTTGGGGGAAGAGCAGCAGAAGAACTTATCTTTGGTCAACCAACATCTGGTGCTGCAGATGATTTAAGAAGAGCCACTGATCTTGCAAGGAAAATGGTGTGTGAATATGGTATGAGTGAAAAATTAAGAAATTTAACTCTTGGAGAAAATCATTCTGAAGTATTTCTTGGAAAAGACCTGATGCAGATCAAAAATTATAGTGAGGACACTGCAAAAATAATAGATGAAGAAATAAAAAATATAGTAGACAAAGCTTATAATAGAGCATTATCATTATTAAAAGATCATGAAGATGTATTAAAAGAATTGTCTAAGATATTAATAGAGAAAGAAACTCTTGATGGTAGTGAAATTGATAAATTCTTACAAAAAACTACAGAAACAGAGGGAATATCATAGTTTCCCTCTGTTTCTTTTAATTTCCCTTTGTTTATTTCTTAATTCTTGGACTCTGTAAAGAATCTGCCAATCCTTAGGATCCTTTTCTCTAAATTTTTCTATCTCTAATTTTGCTTCTTCAAGCTTCCCAGTTTTTATTAAAAGTTCAATTAAATTATCCAAAGCTGCACTATTTTCAGGGTCCTTATTTAACACTTCTCTAAATAAATTTTCTGCTTCTTCATAATTGCCCTTCAAAAACTCAACCCAAGCTAAACCTCTTAAGTATTCGGAGTTATCAGGGTCTAATTTTAGTGCAATCTCAAAATATTTTTCTGCCTTGATTAGATCTCCTCTTCCTATCATTATAAATCCCATATAGTAATAATTAAATGAATCATTAGAATTAGACTCTATATTTTCTAAAATAAGTTTCTCTGCTTTATCAAAATCTTTAACCCAAAAATAAAGATCAGCAAGTGTTAATCTCAACCAATATAAAAGATTTTCATCAATTACTTCATTATAAAGGGTTTCATATAAGGTAATAGCTTTATAAAGTTTACCCCTCTGTTTTAGATCATCTGCTCTTATAAGAATTTCATCTACTCTTAAACTCATAGTTAATTAAGTATAATATAATCATAAGAAAAATTAAAGCTGGAGGAAATAATGATTTTAATAGTAAATCTAAATCCCAGTTTGGATGTTATATTCTATACAGAAAAATTTTTAAAAAACAAAGTTAACAGATCTATCAGAGAATATATTATGCCAGGTGGAAAAGGTATAAACGTAGCTAAAACCCTAAAAATTTTTAATGAAAAATTAAAAGTTATTGGCTTTTGTGGAGGAAATACAGGAATAATACTTAAACAGGAATTAAAGAAAAGAGATATTGATTTCAATTTTGTAGAAGTACAAAATAACACTAGATTCGCTATAGGAATAAAGAATTTATATAAAAAAGAGCTTACTATTCTAAATGGTGCAGGATCAGAAATTCCAGACTATAAAATAGAAGAATTTTTTAAGATATATAGAATCATTATTAAAGATGCAGATACCTTGATAGTTTCAGGAAGTATTCCACCTAATATTCCATATGATATATATTTTAAAATATTTAAAGAAGCAGAAAGAATTAATATAATCAGAGTATTAGATGCTAAAGGAAAAGAATTTATAGAAGCCCTTAAAGCCCAACCTGACATAATAAAACCAAATAAAGAGGAAATGGAAGATATTTTGAATAAAACCATCAAATCAAAAAGAGATATTATAAGAGCCTTTAAGTTTATTGAAAAATTCCAAATAAAATACCCAATAATTTCTCTTGGAAAAAAGGGAGCTGTAATATCTATAGATAGCAAACTATATCATTCCTTTTTACCACCAATAGATGGAATACACTGGGGAGCTGGAGATGCATTTCTTGCAGGTTTTATTTATGGTTTAAGAAAAACTAATGATCCACTATATTCATTGAAAATTGCCTGTGCTACAGGTTATGTAAAAGTCAAAAAAGAAGAACTTAATATGAACGATAAAGAAGAAATTTTAAAATATGTAGATAGAGTAAGTGTTAAAGAAATAAAATAATACCTCTTGACCTTTTAGCATAATTATGCTAATTTTATGGAAAAATTTAGGAGAGTGGCGAAAATGGGGAAGAGAAATTTCTCTAAAAGAGCATCCTACAGAACTTCCGATGCTATGTCAAAATTTGTTTTAGCTCAAGACCCAGAAACTATCTCTTTCGCTGGTGGTCTGCCTGATAATAATCTCTTTCCTGTTGAAGAATTAAAACATGCATATGAAGAGGTTTTAAGAACGGAAGGAAACCTTGCCTTTCAATATACATCAACTTGTGGAGATATAAAACTAAGAGAATTAGTAGGTAAAAATCTTTTCAAGAGATGGGATAAGACAATCCCTGCAGACAATATAGTACTTACCGAAGGCTCTCAACAAGCACTTGATCTCTTAGGAAAGTTATTTCTCGATGATGGTGATATAGCACTAATTGAAGAACCAGGTTATTTAGGTACTATTCAAGCTTGGAGTATGTACTCTGATAATCTAATAGGGATACCTCAAGATGAATATGGAATTGATATAGACTACTTGGAAGAAAAACTAAAAGAGCTGAAAGATTCTGTTAAAGTTCTTTATGTGGTACCAGATTTTTCAAATCCTGCTGGGACATGCCTTGAAATTAAGAGAAGATTGAAACTAGTAGAACTATCTGAAAAATATAATTTTTACATAGTAGAAGATTTAGCCTATAGTCTTCTTTCCTATGATCATGAAACATATCCTCCATTAATTACTTTCTCTGATAGCCACAAAATCATAACTATAGGGAGCTTCTCAAAAATACTTTCTCCAGGACTTAGAACTGGATTTATAATAGCACCAAAAGATATTACTAAAATGATTATACGGCTTAAAGAAGGCACAGATTTATGCTCTGGTACGCTGAACCAAAAGTTAATATATCATTTTTATAAATTAGGATATTTAGAAAAACATGTTGAAAAATTAAAAGTTGCATATAGAACTAAAAGAGACTCATTGAAGAAAGCTCTGGACGAAAAATTTAAAGACATTGCAAAGTGGAATTTTCCACAAGGGGGTTTCTTCTTTTTCCTAGTTTTTCCTGAATGGGTAGATGCATATAAGCTTGCAGAAACTGCTTTAGAACAAAAAACCAGTTTTGTCCCTGGAGAAGAATTTTTCGTCTCTAAAAGAGGGAAAAATACTGCAAGAATATCATTTTCACAAGTATCTCCAGAAAAAATGGCAGAGGGAATAAAAAGACTTTATATTGCATGGGAATTATATAAGGAAAAAGAAGAAGTTTTTCTATGATATGGGATTTAGTTATAATTGGTGGAGGTCCTGTAGGAAGTTTCGCTGGATATTTATCAGCAAATAATAACATAAAAACTCTAATTTTAGAAGAACACGATAGAATAGGAGAACCAATACACTGTCTTGGAAAATTAAGTGTCCATGCCTTTGAGGAATTTGACCTACCTAAAGAAACTATAGTAAATAACCTAAAAGGTGTATATTTTTTCTCACCTTCAGGAGAATATTTAAAACTTAAAAAGGATTCCTCTGATTCTTTTATCTTGGATAGAATCTTATTTGATAAAATAATTGCAGAAAA
>CAZZIO010000048.1:0-1788 GCA_964654465.1 uncultured Dictyoglomota bacterium
AAGTGTAAGGGGATATGGATTAAAAGAGGGATTAGATTTTAAACCTATTAAGCTAAGAAAAGAAGTAGTTAAACATAGGGTAAGGGAAAGGGATATAGAGCCAAAACTTTATACCTTTACATGCTTTTCTGGGGTATTTGAACTATGTGGTGATATTGAGGACTTGAATTATTTATATCAGCTTGGTTTTGGACTAAGAAGGGCTCAAGGTTTTGGTATGGTGGAGGTGGTGTAAATGGCTGATAGTGTGATAAGACTATATCCTGGAAATTGGTTATACAATGCAGGAGTAATTGGATTTTTGTATTCATTAAAGGAAGTTGAAGGAATTCCTTATGAGGATGTGGCAAATTTTAAAGATGATGGATCTTTAGAAATAAGAAAAGATATTTTTGAAAATTTAAAAGTTGATGAGAGGTATTTTAGTGAAAGAAAAATATCTTCTATTGTTGGAAAATCAGATTTGTATAGGAATTACTTACAAGAACCATGGAAAGATAAATTTCCTTATTATGTTGAAAAGCTCTCAAAGATTGAAGAGAAAGAAGATGCTATACCTTGTGGCCTGTGTTATAGAAAATTTTATTTATTAAATGATGATATTAAAGAATTGGAAAATTTAGGATTAAAAAAGTTTTTAGAAGGTGTATCTAAATTTGATATGAGACATATGTCTATGTTAGGTCCATCTATAGGAGGATTTCCAAATGGTTTTTGGAATAATTCTCAAACCTTTCGTGTATGCCCTCTATGTGCATATTTAATTATCCATCATCATCTATCATTGGTGGATCTTTCTGATAAATCTAAGATCTTTGTGAATGCTCCTTCATTTAAGGTTATGTGGCATTTAAATAGATATGTAAAAGAAATTTATGGAAGAGAGAAAATAGAAGTAATAAAAGAACTTTTGGGAATGTCTATTATTGAATTGGCTTTAAAATTTCATATTCAGCTTGGTAAATGGACAATGATGAATATTGAGGTGGTGAACCAATATAGAGAAGGAGATAATGATAAAATAGAATTCTTTTCTTTACCCTATGAAACCATATTACTCCTCATGGATCGTAATATAGCAAGTTTAATTAATGATATAGGTGAGATAAATGTTTTGAATTTGGTTTTGGATAGTAAATACAGAGAGATTTTAGATTTTGGAGAAAGAGTTTTTAAAATTGGAATTAAAAACAAGAATGATTGGGGTAAGCATGAGAATGATTTTATAAATAAAAAGATAAAAATGGATAAGAATAAAAATAATCTCGTAGCCTTCTCTCAAAAGCTTTTTAAACTCTATGCTCTAATTGAAGAGAAGATAGGAAAGGGGGTTTATGTATGAATGATAATTTTAATTTTGATGAAATAATGAGTAATATTAAGGAACAGATTAAAAATGGAGAGGTTAATTGTGGTTCATTAAAAGATTTAATTGAGAAATATAAAGAACTTGGTTTTCATATACAAAAATTATTGGAATATGCAATTAAAAATACGAAAGAAGATAAAGATAAATTGAATAACCTATATGAAGAGATTAAGGAAGAGAATATAGCAAATCTTTGTGAGCAATTGAGATCTTATGGGGAAAGATTAAGATTTAGAAATTCTGGAGTATATGAGAGATTTTATGATAAGAATAAAAATGCTCCTGCTGGTATGACGTTTAGATTGCTTGAGCTTTCAAGACTTGGAAAAAGAGATGAAGTTTTTTACATAATACTTAGAGAATTTGCTACTGCACAAGAAGAGGTTGATGAGAAGCTTGTAATGGCATTTAATCCTAAA
>CAZZIO010000049.1:0-41235 GCA_964654465.1 uncultured Dictyoglomota bacterium
GGAGAGTTTGAGATACTAATAGGAAGATCATCCAGGGATATAGTACTCAAAGATACAGTATTTGTGAAATCTACAAAACAAATTAAGAGAAAGTATCATATTAATTCCACTATTGGTGATATCTTAGATGATCCTGTGGCATGGGAAAAACTTCAAAAATTTTTATTGGAACTTGAAAACAGATTTTCTATACCATCATATATATCTGCAATAAATAGGCCAGAAAATTATTTAAGAAATGATTGTTTGAGAAGAATGATATTCTATTATGTAAGAAGAGGGGCAGATCCAGAAGAGGTAGAAAAACTTTTTTATAAATTAGTAGAGGACCTTAATAGCTGATTGAAGGAGTATTTGGGAGGGAGAGGGGAAAAATTATAAGGAGTATAATAGGTTATTGAACATATAATTTTAAAGGGGGAATATTTTATGAGAAGATATATTATCCTTATTCTTTCTCTTATTACTATTATAACTATGACCTTTGCTCAAGAAGAGATATCCATAGCCAAGGATTTTGTATATCTTATGTCTCAAGGTGATTATGAAAAGACGGTAGGATATTTTGATTCTTCAGTATCTGCTGTTATCTCTTCTTCGTTGAAAGAGATATGGGAGAGTCTAATAAAAGGAGTAGGAAATTATGAGGGTATAATTGAGGAAAGAACTGAAGAATCTGGAAATTATAAAATTATATACTTAACAACAAAATTTTCTAATGCTTATATAGATATCAAGATGGTTTTTCTAAATAAAAATATTGTTGGTTTATTCTTTTTACCCGCCCAAATAAAAAGCTTTAACACTCCACCACCATATGTAAATCTTGAGGCTTTTGAAGAAAAGGATTTAAAAATTGGTAAAGATTTTGTTCTCCCTGGAAAGCTTACTATACCAAAAGGAGAAGGGCCATTCCCAGTAGTCATATTTGTCCATGGAAGTGGTCCAAATGATATGGATGAGACGATAGGACCTAATAAGATATTTAGGGATTTGGCATGGGGGCTTTCAAGTTTTGGGATTGCTACTTTGAGATATGATAAAAGAACAAAGGTATATCCTCAAGAATTTTCTAAGTATGAAGATGGTTTCACAGTAATGGAAGAAGTGATAGAAGATGTTCTTTATGCCATAGAGTTTGTTAAGACTCAAGAAGAAATTGATAAATCAAAGATATTTATTTTAGGACATAGCTTAGGAGGAATGCTTGCACCAAGAATAGCAAGCCTAAGTAAGGATGTGAAGGGAATTATTATCATGGCAGGACCTACAAGACCATTAGAAGATTTAATATGGGAACAAATTAATTATATTGCTAATTTAGATGGCAAAATAGATGAGAAGGAGAAGGAGCAACTTGAATTGATAAAAAAGGAAATTGAAAAATTAAAGGATCCAGAAATAGCAACAAAATACCCTTTATCCATGAATATATTAGGTGCTCCTGTTAAATACTTTTTGGATTTAAAAAATCATGACCCAGTTAAAACTCTTTCTGAATTAAATATTTCTGCCATAATTATGCAAGGAGAAAGGGATTATCAAGTAACTATAAAAGACTTTGAGGGTTGGAGTGTATTATCTAACAAAGAGAATATTACATTAAAGTTATATCCTAAATTAAATCACTTATTCATGGAAGGTACGGGAAAAAGTACGCCAGATGAATATAACAAGGTAGGGAACATACCAGAATATGTAATTAAAGATATAGCTTTGTGGATAAAAGATCAAAAATAAATGTATATTTCTATAGAATTTGTGAAATTTAATAAGTGTTGTATTATTGAAATGCTATAATTTCTATTGTAATATATGTATTGTTAAATTTTTAACAATATTAAAGGAGGGATTTTAGAATGGATGTAAAACCTAATTATACCTTGGATGTCAGAGGAGAAGTTTGTCCTGTACCAGATGTGGAAACAAAGAGAAAGTTAAAGACGATGCAATCTGGAGAGGTTCTTGAAGTACTTATCGATTACGCTCTTTCAAAAGAAAGAATTCCTCAAGGGGTAAAAGAGGTTGGAGGGGAAGTCCTTACAATTGAAGAGATAGGTCCCAGTGAATGGAGAATTCTTATTAAAAAACTATAGAAGGAGGTTGTGAGATTTATGATTTGGCAAGGGCTTTTAGTAGGAATACTTTTTGGAGTTGTTTTACAGAGATCAAGAATGTGTTTTAATTCTGCTTTTAGAGATGTTAAATTTAGTAAGGATAATTATCTACTTAAAATGGCAGCATTAGCTATATTAGTAGAAACTATAGGATTTCATTTGGTAGCTTCCTTAGGATTTATTAAACTTAATCCCTTACCCTTTATCCCACTTGCTCAGATTGTAGGTGGATTCTTATTTGGAATGGGAATGGTACTGGCTGGTGGTTGTGCAAGTGGTGTTACATATAGAATTGGAGAGGGTTATATAACCTCTATATTAGCAGGTCTTTCCTTTGGAATAACAGCTTCTGCTGTAAGAGGAGGAAAATTAAATTTTGTGAATTCATGGTTTGGTAAGCCCATAACTGTTAACTTACAAGATCCAGGTATATATAATGCAGTAGATGGAAAGGTAAATCCTACTCTTGCAACTCTTTTGGGGATTAATCCATGGATTATAGCTATAATTTGGGCAATTATTTTAGCTATCTATATATGGGGTACCAAGACTACTGAAAGACAAACTACAGGGCTTAATTATATTACAGGTGGTATAGCTCTTGGAATAGTAGGAATCATTGGTTATCTTTCTCAAAAGACATATGCTTTAGGTATTACTGGAGGATGGATCAATTTGTTAAGGGCAACGACAACAGAAACAAGCTATAATTGGATAGGAATGGAAGTTCTCGGCATAATTGTTGGAGCATTTATATCTACTTTAGCTTATAAGGAGTTCAAATTAAGGGTTCCAAAAGATCCTAAGACTTATGTTCAGGTTATAGCGGGTGGTATTTTAATGGGATTTGGAGCAGGAGTTGCTGCAGGGTGTAATATAGGTCATGTTCTTTCTGGTCTTCCTCATCTTGCTTTAAGTTCTATTTTGGCTACTATTTTCTTTGTTTTAGGAAATTGGTTTATGTATTGGTATCTATATCAAAGGAAACAATGAGTGAGGTGAATAAAATACTATGCATATTGCTATACAAGTAAATGTTCCCCCCTATACATATGAGGATTTAGATACAGCAATCCATTTAGCAGAAGCAGCTTTGAATAGAGGGCATAAAGTATCCATATTTCTTTTTGCTGATTCAGTTCTTTCTGTAAATTCAAAAGTTAAACCTCTTAGAGTAGATAGAAATATTCCTTTAAAGATGAAAGAGTTGTCAGAAAAAGGGGTAGAGATTCATATTTGTGGATTGTGTGCTGATTATAGAGGTTTATCTTCTGAGAATACTGTTGAAGGTCCTAAATTTTCTGGGGTTCCTGAAATGGCATCTTTAATTTTTAATGCAGATAGATATATAAATTTGATGCCGTAGGAGGAATAGAAATGAAAAAGGTTTTATTGGTCGTATATCAAAGTCCAGGAGGATCTATTTGGGTAAACGAAGCTCTTCGTAGTGCTTTTGGTATGTATGGTGAAGATTTAGAGCCTTCTATTCTATTAATGGAAGATGCTGTGGTTGCAGTCAACCAAAATACTCACCCTGAGAATCTTGGATGTCTTTCTCTTTCTCTCTCTTTTAAATATTTGGAGAGGTATGGAACTCCTGTATATGTAGTGAAGGAAGATTTGGAGAGTAGAAAGGTAAAGGAAGAAGATCTGGAACCTAAATGGAAGGTAAATATCATTTCAAAGGATAATCTTTCTGATTTTATACATTCTTTTGATAGAGTAATTTTCTTCTAAATGAGGTGGTAAAAAATGGCACTTATAGTAATTAAGAAAAGTCCTGTTGAAAATATAAGCAAAAGGATGTGGGAAATTACAAAACCAGGAGATGTTATTATTTTGGTGCAAGATGGGATATTTTGGGCTATAAATGAAAAAAGTAAAGAATATTTAAAAGATGGTGTTTCTGTGTATACATTAAAGGAAGACTTAGAAGCCAGGGGATATAGGGAAGAAGATAGCATATACAGTTGTATAGATTATAATGGTTGGGTAGAATTAATTGAAAAGAACGAATTGATTATATCTTAAGGAGGCCCAAGTAAATGGAAAAGTATGATGTAATTTTTTTAGGCGGAGGCTCTGGAGGTTATGTAGGAGCAATTAGAGCAGCAGATTTAGGAAAGAAAGTATGTGTGATAGAAGAAAGAGATTTAGGGGGAACTTGCTTAAATAGAGGTTGTATACCTACAAAAGCTCTTTTAAAGAGTGCAGAGATTTATAACAGTATTAAAGAAGGACATATACTTGGAATAAAGGTTGATTCTTTTGGATATGATGTGAATGGAATATATGATTGGAAAGAAAATGTAGTTAAGAAATTAGTAACAGGTATAGAATACCTATTCAAGTCAAGAAAAATTACTTTGAAAAAAGGAAAGGGGAAAATTCTTGATAATACCACAGTAGAAGTAGAAACAAAGGAAGGAAAAGAATTAATTAAAGGAGATAATATTGTTATTGCTACAGGATCAGAGCCTGCTATAATTCCATCTTTTAAGATTGATGGTGTAAATGTACTCACATCCGATGATGCTTTAAGATTAAGAGAAATCCCTAAGGATATACTCATTGTAGGGGCAGGAGCTATCGGTATAGAGTTTGCAAACTTTTATAATGCTTTTGGTTCCAAAGTAACTATTGTGGAAATGATGCCTCAAGTAGTACCTACTTTGAAGGATAAGAAGATTGCTGCTCTTCTACAAAGAATTTTAAGTAAAAAGGGAATTGAGATTAAGACAGGGGCAAAAATAGAGAATATAGAGGTTAAGGATAGTAAAGTATATTCTACTTTATCCACAGGAGAAACTATAGAAAGTGAGAAAGTGCTTGTCTCTATTGGAAGAAAATTAAATTCGGATAATATAGGTCTTGAAAATGTAGGAATAAATACTGAAAAAGGTAGAATAGTAGTTAACGAATATCTAAGAACAAATGTGGATAATATATATGCTATTGGAGATGTGATAGGTGGTCTTTTACTTGCTCATAAGGCCATGAAAGAAGGAGAAGTAGTTGCTGAGATTATTGCAGGGGAAGAAAAGAAAATGGATTATAGAGTACTACCATGGGCTATATTCTCTAATCCAGAAATTGCAGTTTGTGGTTTAACTGAGGAAGAAGCAAAGGAACAAGGTATGGAAGTGCTAATAGGAGAATTTCCATTTACTGCTAATGGTAAGGCTGTTACCATGAATGCTACTGATGGACTTGTAAAGGTGGTTGCAAGAAAAGAGGATAAGGTACTTATAGGAGCTCAAATAGTGGGTCCAGAAGCCTCTGTAATGATAGCAGAACTTGCTCTTGCTATTAAGAACAATCTTACTCTTGATGATGTGGCAGATACCATACATACCCATCCTACTCTTCCAGAGGCTATTATGGAGGCAGTAAAGGTACCTTTAGGAAGTGTAGTACATATTGCTTTAAGAAGATAGAGAAATATAAGGAGGAAGGCTTTTTGCCTTCCTCCTTTATTGTGTTTCTTTAATAATTTTAAGTTTTATTCCTCCAATTTCAATTCTTTTTACTTCTTGAGGATTTTTTAAAGGTGTAAATATATATATGATTCTTTTTTCCAGATCTATGTTCTTCACAATTCCTAAGGAAAGTAATTTCTCCCTTTTATCTAAAAGACCTACCAACCTTTCTCTATAATCTTCTTTTGTGAAATCCACATATTTGTCTATTGAGTAAACTAAGAAAAGAGGAAAAACTAAGATTTTGCTATCTTGAAAATATTTTTCATATCTTTTTTCCCTGAATTCTTTTCTTTCTTCTGGCCCTCTTTCTCTTGCATATGGACTTCTTGGTACTTTATAAACCTTTTTGGCAAATCTTCCTATAATTTTTAATAATGAGTCTAATTCATTTAAAAAGTATATTCCTACAATAAAATCTGGATTAATAAGAGAGGTTTTGTAGTATTTTAAAATTTTTCCTAATCTTCCTTGTACAAGGCCACAGGTATTTATAATTATCAAATCTGCCTTTTCTTTTGCTTCATCAAGAAGCTTTCTTACTCCTGTTATTACTTGTAAAAATTTTCCTACAGGGGTAATTTCCCCTACAAAGTACCAACTATCTACAAATATATTTTCTGAGCTTGATAGTTCTCCTTCTGGATAGATAAGAGAAATGGTACCTGGTAAACCAATATCCGCTTGTCCTAAATCGGAATTAATTACTGCTACTTTTAATCCATTCTGAATTCCCAAATCTGCAAGATATTTTACAAATGTACTTTTACCAGCATTTGTGAGTCCTAAGACAAGAATAGTACCCTTCTTATTTAGGAGCTCTCTTGCGGTCTCTTCCCATTCTATAGGGATATGAAACATTTAATCTCTTATTCTAAAATTCTGTTATTTTCGGTAGATTCTGGTAAAGTTCCTCAAGACCATAAAACTCTCTTGCTCTGGGAGAGAAAATATGAACTATGAAATCGTAGTAATCAAGAAGGGTCCATCCAGTACCTTCTCTTCCTTCTACTCCTCTTGGTGTAAATCCAAGTTTTTCCATTTCTTCTTCTATAGTTCTCTGAATTGCTTTTCTTTGAAGTGGAGTAGCACCTGTGCATATTATTATAAAATCGGTTATACCTAATGCTTTTGAGACATCAATAATTACTATATTCTCTCCCTTTTTCTCCGATACAATCTGAGCAACTCTTAAGGCTTTTTCTCTGCTTTCCAAGAAATTCATCACCCCTCCTTTGTATTATTAACTCTAAAATATTGATTTAATATCTCATCTAACTTGTTTCTATCGGGAATTATATAACTTATTCCATTAATATTTTCTGGAGTTCCAGGCATTAGAAAAGTATTAATATCTTCTTCAGTTATATCCAAGAACTTACTTGCTATCACTAAACCCTCCATAAGAGAGATATTGGTAGAAAGAATAGAGCCAGCAAGTGATATGTAATAGGGAAGATTAATAAGGTTTACCTTCTCTTTTGCTTGTTTAAATAAGGCTTTTAAAAATTTTTGTTGTCTTTCTATTCTTCCTAAGTCTCCCATTAAATCATGTCTAAATCTCACATATCCTAAAGCCTCTTTACCATTTAAATGATGAAGACCAGGATTAAGATCTACAAGGAATTTATCTGTTTTATCCCTATAATACATCCTTTTTTCTACTTCTATATCTACACCGCCTATGGCATCTATAAACTTTTCAAATTGCTGAAAGTTTACCTTTACATAGTAATGTATAGGAATACCGATAAATTCTTCAATGGTTTTCAGAGATAGATCAATTCCTCCATAAGCATAGGCATGATTAATCTTTGTATATCCATAATTAGGTATATTTACCCTTGTATCTCTTGGAATAGATAGTATATATACCTTTTTATTTTTAAGATCTAAGGAAGAAATCATTATGGTATCTGATCTTCCAGGATCATCTTTCCTTTCATCTACACCGAGCAGAACCACATTTATTTTATCCACATGATTTAGAGCTACATCTAAGAGATCTACTTTATCCAAAGAAGGATAATTTTTAGTAGGAGTGTAGTTATAACTTCCTTGGATATAATAATATCCACCAACTCCTACTGCTATAAGTACTAATAGGAGTATTAGAATTCCTATTGAAAATATTTTCCACTTCTTCATATATGTCTCTTACCTCCAATTTTTACTTCTTTTATTAATATTATTATATACCTAAATAAAAGACCCCTCCTTTGGGAGGGGTCTTTTATTTTAATATTTTAGATTAGTCTAAACTATTGACCACGATTTCTTCTTTCGCGTGGTCTTTCTTCCCTTGGTTTTGCTTCATTAACAACAATTTTTCTTCCTTTTACTTCTGTGTTGTTAAGTTCAGCTATCATTTTTGCAGCAGAATTGTCATCTACTTCAACAAATCCAAATCCCTTAGATCTTCCCGTATTTCTGTCAGAGATAATTCTTGCAGAATATACAGTCCCGTGATTTGAGAATATAGATTTTAGCTCTTCTTCTGTTGTAGACCAAGGTAAATTACCAACATACAAAGTCTTACTCATTTTTTCACCTCATGGAAAGTTTTAGATTTTTTAAATTGGGAAAGCTTTTTACGGGAGCGTTTCCAGAACCCCTGAGAACTTGGAACAATAGGATACTGCTCGGTACACTTCACCTCTCTTTCTGGAAAATAAAAATGCTTGAGAACTCATTTGGTGGGTCCAAAGGATTCTCAAGCATTTTCTTTTACTTTTGTCTTCTTTTTTCAAAAATCTAAACATATAGATAACCTTAATTGCAGGATTAACTATACCATATAAATTTATAAATGTAAAGTATATGATATAATTATCTTCAAGTTTTAGATAAAAAAGGAGGAAGGCTTATGAAGATTGCCAATTGTAAGGCTGGAGAGAGAAATTTTGTTGGCCTTTTTTATGAAGATAAAATGTTAAACATTTCTAAAGCTATCCATATATATTCATCCATATATGAAAAGACTTCTAAGAATGTGGATAAAATTGATGATCTTCTTTATATAGATGATCTTCGTGAATATTTGAGGAAAGTGTTTGATTTTATTCTTGAGCATAATTTTATTTATACCCTTACAGAAGAAAAATTTAAGTACCTTCCTCCCATATTAAAGCCTCAAAAAATTCTTGCCTTAGGCAGAAATTATTCTGAACATGCAAAAGAGTTAGGACATAAAATACCTAAGGAGCCTGTCTTTTTTAGTAAAGCACCATCTTCCCTTATTGGACACGAGGATAAAATAGTTTATCCCTCATTCCTTACAAGGGTAGATCCTGAAGTAGAATTAGGAGTGATAATAAAGAAGAAAGGTAAATATATTAAAGAAGAGGATGCTTGGGACTATGTTCTTGGCTATACTATAGTAAATGATGTTACTGCTAGAGACATGCAGGCAGAAGATTTTCAAAATACTAATCCTTGGTTTAGATCCAAAAGTTTTGATACTTTTTGTCCTATAGGCCCTTTTTTAGTATTCAAAGAGGATTTAAAAGAACCTCATAACCTAAATATAGAACTTAGGGTAAATGGGGAAGTAAGACAGAAGGATAATACTAAAAATATGCTCTTTAAAATTCCCCAAATTATTTCTTACATTTCCAAACATCTAACCTTAGAGGCTGGAGATATTATAGCTACTGGTACACCTTCAGGTATTGCTCCTATAAATCCTGGAGATGTGGTGGAGTGTTTAGTAGAAAAAGTAGGTGTATTAAGGAATAAAGTAGTAGAGGAAAAATTATAACGTTATTTCTTTTCTATCAGTTCGTCTAATTTACTGAGTACCTCTTCTACGTGTCCATCTACTTTTACATTTTTCCATGAATATACAATCTCTCCCTCTGGAGAGATAATAAAGGTGCTTCTTATTGGGCCTTCCGTCTCTTTACCATACATTTTCTTCTTTCCCCATGCCCCATATAGTTTAATTACCTCTACATTTGGATCAGAAAGGAGAGTAATTTTTAAATTATTTTTTTCCACAAACTTTTTATGACTTTCTATAGAATCTTTGCTTATTCCCACGACTTCTACATTCCTTTTATTGAATTCTTCGATCTTTTCTGAGAAATTTACAGCTTCTTTTGTACAACCTGATGTCATATCTTTTGGATAAAAATACAGTACTACCCATTTACCCTTAAAGTCTGAGAGACGCCAATCTTTTCCATTTTGATCTTTTAATGTAAAATCTATAGCTTTCATAAATTCTCTTCCGCCTCTTTTACTAATTCATTAATCAGATCTTTTACACTTACAATTTTGTCAACCCTGTAAGCATTAGCTCCTGCAAAAGCAAATCCTGCTTTTAAGTTTCCCTTTTTGGCATTTAGTAATGCCAAGGCTATGCAATATGGAGTATTTTTATAATCACATGTCCTTATGCATTGAAATACACATTTGTATGGTTTCTTTTCTCCCCTTTCAACTGCCTCTAAAAACTCATTTTTTATGGCTCTTCCAGGAAGCCCTACTGGACTTTTTATAATAACTACGTCCTCTTTTTTAGCCCTTAAGTATTCTTGTTTGAATTTTTCATCCGCATCGCATTCATAGGTAGCTACAAACCTTGTAGCTATCTGTACGCCACTCGCCCCTAATTTAATGAATTTTGCTATATCTTTTCCATCATATATACCACCACCTGCAATTACAGGAATTTCTTTATCATATTTTTCTTCTAAGATTTTTATCTCATCTAATACTTCTTTTAATCTATTCTCTAAGGTTACATTAGGGTCTTCTAATTCTTCCTTCTTAAATCCTAAATGACCCCCTGCTAATGGCCCCTCTACTACAAAGGCATCAGGTACATAATTGTACTTTTCAATCCAGCTTTTGGCTATGATTTTAGCTGCCCTTGCCGAGGAGACAATTGGGACCAATTTTGTAACTGCTCCTTTTATAAGATATTTAGGAAGGTCTAAAGGAAGACCGGCCCCTGAAAAAATAATATCTACCTTTTCTTCTATTGAAGTTTTTACCATATCTGCAAAATTAGAAAGGGCTACCATTATATTTACTCCAATTATACCCTTTGTTTTTTCTTTTGCTTTTCTTATTTCATTTCTTAACGCTCTAATATTAGCTTCAATAAAATTTTCAAAAAAATCTGGTTCATCCATACCAATACCTGCTGTACCAATTACGCCTATACCTCCTGCCTCTGCTACAGCTGATGCAAGTCCTGAAAGAGATATTCCAACAGCCATACCTCCTTGTACTATTGGTATTTTGGCTACTAAATCCCCAATTCTAAGTTCTGGTAATTTCATTTATTTCCTCCTCAAAATTTATATACCCATAATATTGTATCCTGCATCTACATAGAGAACTTCTCCTGTAATTCCAGATGCAAGATCGCTTAAAAGAAAAACTGCAGAATCTCCTACTTCTCTATGTTCAATATTTCTTTTTAAAGGTGCTTTTTCTCTGTGATATTCAAGCATGTCACTAAATTTAGCTATACCTCTTGCAGCTAAGGTGTTTAATGGTCCTGCTGAGATAGCATTTACCCTTATATTTTCTTCTCCTAAATCATAGGCTAAATATCTAACTGAAGCTTCTAATGCTGCTTTTGCAACTCCCATCACATTATAATTAGGAACTACCTTTTCAGCCCCATAATAGCTTAGGGTAATTATACTGGCAGGTTTGTTTAATATTCTTTTGAATATTCTGGTCATAGCTACAAAGGAATATACACTTATTTCTATGGCAGTTAAGAAAGCATCTTTAGAGGTTTCAACAAAGGGATTTTTTAAAGCATCTGATGGTGCATAGGCTATAGAATGTACAAATCCATCTATCTTCCCTACATTTTTCTCAATTTCCTCAGCTACCTTTTCAATATTTTCATCTTTTGATACATCACATTCTACAATAAGTGGTTTTGGATTTAAGCCAGCTATTAATTCTTCTACATTTTCTCTTAATCTTTCATTTTGATACCCAATAATTACCTCTCCTCCAAATTTCATTATAGATTGAGAAATAGCCCAAGCAATACTTTTCTTATTTGCTACATTAAAAACAGCAAATTTTTTCCCCTCTAACATAAGACATACTCCTTTCTTTTTAGGGTTTATTTTAAAAAATTATACCATAGTGGGGTTATGGGTTTATTATTCTTCGGGATGTACAGTTATAACTTCTATTCCTTCTTTTTTAAGCTCTTCTATATAATGGGGTGGAACATTATCATCAATGATAATTTTATGCATAACATTTGTGGGTGCTACGAATGAGAAACATTCCTTTCCAAATTTACTATGATCTGCTACTCCTATAATTTCTCTTCCCATCTCTATGATTAATTTTTTAATTTGGGATTCAGCTATACTTGCTGTATACATACCTTTTGAAGGTATAATTCCAGATATACCTAAAAATACCTTATCAACTCTAAATTCTCTTAAAACCCTTTCTGCCAATGGTCCAATGAGAGCAATAGTCTCTTTTCTAAGAACACCGCCTGTTAGTATTACTTCTACGCCTCTTGCGTTCAGAAGTTCTCTTGCTACTTCTATTGAATTGGTAAGCACTGTAAGATCATGTTTATTTTTTATATTTTTTGCTATTTGTAATGTAGTACTTCCTGCTTCAATAAATATGGATTCACCATCGTTTATGATCTCTGCAGCCTTTTTCCCAATTGCCATTTTTTCTTTAAGGTTTTGTCTTTTTTTAGTAGTAAAAAGAGGTTCAAAGGAAAAACTATGAGGTAGTATTGCTCCACCATGTGTTCTCTTAAGAAAACCCTCTTTTTCTAAGGCTTCAAGGTCTCTTCTTATTGTAGCTCCTGTTACATTAAATAATTTAACTAAGTCGTTAACTTTGATACTTCTTTCTTTTTCTAAAAGCTCAAGTATTTTGGATCTTCTTTCATCAGGAAGCATAATTTATATCACCTAATTATTTTATTTCTGGATAATAACATAAAAAATTGGTGATTGTCAAAAAAGGGGAAATTCCCTCACGTATCAGATTCTTCTTAACCTTTAGCCATATTTTTCTGGAATAAATTATAAAAAGTTTTTGTTCAAAAGTTATATAATTTCATCTTGTATATTTAGATGTATAGGTCCCATCTAAGTTATGCTTTATGGAGAATAATATTTATCTTTGTTATAGCTTTAAATAAGCTATATTTAAGGATTCGCTAATTTTTAATTTTTTAATCTTATTGACGATTTTTAATTTTTATAGTATTATGTTACCGTTAACATAAAAGTAGTAAATGAATAGGGGGATCTAAGATTGGTAACTATTAAAGATGTGGCTAAAAGGGCTGGAGTATCAGTAATGACCGTTTCAAGGGTTATTAATGGGAGTAAAAATGTAAGTGAAAGTACCCGAAAGAAGGTCTTAAAAGCTATTGAAGAATTAGGCTATGTTCCTAATTCTGTTGCAAGAAGCTTGGTATTAAAGAAAACTTCTACTATAGGACTTGTGATCTCTGATATAACAAACCCATTTTTTACAACAATTGCTCGTGGTGTAGAGGATACTGCAATTTCTGAACATTACACAGTAATAATATGTAGTACAGATGAAAATCCTGAAAAAGAATTAATGTATGTAGAAGTTTTGGCTAAAAGTAAAGTAGATGGTGTTATCTATGCCTCTGCGTCTGGGAAAAAAGCTCCCTTAAAATCTTTATTCCTTAAAAATATACCTATAGTCTTGATTGATAGAACGATTGAAGGTGTTAATGACTTAGATATTGTAAGAGGAGATAGTGTATATGGGGCATATTTGTTAACAAAACATTTAATTGAATTAGGGCATAAGAGAATAGGAATTGTGGTTGGAAGTACATTTATTTCTACAGCAAGAGATAGAGTAGAAGGATATAAAAAGGCTTTGAACGAGGCAAAAATTCCTATTGATGATAGTTTAATAAAAATTAGCGAGAGATCTAAATTCTCTAAGGAAGATGGATATAGATTAACAAAAGAGTTATTAGAGATAAAAGATCCTCCAACAGCTGTTTTTGGGGGTAACAATTTAATGGCTATTGGTGCTATGTTGGCAATTAAAGAAAAAGGATTGGAAATTCCAGATGATATTTCTCTTGTTTCTTTTGATGATATTGAGAGTTTGTCTGAGGTATATCCTTTTCTTACTGTAGTAAAACAGCCAGCCTATACAATGGGAGTTTTGGCTGCGGAACTTTTAATAAGGAGAATAGAGAATATAGATAAGATACAAGAAAAAAGAGAGATTATGTTGACTCCTGAATTAATTATAAGGAAGTCTACAGCTCCACCTAAGAATTAATTAAGAGGGGAGGATATTTTCTATGAGTAGATTATTTCCTATTAGAGTTGGTGAAAAAAGGTTTATAGAGGATTACCCTAAGGTAGGAATTCGTCCAACTATAGATGGAAGATATGGGGGTGTAAGAGAGACTTTAGAAGATCAAACTATGAATCTTGCAAAGGCAGTTGCAGAGTTTATTGAAAATAATGTTTATCTTCTCAATGGAGAAAAAGTTAAATGTGTAATCCCAGAAAGATGTATTGGAGGAGTTGCAGAAGCAAGAATGGCAGATGAGCTCTTTAGAAAAGAAGGAGTGGGAGTATCTATAACTGTTACTCCTTGTTGGTGTTATGGAGCGGAAACAATGGATATGAGTCTTGATATTCCAAAGGCTGTTTGGGGATTTAATGGTACAGAAAGACCAGGAGCAGTTTATCTTGCAGCAGTTTCAGCTGCTCACAATCAAAAAGGGCTTCCAGTATTTAAGATTTATGGAAAAGACGTTCAAGATAGAGATGATTACACTATCCCCTCTGACGTAAAAGAAAAGATAATTAAGTTTGTAAAGAGTGCTTTAGCAGTAGCTATTATGAAAAACAAGTCTTATCTTTCTATAGGTAGTGTCTCTATGGGAATTGCAGGATCTATTGTTGATCCTGACTTCTTTGAGGATTATTTAGGGATGAGGGTTGAGTATGTTGATATGACAGAAATAATTCGTAGGATTGAAAGAAAGATTTATGATGAAGAAGAATTCAACAGAGCAATGGAGTGGGTTAAAAAATATTTGAAAGAGGGGGAAGATCCTAATCCACCTGAAAAAAGGGTTGATGAGAAGAAAAAGCAGGAAGTATGGGAATTTGTAGTGAAGATGACGTTAATAATCAGAGATTTAATGGTTGGAAATAAAAAGTTAGAAGAACTTGGTTATCCTGAAGAAAGTTTAGGACATAATGCTATTGTAGCGGGATTTCAAGGGCAAAGACAATGGACAGATCATTTTCCAAATGGTGATTTTCCAGAGGCTATTTTAAATTCATCTTTTGATTGGAATGGATTAAGACAACCTTATATATTGGCAACAGAGAATGATAGTCTCAATGGAGTATGTATGTTATTTGGTCATCTTCTAACTAACACTGCTCAGATTTTTGCTGATGTTAGAACTTATTGGAGCCCTGAAGCAATATATAGGGTTACAGGATGGAAGCCTGAAGGTTTAGCCCAAAATGGAGTAATTCATTTAATAAATTCTGGACCTGCTGCTCTTGACGGTACAGGAGAACAAGAAATAGATGGAAAACCAGCTATAAAGCCATTCTGGGAGATAACTGATGAGGAAGTTTTGAAATGTATTAATGTCACTAAATTCTGTTATGCTAACCTTGGATATTTTAGGGGTGGTGGTTTTTCTACGGACTTTACTACAAGAGGAGGCATGCCAGTAACTATAAGTAGATTAAATATAGTTAAGGGGCTTGGCCCTGTTTTACAGATTGCAGAGGGTTACACAGTGGAACTTCCTCCCCATGTTCATGATATTCTGGATAGAAGAACAGATCCAACTTGGCCAACTACATGGTTTGTGCCTAAGCTTACTGGAAAGGGTGCCTTTAAAAGTGTTTACTCAGTAATGGAAAATTGGGGGGCAAATCACTGTGCTATTACTTATGGGCATGTGGGTGATCTTTTCATAACCCTTGCTTCCATTTTAAGGATTCCTGTTTGTATGCATAATGTGGAGGAAGATAGAATATTTAGACCAAGTGCTTGGTCTATGTTTGGTACTCAAGATTTAGAAGGAGCTGATTTCAGAGCCTGTTTAAACTTTGGACCACTCTATAAAAAAGTAAGAGGATAATAAATTTTAAATAAGGGGGATGAAACTATAAATACTGAAACCTTAGTCTTAATGGAAAATATAAATAAAAGCTTTCCTGGGGTACAAGCTTTAAAGAATGCTTATTTTGAGCTGAAACGTGGTGAGGTACATGCATTGGTTGGAGAAAATGGAGCGGGGAAGTCTACATTAATGAAGATATTAGTTGGAGCTTATAGAAAGGATTCAGGAAGGATTGTATATAAAGGAAAAGAGGTAGACATTCCTAATCCTCGTGTTGCACAAGAGATGGGTATAAGTATGGTTTTCCAAGAATTAAATTTAATGCCTCATCTCACAGTAGCTCAAAATATTTTTATAGGTAGAGAACCAAAAAAGAAAAATATACCAATATTCTTAGATGATGACGAGATTAATAAAAGAACAAAAGAACTTTTAGATATGCTTCATTTAAAAGTGGATCCAAAAGTAAAAGTTTCAGAATTAACTGTTGGTAAACAGCAAATGGTTGAAATTGCTAAAGCCTTATCATTTAATTCAGAGGTAATAATTTTTGATGAGCCAACAGCTGCTTTAAGTGAAGCGGAAACAGAAGAGTTATTTAGTATCATAAGAAAGTTAAAATCTCAAGGAATAGGGATAATTTATATTTCCCATAGATTGGAAGAATTAAAACAAATAGCTGATAGAGTAACTGTAATGAGAGATGGACAATATATAGGAACAGAAAACATAGAAAATGTGACCATTGATAAGATTATAAGCATGATGGTGGGTAGAGAGATTTATGAGACTCTTAGAGAAAAAGAAGTAGAGGAAGGGGCTGAAATTGTCTTAGCTGTTAGAAACTTAAGAAGAGGAAAGATATTAAAAAATATTAATTTTGAATTAAGAAAAGGGGAAATCTTAGGATTTGCAGGATTAATAGGAGCTGGAAGGACAGAGTTAGCAAGAGCAATATTTGGTGCCGATCCTATCAATTCCGGAGAAATATACGTAAAATCTAAAAAAGTTAATATTAAAAATCCATGGGATGCTATAAAGCACGGTATTGGATATCTATCTGAGGATAGGAAAAGATATGGTTTAATGCCAAATTTGGATGTGAAGACAAATATAATTTTGCCTTCTATGAGTGAATTTTTAAAAGCATTAGGTTTTGTTGATGATAAAAAGGCAGAGAAAGTTTCAAATGAATATGTTCAGAGGTTAAAGATAAGGACACCATCTATTAGGCAAAAGGTTATGAATTTATCTGGAGGAAATCAACAAAAGGTTGTAGTCGCAAAATGGCTTTTAAGAAATTGTGACATACTCATCTTTGATGAACCTACGAGAGGTATAGATGTGGGAGCGAAAAATGAAATATATAAGCTTATTAATGAATTAATAAAAGAAGGAAAATCAATTATAATGATCTCCTCGGAGCTTCCTGAAATATTAAGAATGAGTCATAGAATTGCGGTTATGTGTGAAGGCAGAATAACAGGGATTCTGAATTCTGAAGAAGCCACTGAGGAGAAAATATTGAAATATGCTACCATGTATGAAGACCAAAAGGAGGTTTTAATTTAAATGGTTAATAAATTATCAACTATTTTCTCTAAGAGTGGACTAAGACAAATTTTAATGTTTGCAAGTCTCTTTTTGCTTTTTACCTTTTTCTCAATTGCATCACCTAATTTTTTGACTTATGAAAATGTGGTTGCGATTTTGCTTGCTACTTGTGTAAATGGTCTTCTCGCTCTTGGTGTAACCTTTGTTATTATAACAGGTGGTATTGACCTTTCTATAGGTACTGTTATGACTATATCCTCTGTGATGAGTGGTGTTTTTATATCTTTTTGGAAATTACCAGTATTTATTGGTGTTTTAGGGGGAATATTAACAGGTACCTTAGCTGGTTTTATTAATGGGTTTGTTATATCAAAAATGAAATTACCTCCTTTTATTGCAACTCTGGGTATGATGATGATTGCAAAAGGTTTGGCTTTGGTTATATCAGGCTGTAAACCAATTTACTTTATGGATGCTCCTATATTTAATAAGATTGCTATGGGTTCTATTATAGGAAAAATAATACCAGGTATCGGAGAATTCCCTAATGCGATTTTGTGGTTTATCCTTTTCATAATTATTGCGAATATTCTTCTCAACAGAACCGCTCTTGGAAGATATACCTTTGCTATAGGAAGCAATGAAGATGCAGCAAGATTATCAGGTCTGAATGTTGATAAATGGAAGATAATAATATACTCCTTATGTGGAACTTTTGTGGGTATTGCTGGTGTCATAATGGCTTCAAGATTAAATTCTGCACAA
This sequence comes from uncultured Dictyoglomota bacterium, assembly GCA_964654465.1. Taxonomy (GTDB): domain Bacteria; phylum Dictyoglomota; class Dictyoglomia; order Dictyoglomales; family Dictyoglomaceae; genus Dictyoglomus. Next base: position 18,039 of record CAZZIO010000049.1, read on the forward strand.
CCAGCTTTAGGTCAAGGATATGAATTGGATGCTATTGCAGCTGTAGTAATAGGAGGCACATCATTGAGGGGTGGAGAGGGCTCTATAATAGGAACAGTCATAGGTGCATTAATTATGAGTACTTTAACTAATGGTTTAAGAATTCTCTCTGTACCTCAAGAATGGCAGATTGTAGTAAGTGGAATTATAGTTATTGGTGCTGTTTATCTTGATATGATGAGAAGGAGCAGAGAGATATGATAATCTGGGTAATATTTGCCCAAAAGGCAAATATTATAAAAAATCCTTTAACGGGGGAGGTTTAAAAAATGAAGCGCTTCCTAATTGTATCCTTAATGTTCATTTTCCTTATTGGTCTTTCCATTACGTCCGCCCAAAGACCATACATTGCTATGGTCTCCAAAGGGTTCCAGCATCAGTTCTGGCAAGCAGTAAAAAGTGGTGCTGAAAAAGCAGCAAAGGATTTAGGCGTAACTATAACCTTTGAAGGTCCAGAATCTGAAGCAATGGTAGATAAACAGATTGAAATGCTTCAAGCAGCTCTTGCTAAGAAACCTGCAGCTCTTTGTATTGCAGCTCTTGATAGCAAAGCAGTTATACCATATCTTGAGAAAGCACGTCAAATGGGTATTCCTGTAATTGGATTTGACTCTGGAGTAGATAGTGATATTCCTGTAACAACAGTTGCAACAGATAATATAAAGGCTGCGGGTCATGCTGCTGATAAGATGGCAGAATTTATAGGAAGGATTGGTGAAGTTGCTTTAGTAGTACATGACCAAACAAGTAGAACTGGAATTGATAGAAGAGATGGATTTGTAAATAGGATTAAACAAAAGTATCCATTAATAAAAATAGTTGATATTCAATATGGTGGTGGTGATCATCTTAAATCTACAGATCTAACAAAAGCTATTATACAAGCTCATCCAAGATTGAAGGGTATTTTTGGAGCGAATGAAGGGTCTGCTATTGGAGTAATTAATGCAGTTAGAGAGATGAATAAGGTAGGAAAGATAGTAGTGATAGGATATGACTCTGGAAAACTGCAGATTGAAGCAATTAAATCTGGTTTAATGAAAGGTGCTATAACCCAAAATCCAGTTGGAATGGGTTATATGGCTGTTGAGGCTGCTGTAAAAGCGATTAAGGGTGAAAAGTTACCAAAATTCATAGACAGTGGTTTCTATTGGTATGATAAGACAAATATTGATGATCCTAAGATAAGAGAGTGTCTATACGAGTAAGAGATAGAAAAAGGTAAATAAAGAAGGGGAAGGCTTTTTTGCCTTCCCCTTCTTTATTACTATCTTTTTTTAGAGATTTATTTTTATTTTATTAGGCAAATCTACAATTTCAATATCTTTTTCTACTGTTGGCTTTTTTAATACCAATATAAATCTTAGCTCAGGAGTAATAGGATAAGGTAACCAGTGCCATACTCCCTCATTAAGGACAAAAGATACTGTGCTGTCTATCCAGAAAGCTTCTATGGAATTTAAATCAGGTATATTTTTCCCATGAGTTGCAGGAGCAAGGCAAATTATTCCAACTCCCGATATAGGAATAAAGGCTTCCAAGGTTTGCTTATGTCTTTCTATTTTTTCTAAGATAAAATCTCTATTGAAATCTCTTCTGATTTCTAAATATCCTAAACATCCCTCACTTCCGAGAGATGAAATGTCAGCGATGTTGTGATAATAGTTAAAGACTTCTGATTTTGCTGCAGGAGGATTATTAAAAGGAGGAACTATTAAGGTTCCAAATTTTTTGAAATTCTCTTGATTAGGGTATTTAACTTTAATCTCCATTTTTCCCTCCACAATATTTTTTTTATATATTTTGAATTATTTTTAATTATACTGTTTATTTAATATCATTTTTAACTTATTTTGTCAATGAATATAAAAACTTTATAGATAAAATAGATAAACTAATCTAAATGTTTTTTTCCTTTTCTATGAAAAATATATTCTTATTGTTAAGATTCTTACTGTTTTTTGATGTCTTTCAATTTTTTGACAAAAATACATATTATATGTAAAATAAAAAATAAAAATAAATGAAAGAAAAAGATAAAAGAAGATGAAAATTTATGCTAAAGAGGGGAGGTGAGTAGTTAAGTATCTAAGATTTCATGCGGATATATAAAAATCTTTTAATTAGGGGGGATTATTTATGAAAAAGTTTTTGACCGTTTTATTAATTGTTCTTCTTACCTTAGGTACACAAGGATTTTCTCAAAAAAAATTTGTTATTGGGTTAGTATGTAAAACTGCTGGTAACCCATTTTTTGAAGCAGTAAATAAAGGAGCTCAAGAGGCTGCAAAAGAATTAGGAATTACTGTTTTATATCAATCTCCAGCTGCGTCAAGCGTTCAAGGGCAAATTGATATTATTAACTCAATGATTGCTCAAAAAGTTAGTGCAATTTGTGTTTCTGCCAATGATCCCGATGCTTTAGTTCCAGTGTGTAGAAAGGCTCAACTCAGAGGTATTCCAATTGTGACTTTTGATTCTGCTGTGAAACCTCAAGGAAGAAAGCTTTTTGTAAATCAGGCAGATATGGAGCAAATAGGAAGAATTCAAGTTCAACTTTTAGCTAAGATGATAAATTATGAGGGCGAAATTGCTGTACTAAGTGCTGCCTCTACCATGGCTAATCAAAATACGTGGATAGAATGGATGAAAGAAGAACTCAAAAAACCAGAATATAGTAAGATGAAGCTTGTGGCCATAGTGTATGGAGATGATATTAGAGAGAAAAGTTATAATGAAGCAATGGGATTATTTAAATCTTATCCAAACTTAAAGGGAATAATTGCACCAACGACAGTGGGTATTGCAGCTGCTGCTCGTGCTATTGAAGATGCAGGACTCTCTGGAAAAGTGCAGTTGACAGGTCTTGGTTTACCAAGTGAAATGGCTGAATATGTGAAGAGGGGAACATGTAAAGCTTTTGCTTTATGGAATCCTATAGATTTAGGTTATGCAACAATATACGCTACTTATCGTTTGTTAACAAAAGAGATAAAGGGTAATGTAGGAGAGAAAGTTAATTTGGGTAGGCTTGGAGAAAGAAAAATAGTTGATGAAGGCAATGGTGGAAGAATGATAATTCTTGGACCTCCATTTGTATTTGATGCATCTAATATAGATTATTGGTCAAAAGTATACTAATTAAAAAGGAGGGGGAGAATCTCTCCCCTTCTTATATTTTTATTGAAAGAAGGGGTTAATAAAGCATATGAGCGATTATGTATTAGAGGTTTTTGGAATATATAAAACTTATACAGGAACAAAACCAGTTTTACAAAATGTTGATTTTAATTTAAAAAGAGGAGAAATTCATGCTTTATTGGGAGAAAATGGGGCTGGAAAGTCTACTTTGATTAAAATTATAAGTGGTGTATTGCAACCTGATAGTGGAGAGATTATTTTAGAAGGAAAGAAAATCCATCTGAAAAATTCTATGGATGCTCAAAAATATGGTATTGCTGCTGTTTTCCAGGAGCTTGCCTTATTTCCGGAATTGAGTGTGGCTGAGAATATATTTATAGGCCATTATAAATATAGTCCATTTTTTAAAAATATTGATTGGAAGAACCTATATAAAGAAGCTGAGAATTTATTAAACTCCTTAGGGATAGAATTGAATCCTAAGGTTCCTGTAAAAAATCTCAGTATAGCTGAAAGGCAATTGGTAGAAATTGCAAGAGTTTTATCCATAAATCCTAAGATTTTAATTATGGATGAACCTACTTCTTCCTTGACCTTAGAAGAAACCCAAAGACTTTTTAATATTATAAGAAATCTTAAGCATAAGGGCACTTCTATTATATTTATTTCTCATAGGTTGGAAGAGGTTTTTGAAATAGCTGATAGAGTAACAGTACTAAGAGATGGACAGTATATAGGAACAAGAGATGTAAAAGATACAAATATGGATGAGTTGATTCAAATGATGGTAGGAAGAAAATTAGAGGATATGTATCCTAAGGTAGAGGCTAAAAAGGGTAATATTCTGCTTAAGGTAGAAGGATTAACAAAACATGGGGAATTTTATGATATTTCCTTTGAACTTTATGAAGGAGAGGTTTTAGGAATAGCAGGACTCGTAGGTTCTGGAAGAACAGAGGTTGCTCAAACTTTATTTGGAATAAGAAAAAAAGACAGAGGTAGGATATATATAAGAGAAAAAGAGGTAGAAATAAGTAGTCCTAAAGATGCTATAACTCATGGAATAGTCTATGTTCCTGAAGACAGGCATCAGCATGGACTACTTTTACCTATGGATATTGTATGTAATGTTACTCTTCCTATTTTACAAAGTTTAGCCAATAAAGGAGTTATTAATAAACAAGAAGAAGAAACTCTTACAAAAAGATACTATGAATTGTTAGATATTAGAGCTACTGGATTCAGACAAAAAGTTATGAATTTATCTGGAGGAAATCAACAAAAGGTTGTCCTTGCTAAGTGGCTTGCTACAAATCCAAGGATTCTTATTTTGGATGAACCTACAAGAGGTGTAGATGTGGGAGCTAAAGTAGCTATTTATAACCTAATCAATAAATTGGTTAAAGAAGGTTATGGAATAATACTTATTTCTTCAGAAATGCCTGAGGTAATAGGTATGAGTGATAGGATTTTGGTGATGCATGAGGGAAGATTAGTGGGAAGTCTTTCAAGAAAGGAAGCAACTCAAGAAAAGATTTTGTCATTAGCTCTGGGAAGAGGACATCTGGTAAAGAGTTAACGATAAAAGGAGGCTGTTTATGACAGAGTTAGATACTATGAGTGGAATAAAGAAAGATAGTAATATATCAAGGTTGAGAGAGATAGGCATAATATTTCCTCTTTTCTTTTTTGGTCTAATTATAGCCATAAGAAATCCATATTTTGTGACCTGGGAGAATATTCGTTATATTCTTCTTGATGCATCTATATTGAACATTGTGGCTATAGGAGAAATGATGGTAATTTTGACTGGGGGAATAGATCTTTCTGTTGGCTCTAATCTTGCCTTGACAGGTATGATTGTCTCTATGCTATATAGAGATTTGCCTAATCTTCCGGTTATTTTAGCACCAATTTTAGGTATTATTATTGGGGGTATATGTGGGGCTATAAACGGTTTATTTGTAGCAAAAGGTAGGGTAATCCCGATTATAGCCACTCTCTCTACCATGTATATTTTTAGAGGACTTGTTTATATTATAAGTCAGGGAAAGTGGGTTAATGCTCATGAAATGCCTGAAGGTTATAAGCTCTTAACAAGGGTGGAAGTTTTTGGTATTCCTATATTGATTATTTATGCTTTTATAGTTTTTCTTCTTTTTTACTATATACTTAACTACAAATCTATAGGAAGAAGTATATATGCAGTAGGTAATAATCCCCAATCTGCGGTCTATATTGGTATAGATAAAACAAAAGTGCTTTTTTTAGTCTATCTAATATCAGGAATTTTATCAGGTCTAAGTGGTGTTTTATATACATCAAGATTTGCCTCTGCCGAAAGTAGTGCTGCTGTAGGGTTTGAATTATCTGCTATTTCGGCTGTAGTTATAGGTGGAGCAAAAACTACTGGAGGATCAGGAAAAATAGGAGGGGTTGTTTTAGGGGTATTATTGTTGACCATGATAGTAAATGGATTAAATATTATGAGAATTTCTCCCTTCTATAAGCTTGCTCTACAAGGACTTATGTTTTTGACTGCAATAGTAATAGATTCCTTGATAGCAGAAAGAACTCAAAAAAGGTATAGGAGGAGATCATGAAGTTAAAAATTAAAATTACTTGGGAAATAATCTTACTTATATTGATTATATTAGTATTTGTAATAAGCAGTATTTTGTCTCCTTATTTTTTAGATATAGTAAACCTACTTGATAACACCACTAATTTTATGGAGAAAGGATTAATCTCCCTTGCTATGGCGTATATTATTATTAGTGGAAATATAGATATCTCAGTAGCATCAAATATGGGAATGACATCTGCTTTTATGGGTGTCCTTCATAGAGCAGGTACTAATATTTGGATTTGTGTTTTAATAGGGCTACTAATAGCTACTTTAGGAGGATTTTTAAATGGTTATCTGATTGTTAGATTTAGGTTACCTGCTATAGCAATAACTCTTGGTACTTATGCTCTCTATAGAGGAATAGCTTATATTTTATTACAAGACACAGCAGTAGGAATTGAATCTGAAAGTTTTATGTACTTAGGACAAGGGTACATAGGAAACACTCCCATCCCCTTTTCATTAGTAGTATATATTATTTTTGCTTTTATTTTTGGCTTTATATTACATAAAACCACTTTGGGAAGATACATATATGCTACAGGGAACAATGAGCAAGCATGTAAATTTTCAGGTATACCAGTAGAAAAAATAAAAATAATATTATTCACTCTTATAGGTTTTATGTCAGGTTTAGGAACTATATTTTTAACATCAAGATTAAGCAGTATAAGGCCTGACATAGGTAGTGGTTTAGAACTTGAAGTTATAGCAACGGTGGTTTTAGGGGGAGTAAGCATATTGGGTGGATCTGGAAATATGATTGGGGTTGTACTTTCTCTATTCTTACTTGGATATCTCACTTATAGTCTTAATCTTTTAAATATACCAAGCCAAGTGATAACTATTATACTTGGATTATTATTAGTATCAACGATTTTAATTTCTAACTTTATAGAGCAAAGAAGAAAACTTGTAAAATCTTGAAAGGGGTGTTTAATAAATGGAGAGAGAACTTGGTGCTAAGATTTGGCTTATACCAGATGCATATTTACCGGGTGTGGGTGATGTTAATTTACCAAGTCATGAGTCTACATGTATTTTAAATGTAAATGATAAACCTGCTACTGTTAAATTCACCTTCTATTTTGAAGATAGAGATCCAATAGAGTCAAAGGAGATAGTTGTGCCTGCAAAGAGAACATGGCATGTAAGATTGGATAGATCAGAAGAAATTCTTGGGGTGAAGCTAGAAAGAGATGTACCTTTTGCAATTAAAGTGGAGAGTAATGTAAAAATTGTAGTGCAACATTCAAGATTAGACACAAGACAACCCAATCTTGCCTATATGACTGCTATTCCTTGGAATATCGATTAATTAATATTTCTTTAATGTTTTTATGCTTGACATTTAAGGGGGTAATGTTAATATAAAAGAAAAAGAAATGAAAATAAAAAATAAAAATAAATAAAAGAAAAATAAAAAGGAGGTGCTAAAGTTGCCAAAAGAGATAAAAGTATTCCCAGAGTTTGAACCAGGATATATTGAGGTTGGTGGGAAAGTCCCAAAGTTTCAATATAATAAATCCCTTAAGGATGAATTAAAAGAGGGAACAATAACAAGGGAAGAAAGCATTGATCTTTTTAAATGTATGCTTATGATTAGAAACTTTGAAGAGATGATATATGAATTGAGGGCAAATAAGGGTAAGTATGGGAATATACGCTATTTATATATAGGAGCCACTCATCTATCTATAGGACAGGAAGCAGTACCTACGGGTGGAATATCAGTTATTAAGAAGGATGATTATATAACAAGTACTCATAGAGGACATGGGGATGCAATAGCTAAAAGTTACTTTGGATTAAAAGATATGTCAGAAGAGGAGCTTTTTTCTTTTATAGAAAGTAACAAAGAGATTGCCAATTTTTTAGGTTATGCCTGGAAGAACAAAAATAAAAATATTTTATATCAATACGCTCTTGATATAGAACTCTTTAAGGCTATAGGAGAACTATTTGGAAAGGAATGGGGGGCATGTAAGGGAAGAGGAGGATCCATGCATATTGCGGACTTCAGTGTAGGTCATTTAGGGGCGAATGCCATAGTTGGAGGTAGTATGGGAATTGCAGTAGGATCTGCTATGGCGTCAAGATATATGGAGGATGGAAAAGTAACCCTATGTTTTATTGGAGATGGGGCTATGAATACGGGTATAGCTCATGAGGCATTGAATATGGCTTGTATGGCTCAATTCACTAATGGATTGATGGAGAAAAAGTTTGGTGTACCAGTCATATTTATGGTTATGAATAACCAATATGGAGAATCAGGTCAACAAAAGGGAGAGGTCACGGGAATAGATTATATTGCAGAAAGAGGATTTGCTTATAACAAAAAGGGAATGCATGCTGAAGTTGTAAATGCTATGAATGTGCTTGCTGTAAGAGATGCGGTAAAAAGAGCAGTGGAAAAGGCAAGAAATGGTGATGGACCTATTTTGCTTGAGTTTTGGGGATATAGATTTGTGGGACATTCTTTAAGTGATACATTGGAAAAACCAGAAGATGGTACATATCGTACATATGATGAGCTTCAAGAATGGAAAAAATATGATCCTATAGAAAATTTTGCAAAGGAATTGATAAGGGCTGAGGTACTTACAGAAGAAGAAGTAGAAAATCTCAAGAGAGAGGCTCGCAAAAAGAATGAAGAAATAGCAGGAAAGGTAATAGAATCTCCCAATCCTGATCCTAAACAAATGACTCTATATGTATTTAATGATGCTCCTATTGATGATTATGTGCCTGAAAAGTTTGGAAACGTTACTGTGTTAAAAGAACCAGCCTTTAAAGATAGGGATCCAGAGATAGAGATAAATTATAAAGAGGCTATAATTGAAGCCTTGTATCAAGAAATGAAGAGAGATGCAAGGATACTCATGTGGGGAGAGGATATTGCGGATTATGGTGGTTCTTTTGGAGAAACAAAAGGTTTATTGGAAATATTTGGGAGAGATAGGATATTTAACACTGCTATATCAGAAGCTGCAATAGTAGGAACAGGAATTGGTGCTGCTATGAGAGGATTGAGACCTATTGTTGAGATCATGTATATTGATTTTATTTTAATTGCTTTAGATCAAGTGGCAAACCAAGCTGCTAAGATGCGTTATATGACTGGTGGTCAAGCAGAAATACCTCTTACTATAATAACTACTATTGGTGGTGGTAAAGGATATGCTGGACAACACTCTCAAAGTATTGAGTCCATATTAACCCATTTTCCAGGATTGAAAATTGTTGCTCCATCAGATGCTTATGATGCAAAGGGGCTTTTAATATCAGCTATAAGGGATAAAAATCCTGTGATTTATATAGAGCATCAAAATCTTCTTCAAGATCCATTACTTCTATCTCTTTCGAAAAGAAAAGTACCGAAAGAAGAATATATCATTCCATTAGGGAAGGCAGATATTAAAAGAAAAGCTAAGAATTACGATAAAAGTGTAACGGTAGTTTCATGGTCAGCCATGTTATATGCGGTTTTAAAGGCATCAGAAGAGTTAGAAAAGGAAGGAATTGAATTGGAGGTTATAGATTTAAGAAGTCTCTATCCTTTGGATATGGATACTATAATAGATTCGGTAAAAAGGACAAGAAGATTTGCGATTGTAACTCAAGCAGTAGAGTTTATGTCATTATCAGCTGAAATAATTACTCAACTTTTTGAAAAAGCAAATTCATATTTGGAGAGACCACCATTGAGGATAGGGGCTCCTTATTGTCCCCCCCCAGCCTCTCCAGTTCTTGAAAAAGCTTACCTTCCCAATGATAAGAGAATAATAGATGAGATTAAACAGTTATTTTAGAAAGGAGGAAGGATAAGGATGGTGAAGAACATTGTTATGCCAAAGGTTAGTGATGTAATGGAAAATGGAACTGTCACTACTTGGCTTAAGAAAGAAGGAGAAAAAATACAGAAAGGAGAACCATTATTAGAGATAGAGGTGGAAAAGGCAATAATGGAGATAGAGAGTGAATATGATGGTTATTTAAGAAAAATATTAGTAAAAGAAGGAGAGACAGTTCCTGTAGGTACTGTTCTTGCTTATGTTACTGATACCTTAGATGAGGAAATTCCAGAGTAAGGGGGCATAAATTTTGAGTGGAGATAATGAGATTAAAAAGATACTTTTGGGTACTACAAGAAGGACTATAGCTGAGAGACTTTTGAAGAGTAAGCAAAATATACCTCATTTTTATGCTGAGTTAGAGACGGATGCTACAAACTTAGTGAATGTGAGAGAAGAGTTTATAAATAAAAATAATGTAAAAATATCTTATGATGATTTTATTATCAAGGCTGTAGCATCCTCTATAAAGGATTTCCCTTTAATAAATTCTCGTTTTAAGGAAACAGAAATAGAACTTTTAGAGGAGATAAATGTTGGTTTTGCGGTCGCTTTAGGGGATGAAGGTGTAGTGGTGCCTGTAATTAAAAATGCTGATAAGAAAAATATTCTTCAGATATATGAAGAAAGGATTTTATTGATAGAGAAGGCAAGAAATAGAAAACTGAGAGTTGAAGATATATCTAATAGAAGTATAACAGTAAATAATGTAGGAGTTTTTGGAATAAAGTCCATATTAGCTATAATTAATCCACCTGAAGTTGCTATAGTTACTTTTGGGGCTATTCAAGATAGAGTGGTTCCTGTAAATGGTGAGATAATGATTAGGAAAATGATGGATATTACACTTTCAGCAGACCATAGAGTAATAGATGGGGCTTATGGTGCTAAATTTCTTGTAAAGATAAAAGAATTTCTTGAGAATCCTAATCTGTTATTAACTTAGGAGGATAATAAAAATGGAAACCATAGCTTTAAGAATGTATGGAAAGATGGGTCTTAGGCTTGAAAAATTTGGGCTTCCCGATATTAAAGAAGATGAAATACTTGCAGAGATAATTTCAGATACCAGCTGTCCATCTACTTATAAAGAGATAGTGCAGGGGTCAGAGCATCCGAGAGTACCAAAGGATATTGATAAAAACCCTGTTATTGTGGGACATGAAATGGCAGGTATTATTTTAAAAATTGGAGAAAAATGGAAAGATAAATATAAAGAAGGACAAAAGTTTACTATTCAACCTGCCCTTTTATATGAAAAAGGTCCTGTAGGTGTATTAAGTGCTCCTGGTTATTCATACAAATATTTAGGGGGGCTTGCTACAAGGGTCATTATTCCTAATGAAGTGATGGAACAAGATTGTCTTTTAATATATGAAGGAGATGCTTTCTATAAGGCATCCTTAGTGGAACCTCTGTCTTGTGTGGTTGGTGCTGTTAATGCTCAATATCATACAAAGGAAAATTCATATGAGCATATAATGGGTATAAAGCCTGGAGGTAAAACTGCGATTTTAGGTGGAGCAGGTCCTATGGGTCTTGCTTTTCTTGCTTATCTTATTTATGGTCCTCAAAATCCTGGATTGTTAATTATTACTGATATTGATGATTCTAAGCTTCAAAGGGCTGTTAGAGCTTTTCCTGTAGATAAGATTAAAGAAAAGGGCATAGATATTAGATTTATTAATCCTACAAAAGATCAATCATATAAAGAAGTGAAATATGATGATATCTTTGTATTATATCCCAGTCCTAAATTAGTTGAGGAAGCAGACTCTCTACTTGACAGAGATGGATGTCTAAACTTTTTTGCAGGACCAACAGACCATAATTTTACCGCATGTGTTAATTTCTATAAGGTTCATTATGATAAGCATCATTTTGTGGCTACATCTGGGGGAAATGCTAATGATATGAAGATAGCTTTAGATCTTATTCAGAAAGGCATTATAGATCCTTCTCCTATGATTACACATGTTGGGGGTTTGAATGTGGCAAGGGATGTGCTTTTAAATTTTCCCAATATTCCTGGAGGAAAGAAATTAATCTACACCCACATAAAGTTTCCTTTGTCAGATATTGATGATTTTGAAAGATTAAGCATTGAAGGTCCTACCGAATTAAGAGATATTTATAGAGATCTATATCAAATTGTTAAAGAGAATAATGGATGGTGGTGTAAAGAAGCAGAAGATTATATATTGAAAAAGGGGGAGAAAATAGATGTGTGATTGCCAAAGATTAAAAGATAGAGTAGCAATTGTTACTGGAGCAGCTCAAGGGCTTGGTGAGGCTCTTGCTTATAGGCTTGCTAAGGAAGGTTGTGATGTTACTGTTGCTGACATAAAAATAGATAAGGCTCAAGAAGTGGTAAGAAGAATTGAAGAGGAATATAAAAGAAGGGCATTAGCTATAAAATGTGATGTAACTAATGAGGAAGATGTGAAAAATATGGTAGAAAAGACGGTTGAGGTTTTTGGAAAACTTGATATAATGGTTGCTAATGCTGGAATATTGATAGCTCATGATATTACTGAATTTCCTCTTGAGGATTGGAAAAAGGTTATTGATGTAAATTTGACAGGCTATTTTCTCTGTGCGAGAGAGGCGGCAAAGGTTATGGTGAGACAAAGATCAGGTGTCATAATACAGATTAATTCAAAATCAGGTAAAAAAGGGAGTTTTAGGAATTCTGCTTATTCTGCATCTAAATTTGGAGGAATAGGTTTTACTCAGAGTATTGCATTAGATTTGGCTCCATATAATGTAAGAGTGATAGCTGTTTGTCCTGGAGATCTTCTGGATTCACCTTTGTGGAAAGAAAGTCTATATGATCAATATGCAAAGAGATTAGGGATAAGCAAAGAAGAGGTAAGAGAAAGGTATTTAAAACAGGTTCCCCTTGGAAGAGCATGTACTTATGATGATGTGGCAAATGTGGTAGTATTTCTTGCCAGTGATGAGGCATCCTATATTACTGGAGATGCTGTTAATGTTAGTGGTGGGGTAGAGATGAGGTGAAGAAATGAGAGTACATATAGATATTGGTGTTAATGGAGCCTTTTTAACAAGAAGGTGGGAAGAACCTGAAAATTTTATAAGGCTTACAAAAGAACTTGGGTATGATTACCATTCTTTCTGTAGTGATGTTTTAGATCCCTTCTTTAGTGGCGATAAGGAATATCAAATAGAGACAGCAAAGAAAATAAAGGAGTATTCAGAAAAATATGATGTAGATATATGGGACTACTATACAGGGATGGCAACCCATAGGTTCCATGGTTTGTCTCATAGTGATGAAAGAGTTAGAAAGAAAATGAAAGAATGGATCATATCTGCCATGGATATTGTAAGGGAGATGGGGGCAAAATATCTTGGAGGACATTGGGATGCTATTTCTGTAGAAGTATTGCAAGATAATAGCAAAAAAAGAGAAAGAATTAATTACGTTTATAATACTTTTAAGGAACTTGCTAAGATTGCTAAAGATAAGGGGCTTTTAGGCATTTCTAATGAACAGATGTATATACCAAGTGAAAAACCATGGACATTAAAAGAGGCTGAAGAATTTCTTATTGAAGTAAATAAAGATAATGAAGGGGTTCCTGTTTACTTAACTATTGATGTGGGCCATCAGGCTGGTATGCATTACGGACTTACAGGAGACGATCTTTCCTACGAAGAATGGTTAAGAAGATTTGCTTGTTTTTCTCCCATTATTCATTTACAACAGACAAAGCCAGATTCAAGTAGTCATTGGCCATTTACAGAAGAATATAATTCTATTGGACATGTCAAAATTGAGAAGGTGCTTTCTGCAATAAAGTCGTCTTTTGAAAATTATAAAGAAAATCCTGTATCTAAATATTTAAACCCAGTAGATAAAATAGTACTTATAGTTGAAGTTATTCCACCTTCCACAAAAACTGAGGAAAAGGTATTAGAAGAGCTTAAAAAGACCTCTGATTATCTACGAAATTATATTCCTAAGGGAGGAATTTATTATGAATTCTGATGTGGCAAAACTTAAAAAAGAACTTATAGAGATAGGAAAAAGAATTTCTATGGAAAGCTTAGTTGTTGGGCCTGGAGGAAATATAAGTGCAAGGCTTGGAGATAGAATATATATAAAAGCAAGTGGATCTTCCTTTGAAGATGCTATAGAAGAGGACTATATAGGAGTAGAAATAGATTCTGGAAATGTTGTAGACGGTGATAAAAGGCCTTCCTCAGAAATTTGGATGCATCTTGAGTGCTATAAGCAAAGGGAAGATGTAATGGCAGTGATTCATACCCATCCTGTATATGCTATTGCATATGCTTTTCAAGATGAATCTCTAAAACCTTTTACTCCTGATATGGTTGCTCTCCTTGGAGGAGAGATTCCAGTAATTGAGTATGTAGTTCCTGGAGGTAAAGAGTTTGCTGAGGCAGTAGGTGAGATTATAAAAAATCATAATGGGGTTTTAGTAAAGAATCATGGTCTTGTTACAGTTGGAAGTAATTTAAAAGAGGCGTTATATAGAACTTTACTTATTGAATCTTCAATTAAAGTAATTTTTGTAGCAAAACTTTTTGGAAAGATGCGCTTCTTTACAAAAGAACAAATAGATGAAATTGATAATTTAGAAGTTGAAAAATATAGAAAAAAATTATTAAAGGATAAATTTTAAACTATTTCCAAGGAATATTATCTCTTCGTCTTACTTGGATTTCGTCAATAACTGCATTATTTCTAAATCTTAATAGAAATACAATAATTTCTGCAATTTCATAGGGTTGTATGAGGAATGATTTTTTAAGATCAGGTCTAACTTTGTTAACAAGATCAGTGGCAACTCCCCCTGGAGATATTAAATGTACCCTTATATCATATTCATGCACTTCTTGAGCAAGGACTTTTGTGAATCCGTGAAGTGCATGTTTAGATGCAGTATAGGCACTTTGATTTACATATCCTTTGTAGCCTACTACTGAAGATATATTTATAATAGTTGGAATTTCTGAGTTTTTCAAATAAGGTATGGCATATTTACATAAAAAATAAGGAACCTTTGCATTAATTGTCATTAAATTATCCCATTCTTCCTCTGACGTTTCTAATAAAGGTTTGGAAAGAGCTGTTCCAGCATTATTTATTAATATATCTAATCCCCCAAAATATTTAGTTACTTTATCAATAACAAACTTTGGAGCATTATTCTCTGTCAAATCTATTGGCAAAATAAATACATCAATATTTTCTTTTGATAATTCATCTTTTATTTTTTTTAATTTATTTTCATCTCTTGCTATAAGAGCAAGATTAACCTTTTCCTTTGCAAGCCTTCTTGCAATTTCTTCTCCAATCCCTCTACTTGCTCCTGTTATTAATGCTATCTTTTTAGCAAGGTTAACCATGGCTTTATTATATCATGACATTGATAATGAAAAAAAATCTTGACAGAAATGAAAAATAAAAATAGAATATAGACGTAAAAATATACAAAATCTTTGCATAATATTAAAGGGGGGTGATCTGTAAATTTAAAAAATCTCTCCTAAATAATATTAAAAGGGGGTTAGATTTATGAAGTTTAAAGGGGTTTTAGTTTTTTTGTTACTTCTTCTCATCGTTTTGACAGTTAATTATTCTCAACAGCCTATAAATTTAAGGGTTGCTTGGTGGGGAAGCCAAACCAGACATAATCAGACTCTTGAAGTAATCAAGCTGTTTGAAAAAAGATATCCCAATATTAAAATAACGCCAGAATATACATCATGGAGTGATTACTGGACGAAACTTAATACACAGGCTGCAGCTGGAAACTTACCTGATGTAATACAACATGATTATCAATATATTACTGAATGGGTAAATAGAGGATTACTTTTACCTCTTGATGATTTTGTTAAGGATAATGTAATAAATCTAAAAGATGTGGCTACTAATTATATAAAGCCTGGAATAGTAAATAGTAGACTTTATGGTATAAATCTTGGTGTTAATGCTCTTGGTCTTGTTTATGATCCTGAATTATTCAAACAAGCTGGTTTTCCTCTTCCAAAAAATGATTGGACTTGGGAGGAATTTAAAAATACAGTTATACAAATAAAGAAAAAACTTTGTATTTATGGTGTTGAAGGCTTTACAGGTCAAATAGAATGCTTCAAAATTTGGTTAATTGAGAATGGAGAATGGTTATATTCTCAAGATGGTAAGTCCATAGGTTTTAGTAAAGACACATTTGTAAAATGGTGGAAAATGATGCTTGATATAGAGAATGCGGGTGCTGCTCCAGATGTAACAGTGGATGTTTCAAGGACAGGTCTTGGAGTTGAAGATCAATTTATTGTTAAAAAGAAATCTGCCATGTCTCTTGCTTGGAGTAATCAGCTTATTGCTATATCAAAAGCTGCTGGCAGACCTTTAAAGATGGTTCTTTTCCCAAGGCTTGATAAAAAATCAAAATCTGGTACCTATCTTAAAGCTTCCATGTTTTTCTCTATTTATTCCAGGACAAGATATCCTAAAGAGGCAGCTATGTTTATTGATTTCTTTACTAACAATTTAGATGCTCATAAGATTATGAAAGCAGAAAGAGGAGTTCCTATTTCAAGTAGAGTACAAACTTTCTTAAAACCATATATTGAGGCTTCTCAGAAAGAGGCTTTTGCTTTTGTAAGACTTGCTGAAAAAGAAGGATCGCCTACACCTCCTCCTGATATTCCTAAACATGCAGAGATATCAAATAATGTTATAGCTCCTATATGGGAGCAAATTAGATACAAGAAGATTGGATTAGAGGAGGCCTATGATACTCTTAAGAAAGAAGCAGAGAAAATATTGAATAGGTAATTAATGTTTTAGGGGGAGAATAATAAAATTCTCCCCCTTTTATACTTTATAAGGGGAGTAGATAATATTATGAGGCTATCTAAGAAAAAAAGATCCAATATCTTAGCAGGATATTTTTTTATTTCTCCATGGATTATAGGTTTTTTAGCATTTATTTTGTTTCCACTTGTGGCTTCTTTTCTTTTATCTTTTACTAAGTATGATGTATTAAGTACTCCTAAATTTATAGGTTTTGATAATTGGTATAGAATGTTTTTTGAGGATAGGCGTTTTTATAATGCACTGAGAGCAACTCTTAAATATGTGGTCTTTGCTGTTCCTTTTAGATTACTGTTTGCTTTTATCGTTGCTTTGGTATTAAATCTTTCAGAACATAAGATAATTAGATTATATAGGGCTATATATTATGTACCTTCTCTTGTTGGGGGAAGTGTTGCAGTAGCAGTAATGTGGAAACAAATTTTTGGTATGGATGGACTTGTAAATTATATATTACAGAATATTTTGGGGTATTCAGAAAAGATTATGTGGCTTGGTGATCCTCGTTTTGCAATATGGACTTTAATTTTACTTGCAATGTGGCAATTTGGATCTCCTATGCTTATATTTTTAGCAGGGTTAAAACAGATACCTGTAGAACTATATGAGGCTGCAAGTATAGATGGGGCAGGATTTTGGAGACAGATATTTAAAATAACATTGCCCCTTTTAAGTCCTGTTATATTTTTTAATCTTGTTATGCAAACAATTGGAGGATTTATGGTTTTTACACAAGCTTATATTATAACAGGAGGAGCACCTTTAGATACTACTCTATTTTATGCTCTTTATGTATATCAAAAGGCTTTTAGAGATTATGATATGGGATATGCATCTGCAATGGCTTGGTTCTTATTAGTTGTGGTAGCAGTCGTGACTTTTATTTTGTTTAAAACTTCTAAAAAATGGGTATATTATGAGGCAGGGGAGGTTAAGTAATTTATGATAAAGAAAACTTTAACTTTTTATGTAATTTATTATATCCTAATTAGTATTTTTGCCTTTGTAATGATTTATCCACTACTTTGGTTGATAGGTTCGTCATTTAAAACGCATCAGGAGATATTTTCAGATATGACATCACTTATTCCTAAAAAATTTACGATTGAGAATTATATAGAGGGATGGGAAGGATTTGGAGGTATAACCTTTGCTACTTTTTTTAAAAATTCTTTTATTTTATCCACTGGAGTAACTATTGGTATAGTTATATCATCAACCATGATTGCCTATGGACTTTCAAGAATCGCTTTTCCGGGAAGAAATTTTTGGTTTACAACTATAATGTTAACCTTACTTCTTCCAGGACAAGTTCTTATTGTTCCACGATATATACTTTTTTATAAACTTGGTTGGGTTAATTCCTTTAAACCCTTAATTGTTCCTGCCTTTTTTGGGGGTCCTTTTTTTATTTTTTTGATGATGCAGTTTATAAGAGGAATTCCCTATGAATATGATGAGGCTGCATCTATTGATGGGGCTAGTAAATATCAAATATTTTGGTACATTATCTTGCCAGGATTAAAACCTGCTTTAATCACCAGTGTAATCTTTGCTTTTTATTGGACATGGGATGATTTTATGGGACCCTTATTGTATTTAAATAAACCAGAGTTGTACCCTGTAGCTCTTGCTTTAAAGGCTTTTGCTGATCCTACAACTATTACAAATTGGGGAGCTGTTTTTGCTATGTCAGTTCTGTCGCTTATTCCTATTTTTATTATTTTTATATTTTTCCAAAAGTATATGGAGACAGGTATTGCTACTACCTCTGTATCAAAGTTATAGAATTCTTAATAATTAAAATTGGGAGGTCTAAAAATGGCAAATATTAAGATTGCTTTTGTAGGAGCAGGAAGTGTCAGGTATACCTTAACTCTTATTTCAGATCTTTGTAAAGTAAAGGGATTAAATGATTCTTCTGTATCATTAATGGATATTGATGAAGAAAGATTGAATGCTGTATACAATCTTGCAAAAAAAATTAATGATGTACTTGGAGCAAATCTTAGGATAGAGAAAACTACAGACTTAAGATTTGCTGTAGAAGGAGCAAGCTTTGTTATTAATACTGCTCTTGCAAGGGCTGAGGGGCATGAAGATGGATATGTACAATATGAAATTATGAGAGAGGTTGGAGAGAAACATGGTTATTATCGGGGTATAGATAGTCAAGAGTTTAATATGGTTTCTGATTATTATACTTTTACTAACTATAATCAATTAAAACTTTCTCTTGATATAGCAAAGGTGATAGAAAAATATGCTCCTTCTGCTTATATGATGCAGACTGCAAATCCTGTTTTTGAAATTACTCAGCTTGTCTTACGCCAGACTAATACAAAAATAATAGGTTTTTGTCATGGTTATGGTGGAGTTTTTGATTTGATAGAAACTTTAAATTTGGATCCTAAAAAAGTGGATTGGCAAGTTGCTGGAGTAAATCATGGTATTTGGCTAAATAGATTTTTATACAATGGTGAGAATGCATATCCTCTTATTGATAAATGGATAGAGGAAAATTCATCAAAATGGGAACCTAAAAATCCATGGGATGCCCAATTAAGTCCTGCATCTATAGATATGTATAGATTTTATGGGATGATGCCCATTGGAGATACATGTAGAAATGGAAGTTGGAAATATCATTATGATTTAGAGACGAAAAAGAAATGGTATGGTAAATTTGGATGCATAGATAATGAGATAGAAAGGCCTAAATTCTATGAAGCTTTAAGAGTTTATAAGAGAAGGCTTATTGAATTATCAAAAGATGATAAAGTAAATCTTTTGGATGTTTTCCCTGAACTTAAAAGGGAAAGTTTGAGTGGTGAACAACAAATTCCTTTTATTAATGCAATTGTAAATGGGGAAAAACAGAGATTAGTTTTAAATATCCTTAATAATGGAATTATCTCTGATATTCCTAAGAATGTGGTGGTGGAAGTTCCAGTAATAGTAGATGATAATGGAATACATCTTGAAGAGATTAAGCCTGATTTAACAGATAGAGTTAAGAAATTTTATTTAACACCTCGAATTATGAGAATGGAATTTGCTATAGAAGCATTTGTTACTGGTGATAGAAGAGTATTGGAAGAAGTTTTGATAAGAGATCCAAGAACAAGATCATATGAACAAGTAAAGGAAGTTATAGATGAAATTTTAAATTTACCTTTTAATAAAGAGATGAAAGAGCACTATTCCCACTAAGAGTTAGTAAGTACTTATTTCTTTACCATAAAAAGGCCACTTAAGTACCTTGGTAATCCTTCTCGGCAATTTAGAGGAGGGTTACCAAGGTTTTTTCTGAATTCATAGTTTTTATACTCTCAACAATAGAAAAATGATGGCAATATTACACAAATCTACATCAAAGATTGATTTTATTTATTATTGACCATAACTTTTTTTTGTGATAAAAATAAAACATAAAAACAATAAAAAATGAAAATTAAATTTGAAAAAATAAATAGAAAAATAAAAATATATAGGGGGTAATACTATGATAAATTATGAAAAAAGGTATGAGATTTTAAGGAATATGTTAGAAGATGAAGGTATAGATGTAGAGGGGGTTGAGAGGAAGTTAAAGAATTTTAGGGTCGAAACTCCTTCTTGGGGTTATGCTGATTCTGGAACCCGATTTGCTGTATTTAAGCAAAAAGGATCTGCAAGAAATGTAAAGGAAAAGTTGCAAGATGCTGCTATGGTGCATAAATTAACTGGAATATGTCCTACAGTTGCTCTTCATATACCATGGGATATGTATGATGATTGGGATGAACTATTAAAATATGCTGAATCTCTTGGAGTTAAACCAGGTGCAATTAATCCAAATCTATTTCAAGATGATGAGTATAAGTTAGGAAGTTTAACTCATGTTGATAAAAAAGTAAGGGAGAAGGCTATAAATCATATTAAAGAATGCATAGAAATAGCTAAAAGACTTGGATCTAAAGATATTTCCCTTTGGCTTGCTGATGGTACTAATCATCCTGGGCAAGATGACTTTAGAAAGAGAAAACATAGATTAGAAGAAAGCTTAAGAGAAGTATATTCTTATTTGGATTCCGATATGAGGCTTCTTATAGAGTATAAGTTTTTTGAACCTGCTTTTTATCATACGGATATTCCTGACTGGGGAACAGCAATGATTCTTTCAAGAAAGCTTGGAGATAGGGCTTATGTACTTGTAGACTTAGGACATCATCCTCTCGGGACAAATATAGAGCAGATTGTTGCTATTCTTGTAGATGAAGGAAAACTTGGGGGATTCCATTTTAACAATAAAAAGTATGCAGATGATGATCTTACTACTGGCTCTATAAATCCTTATGAATTATTTTTGATATTTAATGAACTGGTTTCTGCGGAAGAAGATGGTTTAAAGATGAATATTGCATATATGATAGATGAATCTCACAACCTTAAGAACAAAATAGAAGAGATGATACAAAGTGTTGAAAATATATTTAAAACTTATGCAAAAGCTTTAATTGTAAACAGAAAATTGTTAAGAAAATATCAAGAGGAATGTGATATTGTCATGGCAGAAAATACCTTGGTAAAAGCCTTTGATACTGATGTTATGCCATTAATTTATAAAGTAAGAGAAGAAATGGGAGTTCCTCTTGATCCATTGAAGACTTTTCGAGAAAGTGGTTATATGGAAAAGGTTGTTAAAGAGAGAGTATGAGGTGATAAATATGAAAGAGAGAAGGTTTATTGCTATTGATCTTGGGGCAGAAAGCGGAAGAATTATGTTGGGAACCTTGAAGGATAATAGAATAACTCTTGAAGAGATTCATAGGTTTGTAAATAGGCCTGTTGATATTCTTGGGAGACTTTACTGGAATGTTACACAGATGTTTCAAGATATTAAAGAGGGTTTGAGTAAGGCTTTTTCTAAATATAAAGATATAGAAAGTATAGGGATAGATACATGGGGTGTAGATTTTGGATTGGTTACGAAGGAAGGTTATTTAGCAGGGATTCCTGTATGCTATAGGGATCATAGGACAGATGGGATTCTTGAAAAGGCTTTTAGAGTAATGTCTAAAGAAGAAATTTATAAATTGACAGGAATACAAATAATGCAAATTAATACCTTATTTCAACTCTATAGTATGGTGCATGAAAAATCTTCTCTCTTTAATTCTGCTCATAAACTGTTATTTATGCCTGATCTATTTAATTTTATGTTGACGGGAGAGATGATAACTGAGTTCTCTATTGCAACTACTTCTCAGATGTATAATCCTTTTAAAGATGATTGGGAAGAAGAAATCTTGAATAAATTTAATATTCCTAAGTACATAATGCCCACTATAGTTCCTTCTGGTACAGAGATAGGTAAGTTATACAGAGGGATTCAAGAAGAATTAAATGTTAAGGATGTTTCTGTAATTGCCCCTTGTGAACATGATACGGGATGTGCTGTAGTGGGAGTTCCTGGAAAAGGTGAAGATTGGGCATATATTAGTTCAGGAACATGGTCATTGATGGGGGTTGAACTTAAAGAACCTATTATAAATGAAGAATCTTTTAAGGCAAATTTTACTAATGAAGGTGGTTATGGTAAGACTTATAGATTTTTGAAAAACATAATGGGACTTTGGCTTTTACAGAGAGTAAAAAGAGAATGGGCTAAAGAAGGGTGTGACCTATCATATTCTGAGATTACTAAATTGGCTGAAGAGGAAGAACCCTTTAAATATTTTATAAACCCTGATGATGTATCGTTTTTAAATCCACCGAGCATGGTAAAAGCAATTCAAGATTATTGCTATAAAACCCATCAAGGTATACCTGAGAAAAAAGGAGAAATAGCAAGATGTATATTGGAATCTCTTGCTTTTAGGTATAAAGAGGTCTTTGATGATCTTGAGAGAATTTTAAAGAAGAAGATCAAAGTTTTACATATTGTGGGAGGAGGCTCACAAAACCAATTACTTTCACAATTTACTGCTGATGTTCTTGGTATACAAGTTATTACTGGACCTGTTGAAGCAACTTCTTTAGGGAATATAGTAGTACAAGCTATAACAAAGGGAGCAATAAAAGATATAAAAAAAGCAAGAGAAATTATTGAATCCTCTTCTGATATGAAAACTTATTATCCAAAGGATACTGAGAAATGGCAAAAAATGTATGAGAGATATAAGGAGATTACAAATATAATTTAAGAAACCTTTTTCTTTTAGATTGAAATCCCTCTCAAAAAGATATAAAATAAAATATAATAATTTTAAGTTGGGAGGGATAAATTATGGAAAAATTGAAGGAACTTTTACAAGAAGCCGACTGGACAAGAGAAAAACATGTTCCTGTGATAGATATACTTGAAAAGGATAGAGAAAAAGGGGTTAAAGTAAGGGTTTCTGTAGGAAAAGAGATTCCACATCCCAATACATCTTCTCATTTTATTGCTTGGATTGAAGTATATTTCTTGCCAGAGGGAGAGAAGTATCCATATCAGCTTGGAAGATTTGAATTTACATCTCATGGGGCATCCACACAGGGTCCAGATACAAGTACTGTTTACACAGATCCAATAGTAGAATTTGTTTTTAAGACTCAAAAAGATGGAAAGATTTTTGCTTTATCCTATTGTAATATTCACGGACTTTGGGAGGGTTCTGCAGAATTAAA
>CAZZIO010000050.1:0-2825 GCA_964654465.1 uncultured Dictyoglomota bacterium
TCTAAAAACAATCTTTGACATCTTCTTTATTATCTTTGAAACGAAATATCCTAATCTTTCTTTTCTGAAATATTCCCATAATCAATACCTAAATCATTCTTTTTCAGTATTTTACCTCTTATAAAATTTAAAAAATCCCTATTTGCCTCCTCAGGATCATCTGAAATATAGCTCTCAATTACATCTTCCTCTAAACCATTATGAAAATGTTTTGGGAAAGTCTTTACTTTCTCCCAATTTCTATGAGGAGCATTATCGTGTCTATATATAGAATTATCAATAAATCTTCTCTCCCAATGATATGAATATCTTCCCACTAGCTTAAGAGAAAACCATATATCCAATAAACTACTATCTATTAAGAAAACTCTTATCTCATTTATATCAGGTAAATGATACATACTCTACAATGTCACTATATTCTGTTTCTATAATATCTCTGAGTTTTTCAGTATCTATAATCACTTTAATTCTTTCAAGATTTTATCTATCTCTTCTTTTTTAAATTCTAAATGATCTAGCCTTTTAAAATCTTCAAAAGAGTCTTTTTCCTCTATTTTCACTTTTTCATAAAGCCTTTCAAAATCCTCAATTGATGAAATCATATACTTATTCATAATCTTATAAATTTCTGCCTTTATCTCTTTTAATTTTCTTTCTAAAAAAGTTACCAAACTTTGTTTCATCAATTCATCTTCAGATAAACCAAGTTCTTTTGCTATAACCTTAATTTTTTCATTACTTAAAGGGAATATAGAAGTCATTAATTTCTCCTCCTATATTATCCTTCTTTTTTCTGCAAGAAAGCTTTTAGACTTTCCTTAATCATTAGCTATCTTCTTTTACCCTCAATTTAAATTATAGCACATTACATCTGATAACTTGTATGCTAAGCTGGGGGTTTTACAGAAAAGAAATGAGAAGGTATGTAGAAGAGGAAGAAGTATGAGGGAGATGGTTAACAGAAGCATGAATTCTAAAGTATCCTACTTCCAATCTAAAAGGTCTAAAAACTTTATAGCATCACTAATTTAAAATATAATTTTGGCAGATAAGTTTAAAAGTATAGAAATATAGTTTCCTATCTTTTCTATTAGTAATTCTTTATTAAGTATTCACAATAAACCTAAATTCTCTAAAATATCTATACTCTTTATTATAAAATCTTCAATGGATACCTCAGACTCATGAGGGATATGAAGCTCAGGACTTTCTATTGGATGTTCATGCATAAATCCACCTTCTCTATCTATTCCATAAATCCTATTATCTTTTACTACTAAAGCCAAATTAACTTTGTTTTTTCTAATATTCACATAAATCTGAATAAAAATATCATAAGAAAATCCTAATCTACATAAAAGTGTTATATCAGTATAATCTAAGAAGAGAAGATTTAAATCATATTTAACTTTCAAGCTATATATATTTTTTAATATTTCATCAATTGTCATTCAGATGTTAATTCTTTTATCTTCTCTTGTATATATCTAATTCCCTCAATAGCGTGTTCCCACTCCATAGCATCATTTTCTACATCCCAAGAGTACCCCTTTTCTTTCACTATACCCATCCTCTCAAATTCTTCAAATGACATATTATATTTCTTCTTCATTTTCTCATCTACAATTTTATACAAACGAAATCTTCTCTTATACTCTCTAAGAAGAATAGCTTTCAGTTCTTCTTTTGGAATCTTTTTTAATATACTCATTATTTCACTCCTTTTATTCTATTCAAAAAAATGAAAATCATGTTAATTCATCTCAATTTAAATTATAGCACATTAATTATGACATTAATACAATAACAAGTTACGAATAAAAATCATTCAAATTATGAATTAAAATATAATCCCTTACTATTTATGAATAGGATCTAAAAAAAATCATTATAGATGAACCTCAAAAGGTTTCCTAATATTCTTTTAGCTTTAAAAAACACTGTAGATAAAACTCAGAGAAAGATGAAATTTATTCTTTCAGGCTCATCTACTTTGGAGGAAGAATTAGAAAGTGATTCTAAAATTAAAGTTAAACTAAAATTTAGAACAAATGATATATCAAAAATATCTAAGTAATATGGAACTTATTGATTTGATAAAATAAAATATAGTTTTAATGATAATATTCTATTAGAAGGAGGTATTTTAATGGATGATCTAAAACAATATTTATCAATACTTGCAGAAGAATATAAAAGTCTAAGAGAAGAAAGTAAGTAGGCAAGTATTAATATGTTTAGTGCCCTAAGTTGGGGTGCTGCTATTTTAGGTATTCTTATATCAGTAGGTTTTACCCAATGGAATAAACAACATGCTGTTGTTTTGTTAATTTTTTTATTGTAATCCCTATAATAGCAGCAATAGATATGTTTCTTTGGCTAGGCGAGGCCATGCGATTCAAAAGAGTAGGAGATTATATCTGTTTGATTGAACAGAAAGTTGGGATGATATTAGATAATTTCAAACAACAATATTCTATTAAGGAAAAGTTTTCTAACTTAAACAAAATAATTACAAATGTATAGTATAAATTGAGACTGTTCAAAATATAAATAAGGTTGAAAACAGGGGGATTAGTTATATAAAAAGATAGAGGAAAGAAAAAGAGATTAGCTTATTTTTACTTTTCAAATCTCCATAAAAGAGGTAATTATAAGTTAAAATTTGCTTATGATATAATCTAATTGAGGAGAATATTAATATGGATAAACTTCAAGAGCTTATAAAGATTTGTAAAAAATACAATATTGCCCTTTGCTATCTTTTTGGAAGTCAGAAAGATAATGCATTAAAGATTTTAAAAAATGAAGAGGTAAAAATA
>CAZZIO010000051.1:0-7575 GCA_964654465.1 uncultured Dictyoglomota bacterium
CAGATAGTGAGTAGTTGATATTTCCAGAAGCCCAAGTTCCCCAAATTACATAGTATTGATTATTATATGGAACTAATCTAGTATGGAAACCTACACCAATCCAATTAGAAGTACTTAAATTAGCTGCAAATGCAGGAACTACAAGAAGAGCTAAAACCATCAACCATACTAATTTCTTCATCTTTCATTGACCCCCTTAGGATTTAAATTTTTTTATATTTTTTATGACTACCTGGTAAGTGTCGTTAACTTACCTTACCAGTTTGCTTCTCAAGAGTGGCAACCTAAAGGTCCCTTCTTCACCTCCTTTCTTGCCACTCAGAAAAGCTTTAACTGATTGTTATTTTACTAAAAATCTTTTTTATGTCAAGTACCTTGAAAAAAACTTATTTTATACAAAAAAGTTATGTTATAATATCATAAATTATGAGAGTTTACAAAACATATTTAAGCAAAAAACAAAAAGAAGTTTTAGAATTTGTAATAAGTTATTGGAAAAAAGAGAAAAGAATGCCTACTGTAAGAGAAGTAGCAAGAGCTCTTGGTTTAAAATCCTCAGGATCTTCCTATTTTCATTTAAAAGCTCTTGTAGATAAAGGCTATCTCGTACAAGATAAAAATGGAAGATTTCATTTAAGAAGTAATGATGGAGAAGAATATTGTATCTTACCCCTTGTAGGTACTATAAGAGCAGGAGTTCCTGTTGATTCTCCCGAAAATACTGAAGAGTATATACCAGTACCAAGGAGATTGGTTAAAAATCCTGATTTAAGCTTCCTATTAAGAGTAAAAGGAGATAGTATGATTGAAGCCCATATAATAGAAGGAGATCTTATTATTGTACAAAGACAACCTATAGCAGAAAAGGGAGACATCGTAGTAGCATTAAAAGATGGAGAATCCACCGTAAAATATCTATCTGAAGAATATGGAATACCGTGCTTAAGGCCTGCAAATAAAAGATATTCTGTAATCTATCCTCCCTTTACCATTATAGGGAAGGTTATTGGGCTTCTCAGGGTATTTTAAATAATTAATCTTTTATGCTATAATTATAAAAAATTAAATATAAAAAAAGGGCGAGGAGATAAGGAGAACCGCCCCACTTTGTAAGAAGTGTGGGCGGTTTTTGTTTTTATAAAAGGAGGGAAAAATGGAAGATGTAATTATAATTGGGGGAGGAATAATAGGAAGCTTAATTGCAAGAGAACTATCCTTTTATGAGATTTCTGTCCTTCTCTTAGATAAAGAGGAGGATATACCTATGGGATCAACAAAGGCAAATAGTGCTATTGTTCATGCTGGATATGATCCGCTACCTGGTACTTTAAAGGCTAAAACTAATGTGGAAGGAAACAGATTATACAAAGATCTATGTAATGAATTAAAAGTACCCTTTAAAAGAATAGGAGCCTATGTGCTCGCCTTTAATGATGAGGAACTAAAAATTCTTCTTGAGCTAAAAGAAAGAGGAAAAATTAATGGAGTATCAGAGATACAACTTTTAAAAAGAGAAGAGATTTTAAAAAGAGAACCTAACATAAATAGAGAAGTAAAATATGCCTTATTTTTTCCTACTTCTGGTATAACTAATCCTTTTCTTCTTACCATTCACGCCTTAGAAAATGCTATTGAAAATGGGGTACAAGTAAAACTTGGAGAAGAAGTAATAGGAATAGAGAAAAAGGACATGGTATATAAAGTAACAACAAATAAATCAAAGTATTATTGTAAATACATAATAAACTGTGCAGGAATATACGCTGATAAAATAATCCATTTATTAGATCCTGATTATCCTTTTGCAATTACCCCAAGAAAGGGAGAATATCTTGTTCTTGATAAAAAGGCTCAAAACTTTGTAAAAAGTACCATCTTCCATGTACCCACTCAAAAAGGAAAAGGAGTCCTTGTAACTCCAACAGTAGACGGTAACATCTTATTAGGCCCTACTGCAGAAAATATAGCGAACAAAGAAGATAAAAGCACTTCCATGGAAGGACTTTCTGAAATAAAGGAGAAAGTAAAAAAATTAACCCCTAATGTGCCCTTTACCCTTGTAATAAATATTTTTTCAGGAATAAGAGCATCAAGTACATACAAAGATTTCTTTGTACAAGAGATTCCAGAATTTAAAAATATTTTACATTTTGCAGGCATAGATTCACCAGGGCTTACCTCTGCTCCATCTCTTGCCAAAATGGCGGTAGAATGGCTCATGGAAAAAGAAAATATAAAAAGAAAGAGAAATATAAAAAATTTTGAAAAAATAGTAGCCTTTAAAGAATTAACTGAGGAAGAAAAGGAAAATCTTATAAAGGAAGATCCAAGATGGGGACATATAATTTGTAGGTGTGAATATGTTAGTGAGATGGAAGTAAGAAATGCAATTAATTCACCTCTTCCCGCTCGTAACTTAGAAGCTATTAAAAAAAGAACAAGGGCAGGTATGGGAAGATGCCAAGGTGCCTTCTGTAGTTATCACATTATGAAAATCCTCTCCGATGAATTAGAGATACCCATGAACATGATTACCTTAAGGGGTGGAAAATCTTTCTTACTTAATGGAGAAAATAAAGTGAGGTGGAAATATGCAAAAAGAAGTTGATATAGCAATAATAGGGGGAGGACCAGCAGGACTTTCAGCCAGTATTTCTTCAGCAGAAAGGGGAAAAAGCATATTAATCTTAGAAAGGAATGAAGAACTGGGAGGGGTTTTAAATCAATGCATACATCCCGGATTTGGCCTCATATATTTCAAAGAAGAACTCACAGGTCCAGAATATGCATATCGCTTTATAAAAGAAATTAAAAAATACCCTAATATAGAAGTGTGGCTCGAAACAATGGTGGTAGATATAACTGAAGAGAAAAAAATTACAGCTATAAATAGAGATGGCATCTGGGAAATTAAAACAAAAGCCATAATTTTTTCCACAGGATGTAGGGAAAGAACGAGAGGAAATTTGCAAATTCCTGGCGCAAGACCAGCAGGTATATATACAGCTGGTACTGCTCAAAGATTAGTAAATATAGAAGGATACCTTCCAGGAGAAAAAATACTTATTTTAGGATCTGGAGATATAGGACTTATTATGGCAAGAAGGTTAAAATGGGAAGGAGCAGAAGTTATAGGTGTGGTTGAAAAACTCCCTTATCCTGGAGGACTCACAAGGAATTTAGTACAGTGCTTAGAAGATTATAATATACCTCTTTATCTAAAACACACAGTAGTCGAGATTTTAGGAAAAGATAGAGTGGAAGGTGTATATATAGCTCCTGTAGATGATAATGGAAATCCTATTATAGAGGATAAAAAATTTATAGAATGTGATACCCTGCTCCTTTCTGCAGGTTTAATTCCAGAAAATGATTTATTAGAAAACATTAATATACCCTTAGATCCAAGGACCCAAGGACCTTATGTAGACCAATATCTCTCTACTTTAAAAGAAGGTATTTTCTCATGTGGAAACTCTTTGCTTGTGAATGACTTAGTAGACTATGTAACTTTACAAGGAATTTTAGCAGGAAAATCTGCAGCAAAATACATAAATAATGAAACAAATATAGAAAAAAGAGTACATATTGAGATTGACGGAAACTTAAGACTTGTAGCACCTCAATATTTAAGTTTTCCTATTTTAGAAGATATCACCTTTTACTTCAGAGTAAAAGAGCCTCAAAAATCAGCCATTTTAACACTAAAAGATAAAGATAAAAGAATAAAAGAATGGAGATTTCCAGTAGTAAAACCAGCAGAAATGATAGTTATAAAAGTAAAACCTGAATTTTTAAGAGATATTGAAAGTCCTAAATTCTACATGGAGGGATAACATGAAAAAAGAAATAACTTGTATAGTATGCCCCTTAGGTTGCAGTTTAGAGTTAGAAATAGGAGAAGATATTATGGTTAAAGGAAATAAATGTGAAAAGGGAAAAAATTACGCTATAGAGGAGTTTAAAAATCCTAAAAGAACTTTAACTACTACAGTAAAAATAAAAAATGGCAAATATAAAGTTGTACCAGTAAAAACCACATTTCCTATTCCTAAAGAATACATTTTCCCTCTACTTGAAAAATTATCGGAAATAGAGATTACTGCACCAGTTCCTATGGGCTATAAAGTATTAGAAAATATATTTCAGTTATCGGTAGATGTAATAACCACTCGCCCTATGGAAACAAAGGAAAATACAAGAAAGATAAAGGAGACAAAAAAGAGTACATAAAAACCCAAATATTTTATTATAGCCCCATTAAAAAGATGCATTAAAGAAGAAAAAGCCATCACTATAGTATTATTTACCGCCAAATATACAGGAAGATCTTCCTTAGGAGATACCCCTGTTATTATAAACCCAGAGGTAAGAATATTAGAGACAAAAGTTAAATTAACAAGAATACTACCCAAAATTGTACCAATTAAATTTCTAAATACAAAAACTACAATAAATCCAACTAAACCAAGAGCCATACCTAAGGATAATACTTTTTTGTATCCTAAATTTTTTGTTAACTCACCCAAAATAAAACTTCCCAAAACACTGGAAAAAATATACCCAAAATTAAAAGCAGTAACTATATTATTTAAAGACCCAAAATTTTTATTAGCATAAACAATAAAATAGGGTAAAGTGGTAAGAGAAAGTCCTAAAAATAAAAGAGATACTACAACTTTCCTAAAGACAGGGTTAATTTTTAAAATAGAAAAAGCCCTCTTCATAAATTGGGAAAAGGATAAACTATCTTCAAAAATATCTCCCTCTTTTTCCTCCATAAAATAAAAAAACAGGGCATCTAAAAGGAGAATAAAGGTACCGGTAAGAAATATAAGAAAGAAATTATAAGGAAAAGAAATTCTACTTATATAAAAATTTAAAAGAAGGGTCATAAAAATAGCAATCAAATTTCCTAACGCACTACCTCTACCTACTACACGTCCCCTCTCTTCAAAGGGCAGTATTTTATCCAAAATGCTAAAATAAAAGGGTCCATAAGTTCCCACAAATAAGTTAA
The DNA here is from genome assembly GCA_964654465.1 of uncultured Dictyoglomota bacterium. Classification (GTDB taxonomy): domain Bacteria; phylum Dictyoglomota; class Dictyoglomia; order Dictyoglomales; family Dictyoglomaceae; genus Dictyoglomus. Next base: position 5,021 of record CAZZIO010000051.1, read on the forward strand.
AGGCTCCGTAAAAAAGTAAGAATAAATAAATAGTAGCTGTTTTTCCAAAATATTTAAGAATAAAAGGAAATAAAAAGACAAAAATTAAGAAGCTAAATCTTTGAATAAGAAGAATTTTAGCAAAAACTTTGTTTTTTATCCTTAACCTCTGAACGTATCTTGCTATAAAAATAGAAGGCAAAAAACTACCAAGAACAGCCAAAAAATTGGCCAAGCTTATATGAAAAGTAGTACCCGAAAGAGCAATAATAAAATAAGGAATCACCGTATTAACATTCAAAAAGATCATCCCATTTATAAAAAAGACTGGATCCCAAAATGCCAAAATATAATTTCTCTTATTTCTCAAAAGTAAACCTCCTAAACTTTTTTAGATAATTATACCAAAGGCTGAAAAAATACTAAATAAGTATGATATAATTACTCTAAGTTAGATAAAAGCTAATATGGAGGGAAAAAATGAAAATAGCAAATAATATATTAGAACTCATAGGAAACACTCCCTTAGTTAAATTAAATAAAATCACACAAGGATGCTTTGCGAATGTATTTGCAAAATTAGAATCTTTTAATCCAGGGGGAAGCATAAAAGATAGAATAGCTTTATCCATGATTGAAAAGGCAGAAAAGGAAAGCTTAATATCCAAGGAAAAAGTAATTATTGAACCCACTTCAGGAAATACAGGAATAGGTCTTGCCATGGTTTGCGCTATAAAGGGTTACAAATTAATACTTGTTATGCCAGAGAGTATGAGTCTTGAAAGAAGAGCTTTATTAAGAGCTTTTGGTGCAGAACTTATTCTTACTCCCAAAGAGAAGGGTATGAAAGGTGCCATTGAAAAAGTAGAAGAAATAGTAAGAGAAAAACCTGAAAAGTACTTTATACCTATGCAATTTGAAAATCCTGCAAATCCAGAGATTCACAGAAAAACCACTGCAGAAGAGATTTGGAGAGATACTGACGGAATGGTAGATATAATAGTTGGTGGAGTAGGTACAGGAGGAACTATAACAGGCATAGGAGAGGCTCTTAAAAGTAGAAAAAATAGTATAAAAATCATTGCAGTGGAGCCATCAAAATCTCCAGTACTATCTGGAGGCAATCCTTCTCCTCATAAAATTCAAGGTATAGGTGCTGGTTTCATACCAAAGGTGCTTAATTTAAATATCATAGATGAAATAATACAAGTTTCAGACGAAGATGCTATAGAAACAGCAAAAAAATTAATTAGAGAAGAAGGAATATTATGTGGTATTTCATCAGGAGCTGCCACTTATGCTGCACTGATAGTTGCAAAAAGAGAAGAGAATAAGGACAAAAATATAGTAGTAATACTACCTGATACTGGAGAAAGATATATTTCTACAGATCTCTTTGAAGAATATAGATTTTAGTATGTAAAAGAACTCCCTCCTATAAACTCTCTCAAAATAGAAGTCATAGGAACCTCTGTAGGAGACAAGGGCAGAAAATGAGAGAGAATATCAAGAAGCCTTTTTGCCTCAGGATATTCTGGATAATATGGAGGAATAGCTTTAAGCATTGGCTCAGCAAAGGTTTTTAGAATTGGAAACTCATAAACCAATGCAGAATTAAACATCACATCAGCCCTTTCCTGGGTTGGAAAAATATATAAATCTTCTGCCTTTCTTACAGAAGGCCATTGTCTTATAGAATCAATCACACCATATCCCCTAAAAATACTATCCCTTACAATTCTTCTTATCAAGCGAGAATCAGTTGTAGGTACCCTATTTTGATTATCTATATTAAGATGGGTCAAAGCACTTACAAAAATATGATACTTCATATGGCCAGGGATAAGATTTGTCATTTCTGGGTTTAAAGCATGAATTCCTTCCATCACTATAATACTTCTCTTATCTAATTTTACTATTTTTCCTGATTTTTCCCTTCTCTTCTTCTGGAAATTATACTTGGGAAGTTCCACTTCTCCCCCATTCATAATTATATTTAAATGCTCATTAAGAAGTTCTATATCTACAGCCTTAGGATTATCAAAATCATAATTTCCATATTCATCCCTTGATATATACTGGGGTGGTAAGAAATAGTCATCCATCTCTATGACGATAGGTCTTATACCATTCACCTTTAACTGAATTTGCAATCTCTTGCTAAAAGTAGTCTTACCTGCGGAAGAAGGTCCTGCTATCAACACCAGTCTTAAATCTGGAAGTTTTGAACAGATTTCATCAGCTATCTGAGCAATCTTTTTTTCATGTAAAGCCTCTGCCACTTTTATTACTTCCGAAACCTCTCCTCTTTCAATTGAATCATTTAAAGAAGAGGCATCTACAAGTCCCAATATCTCAAGCCAATTTTTATATTCATAAAAAGCTTGGAATAACTTAACTATCTCCTTAAATTCACTGAGCTTTTCCATATCCTTATCATCTGGAAGAATCAATATAAAACCAGGTTGATAAAGCTTTAAATCAAAAGTTTTTAAATAAGAAGTAGAAGGTACTAAAGGTAAAAAAGAATATTCATAATGGTCATCTACATGATATATGGGAATCTTTGAAAAAGG
>CAZZIO010000052.1:0-10555 GCA_964654465.1 uncultured Dictyoglomota bacterium
TCCCCTTTCCTCTCCACATCTATCCTGCTTATTAGATCATCAAGTACCTTCAAGTCCTCTTCCTTACCTTGGGCTATTAATAACCTCGTCTTACTATCATAACTTAAGCTTATGTTCTTTACTAATGCCCCTCCTACTCTCAAAATATCTTGTAAATCAATATATTTAAGAACATATAATTTAGTTAATATAGGCTGAACCACTGTAGGGGCTGTTTGTATTTCCTTAGGTTTAACATAATAGGTCTTCCCTACTTTTTCCATATCAAAATTGGCAAGCCTTTGTAAAATAGTAAGAACTTCATCCAGTGGTACTTTATTTACAAATAGATCTACACTTCCTGAAATCTTTGGATCTATTACAAAATTAAACTCTGTTTTCTTTGCTATCTCTTGGAGTATATCTCTTATATCAGATTTTCTAAGATCTGCGGTAACATAATAAACATCACTAATTTTATCTATCTTAACAAGTTCTTTTATCTCTAAAATAGGTATTGAAGGAGCTTCACCCTTAGGTACACTTACTATTATAAAACCTCCTTCTCTTATCTCATATGTGTATCCTAAACTTCTAATAATAAGATCTATAGCTCTATCTAAGGAAACTTTGTTTAAGGTAAGATATAAACCTCCAGAAATATCTTTTGAAAATATTATATTCCTACCCGTTTTTTGTGCTATTTCTTGAAGAATATCTTTAATATCTTCTCCCTTCGCATTAAGAGAAACAAGATATGTATCTTCAAACCTTTCAACTTGAACCTTACCTACTCCCTTTGTCTCGGCAACTTTTTCAGATGGTATATCTAAAATTTTGATGGCATTCTCTATCTTCGGAAATTCTGTTGATGGAGCTGAAACTATTAGCCAATTTCTCGTATCATCAGAATCAAAAATTGCAGTTTTAGATGTTTTGGATAGAATTTCCTTAGCCTTTTGGCTTTCAAAATATCTAAGTTGATATACCTTTGTAACTAAATCTCTACTTTCAATTTTTTGAAGCTTATCAAGGTTCGCTACAATAATTACTTCTCCTTGTTCCACATATCCAAGATCCGATGATGCAAGTAAGGCGTAAAAAGCATCTCTAAATGGAATATCTTTTAAATAGACACTTATTCTTCCTTGGACACCAATATCCGTTATTATATTAAGTCCCGCCAACTGCCCCATTGCCTTTAAAACATCTCTTATTTCAGCCCTATCAAAAGAAACTGAAATCTTTTGCTGGAATTTATCTTTTACCTCTACAGGCTTAGGATGTTCCAATTTGGTTTCTACTTTTTGTTCTTCTTGTACTTCTCTAGTTTTTATCTCAGTTATCTTTGGAGTCTCTTCCTTTTCTGGTGCTTCTATAGTCTTCTGACTCACAATCTTTGTGGTTGTTGGAACAACTTTGGCTAAAACATCTTCTGTCCCTATATATATTTTATTATCAGCTGATTTTGCAGATATTGCAGGAAAAGAAGTCTTCAAGTCAATTACTATCCTTGTAACAAACGGTTTAGTACTAAATTGAGAAGTTCTAATTGAAATAATAGGACTGGAATTTACAGATATAACCTTAGAGCCAAGTTTGTTTATCGTATCATTTAAATCAATAACAAATCTTAAAGGATTTTTAAGGAGCGAGCTTTTAAAATCTGGGGCTTTATTAGAAAACTCTAACACTATAAGATTGGGCTTATAATTCTTATCAATCTTTATATTCAAAAGAGTATTTTCTATTGAAGAAATCTGTTTAATAGATGAAGTTTCTTCTTTGGAATAAGCACCTGAAGGACTTAGTGTAATTTTTAAAATTCCAGAAGTAGAAGTAACTGAATACTTAGGTAAGGATCCTATAAAATTTATTACAAGTATAGTATTATTTTTATTTTGAGAGAGTTCTAAATTAGTCAAAAATCCTTTATTTATTTCAACATTTTTTGATACAGTTTTTATCTGAGTATCATAAAAAGTTACCACAATTTTTGAGGCAGATTGTTTAATATCATATTTTGGTACCGAAGTAGTTGAAAAATAAATATTTATATTTATGGTACCACCACTACCATCTTCTACTTGAATTCCCACTAAACTTTTTAAACTATTTTGAGCAAATATCCCCCCAATTAACAAAAAGTTTATAAACAGAATCAAAGAAATTAATTTTCTTATGTGAGACAAACTATTCACCTCCCAGTTTAATAGTAGTTGTTTCTTTTCCTTTCCTTAAAATTACCGAATTTTCCAAGATCTTTTCCAGGTATATATCCCCCCTAAACAATTCTCCTTCTCTTATGATATAGCCCCTATCACCTTCTTCTATAATCGCATAACTTTTATCCCAACTTCTTATTATTCCTGTAAGCTTAAAATTGCTATACCAAGTTTTAGTAACAGAAGAAGACTGTGGTACTATAGAAATTCTCGTAGTTGCTTGAGGTAAAGACGATATCTTAGGCTGTGGTTTTGGATTTAAGTCAATAACAGGTAAAAAAGGATTACTTCTTCCTAAAGCAACATTTGAATAAGTAAAGACTACTCCTATTTGTTCAGTAAGAGTTTCTAATATTTCAGCAAAAGTATAAGTACCTGTTGTAGTTTTTGCCTTAGGTGTTGTTATAACAGGTTCCTCTTGGGGAGTTAATACATAATTTGCCACAATATAGTATCCTCCAATCGCACCTACAATAATAAAAAGACTTATAAGGACTATTAATCTTTGTTTTGGATCATTAAATATACTTTTAATATCCATATTTCCCCACCTATTTAATTATAAATGTAGACAATATGAAGGAAAATTTTAGTTCTTTAGCAGTTGTATCTACAGGATCAATTTTTAAATCCTTTAAAAGAATAATACGAGGTGCTGTCTTTAGCTTAGCTAAAAATAAGAGAAATCCACCATAACCACCTTGTAAGTCCACACTATAATTTCTTTCTTCATAAAGAGGTTTTGGAGCCTCTTTTTTCCCCTCTTGTGAGGTAGGCTGAGGTTGTTCTTGTACTTGAATTGGCTTAAAACTATTTACAGAAAGCTTTGATTCTTTACATATAGTCTCTACAAAAGCTAAAAGATGAGGAAGATCTTCCTTTGTAGGTAACTTCTGTTGTAATTCAGCAAATTTCTGCAAAGATTCTTTAAATTTCTCCCACTCTTCTAAGCTCTTTTTGTAATTCAGCTGATACTTAAGAAGCATCTGACGATTATTATCAATGCTTTCCACTAATGTGTTTTTTTCATTCTCTAAAGATTTATATACAAGAAAGTAAAATCCAACAACAATAACAAATAAAAAAATACCTATAATTATCCATATATTTATATTTGGTTTCATCTTTCACCCCTCTTATACTGAGCAGCTATCCTAAAATTAATAGCAATAACTGGAGGCTGTCCAACCTTCTGAGCAAAACCCAAGGTAATTTTATCCATAAGATTGGTTTTTTCTAATTGATCTAAAAAAATTGCTATATCTTTGTAGCTTACAGCAAATCCCTCGATATTTACATTATCTGAAGAATCTAAGCTAAAACTTTTAATCCAAAGATTTTTAGGAGTAATTCCATTTATAGTCTCAAAAATATCAACCCAAGATATCTCTTTAGAAGAAATCTCATTTAATAAATTTATCTTTTCTTCATATTGTTTTTTTATGTCTTGCAATTTTTGTAATTCTTTTATTCTTATTTTAAGATCATTTATTTGGGCTTCAAGAGAAGTATTTTCGTTTCTTAAATTATTAACTTCAGATGAAAGATTAAAATAAAGAACAATCTCTCCAAATAGAAGTAATATCCCAATCACAGTAATAAGAATACCTAAAAAGGGAATTCTTATTGCCTCTTTTTTCTTAGCTTCCTTCGGTAAAAGGTTAATCTTAAACATATTCCTACATCCTTCCCCAGAAAAATAGTCCTATAGGTACTACCCAAGAAGAAAGATCTTCTAAAAATGATTTATCTTGCTTTTTTGCATTTACTATTACGTCAGAGCTAAGAGTCAATGGGGCTACTTCTGATGGTACATTTAAGAGAGCCTCTAAAAGATCCACAAAATCTTTATTTTTAGCATTGCTTCCCATAACTATAGCTTGATCTATATGTTCCTCTGGAAACTGTAGAAAGAAAAAATTAATAGATTCTTGAATTTTTCTTACAAAATCTTCCAAAATAAAAGACTTTGTAAGCTCATCTACTCCTTCTTCATGTGGATTCCATTCTTCCATAATAGTGCTTCTAAAAAATATGGGTTGATTATCCTTTAGCACAACAAATTCTGCAATATTATCGTGAGTATACAAGAACAAGGTATTACCCTTAGGAAGCTCTTTTCTATTAAATACTACTGATCTTACAGCCGAAAAAATACTTATATCTACTACCTCTAAATTTAGCCCTAAGGATTTTACTATCTCCAAATATGGATTTATGACTTCTTTTGGTACTGCAACCAGCATTACTTTACATTCTTTACTTCCTTCCCTCTCTATTACATCAATAATCTCTAAATCGTACACTATATCTTCCTCAGAAAATGGAATATACCTATCAAGCTCCCATTTTATGGCCTCTCTAAGTTCTTCTTCTGGCATATAAGTAAAATTAAAAAATCTTACCACCACATTTAAAGATGGTATAGCTATATATGTTTTTGGGTTCTTTACTTTCAATACTTTTAAGTCCTTTTTGAGAGTTTCTACTATTTTGGAAATATCTAAGGATTGACCCCCTTGAAAAATGTCAGGTGAAAAAAGAAAAGAAACTGCATTTTTAATTACAATCTTCTTATCTTTTCTCCTCCCCCCATATACTAATCTTACAGGATTTCCTAATTCAATACTCAAAATAGGCTCTTCTGAAGAAAATAAATTAAAAATCCCCATCTTTCCCTTCCTTTCAACCTCTCCCTGAATAAGATTTTATTTTAATACAAAAGATATAAATAGACAACTCTTTTAAAATTCATTCCATGAAAGAATCTTTAATTTTGTCTTTGTAGCTTTTACTACATTTGTTATGCCATGAGATTGCATGATATTTTCGATATAACTTCTATTGTGTTTTATAGTACTATTACCTCCAATTCTTACAGCCTCACCTATACTGGTACCTTCTATAATAGGATCTCCAAATATAGAAAGATCATCTGTAACAGAGTCAACTTTTGCTGCATATAATATCCCCCTTATTTTATTCCCAGTACCTGTAATCTTTACATCTCCTTTTACAATAACCATCCCTTGAAACTCAACATTCCCAGCCATCCTAGCATTACCATCTATATATATCACCAACGTCCATGTCAACCAAGTATTAGTGGCAGAATTGTACCAATTAGGATTACTCTTTGCATAATCAACTAAATTCTTTAAATCTACTATTCCCCCAGATCTGTAAAGACCTTGTGACATAGCTACCCCTTTAAGATAATCCTCATTTAAGGTTGGCATAGAAAGGGAATTATCATTTGCAATAACGTCTATTCCTAATACAGGAGAATAAGAACCATTTATAAGTGGAGGATTACTTAAATCTACAGGACCATTAGAATATATTGCAGTATCAAAAGTCCCATCAGGCAATCTCTCTCCTTCAATAACTGCAGCTTTTCCAGAAAAATTAACAGAAGTTCCTGCAAAGACTGCAAATTTAAATGGATCAAGAGTTATTTCAGTATTATTCCCATATACTTCAAGTTTCCTAATAACCCTATAATTATCTATGGATGGTACATAGCCTTCACATCTTATCTTATATATGGGATAATCGATTAAAACTCCTCCTGAATTTAATTTTGAAAAGGTATATGAAACAGTAACATTATATTCACCAACAGATATAGAACCTATATTATAGCTAAATTTAAATAAATCTCCGTTAGTATAAGTCATTGTATAGGATAATAGATTACTACTGTTGTCTATTCTTCTTAAAGTAAGGGTCAAAAATGCTAAATCTGGGTTAGAATTTATTATATAAAAAGCCTGTTGAAGACCTGATTGAGCTAAATAAAAGGCTTGATTACTCTCAAGAGTCCTTCTTGTAATAACATTTTCTGAGGGTATAAGTTGAACAATAATTAACCCCAATACAAATATAAAGATAACGATACTCATTAATATCACTAATTGTCCCTTTTCTTTATTATTAGAAAACATTTTTTTCTTCCCCCTATTTTAAGTAATAAGTGTTTTTTATAGGGAGAAATATTGAAAAAGTCAAGGTATAATCAACAACATTATCTTTATTTCCGTCAAATTTAAGTACCACTTGAACAATTTGAGCATTCCTTGGAGAAACAATATTCCCAGAATCATCATAATAAAAAAATATAGGAGGTATAACCTTGAAATCACTTTCTGTTAGGGGATTATTACCTACCCATAAGTTCCCCTGTTTTACTTGTCTTCTGAGAATACCATTATTATCTATATAATATCTTATAGTAGATAATGTAGACGAAATAGGATTAGTACTAAAGTCATAATAAGTATAACTAAATATTAAATTACCACCATCTGAAGTACTATCAATAATAGATGCTTTTTTAACTTCCCTAATAAGTCTCTCTGCCACTAATCTTGCATTTCTTTGATATTGTATCTTTTTATTTATAAACTGATATCCTAAGGAACCTGTGGTTAAGAAACTCACCACAAGAGCAACTATTATAAGGGATATGGAAACACCAATTAAAAGTTCAATTAAAGTAAAGCCCTTTTTCATAATTTAGCCCTAAAAAATTCAATTCTAAATTCTTTATTTTCTTTACCTTCAATCCAAGATGCTTCTAATCTTATGAATCTTCCCCATGTAAGAGTATTATCTATTGTACATGTAATAGTATATACCATGTTTTTATCCTTTACAACCTTAGGATAATTAGAAGTTATATAGCTATCTAAAATAGTATAACTTTTTGAAAAAATTAACTCTGCCTCTTTTGAAAGGATATAGTTAGCATTAATAAGGTTCTCTACCTTCGGAGCATTATAAAAAGTTACAAAATACATTTGTAAAATTCCTACGATTGCTATTAAAAGTACCGCTCCAGCTATCAATGCCTCTAATACACTAAAACCACTATATTTACTAATCTTCTGGCATTTTATCACTTATATATATCCTCCCTGTAGCAGGAGTTACTACTACATATTTTCTCATATTTTTATACCTTATTACAACAGTTCCCCCTGAAGAAGGAATTCCCAGCCTATTAAAGTAAACATACTCATTTACTCCAAAAACTGAAGAAACAAGATCTATATTTTCTTCTCTCAGATCAATTATTTTCGTAATTTTATAAAAATTACTTTTTTTATCATAACATTTTAAAACAATCTTGTCTATAGAAGGAAAGAAAAATAAAATGTTTGGAGTACCCTCATCACAAGAATATGCACTATCTCTAAGTTCTACAAGCTCTTTTAATATTAATATAGCACAACTATTCAGATTAGCTCTATCTAAGCTTGCAATTGTAACATGGAAAGAAATATAGGATAAAATTCCAATAATAATAACAGTTATTAAAAGTTCTATCAGTGTATATCCGTTTAAATTTGTCATTTAATAAAAAAAGAAATATAAAGACTTATTATAGACTCTCCCCAAAATAAAGATATGAATGATCCCGAGATTAGAAAAGGACCAAAAGGTATAGCAGTTTTTAAGTCTTTATTTTTAAATAGCAAAATAAAGACGGATATAACACCTCCTAAAATGTAACTCAAAAATAAAGCTAATAAGGATAGTTTTAATCCAAGAAAACTTCCCAAAAAAAATCCCAACTTTATATCTCCCTGTCCCATGCCTTCTTCTTTTAATATTAAAAGAGCACCTAAATATATTAAAAGTAATATTCCCCCAAAAACAATGCTTCCTAAAATGCTTTGGTAAATCTTACCTTCTAATAAAGAGAGAAAAAAACCTATTCCTAAACCAGCAAAAGATAAAACGTCAGGAATCAACATATGTTCGATATCTATAAAAAAGATTGGCAAAAGGAATGAGAAAAGTATTAATATTTTAAAACAGTGAAAAGACCATCCATATACCCAAAAAGATAGGGCAAAAAATATTGCAGTAAGGGTCTCAACCAAGGGATATCTTATAGAAATCTTTGCTCTACAGTATCTACATTTCCCTTTAAGAAATATATAACTGAAAATAGGTACAAGGTCCTTCGGTGCTAATTTATGATTACAAGAAGGACAACGAGAAGAAGGAAATAAAATAGATTCTTTTCGAGGAAGTCTATATATCAAAACATTTAAGAAACTACCGACAGCACTCCCCAGCAAAAAAAACCAGATAGTAAAAAGAATCTTAAATAACATTTATTTATCCTCCTATAAGGCTTTTTTTGGTATTTATCTCGTCTGAAAGCTTGTTAATAATGACATTAAGTTCAAAAACCCCTAAATCTTGATTATGGGTCCTTACACTTACCTTCCTTTCTGCCTTTTCCTTATCCCCTACTATAAAGATATAGGGTATTTTATTATTTATAGCCTTTCTAAGCTTATAATTCAACTTGGCTTGATCTAAATCAACTTCTACCCTAAAGTCATTTTCTTTTAAAATCTTAGCAATCTCTAAGGCATAATCTTCATGCTTTTCTGATATAGGAAGAATAGCAATTTGAACAGGTGCAAGCCATAAAGGAAATCTTCCACCATATTGTTCTATAAGAATACCTATAAATCTTTCATAGGAACCTAATATTGCTCTATGTATCATAACAGGTCTTTTCTTTGTTCCATCAGAAGCATCATAGGTTAAATCAAATCTTTCTGGCAAATTAAAATCCACTTGAATTGTAGGACCTTGCCATCTTTTTCCAAGTAACCCCCTTAACTTTAAATCAATCTTAGGACCATAAAAAGCACCTTCACCTTCAGCAACTTGATAACTAACCCCTACACTCTCTAAAGCATTTTTAAGAGCTATTGTTGCTTTTTCCCATATTTCATCAGATCCAATATATTTTTCGGGTCTCGTAGAAAGAGTAATTTCATATTCATTTAAGCCAAAACTTTTTAACATAAAAAATACAAAATCTAATACTCTTTTAATCTCATCTTCCAATTGTTCTTCTGTACAGAAAATATGTGCATCATCCTGAGTAAAACCTCTGGCTCTCTCAAGTCCATATAATACTCCTGATCTTTCATATCTATAAACAGTTCCCATTTCAAAAAATCTAAGAGGTAAATCCCTATAACTTCTTACAGTAGACCTATATATAAGAACATGTCCTGGACAATTCATAGGTTTTACAGCATAATCTTTTTCGTCTACTTGTAAAAAAAACATATTTTCTCTATAATTATCCCAATGACCTGATATTTTCCACAAATCAGCTTGCATTAAATGGGGAGTAATAACTGGTAAGTAACCTCTTTTTAAATGTTCTTTTCTTTCAAATTCTTCAATAATCAGTCTTAATAAAGCTCCTTTTGGTGGATAAAAAATTAAGCCTGGACCAGCTTCTTCAAAGGTATTAAATATCCCAAGTTCTCTTCCTACTTTTCTATGATCCCTCTTTAATGCTTCCTCCCTTTCTTTTAGGTAATCATTTAATTCTTTCTCAGAAGGAAAAGATATACCATAAATTCGTTGCAACATAGGATTATTTTCATTTCCTTTCCAATAAGCACCAGAAGTACTTAATAACTTTATAGCTTTTACTTTTCCCGTAGAAGGTAAATGAGGACCCTTACAAAGATCTATAAAATTACCTTGTCTATAAAAAGATATTTTTTCTCCTTCTGGTATTTCCTCAAGAAGCTCTAATTTAAAATTCTCTTCTAATTCTTCTAATAATTTTCTTGCTTCATCCCTTGTTAACTCTATTCTTTCTATAGGTATATCCTTCTTTATTATCTCCTTCATTCTTTCTTCTATTTTTTCTAAATCCTCCTGAGTAAAAGGAGTGTCTTTATAAAAATCATAATAAAACCCATCTTCTATAGCAGGTCCAATTCCTAATTTAACCTCTGGAAACAATTCTTTTACTGCATGAGCCAAAATATGAGAAGAAGTATGCCAATAAATACTTTTCCCCTCAGCATCATCCCAATCCACAATTTCCACTACACTACCAAAAGGAGGAATTATCTTCAGATCAGTTAAAATACCATTAATCCTTGCTCCTAATATTATATCTTCTAAACCTTCTTCCCTTAATGCATCCAGCAAACTGCCTTTTTTCTCCCAACTTTTATTTTTATATACCATTTTCCAACTCATAATATTCCGACCTCCCGTTTAATTTTTCACTATTTATTCTACAAATAAAAAAGCTCTCGTCCCATTAAAGGACGAGAGCTCCCGTGGTTCCACCTTAATGGATCTAAAAAAGATCCACTCTTGATCTTTAACGGAATCACCCGTCACTGCTTACTTTTCCATTAATGGAATTTCAACAGGAAGCTCCAAGGTGGTTTTCATCTATTTCAGATATGGAAGACTTCCAGCTTCTCGTCTTCCTCTCTGTATATCTGAAATAGATTACTTTCCTCTTCTTCGCCTTTTCTCTTATGGTGGGCGCGGGTGGG
>CAZZIO010000053.1:0-5087 GCA_964654465.1 uncultured Dictyoglomota bacterium
GGTTTGTAGCGTACCTATAAGGGATTGAAACCGCAAAGATTATAAAAGTAGTATTAAAAATATATAATAAACTGAATTGTGAAGAAGGTTAAAAAAGTACCGAGAAGAGACCAAAGAAGAATTTAAGCTTCGCTTTATGGGCAGTATTTCCATATGATAGCTTGTTAAAATATTGAAGAGGAAATCAAGAGAATTAAAATAGAAGGTAAGAAAAAGAAACACAGAATGAAAATTAATGATTGGTTAGAAAATGAGGAGAAAAAGAATAATAAAAATATTGCATTTAAAAATAGTTATAAGTTATTATTATTATTAAAAAAGTTGTGGAGGTGTGCTTCATGGATAAACCTTTAGTAGGAATTATTATGGGAAGTGATAGTGATCTTCCTGTAGTTAGAGAGACTGCTGAGATCTTAGAAAAATTTGGAATACCTTTCGAAATAACTATACTTTCTGCACATAGAACTCCAGAAAGAGCTTTTCAATATGCAAAAGAAGCAGAAAAAAGAGGTATAGAAGTAATAATTGCTGCTGCAGGAGGTGCAGCTCATCTCCCAGGAGTTATTGCTGCCCTTACTCCTCTACCCGTAATTGGTATTCCTATAAAGACCTCATCTTTGAATGGTTTAGATTCTCTTTTATCTATAGTACAGATGCCTTCTGGAATTCCTGTAGCCACTGTTGCCATAAATGGAGCAAAGAACGCAGGGATTTTAGCAATTGAGATATTAGGAGTGAAATATCCAGAATTAAGAGAAAAAATGAAAGAATACAAAGAAAAAATGAAAGAAGAAGTAGAGAATAAAGCAAAAGAATTAGAAAGTTTAGGATATAAAAAGTATTTAGAGAAGAATAATTAAACATGCTAAATAAAATAAAAGATCTATTTAGAAATCACAAACCCAGTCTGGGTGCTTTAGAGATATTAAAATACATTGGACCAGGCTTTCTTGTAACAGTAGGTTTTATTGATCCTGGAAACTGGGCTTCTAATATGTCAGCAGGTTCTCAATTTGGATATACTTTACTTTGGATGGTAACCCTCTCTACCATCATGCTCATATTTCTACAACACAATGCAGCTCACCTTGGGATTGCTACTGGTCTATGTCTTTCTGAATCAGTAGCCAAATACTTTTCAAAGAAAACAAGTTATTTCATACTTATTACAGCAATGCTTGCCTCTATATCCACCGCTCTTGCAGAAATCTTAGGGGCAGCAATAGGCCTCAATATGCTTTTCAATCTTCCAATCAATATAGGTGCAACCCTTACGACACTCCTTGTAATATATATGTTGATATCAAATAATTATAGAAAACTTGAGAAATATATTATAGGATTTGTATCGCTTATAGGTCTTTCTTTCTTATTCGAATTATCATTAGTAAAAATTAATTGGAAAAGTGCAGTTATAGGTTGGACGGTACCTTCCTTTCCTCCTAATTCTATCCCCATAATTATGAGTGTTATGGGGGCTGTAGTTATGCCTCATAACTTATTCTTACATTCGGAAATAATTCAAAGTAGACAGTGGAACTTAGAAGAAGAAAATATAATAAAAAAGCAATTAAAATATGAATACCTTGATACCATATTAGCTATGATTGTAGGATGGGCTATAAATAGCTCTATGATTCTTATTGCAGCAGAAACCTTTTATAAGAATAACACCATAATTACAGAACTTCCCCAAGCCTACATAACCTTAAAACCTCTCCTTGGAAATTTAGCTTCTACGATTTTTGCAGTAGCTCTTTTATTTTCCGGATTCTCATCCTCCATAACAGCAGCTATGGCGGGTGGAAGTATATGGGCCGGAATATCCCATGAGCCTTTTGATCTAAAAGATAATCATACTCGTATAGGAATATCCATAACCCTCATAGGTGCTTTACTTATACTTTTCTTCATATCTGATCCATTCCAAGGACTTATATGGAGCCAAATAATGCTAAGTATTCAACTTCCCTTTACCATCTTTCCCCTTATAAAATTGACCTCATCAAGAAATGTGATGGGTAAATTTGCGAATTCTAAGTGGGATAATGCAATACTCATTTTAATCGGTACAATAGTTACAATTTTGAACCTTATTTTACTTCTTAGCTTGATTGGTATTAACTTATTTTAATAATTAATGACAAAAAAGGATTTAAAGTTAACAATAGAGCCCGTCCCAGAAAGTGCTTGGGGAGAAAATCTTAGAAAATATCTACCTAAGGAAGTATGGGATAGAATAAGAAAAGAAGTATTTAGAAGGGCAAATTACAAGTGTAGCATATGTGGTAAAAGAGGTAAACTCCACTGTCACGAAGTATGGGAATATGATGACCAGAATCATATCTTAAAATTAAAGGGATTTATGGCTCTTTGTGAAAATTGTCATCTGATAAAACATTGGGGAATGGCCACTATACTTGCAAGCGAAGGTAAAATAAAACTGGAAGATCTTATAAATCATTTTATGGAAGTAAATAATTGTAATAGAACAACTTTTGAAGAACATAAAAAAGAAGCAATTCAAAAATTTAATGAGAGATCAAGATATGAATGGATCATAGATATAAGCATATTAAAATCGAAAGATTAATAAAAATATGGATAAAGAGAGAATAAGAAAAATTAACAATAAAGATATAAATAAAAATGGTAAATTTGTCTTATATTATATGTCATTAAGTCAAAGAGAAGATCAAAATCACAGTTTAGAATTTTCAGTATATCTTTCTAATCAACTGAAAAAGCCTTTAGTTGTATATTTTCCGATTTCTGACATGTATAAGTTTTCCAATATTAGATATTACAGATTTATGTTAGAAGGTATATTAAAGACAAAGAAAAATATAGAAGAAAGAGGCATTCAATTTATCATTGAAAAGATTAACCCCCCTTACAAGAAAGTAATAAATAGCTCCCAGAATTATGTGGCTGTCATATTAGATAAAGGATATTTAAGGCATCCTCGAAAAATAAATAAAGAGATAGCAGACAATTCTGAAGTCTCAGTATTTGAAATAGAAAGTGATGTAATTGTACCTATTGAAATTGCCTCTTCAAAACAAGAAACCTATGCTTCGACTATAAGGCCTAAGATTTTTAATTTATTAAATATATATCTCAAACCCTTAGAAAAGTTAACACCAAAAGTTAAATCATATGGATATGATTTTGGCTTTAATCCTTTATCAATTCAAAATGTAGATGAAATATTAAAGATATTATCTATTGACAATTCAGTATCAACAGTTGAGAAATATTTTAAGGGCGGAAGCGATGAAGCAGAAAAAAGGTTGAAAGATTTCATAGAAAACAAACTATATAAATATAAAGAATTAAGATCTAATCCCGCATATGATTATCAATCAAATCTAAGTCCATATTTACATTTTGGACAGATATCTCCCATTAAAATTGTCCTTGAAGTTCTTAAAAATTATGATTTTAATGACGAAAATGTCCAAAGCTTTTTTAATGAATTAATTATCTGGAGAGAGCTTGCAAGAAATTTCTGTTACTACAATCCTTTTTATAACCAATATCAAGGTATTCCAGAATGGGCTAAATATACCTTGGAGCAACATCTCTCTGATAAAAGAGATTATATCTATAATTTGGAAGACTTGGAGAAAGCAAAAACCCACGATATATATTGGAATACAGCGCAAAAAGAATTATTGAAAACAGGAAAAATGCATGGCTATATGAGAATGTATTGGGCCAAAAAAGTTATCGAATGGACCTTACATCCCAAGCGAGCCTTTGATTTCATTTGTTATTTAAATGATAAATATTCCTTAGATGGTAGAGATCCTAATGGATATTCAGGTATATCTTGGTGTCTTGGATCCCATGATAGACCTTTTCAAGAAAGAAAAATCTTTGGAAAGGTCAGATATATGAGCAAAAGGGGATTAGAAGAAAAATTCGACATAAAAAAATACATAGAAAGAGTAAATAATATTTAAATTCCCTTATATTTAATAACCCACTTCATCTTTTATTGTCTTTAAATGTTCCATAGCAGACTTTTCCCAAGAAAAGTTTCTTACTCTTTCGTATCCTTTCCTTTTTATTTCCTCTCTTAAATTCTGATCTTTTAAAACCCTAATAATTCCTTCTGCTATATCTTCTACATCATAAGGATTCACATAATATACCGCATCACCACAAACTTCTAACAATGGAGGAATCTTAGAAACCACAGAAGGACATCCACAAGCCATAGCCTCAAGAGGCGGTAGCCCAAATCCTTCATAAAAAGATGGAAAAACAAAAAGATCAGCAAGATTATACAAAATAGGAAGATCTTCATTATCTACATATCCAGTAAAAATTACCTTATCCTTGAGATATTTATTATTTAATATTTTGAAAATCTCTTTATCTCCTTTTATAAAACCCTCTTTTTTACCCGTAATTACCAAAAATATATCCCTTTCATCTCTTATAATCCTTTCAAAAGCTCTCAATAATCCTTTTAGATTCTTATGAGGTTTTACATTTCCCACAAAAAATAGAAATTTATCAGGTAGATTATACTTATTCTTTATCTTTATTTTTTCCTCATTAGGACATACTTTAAATCTCTTTGTATCTATCCCATTATATATTACCTTTATCTTTTCTTCTTTTACCTTTGTATATTTTAATATCTCAGATTTTGAGAATTGAGACACTGTAATTATCAAATCTGAAAATCTGACTGCGGAGTTTATAAGAAGCTTAGCATAATTTCTTTCAAAAAGATTATATAAATCCTTAAAAACTAAATGAAAAACATCATGTACAGTAACAATTCTTTTTTTCGTCCTTACAGGAAATATAGGTACATTAAAATGGGGGGACCAAAAAACATCAACATCTTTCACTTTTAAAATATACTCTACTTGCTCCCAAGGAAAATATATAGAAGATTTCATGGGAATTACAGTTACATCAGAAATATCAATATATTTATTTATTTTTTCTTTGTCTCCTAAAAGATATAAAATTAGGTTTTCCTTCAAAAAAGGAATCAGGTTTTGAAGATATGTACCTATACCTGAAGAATCAATCATTCTTGCATCAATAAGAATTTTAAGCAT
>CAZZIO010000054.1:0-5244 GCA_964654465.1 uncultured Dictyoglomota bacterium
GCTCCTGCTGGTATGACGTTTAGATTGCTTGAGCTTTCAAGACTTGGAAAAAGAGATGAAGTTTTTTACATAATACTTAGAGAATTTGCTACTGCACAAGAAGAGGTTGATGAGAAGCTTGTAATGGCATTTAATCCTAAATATTCCGTGGAAAGTTTTAGAGCCTTGCTTTATTCCTTTTTAAGTGGACTATTAGGTAAAAATTATTAAAGAGGAGGTATCTAAAGATGAGAGAGAATAATTTAAGCCATATAACTATTACTATTATTTTTGAAGGATCTGCTTTAAATAGAGATGAAAAAGTAGGAGGAAATATTTTATCTATTAAGAAACTAAAGAAAGGTAATAAAGTAGTAAGTTTTATAGGAAAACCTGCTATAAGACATTATCTTTTTGAAACTTTAGTGAAAGCTCACGGATGGAGCCCGAGCGCGGTTAGAGTGCAGGATGATGTAGTACAGTTTGATATTACTAAGGATGATATCTTGACAAGTCATGAGCTTGATGCTTTTGGATATATGTATACTATAGGAAAGCAAGTTTCTATTACAAGAAAAGCTCCAGTTGGGATAACAAAGGCGATAGGATTAGATCCTTATGAGGGTGATATGGCATTTTATGCAAATCATGATTTGGTAAATAGGGGGATAAAACAAGGACTTGATGCAACACCTAATCCTTATAATAAAGAAGAACATTATTCCTTTTACAAAGTGAGCTTTACGATAGATGTGGATATTTTGGGAAAAGATGAGTGGATTGTTAATAAAGAGCCTGAATTTGATGGTAATGTATTAAAAATTACATTATCAGAAAATAAGGAAAAAAACACAGTTATAGAAAAGGTAATAAGTTATGTTAAAAAGAGTGACGATAACAGATATGAATTGGAAAATGGGGTTATAAAAATTGAAAAATTAAAAGGAGAGAAATACAAAATAATCTTCCAACTTAACGAAAAAGAAAAGAAGGAGCGTATTATACAAATCCTTGAAGCTATAAAAGATGGTCTTTATGCCCAATCAAGTAATGAACAGAATACTATTATTCCTCTATTTTTAATAGCTGGAAAAGTAAAAGTCCCATCTCCTGTATTTCATCCTTATATAGAAATTGTTCCATTAGACAATATATCTTATAAGGTTATCGGTATTAATGATGCTTTAAATAATAGTTGGCTTGAAGAAGTATTTATTATGGACAGCCAAAAAATAAAAGCTGATAAAGATAAGTTAGCAAAAGAGGTAAAACATGATTGGAATGAATTCTTAGGTAGTCTTGGATTAACTTCTTCAACTTCAGAAAAAGGTGGAGATAATTAATGGGGGATAAGATAACAGCCTTAAAGATTAAGATATATCAGCCTCAGGCTCATTATAGAATACCTTTTACGTATCAGAGAAGGCATACATATCCTATTCCACCCTATTCTACGGTTCTTGGTTTAATTGCTAATGTTCTTGGTATAAGAAATATACCAGGGCAAGAGGAACCATGCATTGAAGAAAATTGTGATTGTCCATATCATAAATTTAAAAATATAAAAATTTCTATATGTGGAAAATTTCAGGCAAAGACTAGTGAATATGTTTGGTTTAGGAATTTAAGCAAAGATGCTCATTTGGGAAGATTTGTTGTCATAAATAATAGATATGTAGCAGGACATATAGAGCATATAGGGGGACAAAGTCCTTGCACAGTTGATATATTAAATGATGTAGAGATCTTAGTTTATCTTTATCATCAAGATAATAGTTTTTTGGAAGAAATTAAAGAAAGTTTCGAGAATCCAATAAATAGAGGATCTCCATTACATCTTGGAAGGGCAGAAGATTGGATTGTAATAAAAGAGATAAAATATGTAGATTTGGAAATAGGGGAAATAAATGGAAACTACGGATATTTCTTTTGGATTCCTGAACGGAATTTCAATAATTATTCTGTTATTGATAAAGTGGAAGGATTAATATATAATCTTCCCACTTTTTACAAGATAAAGGATGGAATTAGAGTTTTCGATTTTATTAGAACCAAGCTAAACGATGGAAATATAGGTGAAATATTTAGCTTTATAGATAAATCAGAAAGAAATTCTGATTTGAAAGAGGGTATACCTATATTTTTTGCTGATTTAAAGGGGGGTTAAAATGGTTAAAATTCTTGCTAAATCCTTTAAAAAAGATCAAGAGGAAATAACTTTGTCAAAGCACACAGAAGATGCCTTAAAAGTTTTTGAAAAAATAAAGGATAAAATTAATGATAAACATTTATTGGAAGCTACAGAGTTGGCTATATTTTTGCATGATCTTGGCAAAGTACTACCAGCTTTTCAAATAAAAACCCTTAAAAATAAAGATTATGAACCTTTTGATGTATCTTATGAAGTTCCCCATTCTCTATTTTCTATCTTTTGGATATCAAAGGATAAATTAAAAGCTAAATTTGGGGAAGATTTTTTTAATTTCATAATATCAGCTATCTCTTATCATCATTGGAGAGATAATTTTGATGATTTCATATCTCGAGATAATGAAATATTGAGAAAATTATGTGAAAAAGTACAAGAGGAGTGGGGAGAAAAATTAAAGAACAATCTGATTACAGAATTTTCAAAATTTAATGAATGTAAAGAATATATAGATATAAATCGCCCATGGATTAAAGGTATTCTAAATAGAAGAAGTTTGATGAATTATGCAATTCCTCCATATAAATTTGATTATGAGCCTTTGAGAAAGGAAGTAAAAAAAGAATGGGTACTTATAGCAGGATATTTGCAAAGATGTGATCATTATGCATCTTGGTGTGAAGAGGAAGGTGAAGATTTAAATAAAGTTGAAATAGAGTCTATGAATTATCAAGATATAGTTAATAATATTAAAGACAAAATAGGTGATAAGGCTTGGCAATTTAATAATCTAATAGATGGAAATTTGATCCTTATTGCGCCTACGGGATATGGTAAAACAGAATATGCCTTTTTGTGGTCTAAAGGTGATAAGTTTATATATACCCTTCCTTTGCGATCTGCTGTAAATCAGATATATGAAAGAGCTGAAAATATTTTTAATAAAGATAAAACAGGGTTATTGCATTCTGATGCTGATGTTTATTTGTTGGAGAAAGAGGAAGATGTGATTGATCCTATTAAAGCTTATGAAACTGCAAGACAAATCTCTTATCCTGTATTAATATCTACAGGAGATCAATTTTTTCCTTATGGTTTAAGGCCACCAGGATATGAGAAAATATTCTCTTTATTCTCCTATTCAAGACTTGTGATTGATGAAGTGCAAGCGTATGATCCACAAGCTTGTGCTATTATTACGAAATTTATCGAATGGATTACAAAGTTAGGTGGAAAATTTTTATTAATAACTGCAACTTTACCTACTTTTGTAAAGAAGAGAATTGAGGAAGTAATAAATGGAAATCTTGAGATAATAAATATCTATGAGAAAGAGAGGGAGGATTTTAAGAAGATATTTAAACACAAAATAAAGATTAGGTATATAGAAAGTGATGATAGCAATGAAAAGAGTGAATATATGGATAGAATATCTGAGAAAGAGTTAAAAGAAATAATAAAAGAGGCTGAAAAAGGAAGAAGAATTCTTGTAATTTTGAATACTGTGAATTTAGCCCAGAGAGTTTTTGATGATTTAAAGGAGTTAACCAGAGAAAATAAAGAATTAAATAAGAATATATATCTGTTACATTCAAGATTTACTTTTGAAGATAGAAAAAATAAAGAATTAAAGTTTTTAGAGCAATTCAAGAACCCTAAGGATCCATTGGAAAAAGAAGGAAAGATTCTTGTAGCTACTCAAGTGGTAGAGGCCTCTCTTGATTTGGATGCAGATGTTTTGTTTACAGAGATATGTCCTCTTGATGCTTTAGTTCAAAGAATGGGGAGAGTTTTAAGAAGATATTTTTATAGAGATGGAAAGGTCATAAATAAGAGTGACAATAATGAATATGTAATAAATTCTAAGGAATTTAAAGCATACAATGAACCTAATGTATATATATGGATATTTAAAAATGGTGGAAGTAAAGGTGGAAACAGGGTGTATATGAAAGAATTGATAAATCTTTCTATTAGCTGGCTTTTGAAGAAAAGGGATATTGATGATTTGGAGGAAATAGTTTCAAAGGATTACTTAGAAATATTAAAAGATTTAGTTGATAATGAGAAAGGTAGAGGTAGTAAGAAAAAAGAAGATAATATATATCAAAAATTAATTGAAAAAAGATGGGATAAGAATATAGATGGTATAGAAATTGAAATTTCTGAATACGATAAATATTTGTTAATCGATTTATTTTATAAAACTATGGAAAGTAATAAGCTTAATGTAAAGGACAACAGCTATCTTAATAGATTCTACAATACTATAGATCTTCTTGATTCTGGGTGGATGTCAGAGAAAAAGTCTGAGGCAGAAAGGCTTTTCAGAGAAATGTACACAGTACAAGTTATTCCTAAGAATCTTATAGAGGAATTTATAAAAGATTTGAAACAATTTGTGAATAATGAAGGAAGGTTTGAAGGAGAAAAATTTGACTATACCACTTTTAAAGGAAAAGTTATCTCAAAATTCTGTGTAAATGTGGATTTAAGAATGTATATGAGAGATGGAATTTTAGATGCTAATAGATTAAGAAGAATAACAGAATATTTGCATGAGGTAGGTTTTAAAGAAAAAGGAGAAGTTTTTGAAAAATATGATAAGTTAATCCGATGGTTAAGTGATATTTATTACGATAATGAAGCCGAGTATGAGAGTGAGAAAGGATTTGTGAGAGGGAGTAGTATTTTATAAATGGAAGATTTATCCTTACCTCAAGATCTAAGAATAACAGGAATAAAAATAAATTATCTATTTGTTTGTGAAAGGAAATTGTGGCTCTTTGATAGAGGTATTGGTATGGAACATACCTCGGAAAAAGTATTATTAGGTAAGATTTTGGAGGAAAGTAGTTATCTTTCAGAGGAAAAAAGAAAGATTATGATAGATGAACTTATATGTATTGATATTCTCTCTGAGGATGAGATAAGAGAAGTTAAATATAGCAATAGAATGGAAGATGCAAATAGAATGCAAGTTTTATATTACCTATATTATTTAAAAAAATTAGGAGTAAAGAAAAGGGGTATTCTAAATTATCCAAAGCAAAGAAAAAGAGAGATAGTTGAACTTACTCAGGAATATGAAAAGAAGATAGAGGAGGCTCTTCTTA
>CAZZIO010000055.1:0-14681 GCA_964654465.1 uncultured Dictyoglomota bacterium
GGAGCAGGAGGTAGTGATGTTTATATTTTAAAAATAGATAAAAATGGAGATAAATTATGGGAAAAATTTTATGGCGGAAGTGGTAATGATATAGCATATTCTATTCAGCAGACAAATGACGGCGGATATATAGTCGCAGGATATACATATTCATTTGGAAAAGGAGGAAAAGATGTATACATCATAAAACTTGATGCAGAAGGAAATACAGGACCATATCCTTCTAAGTAATGAAAGATTAATAATATCAAGCTAAAAATATGATTATCATGATTCTTAAAAAGATCTATTTAAGAGCCAGAAAGCAAAGGCACATAAACTCCTTTTAAAGGACCTAAATGTGAATTTATGATGTTATATGACGAATTCTTACATTACTGAAGATTTCAGTCAATTTTAAATCACACCTGATTTTGAAAAAATTTTCTGAATATATGTCTCATCTTCTTGAAAGATTATGTTGTGTTTTTCAAAATCAACCTTTTCATAGTTGCCATCCCCAAATATCATTTTAATATCATCATAGGAAGATATGGATACGATAAAAGCATCAAGTATTAGAGTAATATCTCTCCCTTTTACTTTTTCATTTACCTTCTTTTCTATTTCTTTTATATAAGATGCACATAATTGAATTTTATCATCATTAAAATTTCCTAAATTTCTAATACCTTTTGGATCAACAAAAATCATATTTTGTTTGTTTCCATTTTTAGCCCATATAATGAAATCAGGATAGAAGCCTGAGCTTATAAAAAATCCTATTCCTTTTCTTGATAGGTTTCTAAGTAAAAATATATCTGTGTTTCCAAGTAAATGTTTGTTTTTATTCAAAAAATTTTTAAAATCTTTAATGAATTTTGTCTCACCCCTATTTAATTTTACAGGAATTGCTTTAATTTCTTCTTTGTCTTTCTTCCAGATGACCAACGGGGTATATAGATGATTGTCAAGATGAACTAAAAAAGAATTCCAATTTTTCCAATTTTCAGGAAATTTTCCACTATTAGGATCATATTCACTTAGCTGTTTTATAACTTCCTCTATATCTTCTGTTAATTTCATTGGAATTTTGATGATAACCTTATTATCTTCTGGAAACATAGTAGAATGCCATTTAGTTAATGGCTCAACTTCCAAATAATCC
The DNA here is from genome assembly GCA_964654465.1 of uncultured Dictyoglomota bacterium. Taxonomy (GTDB): domain Bacteria; phylum Dictyoglomota; class Dictyoglomia; order Dictyoglomales; family Dictyoglomaceae; genus Dictyoglomus. The sequence goes on from CAZZIO010000055.1 coordinate 1,148, forward strand.
ATAGTTTTTCTTTTTTCTTCTCTTCTGTAAAACTTCTGAATGTAATCTTTTAAAATCACCAAAATTAAATCGTGAATTTTTTTTATTCCCTCAAAAGATGTTATTTTTAATTTATGTTTGCTTCCATTGATTTCTATTTCAAATCCAGGAGATTCAGAAATAAATATTTTATACTTTTTGGAGCGTACTATTTGTTTAAGAACATATTTATCTATAAATAGATTAAACATTCCTTTAGTTACTTTATAGTTTAAAATTTCAGAATAAATTAAATCCCAATGAAGTAAGTCAAAATAATTTTCTGGTATGTCTAAGGATTCTTCGTTAGTTGTGACTACATTTTTAACATCAAAGCCATGGGCAATTGTAATTTTTGGTCTTAAATCAATTTTGATACTTTTTAATATATCTTCATTAACTTCAAGATTAATGGGGTATTTGGTAAAATCAAAATCTTCTTTTGTTTGGATAGTATATATTTTTTCTTCCCAGTCTTCCATTTTGTTAAATCTAATAGGGAAAACTACTTCTTTATAATTCACCTCCTCCTTTTCTATGGTTGTAAGGAATTCATTTATATAATCGGCATTTAATCCGAAGATGAAAAGGGTTTGTAAGGTCCTTAATATATAATCAGGGTTTTCCTCTCTTTTCAAGGAATAATCTTTTCCTTTTAACCTTACACCTCTTCCAAAAAGCTGAATTATCTGAGGACCTTCTCCTTTTCCCATATTTATTAGTCCCATACTTGAAACTCTCCAAGAGTTCCAGCCCTCAATAAACTTTTTTGATCCAATAAGAATATTCACATGAGAATTACCTTCGTTTATTCCATAAAATAATGATTGACTAAAATGATCCTCCTTAACTTCAATTTCGGATTCTGTAATCAATTTCTTCAAAGTACTCACTTCACCAACATTAACAACACCAAAATATTTTTCTCCCGTAGAAGATTTAAGTCCTAGTTCTCCATCAGCATTTTTTATATCATAAATTTCTAATCTTCCTTTACCTCCAAAAACTTTTTGATAAATACCTTCAATAATTTCATTGATAGAGAGTTGTTTAATAAACTCAAGTTTTGGACTGTTAATTTTAAAAATACTATCTCCTTCACTTAAAATTTTTTCAATATTCTTTTTCAAATAATCTTCATTTTCTATTATTCTGTCCAAAAATTGAATCACTTGTACTACATCTGAATTAATACCTTTTCCTTTGACTTTACTTCCAACAAAAATCCATAACGGTTTTTCTATGTTATATTCTTTTGCTATGTTTTTATTTTCTTCAAAAATAACTAACTGTTCGTAAAAAGATAAAAGTCCTGCAGTAAGTAATAAATCTCTCTGAATTTCCGTATAAGCATTTTCTTTCATGTTACAAATTATAAAATCTTTACCATACCCATCGGTGTAAAAGTATTTGTAAGAATAATCAAAAATTATTGCTTTAGCGTATTCTTCAAGTAGATCTTCGTCATTACCTATTACCTGACCAAAAGTAGCAGAATATTCAAATATAAAACCATTTTTAGCAATTTCTTCTCTTAGCTTTTTCCATTTCTGCTCCTCTGATTTTTGTCCTTTGTGTCCTTCATCAATAAAAACTAAATTTTTCCCATCAAAAAAGGAAACATCAATGCTAACACCTTCTCCTTTCTTTTCTTCTGTTAACTTATAAATATCTATGATCAAAACCTCTCCATTTTTTGTTTTTAGGTTATCAATATTTCCATCGTAAAGCTTGCATGGTATTCCACTTAATTTTAATTCCTCATAATGTTGTTTTGATAATCCTTCGTTTGGAGTTATCAGAATGATATTGTCCCAATTGTTTTTGGAATACTTTAGAATTTGCCAGTAGTTTATGTGCATGATTAAGGTTTTTCCGCTTCCAGTAGCCATCCAGAAAGCAAGCTTTCTCAAATCATCTTCTGTAAATGGAGAAATTTCTATTTTATTCTCTGTGTTAAATTTCCTAAAGAATTCGTTTAACTCATCTATGAATCTACTTCTACCGTTGTAGTATCTGTCCAAGAATATTTCTGTAAATAAGACTGCCAGATACTGAAAGTATTTAAGGTTAAAATTAGGTTCTCCTCTATTTCTTCCTAATTTTTCCACATACTCCCTTATTGCAGAATCATATCTTAAAAGTTCATCCTCCCATTCTGGTTTTAATCCAATTAAAACATCTCCAAAATAACTTCTTCCTGTGGAATCATACCCTTCTTGTGTATCTTTTAACTTCTCCCTTAACTCGTCAAATTCACTAAATCCAAAAAGATTAAGAAAGTATTTGTTCAATATTAAATACTTTTCAGGTCTTATCAGCATATTATTCCACCTTTCCAAACATTAGAGACTTAAATAATGGTTCTATGTGTCTAAATACTTTAATCAATGCTTCTCCATTGATATAAATCTCGTCTGGATTAATCTCTTTTAGTTTATTTTCAATAATTTCTTTGTCTTTTTCAAAGTCAATATTAAGTATACTTCTCCAAACAATAGCAACCCTTTTGCCATCTTTTTCCCCAAAAACAAACACATACTTCCTTCCGTTTTCCTGTAAAACTTCATATCTACTTATATTTAATCCAAGTAGATAATTAAATGTTTCAACTAAATCAACATTAACAATTTTTTGCTGATAATTTTCAATTATTTTCAGTTTGTAGTTAAAAGGATCTTTCATCTCATCAATATTAAGAAATGTCTTGCTATTCTTTGTCTCCCATTCAAGCATGTATTTAACAAAGTAATCTGGAAGTTCATTTAGTATATTTTTCTGATTTTCCGTTTGTTCCTCAAACTCAATATTTTCCAATGCATCTTCGTATTGTTCAAGGATGTAGTATTTGAAGAAGCCACCTGATTGTTTTTCATTATAGATTTCTTTGACATCTTTTTCTTTTGAAATTCCTGATTTATCATAAAATAAAACTTTTTTCATTCTCGGCAAAACTACTGTCCAGAAATGCTCTCCCATTTCAACACCTATCCATTTTCTTCTTAATTTGTGAGCTACGGCTGTTGTGGTACCTGAGCCGAGAAAGAAATCCATAACTAAATCACCTTCGTTGGATGTGGATTCTATTACACGCTTTAGGAGGATTTCAGAGTTTTCAGTGGAAAAACCCCATCCAAATGAATAACTATTTATATCTGTCCAATTTGAGTCAACTGGGGTTTGCTCTGACTCTAAATACTGTGGTAACCCTTTTTGATTTCTTCCTAGCACATCAATATATTCATATTCTTCATAAATTCTTATTCTTTTAGCCTTATTAAGTTCATTAAATTTGGCTTGTGAAAATCGCCAATGATGGTTTTTGGGTGCCCAAAACTTTCTTCCCTCTATTTCTATCACATTAGCATTCTTGTTTTCCTTTGGTGAAATTGCATTAACCCACTTAGATTCCCTATCTCTTTCCTTAAAAATCATGTTGAAAACTACTTTATCACTTTTTCTATAGAAGTAAAGTAAATCATAGGCAGGATTAAAACGCTCTGGAACATTCGTACCTTGATAATTAACCTTTCTCAAAGAAATCTCATTCCTAAAATTCTCCTTTCCAAAAATCTCATTCATTAAACATCTTACAATCCAATTACCGTTGTAGTCACATCTTACAAAAATGCTTCCTTTTTCATTTAATAAATCCTTTGCAAGTCTAAGCCTGCTTTCAAGTAATGTTGCCCATGTTGCATCCTTATAACCTACTTTGTAGAGATAATCAGCTTCCTGCTCTTTGTTAAACGGTGGATCAATGTAAATTGTCTGCACTTTTTCATAATACTTATTCAAAAGCAAATTCAAAGCCTGAAAGTTTTCACTCTTAATCAAAACTCCGTCTAAAATCTTCTCTAAATCATTATTCTTGCTTAAAGCAACCAATAACCTCCACTTAAATTCTCCATCAAAATACCTTGTATCAATTGGATACTTTTTCCAGTCTTTCCCTATTAAGGTATTATTCTCAAGTAAATCTTCTTTACTTGTAACATCAATTCCAAAAAGTTCTTTCCATTCTACCAACTGTTTTTCATTCTTCAAAATTTCATCCAGAATACTTTCTAAAAATTCCTCACCAGCATATTCCTTAATCTTGTCTAAAGTAATTACATAATGAGTATCAATGATAAATTTCTTCTTCTCCCAAATCTTTTTCTGAAAGTTTTCAATTTGGGATAAAAATTCTATTATCTTTAAAGCAATGTTTCTAAATACTCTACCTCCAACTAAATAAAGCCTTAATTTGTCAAAATATCCACTCTCTTCCAATACCTTTAAATCCTCTAAATCCAAGAATTCATTCTTAATATAAAAGTCAAGTTCTCTCTCTAAGAAGCTTTTTAAATCCTTATGGATAAAATAATCAGTTGTGTTTCTTCTCGTATATCTGTAAAGATGTTTCTCAATTAGCTTTTTTTCTCCTTCTTTTTCAAAAATTAATCTTGCCAAGCTATTCTTCGGTATCTTTTCTTCCAAAATCTTTACTATTTCTTCATTTATCTGGTCTTGTGATACTGATTGCTTCTGTTTATATTTCTCTTCTTCCTCCTCAGTTAATCCCCTATACTCAAAGTAAATATTTAACTCATTGATCTCCTTATTAAAGTCAAAAATATTTTCATCCAAAACAAAAAATTTTTTATCAGGTGATTTGATGTTTCCTTTTTCTTCCTCTGCTTCTACAACTTTGAAATTAACAGTGAGCCTTCCTGATAAAGTATCCTTGTAAAAAGAATATTTTCTAAAGTATTCCGTGGTTTTTATGTAATACTGATCCTTATTTGCCCAATATAGTAATATTTCTTCCCCATTATATGGAACAACATATTTCTCATTCTTGCCATATCTCCTTTTACTTATAAAGTCTCCTTTATCGTAATATCTTGAAAAGAAATTAATTAAGTGATTATAAATTTCTCTTTCCAAATCCTCTGAGATTTTTATTTCCTCTAACTGTTTCTTTTTCTCATAATATTCTTTTCCTAAAGGTGTGGTCTTAAATTCTTCTTTTAATTCTCCATTCTCAAAAGCACTATCTCCAAGATTTTCTTTTATCTTTTGCTTTATTTTTTCAAATTCTCCTTTTATTTTGGTTATTTCTTCTTCCCCAACCAACTCTAATTGTTTTCTTACCTCTTCTATTAACTCTTGTTCAATAAATTTTTCAATCTCTTTTCGCTTGTAATTCATTATTCTGTAGATACCAAAATCCAAATCTTCATTTTCAAATTGAAAGACTTCCCTAAGTTTTGATTTCAATTTTTCTTTCAATTCTCCATTGTTCGCCATTTTCCTCATCTCCTTAATATGATTTCTTTCATTTTAAATTTTCTTAAGGTAGTGTGTGAGCTTTCTAATAAGTTGATCATGTCTGTAATTTGGGATCTAATATTATGCTGATTTTTAGGAATATACACGCCAAGTTCCTATATATTATCTTTCTGAATGTTATAATTTAGACTTACAAAAAGAGCAGTTTTTTCTATTTTTATATATTTTGCGATTAGTCCAAGGGGCATTATTTTAAAAAAATCTTCCATCATATTTTTAACTCCTTTTGTATTTACTAGAGTCTATTATCTTTTATTATTTTATAAAAACATATACTAAAAGAAAATAGTAAGTCAATCCAATCATCAAAAATTATTCTTTTTTATTCAAGTAGAAATATTGACTTAATTAACATCCATCCAGCTATCTTATCTGTATAATGGAGAAAGTATTAAAATTTAATTAATTAGTTTTGGCACTTGGTAGGGACATAGGTACCACTTTTAAGGAAGTAAGATAACATCTTAGTAAAAAGCCCTACAGCTTTTAATAAGTCTTTTAAAAGTATAACAGGAGTCTTTCCATTCATACCTATACCAAAACTTGATCTAAAGAAGTTTCAAGTATCTTGGCATCTCTCTGCCTTTCCTAATAATTCTTTTCTGTTTTAACATTCCTCTGTATGAATATCCATAAAACACTCATTGTTTTTACCTATGTAAATTCTCAACAAATCCAATAAGATGTTTTGTTCCCTTTGGTAAAAGCTTTCCTTAATACGTCTGTATCACAAGCTCTCTTTCTTTTTCAGGTGACAATTTTCTCATTTCATGATATCTTATCATAGGCTTTACCTCCATCCTTGGATACGGTTGGGAGATCTGAAAAAGGGAACATTGAGTTTCTTAATTATACCTAGGAGATTTAGGACAAGTATTTATCTTTACTTACTTCTTTATACTGATATCTATGTTCATACCTATTGGGAATCCTCCTAAATTCTTGACTTTACATAAAAAAATTATATTAGTATTCTTACATAAAATTGAAATATTTTCAGAGGGATAAAATGAAAATATTAATGAAAATTATGATTATATTGTTTTTATGCTACTTTTTCTCTTCTTTCGAATAGGAACAATAATTTTAATAGCTAATTTCTTTAAGAGAGGCACACCAAAGGATGATAGAGTTTATTCTATTATAAAAAATTACCCTCATTTAACTTATAAAAGTGTGCAATTTAAGTCAAACAAAAGTCAAATTTTAAAGGGATATATCTACTGGAAGAAAGCTGATAAGGCAAGGAAAGGAATAATAGTAATTTCTCATGGATTTGATCAGTCTCATATTGATTATATAAACGAAATAAATTATTTTACAAATAGAGGATTTTATGTTATGGGATTTGATAATACTGGCTGTGGTGAAAGCGAAGGAGAATCTAAAATTGGCATTCCCCAAGCAGTTATTGATCTTGATTATGCATTAAAATTTATTGAAGAGAAAGATGATTTTAAAAATACTCCTATATTGCTTTTTGGGGTTAGCTGGGGTGGTTATGCTGTCTGCTCATTACTATCAAATCCACATAGGATCGCAGGTGTAGTTTCATGTGCTGGGTTCAATTCTCCGCATGAAATGATAAAAAGTTTTTTAATAGATTCTTATGGATTAGGAGGAAGAGTCATTTCCTTCTATACAAATTTATTTGACAGAATAAGATTTGGGAAACTTGCAAGCATAACCGCAATTGATGGAATAAAGAAAAGTACAATACCTATTTTGATTATGCATAGTAAAGATGATGACACTGCGAAATTAAAGGTTAGTATATACGAAGCATGCAAAATATTAAATAAACCAAATGTTACCTTAAAAATATATGATAATAAAGGACATATTGTCTATTTGTCAGACAATGCTATAAGATACTATAAACAAAAAAATAAAGAATTTGAGGAATTAGCAAGAAAATATGGTGGCTATAAGAGAATACCTAAGGATGTGTTAGATAAATTTAAAAAAAGTATTGACCGCAAATTGCTAAATGAGATTGATCAAGATATAATGGACTATATAGTCAAATTTTTTGATAAAGCAATAGAATTAGCAAAAGCTATCTAATTTTTATTTCATTTTTAAATCATGTTAAACTAAAAATATGAGATTAGGAAATAAACCTATTCCAGAAAATATAATGGGGTTAATCCCAAAAGCTCAAAAGATTCTTGATGAGAATCCAAAGGTAATCTTTGCCTATCTTTTTGGAGGACTAGCAAGAGGAAGAATTACCCCTATTAGTGATGTGGATATAGCAGTATATCTAAAAGATTTTAAAAGTGAGGAGGACATTTTTGATATAAAATTAGAGCTTTTAACTTCTTTATCAGAAGTATTAAATACAGAAGAAATTGATTTAGTGGTATTAAATACTGCTCCTTTACCTTTAAAAGCAAGAATTATACAGAATAAACAAGTATTGGTAGATAAAGATCCAAATTTTAGATACTCTTTTGAATCTTTAACTTTAAGAAAGTATTTTGACTTCTCTATTAAAGAGAAGGCAATTCTTTATAGGAGATTTGGCATTGGTAGATAGAGAGCTGATTTTAAGAAAATTATCAGAAATTGAAGAGCATCTTCAAGAATTAGAAGAATTCAAAGATATATCCATTGAGAATTATGAGAAAGATTGGAAAATTCAAAGAATTGTAGAGAGAACTCTTCAAATTCTTATAGAAATTTGCATAGACATAGCTAATCATATAATTTCTGATGAAAAATGGAGGGTTCCTTCAAGCTATAGTGAAACCTTTAAAATTCTATATGAAAATAGAGTTATTGATAGTGCACTTTTCAAAAATTTGGAAAAAATGGCTAAATTCAGAAATATCATTGTTCACAACTATGATAAAATTTCTCCAGAAGTAATGGTTAATATTCTTAGGAAAGAATTAATTGATTTTTTAAAATTTAAGGATAGTATAATTCTTTGGCTATCTAATAAGTAATATATAGCAAGGCAAATGTATTCTACCGTGAGCCCTCTAAGCTACTTAAATCCTCAAAACAATCTAAACAAACCATTTTTCCTTCTTTTATTCTTATACTTCTTTCGCTTGCCATCTCCCCACATATCTCACATTTTATAGAAGGGTATATTCTCGCTCTCTTAGGAATAGGGTCCTTAGGAGGCTTAAAATCAAAAAGTTCTTCTAAAGATGATGTAAGAATATACCTTGTCCATTCATCTCTGTCTTCTCCTCTTTTTCCTCCTTTAAAAACTATTCTTACTCCCTCATTGGTATCCCTTCTAAGAAAGGTAAATGCTTGTTTTCCTTTATCCTTAAAGATAAGATTTCCTTTACCAAAGGTGCACCCAATTATATACTGTATTGCATCCACTCCACAAGCATTATTCTCCGTTATACATACCACCTCTTCATCCTCTGAAAAAGTCAAATTAAGCTTTTTAATAGCAGCTTCTGCTGCCCTATATCCTATAGCAAGTCCAGGACATGAATGCCCATGAAAAGATACACATTCATCCCAAAGAAGATCGTTGAAAAAGATTTTTCTTCTTGGCCTTTTTATAGCATCAAGGTCATATACATAAGGCTTAATATCTAAAAGAGGACTTTTATCCAAGGCATCTAAACCTTTAACAACTAAATTATTCCCTTCGATTCTCACAAGATCCACAACACAAAAAGCAATTGGATTTGGCCTTGATGGAGATCTAGTAGCAAAAACTCCTTTTTCTTCAGGTCCCCATGGAGTTACTGTTTTTAATACATCTCTTCTTGCCCTATCACACCAGTACAGAACAATAATATGTCTCAAATCTTGAAGATTCTGAATTGCATCTATATATTCTGGAAATACCTCAATAATAGATTCTTCTACAGGATTTGCCCATCTTCCTTGAAAAGGACCCTTTTCTTTATACGGACTATGAATTATTCCGATAGGTTTTAATTCCGTAAGAATCCCTCCCTTTACTACATAGGTATCACTATAGGAATACCTCTTACCTTTTCTAAAATTACAGGTATTCCATAAACCTCTTTAATCACTTCCTCATTAATCGAATTTATATCTCCATAAGAAAATATGGTACCGTTTTTTAAAAATATGAATTTATCTGAAAATCTAAAAGCCAGATTTAAATCATGAAGCACTATAATAGCTAATATATCTTGGGTTTTAACATGCTCTTTCACTATACTGAGCACCTCTATCTGATTCTTTAAATCCAAATTATTTGTTGGTTCATCCAAGAGCAAAATCTTAGGTTCCTGAGCAAGAGCCCTCGCAATAATAACCTTTTGAAGCTCTCCTCCTGATATCTCATTAATATTTCTTAAGGCCAAATCTTCCAAATTTAATCTTTCTATTATATTCCTTACAACTTCCATATCTTTTTGACTTACATCCCATTTAATATAAGGGCGTCTTCCTAAAAGAATAGCATCAAATACTGTTAAGTTTGTATAATCATACTTTTGGGAAACATAACCTATAATCTTTGCAAGATCCTTTCTTTTTATACTGCTCAAATCCTTCTTGTCCAAATATATAGCCCCTTCTTTAGGCTTTAAAATTCTGTTTATACACTTTAAAAGGGTAGATTTTCCTGCCCCATTATTCCCTAAAATACATAAAATCTCTCCCTTTTCTACTTTAAAAGATATATTTTTAAGAACAGGTACGCTCTTATAACTAAACCCAATATTCTCAATCTCAAGAATCATCTTCTATACCTCTTAGAAAGAAGGTATAAAAAGAAAGGAGCACCAAGGAAAGAAGTAATAGCTCCAACAGGAAGAACAATTGGTGATATAATAGTTCTTGCCAGAGTGTCAGAAAGAAGAAGTAAGACCCCTCCAGAAATACCCGAAGCCGGAATTAAAAATCTATAATCATTTCCCACAAATCTTCTCATTATATGGGGAGAAATTAAGCCAATAAATCCAATAACTCCACAAGAGGCTGTCACTACAGCAGAGATAAAAGAGGAAATAAGCATACTAATAATTCTTTCCCTTTCCACATTTATACCTAAGCTCTTTGCCGTTTCCTCTCCACTTTCCAAAGTATTATAATCCCACCTTTTAAACATAAAATATATAAAGCTAAGAAATACAGAAATAGTCATTATAGTAAGCTCTCTCCAAGAGATTCTCCCTAAATCTCCAAAGGTCCAAAAAACCACAGTAGCTATTTTCACTTCATCGGCAAAATATTGCAAAATTGTAGTAAGAGCAGAGAAAAGAGATCCTAAAGCAACACCAGAAAGAACCATAGCCTCAGGAGTTACCCTATAGTTTATGGAGAGAATAATAATAACAAAAGTTGCTAACATAGAGCCCCAAAAGGCAAAGAGAGGAACAAGATAAGGTATATTTTTACTTATCATAGTTATGGCCAATGTAGCACCAAAAGCTGCCCCTTGAGATATTCCTAAGGTAAAAGGAGAGGCTAAGGGATTTCTCAATATATTTTGGGAAATACATCCTGCTAAAGAAAGACCTATTCCAGCTACAACAGCCCCAATAATCCTTGGTATCCTTATATCCCAAATTATAATTCTTAACCTTTCATCTCCTCTTCCCAAAATAGTCCTTATCACATCCTTAAGAGAGATACTATAGGACCCCGCATTAAGGGCATAAAAGGAAATAAAAAGCATCCCAAAAGCTATAGAAAGAATTATCCATATCTTTCTATTTATGTATAACTTATATTCTTGAATTAAATCTTTTCTTTCCATACTTTACTCTTCCAGATTTACTTTTCTAAATCCGCCATATGCTTTTTCCATTTCTTTATAAATATTTCTTCCTCTTTCTCCAAAGAAGAGAGTATATATCTCATTTGCCTTTTCAACAGGATCTATATCTCTAAATTCCTTAGGATAAACTACCTTTGCAATATAATACATATCACAAAGAGCGGTATCAATATTGGTATTATAATTGTTATAGGGCAAGATACCATATATGTTTTGTTTCCTATATGCCTTTAAAGCTTTATAAAAATCAGGATTTTTACTAAAATCCTCTTTAACTAAATATAGATTTCCAAGGTCCACAAAAATAATATCAGGATCCCACAAAAGAAGTTTCTCCTTCTCAATAAAAATACTTCCCTTCTTACCAATAGAATCAGCCACATTCTTTATGTAAAGAGGAGTAAAAAGAGGAAAGAAACCTTGTGTACTCTCGATACCTCTTGCCCCCTTAAATCCTAAAGCTCCTACATAAACACTTGGCCTGTTTGTATCCCTAATATACTTTGTCCTTAATGTAAAACTTCTTTGGGTATTTTTTATAAAGGAGATAAGAGCTTTTACCCTTGGCTCTTTATCTAAAACCTTGCCTATAAGTTCTATAGATTTGAATAAATCCTCTTCAAAGGTCCCAAGAGTTCCATAACTTAATACTACCACAGGAATCTTTGTCCTACTCTGAAGTTTATCTGCTCCATCTTTATCTAAAAGCTGGATTGCAAAAATTACGTCAGGATTTACAGAGATGATCTTTTCAGGATCAGGAGATGTATCAGGTCCTCCTTGCCCTATTATTGGAAGTCTTTCAATAATATCACTAAAGGCCATATTATAACTACGTCCTATTGTGTATTTTTTATCTATATTCTCTACTCCCACAATTCGACTAAACTGATCCACATAACTCACTAACCTCAAAGCTCCAGGTCCAATAGCAACTACTCTTTTTACAGGTTTATTTATTTCCACCTTTCTCCCTAAAAGATCTGTAATTTCTATCCTTGATTTACCTTGGGAAAAGGTGAAATCAATAAGAAAAAATACTAATAAAATCAGCAAAACAATATATTTCATAAAACATAGTTTCTTCCTTGCCATCTTTACCTCCTCCATTTTAAGTAGCACTTTTTTGAAAAATTATAACACAAAAACAGACAATCTTAAACAAAAAGACCTACAAAAACTATAAGAAGTTAAGTTATAATTGATATAAAGATTAGGAAAGAGGGGGAAGATAATAGTGGAAAAGGTAAACGAGAGGGAGAAGGAATTTAGGTTTGGAGATTGGGGCCCAAAATATTTAATGAGAGGACCTAAATTAGAGTGGGGAATATTAAAAATAACTCCAGGAAAAGAATTAGGAGCTCATTACCATAAAGAAGTTGAAGAAATATTTTACGTATTGTCTGGAAAGGCCGAGATGATTGTAGACGAAAATAAATTTGAAATAACACAAGGAGATGCTGTAAGAGTTGAGGCAAATGAGGAACACAACATTATCAATCCTTCAGAAGATTTTCTTGCGGTATTTATAAAGGTACCATATATCCCAGAAGATAAATATACAAAATAATAACGGAGAATTATTATGTCCATCAAAAAAGGAGAAAATATTGAAGGAATTTACAAATACAAAAAGGAGAAAGAAGTAAAACTTCCCTTATTCATATCAAAAGTTCCCGCAGGATTTCCCTCACCAGCAGAAGACTATATAGAAAAATATTTAGACCTCAATGAACTCCTCATAAAACATCCATCTGCCACCTTTTTTGTCAAAGTCTCTGGAAACTCTATGATAAATGCAGGAATTTACGATGGAGATATTTTAATTGTAGATAGAGCTTTAGAACCACAAAATAACGATATAGTTATTGCAGTAATAGATGGAGAGCTTACTGTAAAAAGATTGATTATAAAAAATAAAAAGATATATCTTTACCCTGAAAACTCCAACTATAAACCTATAGAAGTGGGAAGTGAAGAAAGTAATTTTATAATTTGGGGTGTTGCTACCTACGTTATTCATAAATTATGAAACACAAAAATGTATTCTTCATTGTAGATTGTGATTCCTTTTATGCCTCCTGTGAAAGAATATTTAACCCAAAAACTTGGGGAAAACCTGTAGTAGTACTTTCTAATAATGATGGATGTGTGATCTCCAGATCTCAAGAGGCAAAAGATATTGGTATTGAAATGGGAGTTCCTGTTTTCAAATGCGAAGATCTAATAAAAAAGTATGATGTACAAGTTTTCTCAGCCAATTTCACCCTATATGGAGATATCTCAAGAAGAGTAATGAATACTTTATCATTATTTTCGCCCGATATAGAGATCTACTCTATAGATGAAGCATTTTTAATGTTTCCATATGAAGAAAACAAAGATTATACATCCATAGGAAAAGAGATAAGAAAAACCATATTAAAATGGATAGGCATACCT
>CAZZIO010000056.1:0-12804 GCA_964654465.1 uncultured Dictyoglomota bacterium
TTCTAAGATTTCCAATAATGGCTCTTTTTTCTGAGAAATTTCCGTTTTTGCACATCCAGATATTATTAGTATAGATAATATAATAACTGTAACGATTAATTTTTTAGCCATGTTAATTCACCCATTTTGTTTTTTTATAAAAGTTTATTAAATCTCTTAATAATCTTCAAACATGAATTTTAAAGAATTTAAGGAAAAATTTTCTGTAGTTGGAAATGAAATTTAATACATCAGCTAATTTTCTTATGATTAAAATTTTTAAAAATTAATTAATATATTGAGAAAACTTGGAATTTTTGTGTCAATATAAATAAGATAAATAAGAAAAAATTTTAAGATTTTAATGTTTTTTATTTATAAGTCTGATATACTCTTTAAGAATAGGTTTGAAGATAATTTTTCAAGAAAAAAGGAGGGAAAAGTGAATGTTTGATATGCTAAGGGGGATTATTTCAAAAGTTTCAGCAGATTATGTGGATATAAGATATGAGAAGGTGTGGGAAACAAAGATTGTTATGAATAAGAGGGAGATATATCAACTCGGAGAAAATTCTGGTGATGGGTATGTAGTAAGAGTATTGAAAGATGGAGGATTTTCCTCTATTGCTTTTACAAAGTTGGAAGATGCTGAAAAGGCTTTAAAAATTGCCTTAGAGAATGCTATTTTAATTTCAAAGAATTCAAAGAAAAAAGTTAAATTGGCAGAGGTTGAAGTAGTCAAAGATATTTTTATTCCACCTCTTGATGAAGATCCAAGAAAGATATCTATAGATGAAAAATTAGAACTTTTAAAGCACTATAATGAAATTCCTTTGAAGTTTGATAATATAACTACAAATCTTCATTATTGGGAGGTAATAAGGGAGAAATATTTTGTTAGTTCTGAAGGAACAGAGATAAGAGAAGATCTTATTACATGTGAAATAAGAGGTTCCTTGATAAGTTTTGAAGGGTCTCTTGTACAGAATGTAAGGGTAGGAATAGGTGGAAGTACAGGATTTCATAAACTAAGAAATAGGGAGGATGTTTTTGAGAAGAAAACAAAGATTGTACTTGATCTTTTAAAGGCCGAGCCTGTAAAAGCAGGTGTATACAATGTGATTCTTAATCCTGATATGGCAGGGGTTTTTACTCACGAAGCTTTTGGGCATTTTTCAGAAGCAGATCTTATAGAGGATAATCCATCTATGAGAGAAAAAATGAAGATTGGAGCTAAGCTTGGAAATGAGATCTTAACCATAATTGATGATCCTACCATGCCTGGACAATTAGGTTTTTATAAATATGATGATGAGGGAGTAAGGGCAAGGAGGACATATCTTTTGAAAGATGGTATTCTTTCAGGAAGACTTCATTCAAGAAGGACCTCTGCTGAATTTGGTGAACCTGTAACAGGACATTGTGTAGCAGAAGATTATAGATATGCTCCTATAGTAAGGATGGGAAATATATTTATAGAGCCTAAGGATATGACCTTTGAAGAGCTACTGGAAAAGTTAGGAGATGGTCTTTATATTCTGGATGCAAAGGGTGGCCAAACTTCTGGAGAAAACTTTACTTTTGGAGCTCAATATGGCTTTGAAGTAAAAAATGGAAAGATAGGGAAGATGATAAGAGATATTAATATTTCAGGTAATCTATATCAAACCTTAAAGGACATTGTGGGAGTGGGTAATGATTTTGAGCTTGGAGAAGTTGGAGGATGTGGAAAAGGCCAATTAAATATAAGATCTTGTCATGGTGGTCCCCATATTCTTGTTAATAATGTGGTCATAGGAGGTGTATAAAATGTTAGATAGATTGATGGATATGACTAAAAAATATACAGATGAGGTGGAAATATATTATATAGATTATTCTGTTTCAAATATATCTTTTGAAAATGGTAGTTTAAAAGATATAGAAAGTAGTATGCAATCAGGAATATCTCTTAGAATTATAAAAGATGGAAAATTGGGTTTTTCTTATACAAAAAATCTCATAGATCCAGAACTTCTTATACAAAATGCAATCCATTCTTTAAAGGGAGATGTAAAAGTAGAGTTCCATTTTCCAGAAAGAAAAGGTATTAAAAGTTTGAATACTTATGATCCAGAGATAGAAAACCTTACAAATACTCAGATGGTGGAGGAAGGAAAAAGAATTTCTGAGATATTATCTCATAAAACTGGTACTCAGATAAATGTAGGTCTTCATAAAGCAGTTACAAATTTAAGGATATTGAATAGCAAAGGAGTAGATTATTCTGTTAAGACTTCTGTATATTATTGTCATGCAGAAGCTATGTATCCAGGCTCCTACTCTGCTATAGTTAGGTTAGTTGTAGATAAAAAGTTTAGAGAATTTTCTCAAGAAGACATTGATTATATTGCCTTTTTATACAATAGTTCTAAAAAAGAGGTAAGACCCAAGGGTGGAAAAATGAAGGTATTATTCTTACCAAGTACCATGTATGTGCTAATGTGGAGACTAATTTTTGCTACTAATGGTAAGAATGTCTATGAAAAAACTACGCCTTTATTAGGAAAAATTGGAGAGCAAATCTTTGATACTTCAATAACCATATATGATGATCCTTTGAATGATCTTTTACCAAATGCAAGAAGCTTTGATGATGAAGGAGTTGAATGTAAAGTATTGCCTATTGTTGAAAATGGAATTCTGAGAAACTTCTATTATGATCTTTATTATGCTGGAAAGATGAATACAAATTCTACAGGACATGGTTATAGAGCAGGAGACTGGGGACAAGAAAGTATAAGAGTAAGGCCATCTCCTTCTTTAGAGCATCTCTATATGCAAACAGGAGATAAAAACTTCTACGATCTTATAAGATTAATAGATAAAGGCATTATAGTGGCAGGAGCTTTAGGTGCCCATAGCGGAAATATCCCTAATGGAGATTTCTCTATCGGACTTTCTCCTGGATTATATGTAGAAAATGGAGAGATTGTAGGACATGTGAAAGATTCTATGGTAGCTGGAAATATTTATGAGGTTATGAAAAATGTGGTAGGTATAGAAAACAGGGCATATGTATACAGCATGGGAGTTTTTCCATCAGTTCTCTTTGATAATGTAAGTGTGGCGATAAAATAGTAATTTTAATGGGGGTATTTTATGATTTACTTAGCAAATCCAAGTAGATATGAGAATATGATTTATAGAAGGTGCGGAAAGAGTGGTTTAAAATTACCTGTGATATCTTTGGGTTTCTGGCATAATTTTGGTTATAATGATTCTTTTGAAAATATGAGAGAGATGGTAAAGAAGGCTTTTGATCTTGGTATTACCCATTTTGATCTTGCTAATAACTATGGGCCACCTCCTGGATCTGCAGAAGAAAATTTTGGAAGAATTTTAAAAATTGATCTAAAAGGTTATAGAGATGAAGTTGTGATTTCCACAAAGGCTGGATATAAGATGTGGGATGGACCATATGGAGATTGGGGAAGTAAAAAGTATCTTATAGCAAGTCTTGATCAAAGTTTAAAGAGAATGAATTTAGATTACATAGACATTTTTTATCATCACAGACCAGATCCAGAGACACCTATAGAAGAGACTATGGAGGCTCTTTATCAAATTGTAAGACAGGGCAAAGCTCTTTATGTAGGCATATCAAATTATGGACCTGAAGAAACAAAATTAGCTTATGAAACCCTTTCAAAAATGGGAGTAAAGATAATTGTGAATCAGATTTTGTATAACATGTTCTTTAGATATCCAGAGGAAAAATTGTTTCCTGTAATGGAAGACCTGGGAATAGGGGCTACTATTTTTTCTCCATTGGCACAAGGACTTCTTACTGAAAAATACTTATGGGGTATTCCTGATGACTCGAGGGTTAAAAAATCAGGTGTGTTTTTAAAAGAAAGTGATATTACTCCTGAAAGGATTGAAAAGGTTAAAAAACTTTCAGAGATAGCCAAAGAAAGAGGACAAAGTGTTGCTCAACTTGCCTTAGCATGGGTGTTAAGAAAAAAGGTAGTAACTTCTGTTATCATAGGTGCAAGTAAACCGTCTCAGATAGAAGAAAATGTTAATAGTATAAAGAATTTAGATTTTTCTGATGATGAATTAAGAAAGATAGATGAAATATTAAAGGGATAAAAGGGGAGGAAATATATTTCCCTCCCCCCTTTTACTTTTAATTTTCTTCTAATTCTACGTTATCCAGATAAATTGTAGTTGCAATACTTTTTTCACTTATTTTGCCCATATCAAAAACTATTATGTGGGCATCTTTTTTGGGGGTAAATTCCCATTCAAACTTTTGCATCTCAGTGGTAAGGTCAAAAACTTTTTGTTCTACTATTTCCCATGTTTGATCTTGAATAGCTCTTATCTGTAGATCTCTCGGATTATCGGCCTTTGCTTCAAAAGTAATTTTATACTTCTTATTAGCAGAGAGTGGTACATGACTTCCAAATTGTATATGCCAGAAAGCATCGCCGGGATTCTTGATCTTTACATAAAATACTCCATTTTTAGCACCATATTCTTCTACTTCTGCTGTTCCTTGTACTACAATATACCAATTAGATGGTGTAGAAAACGTGATAGATTCATCAAAGATGCCTAATTTTGTTACATTCACAACTTTTGCTGTACCTTCTGGGGTCTTTACTTCAGTAACTGCTTGTTCAGTCTCTTTTGATGTTGTCGGGGCACCTGCACATCCAGCAACAAATAAAGTAAAAGCTAAAATTAGTAATAGCACATAAAACTTTTTCATAGTATAAACCCCCTTTTAAAAAATGTAAAAGGTTACAAAGGAGTTTAAAAAAATAAAAATTTTCTCTTTTCTTTTACACCTCCCTTTCCTCTTAAGCTTTTAATTTGTACATAGTATAATACTTTTCTCCTCTCTTATCAAGTTATTGATTAATTGTGTTATTTATAAAATTTAAAGTGTAACTAATAACAATTAAAAACCCTTAATATTTTTTTAATTTGACATAGATTTTCGAGGTTAATAAAATATATTGTGAAAAAAATAACGTTAAAAAATGAACAATATAGGAGTAGAATATGGATAAGCTTATCTTAACACAAGAGATCAATTGTCAATATTGTTATAAATGTCTCAGGAATTGTCCTGTAAAAGCCATAAGGTTTAATAAAGGTAAATCATCAGTTATAGATGATGATTGTGTATACTGTGGTACATGTATTGAGATATGTCCACAACATGCCAGGATCTATAGAACTGATGTAGAAGATTTAGAAAAATATATTGATAAACCTTTTCTTATATCCATAGCTCCATCATTCTTTGCCCATTTTGATCAACCTTTTAAAGTTATTACCTTTTTAAGAAAATTAGGAGCAACATATATACAAGAGACTTCCTTAGGTGCGGATATGGTTTCCTTTTACTATAAAAAATATGTCAATTTAAGAAAAGGTAAAACTTCTATAAGTACAGCCTGTCCTGTAGTATACGAATTAGCAGAGAAATATTATCCTGAGGTTATACCTTATCTTTTACCCTTCTTATCTCCCATGAATGTACATGCTCTATATATGAAAAAGTATTTTGGCGATTTTCCTGTGATATATTTAGGGCCTTGTATAGCAAAAAAGAAAGATGGGGAAAATTATGTGGATCTTATATTAACTTTTGAAGAATTAGATATTTTTATTAAGAAAAATAATATTGATATAGATTCTTTTGAAGAATCATTTCCTAATGCTCCATTCCCTGAAAGAGCCCGAATATATCCAATAAGTGGGGGTATTAATTCAACTCTTGATGGTAATTGGGAGAATCATTTAGTGGTTGAGGGAGTAGATAACATTATTAGGCTTTTTGAGAAGATTAATAATTATGGAGAAGGATTTTTTGTGGAGGCATCAGCCTGTTTTGGTGGGTGTATTAATGGACCTGCTATTAGGAAAGATCTAACTCTTTTGGAAAAGAGAAGAAGGATCATATCTTATACTGAAAAGATGAAAAGTTTAGAAGGAGAGGTAATTAATTGGGAAGATATAGACTTAAATATAAGAAAGAGATTTGAACCCCAAAAGAAAGTTATAGATATTCCTGAGGAAAAGATAAAGGCAGTTTTAAGAGAGATGGGGAAGGATAATCCTAAGAAGGAACTCAATTGTGGGGCTTGTGGATATGCTACATGTAGGGATAAGGCTATAGCAGTTATTTTGGGGAAAGCTGAAAAGGAGATGTGTATTACCTATCTTTTAGATAAAGTAAGCTCTGTAAGTAATGCTATTATAGAAAATTTTCCGAGTATTGTAATTATATATAAAGATAACACTTTACTTTATCTAAATCCATTTGGGGAGAAATTCTTTGAGGATAAATCACCTCTTTTAGATTACGTCCTTGAGGAGATCGAATCGGGTAAAAATCCATTAGAAATATTAATTGATGATAAGAGATATGTTTTCTTTATAAAAACTTTTATACTTCCTGATCAGTCAGGAAAGGTATCTTTACTTATTGATATTACAGGTGAAAAGGAAAAGGAAGAAGAATTAAACCTCCTTAAAAAGGAAAGTATGGAGAAGATCGAAGAAGTAATTAACAGACAAATGCTTCTTGCTCAAGAAATTGCTAGTCTTCTTGGTGAATCTATAGCAGAGACTAAAAGTTATTTTGCTAAATTTAAGGAGTTTTTGAAAAAAGAAAATGCTGACCTGTGATATTTCTTATGCCTTTAAAAATAAAGAAGGAGAAGAGGTTTGTGGAGACACTATAAAAATAAAAAAAGGTGAAGATAGGGTTGCTGTTACCGTTTCTGATGGTCTCGGTAGTGGAATAAAAGCAAGTATTCTTTCCACATTAACTGCATCAATGGCAACAACTATGCTTTTTAATGATATGGGATTGGATGATGTTGTGAGAAGTATTTTAGCAACACTTCCAAAATGTAAAGTGAGAGGAATAAGCTATGCCAATTTTTGCAGTACATTGTATAGAGCTGATACTAATCAACTCTATATAGCTGAATATGAATTCCCTGTAGTACTTTTTGTTAGAAATGGTATTTTCTTTGAGCTTTCTAAAAAGAAGGTTTTGATAGAAGGAAGAGAAATATTTGAAAGCACCCTTCATCCGCAAGAGGGAGATGTCCTATTTATTATGACAGACGGTATTTCTCAGGCTGGATTAGGTACTAAATTATATCCTTTGGGTTTTGGAATTGATAATATAAAGCGAGAAATCTTAAATCTGATGCATTATAGATTGTCTTCTAAAGAGATAGTTTATCACCTTATAGATAAAGCAAAGAGATTAGATAAGGGAATCAAGGGAGATGATGCTTTAGCGGCAGCCTTATATTTTAGAGTATTCAGTAAAGTAAATATCATGGTAGGTCCTCCATCTGATCCTAATCGTGATAAAGAAGTAGTAGAAAGATTTTTAAGTTTACAAGGAAATAAGATTATATGTGGGGGTTCTACTGCTCAAGTGGTTAGCAAAATTACTGGTAAGGAGGTGAGATTGGATTTAAAAACTATATCTGAGAATTCTCCTCCTATAGGTTATATGGAAGGAATTGATCTTGTTACAGAGGGTATTATTACTTTAACGCAAGTTTTCAGATATCTATCGGGGCAGATTAGAGATGTGGGCTATGGTGCCAGTTTAATTATAGATTTATTGGAAAAGGCTGATAGCGTACATTTTTTAGTGGGAGGAGCTATAAATCCTGCTTATCAAAATCCTTTATTTAGTTATGACTTATCATTAAAAGTTAGAGTTGTTCAAGATATAGCAGAAATTTTGCAAAGTAAAGGAAAGATTGTAAGTATTGAATACTACTAATTAGGAGGGTTTTTATGAAACTAAAAAGAAATTTTGCAAAAGTAGAGGAGATTCTTAAAAAGCATGAGTATCGCAAAGACAATCTTATAAAAATTCTTTTGGATGTACAAAAAGAATATAGATATATACCAGAAGATGTGGTCAATTATATTGGTGTAGCCCTTGATATACCACCTGCAAAAATATATGGTGTTGCTACTTTTTATTCTCAGTTCTCCTTAAAACCAAAAGGTAAATATACCATCTTGGTGTGTGATGGTACGGCATGTCATATGGCAGGTTCCACATCGTTGATAGAAGCAATAAAGGAAGAGACAGGTATTGGACCTGGAGAGGTTACAGAAGATCTTTTGTTTAGTCTTGATCAGGTAGGATGCTTAGGAGCTTGTGCTCTTGCTCCTGCTATGGTTATTAATGAAGAAGTTTTCGGAAATCTTACTCATGAAAAGGTTAAAGAGATAATAAGAAATTTGAAAGAAAGGGAGAGGGAAAATGCTTAGGACAATTGATGAGGCTTTAAATTATATTGAACAGCAAAAAATAGAAAGAAAGAAAAGATTAGAAAGTCTCAATGTATTTGTATGTGTAGGTACAGGTTGTGCAGCAAAAGGAGCTTTAAAAATTTTTTCTGCATTAAAAGAACTTTTTGAAAAGAACAATATTAATGCCAAACTCCAAAAATTGGAGGGGGATGAATCTTATGTTAAAAGAACAGGATGCTGTGGGAGATGTTCTGATGGACCTTGGGTAATTGTAATGCCTTATGGATATTTCTATTCAAAAGTAACACCAGAAGATGTAAAAGAAATATTTGAGGAAACTATATTAAAGGGTAGGACAGTTGAAAGACTCCTTTTTACTGATCCTGCTACTTCTGAAAAGGTATTTAGTCTTGAGGATGCAAAATTTTTCAAGGCCCAATCCTTCTATATTATGGAAGAAATAGGAAAGTGTGAATGCGATAACATAAATGACTATATGGGTAGAGGAGGGTATCTTTCTTTCTTAAAAGTATTAAAAGAAGAAAGTCCAGATAAAGTAGTGCAGATGATCAAGGATTCTGGTCTTCGTGGAAGAGGAGGAGCAGGTTTTCCTACGGGAGTTAAATGGGAAATAACAAAAAATAGTAAGGGAGATAAAAAATTTGTGGTGTGTAATGGAGATGAGGGAGATCCAGGTGCATTCATGAATAGAACTCTACTTGAAAGAGATCCTCATGCGGTATTAGAAGGAATGCTTATTGCAGCATACACTATAGGGGCTCAAAAAGGTTATGCTTATATTAGGGCTGAATATCCAGTAGCGGTTTCTATGTTTAGAAAGGCAATAGAGGATGCTAAAAAATTGGGGTTAATTGGAGATAATATTCTTGGTACAGATTTTTCTTTTGATATAGAGATAAAAGAAGGGGCTGGAGCTTTTGTATGTGGAGAAGAAACAGCTCTATTAGCCTCTATTGAAGGGAAAAGAGGAGTGCCAAGACCAAGGCCTCCGTATCCTGCTCAAACTGGGCTTTGGGGATATCCTACTCTTATTAACAATGTAGAAACTTACGCCAATGTTCCAAAGATTATAAGAGATGGGGTAGAAAATTATAGAAAAAGAGGAGTGCCTAATTCTCCTGGGACTAAAATGTTCTCTGTAACTGGACCTGTGAAACTTACTGGTATTATTGAGGTGGAATTTGGTACTACATTAAGACAGATTCTTTTTGATATATGTGGGGGATTGTCTGAGGGTGAAGAGTTTAAGGCAGTACAAATAGGAGGGCCATCTGGAGCTTGCCTATCAGATGCTTATTTAGACCTTCCTTTAGATTATGATTCTTTAAAATCTGCTGGTGCTATGGTAGGTTCTGGTGGTATTGTAGTACTTTCTAAAAAGACATGTATGGTAGAAGTAGCAAGATTTTTCCTTGATTTTACAAAGAGAGAATCTTGTGGAAAATGTATTCCGTGTAGAGAAGGATTGATGCAATCATATAGAATACTTGAAAGGTTTACCCAAGGAAAGGGTACATGGCAAGATTTGGAAAATTTAGAATTTCTTGCTAATCTTATAAAGACAGCCTCTGCATGTGGGCTTGGACAAACTGCTCCAAACCCTATCCTAAGTACTTTAAGATTATTTAGAAATGAATATGTTTCTCACATTGAAGGAATATGTCTTAGTGGAATGTGTACTGCCCTTAAGAAATATGTTATTAATCCGGAGCTATGTAAGGGTTGTGGACTTTGTGCTAGATCTTGTCCTCAGGGGGCTATTTCTGGAGAGAGAGGGAGGCCTTATTCAATTGATCAAGATAAATGTGTAAAGTGTGGACTTTGTTTTGAAAAATGTAAATTTAAAGCTATAGAGATCAGATAAAGGAGGCAGATAATTATGAAGATATATGTGGATGGAAGGGAAGTAATAATAGGAGATAATGAGAGAAACCTTCTTGAAGCTCTAAAGAAGGTGGGCATTGAGATACCTAATCTATGTTATTTATCAGAAGCATCTATTTATGGGGCCTGCAGACTTTGCTTAGTGGAGGTAAATGGGAAGAATATTGTCACATCTTGTAACTTAAAGCCAGAAGAAGGAATGATAATAAGAACTAATACTCCCGAAATATATGAGGTAAGAAAAGGTATATTAGAACTTCTTTTGGCATCCCATAATAGAGATTGTACCACATGTGAAAGAAATGGAAGCTGTAAACTCCAAGAGTATGCAGAAGCCTTTGGTATAAGAGAAATAAGGTTTGATAATGTAAGAAAAGATGGTGGTGTAGATAAGCTCTCTCCTGTAGTAAGGGATAATACCAAATGTATACTTTGTGGAGACTGTGTTAGAGTTTGTGAAGAACTTCAAGGGGTTGCCGCCATAGATATTGCGGGAAGGGGTTTTGTATCAAAAGTTACACCAGCCTTTGAACATAGTTTGGCAGATGTTGAATGTGTTTATTGTGGTCAATGTGTCGCATATTGTCCTACAGGAGCTCTTTATGTAAGGAACGACATAGATAAGGTTTATAATGCATTAAAGAATAAGAAGAAAGTTGTAATTGGTATGATGGCACCTGCTGTTAGGACAGCTATTCAGGAAGAATTTGGAATGGAAAAAGATCTCTTTGTAGCAGGAAGGGTAAGTTCATTTTTAAAGATGTTAGGTTTTGTAAAGGTTTTTGAAGTACCTTTTGGGGCTGATCTTGTAGCCTATGAAGAGGCACACGAATTCTTAGATAGATTAGAGAAGGGAGAAAGACTTCCTCAGCTTACATCTTGCTGTCCTGCATGGGCAAAATATGTGGAAGAGTTTTTTCCAGCCTATATAGATAACTTATCAACAGTTAAATCCCCACAACAAGCCTTGGGTACTGTTATAAAAGAGATATACTCTAAGGAGATCGGGGTACCCAAAGAAGATATATTTTTAGTATCCATCATGCCATGTACAGCTAAGAAGTATGAAGCAGAAAGACCGGAACATAATGGAATAGTGGATGTGGTTTTAACAACTAAGGAACTTATACAGATGATAAAAGCAAGTGGTATAAAATTATCGAATTTTAATCCTGAAGCCTTTGATAAGCCCTTTAATTTATATTCTCAGGGAGGACTTGATTTTGGCAAAACAGGAGGAGTATTAGGTACTGTACTCTCTGTAATAAATGATAAGGTTAAGATTAAGGAATTCAAAGAGGAAGAAATAGAAAAGGGGATAAGACTTTTCAATATAACTCTTGGAGATGGTAAGGAAGTAAAGGCTATGGCAGTATTTAACTTAGGTAATGCTAAAAAGGTTATGAAAGATATAAAGGATGGAATTTTACAAGTAGATATTATAGAGGTTATGGCTTGTGGTTATGGATGTATAGGTGGAGGTGGACAACCTTATCCTAATGATACTATAGTAAGAAAAAATAGAGCTAAGATTCTAAAGGATATGGTAAGTGTAAATCCAATAAAAACTCCTCAAGAAAATCCATACCTTATGGATCTATATAATAAATACTTAAAGCATCCTTTAAGCCACGAAACTCATCGTCTATTGCATACCACTTATTCGCCTAAACGAAGAGTTCCTGAAGAAGATATTGAAATCTTAACTCTTCCTTTGCCTGACGAAGAAAAAATAAAGGTTAGGGTTTGTCTTGGGACTTCTTGTTATATGAAAGGGTCATATAAAATTCTTTCTGATCTTATAGAAATGGTAAGAAAAGAAGATTGGGCAAAAAATGTTGAAGTTGTGGGTACTTTCTGTACAGAAAATTGTGACAAATCTCCCAATGTTATGATAAATGATATACTTATTAGTGAGGCTAATACTGATAAGATAAAGGAGATGTTAAAAAGGTATGTTAAAGGAGAATAAAGAATTCATAATGTTTCCAAAAGCTACTTTAGAGAGGCTTAAATTATATCATAGACTTCTTTCTGAGGAGAAAAAAGAATATATTTCTTCTGAAGAGATAGGAGAAAGACTTGGCATTCTTCCAGAGCAAGTAAGAAAAGATTTATCATATCTTGAGTACAAAGGGAAGCCTAAGGTAGGTTATAATGTAAAGGATCTGCTGGAGGAATTAAATCGGTTATTTGGTATTGGAAAATCAACTAAGGTTATAATCGTTGGAGCGGGAAATTTAGGTACTGCTATTACAAACTATCCCGGATTTGCTAACTATAATATTGAAATTGTTGGTATCTTTGATAATGATCCCAATAAAATTGGAAAGAGAATTGGAGATTTAGTAGTTCTTCCTATGGATTATTTAGAAAGAGTCATAAAAAAGTTTAATGTAGAGATAGGTGTAATGTGTGTACCTAAAGAATCTGCTCAAGAGGTAGCCAATATTTTGGTAGAGAATGGAATAAAGGCTATCTGGAATTTTGCACCCACTTTTATAAAGGTACCTGAGGATGTAATTGTGAGAAATGAGGATATAACCTCTGGACTTTTATCTTTAAAACACATGTTAGAAGTTAAAGAGCGAAAAATCAAAAAAGATTAAATATTTTATCTGC
>CAZZIO010000057.1:0-10027 GCA_964654465.1 uncultured Dictyoglomota bacterium
TTCTTAGGCAAACCTTTTGCATATTCAGCTAATATATATTCTTGGTTTAAGACTTCTAACATGCTTGATCTTGTCATTCTTGCAATTGTTGCCATAGGAACAGTGGATAAAGCAAAACCTGGAAGGACTAGATGATACAACGCATCTATAAAAGCTCTAAAGTTAAAAGTTAATAAGCTGTCAATCAAATAAAAATTTGTTATCACCTTAAGATCAATACTTATATCTAATCTTCCCGATGGGGGAAACCAACCAAGAACCAAAGAACCAAACCAAATCAACATTAAACCAAGCCAAAATATTGGTATAGAAACACCTATTAAAGCTAAAAACATAACCAGAGTATCTATTAAGGAGCCTGGTTTAATAGATGCTAATACTCCTAAAAATATACCTAATGAACTTGCTATTAACATTGCAAAAAGTGTCAATTCAATAGTAGCAGGAAACCTTTGCATAATTTCAGAAATAACTTTTTCTCTTGTTATTATAGATCTTCCTAAATCTCCCTTTGTAGCATTACTTAAGAAAATTAGATATTGTAAAATTATAGGTTTATCAAGCCCAAGCTCTTTTCTAATTCTTGTGATTTCTTCTGCAGTAGCTCTTTCACCTAACATAATCCTTGCAGGATCCCCAGGAATCAGTCTAATAAACATAAAAGCAAAAAAGGAAACTCCAATTAATATTGGAATTAAAAGTAATAACCTTCTTACTATATATTTTTTCATTCTTTCCCCTAATTATTTGTTTAATTTAAAGCATATATATTTTAAAAGGGGGAAAGTGGTATTCTCCTCCCCCTTTGTACTAAATGATAAATTTATTGTTCTTTCCATACACGATACAATGGTTCACTACCAGTTGGATGTGGAATATAATTTTTTACATTC
Organism: uncultured Dictyoglomota bacterium; assembly: GCA_964654465.1. Taxonomy (GTDB): domain Bacteria; phylum Dictyoglomota; class Dictyoglomia; order Dictyoglomales; family Dictyoglomaceae; genus Dictyoglomus. Next base: position 894 of record CAZZIO010000057.1, read on the forward strand.
TTCTTTCCTGCAAGAGGTGGCATTGTATGAGCTATTATCACCCATGGAGCATCTCTGTGTACTATTTCACATGCCTTTTCATACAATTTAGCCCTCTCTTTTTGGCCAGATATGGTCTGTGCTTTTATAAGTATCTCATGCAACTCATCAGATCTGTAAAAAGCAATATTTCCAGAACTACCTTTTACAGCATTATCCTTATCTAATAAAACATAGAAGAAATTGTCTGGATCTCCATTATCTCCTGTCCATCCTAAGAAAGCCATATCATGTTCACCATTTTCTGTTTTTTGTAAGTAAGTACCCCAATCATAAGTAACTATTTCTGCATCAATACCCACAGCCTTTAAATAGCTCTGAACAGCTTCTGCTATTTTCATTGGTTGAGGATTATATGGCCTGTTTACTGGCATAGCCCATAATGTGGTTTTAAAGCCATTAGGATATCCTGCCTCAGCTAACAATTTCTTGGCTTTTTCTGGATCATATGGATAATCTTGTATTTTATCATTGTAACCCCATAAGGTGGGTGGTATAGGATTCTTAGCCACGATTGCTAAGCCTTTTGGATAAAAAGCATCCACAATTGCTTTCTTGTCAATTGCGTAATTTATAGCAAGCCTTACTCTTAAATCATTAAAAGGTTTTTTATCCATATTCATAGCAAGATATCCAACATTCAAACTTGGTCTGACAAACAATTGTAAATTTTTATTTAGTTTGACCCTTTCTACATCCTCTGGATTCAAACCATCAATAATATCCACCGTGCCAGCTTCTAATTCCATAAATCTTGCAGAATTATCCGGTATTGATCTAAAAATAATTTTATCAATATAGGGGGCTCCATCCCAGTAATTTTTATTTGCTGAAAGTACTATCTTATCTCCCTTACTCCAAGAAACAAATTTAAAAGGACCAGTACCTACAGGATTTTTAAAGAAATCTTCCTTATATTTCTTAATTGCAGTTGGGCTTGCAATAGCAAAACAAGGCATAGCAAGGTTAGAGAGAAATGGGGCTAAAGGTTTTGTTAAAGTAATTTTTACTGTATATTTATCAACAACAGAGACAGTTTTTACAATTCCTGGAAATCCACCAAACATATACCCCCAATATTCGAATTCGCCACCAATATGATAAGGATTCTTAGGATCCATCCATCGATCAAAGTTAAATTTAACAGCATAAGCATCAAAATCAGTACCATCATGGAATTTAATATTTTTTCTCAATGTAAAAGTCCATGTTTTTTGATCCTTCGAAACTGTCCATTTAATAGCAAGACTTGGCAAAATCTCTGTATTTTCTGGCTTGTACTTAACAAGAGTATCAAATATTTGATGTGTAACTCTTAGAGATTCGCCATCAGTAACATTAATGGGATCCAATTTAACAGAGTCCCCACCTCTTCCAAAAACTAAGGTTCCACCCTTTTTTGGAGTTTGGGAATTAGCAAAATTAACAAATAACATTAAACATAAAAAGAGGACCAAAAACTTACGCATCCTGACACCTCCCATAAAATCTTACTCCCCCTCCCCATTCTCTTTATTCTCTCTTAAGGCATCATTGTCCTAAGTTATTATGATTATATATTATTCTTCTTTAACTTCAAAATCATCTATCCAAGCCCAATTTCCTGAATTTCCCTCAACAATTATACTAATCTTTATTTCACCTGTCGTTACATTTATATCCCTGATGGTAGGATTACTCCATTTCAACCATCCAGTATTTACAATATCTATATACTTTTCTTCTTTTCCGTAACCACTCACTTTAAATCTAAGAAGGTTTTCTCCTCCACCACCATGAATCCAAAAACTCACTCTATACTTACCAGGTTTTAAATCTTTAATCACTAAGTTCATTTCAAATTTAAATGGTCTATCTAACCAGTAATTTATCGCATACTCCCCTGTTTTTGCATTTTGAGGTGGAGTAGCCTTAACAACCTTAACTGCCATCTTATCTCCTTCTACTATCCAAGGATCTATAGTTCCCGATTCAAAGCTCCAATTAGGTACATAATTCTTCTCCCCAGATACTGATATCTGAGCATATATTTCCTTATCTATACCTTCTATCTTTCCCCTCAATTTAAATTCTCCAGGAACACTTAATAGTTTATTATCTATAGCATCCCATGTAACTTTGAAATTCCTTATAGAATCATCATTGAAAAGCACTTTAACCTTTTCTGGAAGTTTAGGAATCTCTCCTGTAGAAATCTTTATTTTTACATCAGATAAAATATCTACTACTTTTACATCTATTTTTTGATGTCCATAAACTAAGTTAAAGACATCAAGAGATGGTAATACATTACCTTTGAAATCAAATAAGGTTTGGTTATCCCATGGATTACCTTCCCCAACTTTCCATCCTGCACTATTTACTGGAATCCAGCAACCTTCCCAATAAAATATGCCCAAACCTTTATTATTTGGAATTTGAGCCACAACCTCCATAATATCTCTTATTGCTGTAGCTTGCCCTTGAACAGTGGGTTTATATCCACCTATCATCCATAAATCTCCACCAAATATATTTGGATGATTATCACCATCTTCAAGAGTCCATGCATAGGCTGTTTCAAAAACAGCAATTTTCTTATTATATCTTACTGCTATATCATTAAGATTTTCCTTTAACTCTTCCAAGGTGCCATGCCAATATGGGTAATAAGATACTCCAATAACATCAAAATCCATCTTCAGGCCAGAAACATTTGCCAAAAACCATTTAAACAGGGAACTATTTCCTCCTTCTGCTAAATGAACAGCCACTTTTATATTCTTATCAATTCTTCTTACAGCACTTGCACCTGCATTAAAAAGTTTAACAAAGGTTTCAAAACCTCCTGCATCATCACCTATAAGCTTACCATCAGGCCATAAAAATCCATTATTAACTTCATTACCAATTTGTACCATATCAGGCAATGCTTTATTGTCTTTCATATGTTTAAGTACATTATATGTAAAGTCAGAAACTGCTTTTATTAATTGGGATCCTTTTAAATTTTTCCATGCCTTTGGTTTCTCCTGTTTACCAGGATCTGCCCAAAAATCACTATAATGGAAATCTACAAGTACTTTTAGTCCAAGAGTTTTAGCTCTTTTAACAAGCTCTGTCATCCTTTTATAATCACAAATACCCCCACCATATGGATTTCCTTTTTCATCATACGGATCATTCCAAATCCTAACTCTAACCCAATTGACCCCATGATCCTTCAAAATCTGTAATGGATCCTTTTGCACTCCATTGTCATAAAATTTCCCACCCTTAGCTTCTACTTCATATAACATGGATATATCAACACCCTTTATAAAATCCTTTGATAATCCCTCTATTGGATTTATAAAAATTTTATCTTCTCCATAACTATCCATGAGAATCATCGTAACCCCCAATAAAATTAAAAGAAATATTATTTTTTTCATTACATCTCACCTCCCAAATTTTATCCTTTAACAGCACCCTTTGTAAGACCACTAACTATATACTTTTGCAATGAAAGGAATAGAATAGTCATAGGAAGCATACCTAATAGGGCAGCAGCTGTAAAAAGACCCCACTCAGTCATATAAGGACCTGAAGAAAAGGTCCAAAGCCCTATTGCATATGTATATTTCTGAGCATCTTGAAGAATAATTCTTGCAAAGATAAATTCGTTAAACACATTCATGAATGTTAGTATTACCACTACTGTAAGTATTGGTCTTGCTAAAGGAAGTATTATCTTATAAAAAGTTTGAAATCTTGTTGCTCCATCTATCATTGCTGATTCTTCTAAAGAGTCAGGAATAGTATCATAGTAACCCTTTATAAGGAACATGTTATAAGCAATATTTCCCAAATAAACGAAAGTCAAACCCGAAAGAGTATCAAGACCTAAAAATGGAATAAATTTTCCAAGAAGATTAAGTAAGCTATATATAGCTATCATATATACAGCACTTGGGAACATCTGTATAAGAAGGAGGGTAAGAATACCATACCTTCTTCCCCAAAATCTCATTCTACTGAATGGATATGCTGCTAAAGCACAAATAAAGGTTGTAATTATAGCTGACACTCCAGAAACTATAATAGAATTTCTTACCCATCTTAAGAAATAATGTTTTGTTTTTTGTTTCCATATTTGATCTATTCGAAATATTTCGTTATCAATTTTCCTTAAATAACCTTTAATCTCTCTGTATGGCATATTATCCATCAATTCTCCAGCTTTTTTCGAGACAATATTGAGATTTGAGCTTACCATATTAACAAAATCAGTTTTACTCAAATTGTATAAATCATCAACTTCGGATAGATAGCTTTTTTCTCCCTTAAAAGATTCTTCAAAAACTTCTTTCCATTTTTTATCAATAGCATAAATAAGAGAATCTGATCTTTCTGTAACAAGATTTAGATTTATTGAAAAAAGATTGAATTTTTCGTAAAAGATTTTAAAATCATTAAGCCACTTTAACTTATCCGCTGTTTGCTCAACATTCATGATCAGATTATCTCGACCAAAATCAATGATATAAGAAGTTGCAAATTCCCTGAATTTATTACTCAAAGGGTATGTTAATTCAAGAAAATTATTAAAACTTTTAGCTCCTTCTATTTTCTCAATATCTTTCTCTAAATCTGATATAAAGATTTTTAACTGTCCATATCTTGTAAAAGGTTTAATATTCTCTTCTTGTTTTTCTAATTCCCCCTGAGTAAGTTCCTTTTCAATCTCTAAAAATTCATTTTCTTGTTTTATAAGGGCAACTTTTCTATTTTTCTCTTGAAGAATCTCTACATTTTTATCAAGTTCTTTAAGAAGCAATTTCAAATTATACAAAATATTATCAATTCTTTTATAATCCGATTTTTTTACTAAGGCTAATTTTGCACTAACGTTATCTAATGCTCTTTTAACTTCATACAAATCAGGATACTTAGAGATATTTTCTGTAACTTGTTTTATGTCTGTAATTGTATGATTTATAGAATGTTTATATGCCACATTAACATATGATAAATGATTGTCTTCAACTATTTTTTCTAGTTCTTTATCAAAAGTTAAAATCTCTTTGAGAATATCATTTGTTATCTTATTGTTAATGTTTAGAACCCTGTCTTGCAAATATGTATATTCACTAAGCAATCTATCATACCTTTCTTGATTTAAACCAATAATCCTATCCAGCTCTCTTAACTTAATATTACTTTTTTCTATTTTTTGCTTGTAGTATTTTCCTAAGAGAGAGGTTATCTTTTTAATATCTTCTTCTGAGGAGATTTTTAAACCAAAAAGCTTCTCCAAATCATCTTTAAAAATTAATATTGTATCTTTATCAAAATCTTTTTTATAAAGGATTGTAGCGATAGCCAATTTAAAATTTTCATTTTTTGATTCCTCTTTTGGAAGATTTTTTTCTAAATATCCTCTTAGATCTTCCAAAATTGCAATAATATCATGTTTTAGTTTCTCATTTTTTGATGCCATATAATCTCTAATTTTATAAAATGCTTCTGATGCATTCTTTTGCCTATCTTTTGTCTCTTTCACATATACTTTCAAATAAGATATATCTTTTTGAATTTCTTTTTCTATTTTGTTTTTATCCCATTTGTCATAAGGTGGGGTAACCATAATTAAATTCTGTAACTCTTGAGCTAAAACAGGCATATTTTTTTCAGGGATAAGTAAATCCTTATAATTTTGAATGGAAATTCTGGAGGAAAAAAGCCTTGTAGAAAAAGCAGCCTCATCTCTTCTTAAAGATGTTGATACAATCCATACTACAGGAAAAAGTATTATGGGAATAAGAATCCACAGTATAATATGGGTAATAATATGCCCCCTCTTTACTATCATTCTCATTCACCTCTTACTTCCTCAAAAGCTCCTGATATTTTAAAATTAACCAAGCTTATACCAGCCACTAAGAAGAAAATCAAAATGGAAATTGCGCTCGCAAAACCAAATTCCTGACCTCTTCCCTCAAATGCTAATTTATATACATAAGATATTAGAATATCTGTATGACCTGCCGGAGTAGTTGAACCTACCATTGGTGGTCCGCCCCCAGTTAATAAATATATAAGAGTGAAGTTATTAAAAGTATATGCAAAACTACTTATTAAAAGTGGAGCAATAATAGAAAGTAACAAAGGAAAAGTTACATATCTAAACCTACTTAATTTTCCTGCTCCATCTATAGCAGCTGCTTCATACAAATCATCTGGAATAGATTGTAGTGCTCCTAAGGATATGGTCATCATATATGGAAAGGTTAGCCAAGTGTTAACAACAATACAAATCACTTTAGCCCAAAAAGGATCATTAAACCATTTTATCGGATTAAGCCCCAAGTAAGGTAAAATAATTTTATTCAATATGCCATATGTTTCATTAAATATTCCATTTTTCCATGTTAAGACTGATATGAAATAAGGAATAGCCCAAGGAATTATTAAAAGAGTTCTATATATGTTTCTTCCTTTAAGTTTTCTATTATTTAAAACTAAAGCAAAGGCAAGACCAATTGAAAAAGAAAATAAAACTGTAAAAAGAGACCATTCTACAGTCCATAAAAATATCTTAAAGAAAGGACTAGATATCCTTTCATCGGTAAAAATTCTTGAAAAATTTTTAAACCCTACACAAGCAGTATAACCAACAAGAAATATCTTATTACCATTTTCATCTACATCATAGAAAGATCCTTCCTCCTCAATTAAAGGCTTATTTGTTTTTGTGTTTATAATTACCATTTTTGTAATCTTTTTGCCGTTTTCTTCTACATCTTCATAAGTCAATCTATAAAGTCGTTCTATAGTAAAAAATTTCCATTTTCCATCCTCATCAACTTTCACACTAATTATCTTTCCTTCTGGGGTTATATATTCTGCATTAGCAAGAAACTTTTGTATAAGCAAAGTAAAATAATAAGAACTCTTTTCTAAATTATTATCATTTAGAGAATATAATGGTTTGTATATTTTATTAGTAGAAATAATTTTTTCTATTTTAGAAAATGATGGTTCAGGAATGAATTCATAAACATTACCATTAATATTGATTTTTGATGTCGATAATTTATAGAGTTTACCTTCTCTTAAAAGTATTTCTCTCCCTCTTTGCTTAACAGGTACAGGAACAGTACCTATAAAGGTTTCATTATTAATATTAAAAAGTAGAACAAAATCTTCTGTAGGTTTAAAATTATCATAAGTAGTAAATATTTTAAAGTTTATAGGCTTTTTATCCACAACATAAGTATAATTTGGATCATATAAAATTTTCTCTAAAGATTCTTGCCTTGTAAATATATGACCTGTCCCATAGTTTGTAAAGGCAGTTTTTATAGTAAAGTATATAGGGTACAAAACGAGAAGAAACAGAAAAATTAGAGCTGGGATAGTATATCTATAAGGATAGCACTTTGGGTTAAAAATAAAAAAATCAATTAATAAAAGAGCTGATATAATAATAACTCCAAGTTCAAAATAATAATTTTGAATTAAATAAACACCACCCCAAAAAAGGATACCATTAACTATAGCAATAACTAACCATAAAAAAATTTTTAAAAAGCCCCTCAAAATCATCCCTCCTATAAAAAAAGGAGCCTAAGAACATAATCCTTAGGCCCCTTTTAAAAGTTTACTACTTCTTAATTTGAGCCTTTATAGCTTTGACAGCATTTTCTAAAGCTTCTTCTGGGGTAGCCTTGTTATTAATTATAAGATTCAATGCATCATTCATTGCACTCCATACAGAGGCCATCTCAGGTACATTGGGCATTGGAATTCCATTAGCAGCACTCTTAGTGAATCCAACAATATCTGGATTATCTTTTACTAATGAAAGAACATCTTTTCTTGCAGGAAGTCTTGGATCTGCCAAATAAATCTTATACATTGTATCTTTAGTTGCCACATAATTTATAAGGAAATCACGAGCAAGAATCTTATTAGGTGATTTAGCATTAATCATAAATCCTTGTACACCTACAAAGGGTTTTGCTACGATTCCTTTTTCAAGTGCTGGTATTACGGTTACTCCATAGTTTACACCGGCATCTTTATAAGCTTTTACTGCCCATGGCCCATTAATAATCATTGCAGCTTTACCTTCTTTAAACATTGAATCCATTATCTGATAGTTATCTCCAGGTGTTAAAATGCCCTCATCTACAAGTTTCTTCCATAACTTTGCCCCTTTAATAGCACCAGGATTTGCAAGACCAATATCTGTTACATCAAGACCCTTTGGTGTTTCTTTAAATACATACCCACCATATCCAAAAATTACAGGAGCAACATAATAAAATTCTGCAGCACTTGTTATAAATCCTCTAACCTTTCCTTTATAAGCGGTATTTATTCTCTTAGCTGTGCTTATTAAAGCTTCAAAAGTAGAAGGTGGTAGTTTTACATAATCTTTATTATAAATAAGAGCTATAGCTTCCATTGCATATGGTAATCCATATAATTTACCACCATAAGAGAAAGCGTTAAGAGCAGTTTTATAAAATTGATTCTGATCTTTAAATTGAGGAATTGGTTCTAATAAACCATTAACCACCAATTCACCAACCCAATCATGGGCTCCCACAATTATATCTGCACCTTTACCTTGAGGAGCTGCCGTAAGAAAATTAGGCTTTATAGAACCAAATTCTACATATTGAACATCAACACTGACACCATATTTTGCTTTAAACTCTTCTCCAAATCTTTGAAGAATATCCACTTGTTTTTCTGAACACCAAATAGTAATCTTATTTGCTTGAGCTCCAGTTAAACTAATAGCTAAGAACAAAAACAGTACAACTAATAGGAAACTACTCAGTTTTTTCATAATGAACCCCCTTTCTTAATAATTTTTAGGTTAATCCCCAAAAATTTTTTGCTTTACCTATCCTTACTTATTAATTATAAGCCAATTTAAAACCATTTTGATACCAATTTATTATTATAAATGATTACTCATATTTGTCAATTACAATCTCAAAGAATCCCTATATATAACTTGAGCAGGTATTAGTACCCTCTTTTGAGTTATATTCTTGCCATGATTAATATCAATAATTATATTCAATATCTCTTTGACTATCTTCTCTACGTCCCAT
>CAZZIO010000058.1:0-9970 GCA_964654465.1 uncultured Dictyoglomota bacterium
TTCCCAAACTGTCAGCCCAAGCCTTTTTAGATGGTACAGGATCCACGCTTATACCTACTGGTATTACATTAAGTTCAAGAAATCTTGCATAATTCTCTTCAAGAGATTGCATTTGTTTTGCACATACAGAAGTCCATGCCAAAGGATGAAAAGAAAGAAGTACCTTTTGTCCCCTAAAATCAGATAATTTAAATTCTTTTTCTTCTTGATCTTTTAATAAAAAATCTGGAGCCAACTCACCTATTTTGAGCCCTTTTTCTTTTGTCATGATACTCCCCCCTAAATAACAATTTATAGTATTTTAGCATGATTTCCATATTAATAGTAGATATTAAACCCTTATTCCTATTGTAATCCTATCTATAAATTCTTTAACAAGATCTAACCTTTCTAAGAGGGAGTAAAGCTTAAGAATATCTATTTCTATATATGGTCGTTTCAGAAGATCCCTATACTTCATAAGTTCCATAAGTTTTTCAACTATAATTCTATCCAATATTTTCATATCTCCTAACATGGCAATACATTCTTTAAAATTTGAAACACTTTCAATACCTTTCTCATTTAAATATGCACAGGCAATTTCACCTATTCCAGTAATACTTAAATATATTCCGTACTTTAAAGCATATTGTTTAATTTTATCCAATTTTAATTCATTTATATCAAAGTTTTTCTTCATGTATTCTAAAACTTCTAAGGTTTCATTCAACTTTTTAATTCTTTCTTTTATCATAAAGAATACCCTCCTATACATTTACAGAGCATAATTCTAATGCTTTTCTTTCGTCATAATCTTTAAGTAGTTCTAAAATAATCTTTTCAGATCTATCCCATATTTTTCTTTCCACCTTATAATTTCCTTCGATAAAGCAAAAATCTATATATTCATAAAGTACTATCTCAAAAAGAGCGTCTTTCCCCCATCTTTTATTATAATACACATTATAAACTTCTCCATTATATATGAAAATTAATCCCTCATTATGGTTTATAGAAATCTCTAATATTCCTGTTTTATTAGAGTAGGTAAGAAATGAAATTAGGGTTATAAAATCAAGGGCTTCCAATTTACCTTCTAAAAACATAGCTTACTTACCCCCTTTTAATCTCATGGGGGGATAGATACTCTATCCCCCCTAAATTTTTTACTTTGATATAGATACAGAAAGTTCTTTACTTTCAGATGATAGAATATATTCTTTGAAAGGATCTATACCAATCAAACTGCAAAGCTTTTTATATAAATCTGTGTTATCATAATATCCTCTAAATATATGAGAACCAGCACCTATTGCATATACGGGTACAGGAGCTCCAGTATGGGAATAAGATGTAAAACCAATACCCGCTTTTTGATTCAAAATACGTGTAACCACAACTGTCAATGGATCATATCCTCCATATAATATATATGATCTATAGTCCTTAGGTCTTTTTTGAGAATCCATCATAGATACACTAAAGGCTTTTCTGATTTCTTCTATTTCATAATCATTAAGGGATAGTTGAAGCTTAATTTTTGCCTCCTTATCTCCTGACTTTGCCTTTTCTTCTAAAGCCTTCTTAGTGCTCTCATCAAGAATGGAAAGTCCATAATATTTTTCAATAAGTGGCAACAAATCTTCCAATTTAGCTTGATCTCCTGCTTTTACTCTGTAGTCTTGTACTATTTTTGAAAATTCGTCATAGGAGATTTTTTGATAAGAAAGAAGTTCTGGAAATACTTCATATTTTGTACCTGCAAAACCAATACTCATACCTCCAGTTTCATGATCTGCAGTAACTATGATAACAGTCTCAAAAGGATGCTTCTTGTAGAAATCTAAAGCAACTTTTATGGCCTCATTGAAATCTAAAACATCATATATAACACTCGCAGCATCATTAGCATGAGCTGCCCAGTCAATCTTTCCACCCTCAACCATTATAAAAAAGCCTTTTGGATTATCTAATACCTCAATAGCCTTTCTTGTAAAGTCAGCAAGAGAAAGTCCTATATTTGCTCCTCTAAGTCTATTTATTGCAAAAGGTAAAGCTTTGCTATTATCCAATATAGGATTAATAGCTATAACCTTATCATCCCCTTTTCCAATTAATCTGATATTTTCAATATTATCAACAATTTTATATCCTTTTTCCTTAGCTATTTCATATATATCCTTTTGTTTTCCATCTTTTCCTTTAGGCTGTAAGAATCCTCCACCCGCAAAATAATTAAAATTACTGTCCAAAAGTTCCAAAGCTATCTCATAATAATTGTTTCTGCTGGGTTGGTGAGCATACATACCAGCAGGAGTTGCGTGATCTATAGATACACTTGTCAAAACTCCTACTTTATATCCCATATCTCTTGCCATTTCTGCAATAGACTTATATTTTGTCTTGAGGGATGGATCCATATTTAATACACCATCGTAAGTTTTCTTTCCAGTAGCCATTGCAGTAATAGCAGAAGCAGAATCAGTGATATAACTGTCTGCAGCATAAGTAGTCATCCATCCTATATTAGGAAATCTGGTAAAATCAAGATTTTTAATAGATGGCTCTTTACTTTCTCTTTCTAAAAACATTTCTGTAGCATAAACATGATTCATTCCCATACCATCTCCAATAAACCAAAAAACATACTTAACTGGCCTACCTGAATAAAGGGTAACACTGTTGGACAAGGCATCTACCACATTAGAAGAAAAGAACAGAAAAGTAAAAAGAAGAAAGGAAAATAGCAGAATCTTTGAGAGAATCCTATCCATTTTACTCATATGAAGCACCCCCTTATTTAAAAATTTCTCAGTTTATAATTTAAATCACTGGTTTTAAATATTAGTTAAGGAATTATAAAATATTGATAACTATGTGTTAAAATAAAATTAACATATTTTATTAAGGGGGTTTACTAATGCATAAGAAAATAATAGTAGGATACTTCCCTGAATGGAAAGTAAAAGAGGAATATTTAAATTACTCTATAGAAGAACTTCCGTGGAACCTACTTACTCATATAAATTATGCCTTCATGAAAATAAAAGATGGAAGGGTCTCTCCCATCGATGAAAATCTATTCGCAAAAAACATGAAAACATTTAAAGAGTTGAAAGAAAAGCATAAAAATGTAAAAGTTTTAATATCCATAGGAGGATGGACTGATTCAGGAGAATTTTCAGATGTAGCCCTTACTCGTGAGAGCAGATTAAATTTTGCTAAAAGTGCATTAGAAATTATAAGAGAATTCAGCTTGGATGGTATTGACATAGATTGGGAATTTCCAGTAGAAGGAGGCTTACCTACCAATAAGACAAGACCTGAGGATAAACAAAATTTTACATACCTTCTTAAAGATATAAGAGAGGAACTTTTAAAAGCAGAAGAAAAAGATAATAAACATTATTTATTAACCATAGCAGCCCCTGCAAGTTTTCAAATAATTCATAACACAGAACCAGATAAATATCATATCTATTTAGACTTTATAAATTTAATGACTTACGATTTCCATGGTGTTTGGGATAAATATACCAATCATCACTCCCCCTTGTTTTCCAATCCTAAGGATCCTAATCCTCTAAGCAGAGAAAAAGCTAATTGCGATTTTGCAGTTAAAGAATATTTTAAATATGGTGTACCATCGGAAAAAATAATTCTTGGGGTTCCATTCTATGGGAAGGGATGGATATGTGAAGATGACGGAGATAATGGATTATTTGCAAAAGTTATAGGGATACCTATAGGTATTTATGACTCTGAAGATCATCCTTCAGGTAGCAATCCTTTCTTCTTCATAAAAGGAGTCTTAGAAAACAATCCTAATTATCTCAAGTTTAGAGATGAATATGCAAGGGTACCTTGGCTTTGGAATCCAAAGGAAAAAATCTTTTATACTTATGATGATGAAATATCTATAAAAGAAAAATGCAAATATGTTTTAAAAAATGGTCTAGGAGGAATTATGATATGGGAGATAACTGAGGATTACCCTTATAAAGGTAATACTTTATTAAAGATCATACATGAAAACTTTAAGGGGGAATAAATTATGGAAATAGTAAGATTAAATTCTTCATATATAGATGAACTCATCGAGCTTTGGAGTCAATCCTTTATACTTCCTTATGAACAGGTAAGCACTTGGGTAAATGAAAAAAACATCAGAAATTGCATAGGTGCTATCGAAAACGGGAAGTTAGTATCTGCATTAAGCATAAATGCATTAGAAGGTTATATTAGAAATGAAATTTTTTCTTTTTCAGGTATAGGTGGTGTCGCTACATTTCCAGAAAAAAGAGGAAAAAAACATGTTCATTGTTTATTAAAAGAAGCAATAAGAATATCAAAAGATGAGAAAAAGATTTTCTCTTCTTTATACCCCTTTTCTTTCGAATTTTATAGAAATTTTGGATGGGAACTTGGCGGATTTAAAAAAAGATATAAAATAAAAACTTCTCTCATACCAAGATACCAAGAAATAGAGAAAGTCAAAAGAATACCACTAAGTGAATGGAAGATAATAAAACCTATTTATGAAACCTATGCTAAGGGCTTTTCTGGAGCAATAAAAAGATCCGATGAACAATGGGAAAGTATTATCTTTAGGACAAAGAACCTTACCTACCTTTATATATATGAAGATCAAAAAATAGAAGGATATCTACTATATAATGTTGAAAAAACCAATATAAATAAAATTATAGTTAGAGAAATGATCTGTTTAAATAATTCCGCATATAAGGGATTTCTATCACTATTCTCAAGACAAGCTATGAATATAGAGGAAATAGAGATCACAACCCCATTAAACGATATACTTCCCTTTATTCTTCCTAATCCAAGCGTAGAATGTAATATTGAGCCTACATTTATGATAAGAATTGTTGATGTAGAAAAAGCCTTGTCAAAAATAAAATATAATGTGAAAGATAAGATTTCCATAAAGGTTAAAGATGAATATGCAGAATGGAATAACGGCGTATGGGAAATAGAGATCAATGATGAGGTAAAAGTTTTGAAAAAAGAAGATTCAGATTATGACTTATCCTTAAGTATTAATACTCTTTCCCAAATAATCTCAGGCATTTTATCACCAAAAACTGCCTATGAGTTAGGTCTTATAGAAATAAAAAATATTCCTATCCTTGAAAAGATGGAAAACCTATTTCCCGAACATCCTACCTTTTGCTGGGATTACTTTTAAAGAGTACTTTTACTAACCACATTAAAAATAGACAACTCTTTTATATCTTCTAAAATTCCTTCGGTATTAACCTTATTTTCTAAATCTTTTGAAATTCCATAAGTAATATTTTCAATTTTTAAAGAAAAGATATCTTTTCCAATTATCCAGGGTACTTTTCTCATATAATCTGGAAATGGTATATTAGCACTTGGAGATAGATCTAAATACTTACCAAAGATTTCTCTGTTTTTACCTAAATTAATACTTATATCTATATCTTTTAAAACCACATTTTTTATATTCTTATTCTTGCCATATATCAATATACCATTTTCTGATCGAGATTTTATATTACTTATACTCACATCCTCTATAGTATTACCATATTCAGGAGCTAATATTGCAATGGGTTCTCCTTTACCCCACCAAGTTCCTGCGAAGATCTTGGTTTCCATAATTATATTATTTATTATGATAGAACTTACATAACCAGATCTACCATTTGCAAAAATTCCTATCCCCCTATTTGAATTCCTTATGATTGAATTAGACAAAATAACATTCCTCACTTTACTATCAAGATGACCAATTCTTATTCCTGCTGATCTTGTTTCCATAACACAATTACTCACTATTACATTCTCACAAGGTATATCCCAATTAGTAATTCCAGTTATAGCTATACAGTCATCACCGCATACAAAATTGCTATTTGAGACCTTTATATTTCTTGATGAGCAAAAATGTAAACCATCACTATTAGGCACCCTCAAATTATTTATTATCTGTATACCATCCACTCTTATATCTTCTGATGAATTTATTGATACTGTCCAACAAGGAGAATCTTTTATAACAATATCTCTTATAGTAATGTTCTTACAATTATAAAAGAAAATAGGTTGTTTTGGACGATCTTTGGTTTTACATTCCGTTTCTTCAATCTGTTCCTCATTCAATGAAGATAATTCAGGGAAATTATTATGAGTTTTTGAAAAATCCATGAAACTTTCACCAGAAAGATCTATAATCCCCTTTCCTTCTACAGATATGTTTTTCTCTGATAAAGCATATAAAAATGATGTAACTTCACCCCATTCATTATGATAATAACCTATATTGTAATAATCATTAATATTTGATGAAGCCTTTAAAATAGAACCTTCCTCCAAATAAAGAGTTACATTGGATCTTAACCTCAAGGGTTTACATAAGTATATACCTTTAGGAATTATAACATTTCCCCCTCCATGATCATAACAATAATCTATTGCCTCTTGAATTATCTTCGTATTATCTGTTTTTCCATCTCCTTTAGCACCTATTCTTGAAATATTTACTTCCATCAATAAAACCCCCAAACAAAGAAAAATAGAAATATATAAAGAGTACATAAAAAGGTGCCACAGGCTCAACGGACCCCTCAGTACTTCCCATCTGCACTTTACTGAGAACTTTCAGTCTCAGGCTTTAGCTCCAGGTTTCATGAGAGTACCAGGCTTTACCAATACTCTCATTACTCTCTGGCACCACCTGAGTACTCGGTAAGGAGGCTTGCTCCAAACCTTTCCCCAGCCCCTGAGACTTACTCCGTCCCAGCCAAGCGCATCTTGGGATTCCCTACGGACCCCTTGATGCCTGTGGCAATTATAATTTTAACACAATTTTAAATTTTGTCAATATGTTTTTAAAAAATTTTATTCTTGGTCTAAATTCTTCTCTCCTTCTCCCTTTATTTTTAATTACTTGCCTCACATCATCAATATCTTGTATCTTATTATTCTTACCCTTAAAACTCAAAAGTTTTAATAAAGAAAGAAAACCTTCTTAGATCTGTCTTTGTATCTATTCTTCCATCCTTCCAATCATCACATATTGCATGGGAAATTCCATAAAATCCTGCTACAGAATCAAGCCCAGGACATTTATAACGATCTTCTCTTTCTTTCCTTGTTAGACTCTTTGTACTCTGAGATATATAATCCTTCACATTAAAATCATCCTTCTTTAAATATAATTTTAAAAAATTGGAAATAAAATATATACATGTTTTATTCTACTATAAAAAGGAGATGATAAGATGAAAATTTCAGCAGTTATCTTTGATATGGATGGAATAATTTTTGACACAGAAAGATTGTACTATCAATTTTGGAAAACTGTTTTAAATAACTATGGATATGACCTAACAGAAGAAATTTATAAAGAGACTATAGGAGTAAATATTAGAGAAACAGAAAAAATCCTTAAAAAATATTATGGCAATAATCTACCTTTTACAGACATCTATCAAAAAGTTTTAGCATTAACCCAAGATCACATAGAAAATAATGGTGTACCAATTAAAGAGGGACTATTTGAATTAATATCTTTGTTAGAAGAAAGAAAAATCCCAAAAGGTATCGCCACATCTACCGAAAAGGCTAAAGCCTTTTATCTACTAAAAAAAGCAAGTATTATAGAAAAATTTGACACCATAATTTGTGGTGATGAGATAACAAAAAGTAAACCAGAACCTGATATCTTTCTAGAAGTTGCTAAAAAACTTAATGTAAATCCTTCTGAATGTATAGTTTTAGAAGATTCAGAAAATGGCATTTTAGGAGCTTACAGAGCTAATATGATCCCCTTTTTAGTATTGGATTTTAAGCACCCCAAAAAAGAAATTATGAATCTTGCTTACAAGGTTTTTAACTCCTTAATAGAAGTCAGAGAATATCTAAAAGAAATTCTATAAAATAATCTCATTTATTTATTTAACATAATCTTAACTTGCATTTTAATTTTTCATATGCTAATATGGGCAAATGGGAAAATTAAGGAGGTGAAACAATGATAAATACAACTGATAGGACTATCGAAGAGTTTAAAAGAATTCTTTCTGAAAATAATAAAGAAGGAGCTTGAATAAGAATATATTGGGTAGATCTTCTTACTGTGGAGGATCTCTCATACTTGAGATTATAGAAGAAGGAGAGTTAGAAGATAAAGTTATAGAAAAAGATGGAATAAAGATTTTTCATAAACCAAGATTTATATGAAGATCTATCTTAAGTAATTATTGACTATAATGAAAGCTTCTTTATTGAAACTAAACAAGGTGAATTTCTCCTATGGAAAGATACGAAAGAATTTTTAAGGTCCTTTCTGATAATAAAAGGCTAAAGGTTTTTACCCTTCTTTTAAAGATGGGAAAAGAATATTATGTTTGTGAAATAGCAGATGCTCTTGAAGAATCCCATTACAATATTTCTAAATATTTGAATGAACTTAAAAGAGAAGGTTTAGTTAAGGAAAGGAGAATTGGAAGAGGAGTCTTATATTCTGTAAAAGAGGCAGAAGACGAATTCATGAAAAACATATATAAGGCTATATTAAGTATTCCCGACTCTTTTTTACTAAGAAATATGGAACTTCTAAACTTGAGAGTTTCTCTAAGACAAGAAAATAAATGTGTAATAGGAGTTAATGATCCGCGTTGGTTAGAAATAGCAAAAGGATTGAAATAAAAATAGAGAAAGAGACCACTTCAGAGATTGATAATGAAAAGATGGAGGTAAAGAGGTATGTCCAAAATTTGGTATCCTGTAATAGATTATGAAAAATGTATTGGATGTCTTGCTTGTGTAAATTTCTGTCCTCATGGGGTGTATGAAGAAAAAGATGGAAAACCATATGTAGTACACCCAGAAGAGTGCATAGACTTTTGCAAAGGCTGTTTAAAAGGAGCCTGCCCAGTTGGAGCTATTAGCTTTGTAGGAGATAAAGTAAAAATTATGACTGATGGAGGTGAAACTCAATGAAGGGATTACTTCTTTGTGTATGTCAGGGTACCTGTCCATCCTTCCAAAATATGAATATATTTGAAATTCTCAATACTATAAGAAGAGAGGGACTTGTAGATTTTGTGGCTATTCATCCTCAACTTTGTGCAGATGATGGTGACAATTTTTTAACTACCCTTACCGAAAGTAACGAGCTTATTGAAAAACTCTATGTAGCAGGATGTGACCCAAAGATGCAAACAAAAATGTTTAGAGATGCATTTGAAAGAGCAGGGTTTGATAGGACAAAACATATAGGAGTAGATATAAGAAATATGAATACAGAAGAAGCTCTTGAGGCTATAAGAAAACTAATAAAAGAATCATAAAATACAAGTTTACTGAAAATCTTTTAAAACCCTCCCTTAAAAAGGGGGGTTTTATTTTTTATATCATTCCTCTTTACTTAGAGTTTGCTCTAATGTTTATAATTAAATCAAACTTAAAAAGGAGAAGTGATAATATGAATCAAAAAATTCTTATTGTATATTATAGCTGGTCTGGAAATACTCGTAAGATAGCTGAGATTATACATAAATATGTAGATGGCACTCTAATTGAGATCATTCCAGAGAAACCCTATCCAAAGTCCTACAATGATACAGTTCACCAGGCTAAAAAAGAAATCAGAGAAGAATATAAACCTCCTATAAAAAATAAAATTGATAATATAGACGATTATAATATTATATTTATAGGTACACCCAATTGGTGGAGTACTATTGCACCTCCTATTGCAACCTTTTTATCACAATATGATCTTTCGGGTAAAACTATTGTACCATTTGGACTCATGGGGGGGGTGGAAAAGGGAGGATTGTAGGAGGTTACTTAAAGGCTTGCAATTATTGAAAATTTTTGAATTTTCTTCACCATTTCTTCTTTCCCCCCCCCCACAAGGAGAAAAAAGTGGTAAAATATTTTTCCCAAAAAAATCTTTTTGTAAAAAAAGGGTGGAAAGGGGGGGTGCAAT
>CAZZIO010000059.1:0-6582 GCA_964654465.1 uncultured Dictyoglomota bacterium
GATGGTGATGCCAGGGGACAATATAGAGATGGAGATAAAGTTAATAAAGCCTGTAGCATTAGAGGAAGGTTTAAGATTTGCAATCAGAGAAGGTGGAAAGACTGTTGGTGCAGGTGTCGTAACTAAAATTATTGAATAATAACTGAGAGGTGTTATAATAAAATGAGAGTAATCATAACATTGGCTTGTACAGAATGTAAAGAAAGAAATTACACTACAGAGAAAAATAAGAAAAACGATCCAGATAGATTAGAGTTAAAAAAGTATTGCCCAAGATGTAGAAGGCATACTGTTCATAGAGAAGTAAGGTAGGCCCGTAGCTCTAATAGGGAGAGCACCGGACTCCAAATCCGGGGGTTGCAGGTTCGAGCCCTGCCGGGCCTGCCAAAAATTTTTATATTTAGGAGTGTGTACTATATATGGTAAAGGCAAGTATATTGGATAAAATAAAAAATTTTTGGGCTGAGGAAAGATTAGAATTAAAGAAGGTTGTGTGGCCTGATAAGAATAAGGTCTTTCAATTATCTTTAGCCTTAGGGATAACATTAATATTGTTAATTATAATTATATCATTCTATGATTTTGTCTTTACTCTTTTAAGTAGACTTATTTTAGAAAGTTTTACAGGCTAAAATGGAGGTAATGTCAGTGACAGGGCCTAAATGGTATGTAGTACATACATTGGCTGGACATGAACATAAGGTAAAAGCAATATTAGAAAGACAAATAAAGCTATTACATTTAGAAGATAAGGTATTTGAAATTGTTGTTCCTGAGGAAAAAGTAATGACAGTAAAAGGTGGAAAAAAGAGAATTCAGGTAAAAAAAGTTTTTCCGGGATATCTTTTTATTAGAATGGTGGAAGATGAAGATGTAAAAAGGCTTATTAGAAATACTACTGGGGTTACTGGTTTTGTTGGAACTCCAGGAAAGCCGAGTGCGCTTAATCCAGAAGAAGAACATTGGATTAAGAGATTTTTGGAGCAGAAAGAAATAAGGCCAGAACTTAAGGTTAAAAAAGGAGATAGGGTATACATTAAATCAGGACCATTTATGGGATATGAGGGATTTGTGGATGAGGTTTATCCTGATAAAGGAACAGTTAGAGTTCTTTTATCTATTTTTGGGAGAGAAACTCCAACAGAAATTGATCATACTCAAGTAGAGAAAACTGATTAAAAGGAGGGAATAGTCTTGCCTAAAAAAATTGTTGGAAAAGTTAAGCTACAGTTACCCGCAGGAAAAGCAACGCCTGCTCCTCCAGTAGGTCCTGCTTTAGGGCAATATGGGGTAAATATAATGGAATTCTGTAAGGCCTATAATGCAGCAACAGCTGGTCAAGAGGGAATGATTATACCGGTTGAAATTACTATTTATGAGGATAGAACTTTTACTTTCATTACTAAAACGCCTCCTGCATCTGATCTCCTAAAAAAGGCTGCTGGTGTGGAAAAGGGATCAGGAGAGCCTAATAAAGTAAAAGTTGGAAAAGTTAAAAAAAGTAAAATAAGAGAAATTGCAGAGTTAAAGATGAAGGATTTAAATGCACATGATATAGAAGCTGCAATGAGAATGATTGAGGGTACAGCTAGAAGTATGGGGATTGAAATAATAGAAGGATAGATGGGTTTAGGTGGGAGAGGATATACCTCGTTAAAACCACAAAGAGATAAGGAGGATATAAAATGGCAAAAAGAGGAAAAAGATATTTACAATTAGCATCATTAATTGAAAAGGGTAGATTATATTCACCCAAAGAAGCTGTAAGTTTAGTAAGAAAACTTGCTACTGCAAAATTTGATGAAACTATTAACTTGGCTGTAAGATTAGGTGTTGATCCTCGTCATGCTGATCAACAAGTTAGAGGTACAGTTGTACTACCGTATGGCACTGGTAAAGAGAAAAAGGTATTGGTTTTTGCTGAGGGAGAAAAAGCTCAAGAGGCAAAAGAGGCTGGAGCTGATTATGTAGGAGGAGAAGAGTTAGTTAAACAAATTGAGAATGGTTGGTTAGATTTTGATGTTGCTATTGCTACTCCTGATATTATGGGTACATTAAAGATTCCATCTCGACTAGGAAAGATATTAGGTCCAAGAGGACTTATGCCAAACCCAAAAACTGGTACAGTAACTAATGACATAGCAAAGGCAGTAAAGGAATATAAAGCAGGAAGAATAGAGTTTAGAACAGATAGATATGGAATAATTCACGTTCCTATTGGAAAGGCTTCATTTTCTGAGGAGGCTTTGTATAAAAATTTAATGACAGTCTTAAGCACTATATTAAGATTAAAACCCCCTTCTGCTAAAGGTCAATATTTTAAGAGTGTGCATATATCTCCTTCAATGGGGCCGAGTGTTCCTATTGATACTAAAAATCTTGCAGATATTATAAGACAAGAGGAGGCAGCATAAACTTATACAGATATTAAATAAAGTTCTATAACTTGGGCCGAAGACCGTAGGTAAAAAATATTAAAATCCTACGTAGGCCTTACTGGTTTTTCGAAATATATGTATATTCCATAAGGGAAAGCCAGAAGGCTTTCCCTTATGTTTAATAAAAAAGGAAAAGGAGGTGAAAAATTTGCCAAAGCCAGAGAAAGTTCAAAAAGTCGAAGAGATGTATAAAAAAATGGAAAAAGCTAATGCATTAATATTTACAGATTTTAAAGGTCTAACAGTGGCTGATCTTTTCGAGCTACGTAGCAAAATTAGAGGATTACAAGCAGAATATAGGGTAGTAAAAAATACATTAGCTTTATTGGCCATCAAAAGGTTATATCCTGACAAAGAATTTGACAAGTTTTTTGTAGGACCTACAGCAATAACTTATTGTTATGATGATCCTTTTGCTGTTATAAAAGCTTTAGCAGATTATTCAAAAGATCATGAAGCCTTAAAGCTTAAAGGTGGAGTGGTAGACGGAGACATATATACAGCAGATGAAATAAAAGAGATGGCAAACCTCCCACCAAAAGAAGTTATCTTATCACAAGTAATAGGAAGTATAGCTTCACCTTTAAGTTCCTTAGTATGGAGTCTAA
This sequence comes from uncultured Dictyoglomota bacterium, assembly GCA_964654465.1. Lineage (GTDB taxonomy): Bacteria > Dictyoglomota > Dictyoglomia > Dictyoglomales > Dictyoglomaceae > Dictyoglomus. Next base: position 3,047 of record CAZZIO010000059.1, read on the forward strand.
AATGGCCTATAAACAAATTGGTATGGACATTAGATGCTATCTCTAAAGAAAAAGAAAAGATTTCTATAAATCAATAAAAGGGAGGTTAGGAATGATGAATAAAGAAGAAATCATTCAAGCTATTAAAGAGATGAAGGTTTTGGAGTTGGTGGAATTAGTAAAGGCATTGGAGGAAGAGTTTGGTGTTAGCGCAGCTATGCCTGTTGCTGCTGTTGGAGCACCAGTAGCAGGAGCTGGAGCTGCAGCTGCTCCTGTAGAAGAGAAAACAACTTTTGATGTCATACTAAAGGATGCAGGAGCAAACAAGATAAAGGTTTTAAAGGTAGTAAGAGAAATTACTGGTCTTGGTTTGAAGGAGGCAAAAGATCTCGTAGATTCTACTCCTAAACCAGTAAAAGAAGGTGTTTCAAAACAAGAGGCTGAAGAAATTAAAGCTAAATTAGAGGCAGAAGGAGCAGTAGTAGAAATTAAGTAGTATTAAAGGGGGAGAAGATATTATTCTTCTCCCCCTAAATTGAATCCATCATGTAATGCTCTAACAGCTTTTTCAACCAAATCTCTTCTTATAATACATGTAATTTTAATTTCTGAAGTTGTTATCATCTCTATATTTATTCCAGCAGATGCAAGAATACCAAACATTTTTGCTGCAATTCCTGGAGTACTTTGAATTCCCCATCCTACTATTGATACTTTTCCTACATTATTATCGTAATTTATTTCTTTTGCACCTATTTCTTTTACCACTTCTTGTATTGCTTCGATAGTCTTTTGTAACTCTTTTTCAGGTACAGTAAAAGATAAATCTGTGATACCATCTTTACTAACGTTCTGTACTATGTCATCAACATTTATAGCTCTTTCTCCCAATGGGGCAAATATTTTATGAGCTATACCTGGTTTATCAGGTACACCCACTATGGTTACTTTAGCTATATTTTTATTATGGGCTATTCCTTTTACTTTTTGTTTTGTTTCCACTTCTTTTCCCTCCCCAATTAAAGTACCAGAATTTTCATTGAAACTTGATCTTACTATAACAGGTACTTTGTAAGTTGCTGCTAAATCTACAGACCTAAGCTGCATAACTTGCGCTCCTTGTCCTGCCATTTCTAACATTTCTTCGTAGGATATAAAGTCTAATTTTTTAGCATTAGGAACTATTCTTGGATCTGCAGTAAAAATTCCATCAACGTCAGTATATATTTCGCATATATCTGCTTTTAAAACTGCTGCAAGAGCAACCGCAGTTGCATCGGAGCCTCCTCTTCCTAATGTGGTTACATCTCCTTTTTGAAGTTCATATCCTTGAAAACCTGCTACTATAACAACTCTTCCTTTTTCTAATTCTTCAAGAATTCTTTTTGGTTCTATCTTAAGTATATTAGCTTTTGTGTGAATATTATCAGTTATAATTCCTGCCTGTTTTCCAGAAAGTGCTATTGCTGGTATTCCTAAATTTTGTAAGGCCATGGCTGTCAAAGCTGCAGATATTCTTTCTCCAGATGAGAGTAAAAAATCCATTTCTCTCGGCTCAGGATTAGGATTTATTTTTTCCGCCATTTCTATTAAATCGTCTGTTGTATCACCCATAGCAGAGACGACTACCACTAATTTGTGGCCCTCTTTATAATATTTAGCTATTCTTTTAGCTACGTTTTTGATTTTTTCTATTGATCCTACTGAAGTACCACCATATTTTTGAACAACTAAACTCACTTTTCATTCCTCCCTAATTTAGAAAATCAATTTTTCTAATATCTGTACCGCATTAAGAGCTGCACCTTTCCTTATATTATCAGATACTACCCACATGTTGATAGCTCTTGGATCAAAGAGGTCTTTCCTTATTCTTCCTACAAATACTTCGTTTTTCCCATCGCAAAGTAGTGGCATAGGATAAAGTTTTTCTTGAGGTTTATCAATAACTTTAACTCCAGGTGCTTCTTCAAGAGTTTTATATACTTCTTCTAAAGTAAAATCATTCTCAAATTCTGCATAAATTACTTCTGAATGACCTCTTATAACAGGTACTCTTACACAAGTTGGAGAGACTTTTATTGATGAATCGTGAAGAATTTTATGAGTCTCTCTAACCATTTTCATCTCTTCTCTTGAATAATTTTCATGTTCAAAAGTATCAATGTGAGGTATTAAATTAAAACTAATAGGATAAGGAAAGGCAGAAGGAATAAATTCCTTTTCCTCTAAGAAAGCCTTTGTACTTTCCATAAGTTCATTAATAGCTTCTTTTCCTTTTCCAGAAACTGATTGGTATGTAGCCACAAATATTTTTCTAAGCTTCCATTTTTTATGTAAAGGATTTAAAGCTACTAACATTTGAATAGTGGAACAGTTTGGATTAGCTATTATATTTTTGTGATTTTTTAAATCTTCAGGATTAATCTCTGGGATAACTAAAGGTACATCAGGATTCATTCTAAACGCATTACTATTGTCTATAATTATTGTACCTTTTTTAGCAATTTCTGGAGCAAGTTCTAAGCTTATTTCTTCTCCTATTGAGAAGAGGGCAAAGTCTGCTTTTGAAATATTTTCTACAGTGGCTTTTTCTACTTTTATTTTTTCATTTCCAAAATCTACATAAGTCCCTTCAGATTTTGCTGATGCAAAGGCATAAATTTCACTTATTGGAATTCTTCTTTCCCATAAGATTTTTAGCATTTCTTGCCCCACTAAACCTGTGGCTCCTACAATTGCAATTTTATAGGGCATTTCTTAACCTCCTTTTTTCAATTAAGTTTTTCTAAAGTAATACCATTGTGTTCTATTTTTAATAATTTAAATTCACCTTTTAGGGCTTCCTTTAAATTATTTTCTAATTTTTCTAAAATTTCAAGAGCTTCTTGTTCGTTGAATAGAAGGACAAGAAGAGATGGACCAGAACCACTTAAAACAATTTTTTTGCCATGTTTTTCTACTTCTTTTGATAACAAAGGGTATTCTTTTATTAATTCAAATCTATAGGGTTGATGAATCTTATCATCTAAGCCCATTTTTACTAATTTTTCATCTTTTTGAAATAATCCAGATATTAGTATTCCGAATTTTTGAAGATTGAAAACTACATCTTCTCTTTTATAATTATGGGGTAAAATACTTCTTGCTTCTTGAGTTGATAAGTAATAGTCTGGTATATAAAGTAATCCCCAAAAATCATAGTTTATTGGTAATTTGGATATATAAATCTCTTTTTCATTTTTTAAACATATATTTATACCACCATTTATAGCTGCAGATATATTATCCAAATGGTTTTCAAATTTTAAAGCAATGTTCAGTTTCTCGTGTAGATTAAGATAGGTATTGGTTATTATCTCTGCTGTATATATTCCGCCTACTATAGCTGATGCGCTACTTCCTAAGCCCTTTCCTATGGGAATTTCTGACCATAGTTCTATAATATAATTTGATGGTTTCTTATTTATATAATTTATTGTTTCATTGAATGCTTTAATAAAAAGATCATTATTTATTTTATTTTTATTTATAATCCTTATATCATCTTTGTGTGA
>CAZZIO010000060.1:0-28692 GCA_964654465.1 uncultured Dictyoglomota bacterium
GCTAACCCTTCCGCCGCTAATACCATCGTTATGGCCGACGTTAATGTCGTCTTACCATGGTCTACGTGACCTATCGTACCTATGTTTACATGTGGCTTCGTCCTTACAAATTTCTCCTTCGCCATCCTTTATCTCCTCCTATTCATTATTTTTTAAAATTTGAAGATAAGATTTTTTCCTGAATATTTAATGGCATTTCTTCATAATGAGAGAATTCCATTGAGAATATTCCTCTTCCCTGAGTTAACGAACGGAGAGTTGTAGCGTAGCCAAAGATCTCAGCAAGAGGAACAAGGGCTTTTATAACTCTTGAATTATTTATAAATTCAATTTTTTCTATTCTTCCTCTTCTGCTATTAAGATCTCCTATAACATCACCCATATATTCTTCAGGAACAATTATTTCTAACTTCATTATTGGTTCAAGAAGAACTGGATCACCCTTTAAAACACCATCTTTAAAGGCCTGTGAGGCTGCTATCTTAAATGCCATATCTGAAGAATCTACTTCATGATAAGACCCATCAAAAAGAGTAACTCTTATATCAGTAACGGGATACCCTGCTAATACACCTCTATCTGCAGCCTCTCTCACGCCTGCTTCAACAGCAGGAATGAATTGCTGTGGTATAACACCCCCCACTATCTTATTAACAAATTCAAGTCCGCTTCCTCTTGGTAAAGGCTCCAAATCAAACCATACATGCCCATATTGACCTCTACCACCAGTCTGCCTAATGTATTTTCCTTCTATCTTTACTGGTTTTCTTATAGTTTCTCTATAGGAGACCTGAGGTTTACCCACATTAGCATTAACCTTAAATTCTCTCTTCAAACGATCAACAATAATCTCCAAATGTAACTCTCCCATACCATGAATAAGAGTTTGACCTGTTTCTTCATCATAAGTTACCCTAAAAGTAGGATCCTCTTCTGCAAGTCTTTGTAAAGCAAGACTAAGTTTATCTTGTTCCTCAGTACTCTTAGGTTCAATTGCAACAGAAATAACAGGTTCTGGAAATGACATTCCTTCCAGAATTATAGGTCTATTCTCATCACATAAAGTATCTCCAGTGGTTGTATATTTTAAGCCTACTACAGCAGCTATATCTCCCACATATACTACATCAATATCTTCTCTATGATTTGCATGCATTTGAAGGAGCCTTCCAATTCTTTCTTTTTTACCTTTCGTAGAATTATAAACGTAGCTTCCTTTCTCTAATTTACCTGAGTATACTCTAAAATAAGTTAACCTCCCTACATAAGGATCAGTCATAACCTTAAAAGCAAGAGCAACAAAAGATTCATCTTCGCTCACTATTCTTATCTCTTCTTCTCCAGTTATAGGATTTATACCTTTAACAGGTGGCAAATCCAATGGAGAAGGTAAGTAGTCAATAACAGCATCAAGCAAGGGCTGAACCCCCTTATTTTTAAAAGCAGATCCACACAATGCTGGATATAATATTCCCTCAATAGTTGCTCTTCTTAACACCCTTTTTAGTTCTGATACAGGAATATCCTCTCCCTCTAAATATTTTTCTAAGAGCTCGTCATCGAGCTCTACAATTTTTTCAACAAGTTTATGTCTGTATTCTTCTGCTTGTTCCTTTAACTCTTCAGGTATTTCTGTAATTTCCCACTTAATACCAAGATCATCATAATAAACAATTGCTTTTCTCTCTAAAAGATCTATAACACCCTTAAAATTGTCCTCGCTACCAATAGGTATTTGAACAGGCACCACATTGACTCCTAATCTATCTTCAATCATTTCTACAACCCTGAAAAAGTTAGCACCCACCCTATCCATCTTATTTACAAATATGATTCTTGGCACATTATATTTAGTAGCCTGTCTCCATACAGTTTCAGATTGAGGTTGTACACCAGCAACCCCACAGAAAACAGCAATAAGGCCATCCAAAACCCTCATTGATCTTTCAACTTCAACAGTAAAGTCTACGTGTCCTGGTGTATCAATTATATTGATAACATGATCCTTCCAGCGACAAGTTGTAGTAGCAGCTGTTATGGTTATTCCTCTTTCCCTTTCTTGCTCCATCCAGTCCATAGTAGCAGTTCCTTCATGTACTTCGCCTAATTTATGAGTTCTTCCTGTATAAAACAGTATTCTCTCAGTAAGTGTAGTCTTACCTGCATCTATATGAGCTGCTATTCCTATATTTCTTAATTTATCCAGTGGACATCTAGGCACTTTTATCTTCCTCCTTTTTAATTACCATCTATAATGAGCAAAAGCTTTATTAGCTTCTGCCATTCTATGCATTTCTTCTCTCTTCTTAATAGCCCCTCCTGTATTATTGAGAGCATCTAAAATCTCAGCTGCGAGCCTCTCTCTCATAGGCATACCCTTTCTTTCTCTTGCAGCTCTTACAAGCCACCTTAAAGCAAGAGAAAGGCCTCTTCGTGGAGGAACTTCTATAGGTACTTGATAAGTAGCTCCTCCTACTCTCCTTGGTCTTACTTCAAGAAGTGGAGTCAAATTTTGTACTGCTTTTTCTAAAACAGTTAAAGGATCTTGCTTTGTTTTATCTCTAATTATTTCCATTGCTCCATATACAATTTTTTCAGCAGTACTTTTTTTACCATCCAACATAACCTTATTTATCAACTTTTGTACAAGTACACTATTATAAACAGGATCAGGCGGAATATCTCTTGGAGTAGCAGGTCCTCTACGAGGCATTATTTCTTACCTCCCTCTTTTGGACGCTTAGTTCCATATTTTGATCTTCCTTGTTTTCTGCCTTCAACGCCAGCAGCATCTAAGGCACCACGTATAATGTGATATCGTACACCTGGGAGATCCTTAACACGTCCTCCTCTTACAAGAACTACAGAGTGTTCTTGAAGATTATGGCCAATACCAGGAATGTATGCCCACACTTCAACTCCATTAGTAAGCCTTACTCTTGCTACCTTTCTTAAAGCAGAGTTAGGCTTTTTGGGAGTCATTGTAGTAACACGAATACATACTCCCCTTTTCTGGGGATTACCCATAAGGGCTGGAGATTTACTTTTTCTCTCTTTTGGCTTCCTTCCTTTTTTTACTAATTGATTTATGGTAGGCAAAATTACACCTCCTACTCTATATCTTTTTGAAATTTTTATTAACAACTATAAAAGTATGCCCCTAAAAGCAAGCGAAAAAGTTTATCATTATATACTTAATTTTGTCAAGAGATTTCTTCTGGTTCACCTCCATTTTCTAAGACTTCAGCTTTTTGAGCTTGAGATTTTGCAGGAATAATTCTCTTAAATAGTCCTGTACCTGCTGGAATTAATCTACCTATAATAACATTTTCTTTTAATCCCTCCAAAGGATCCTCTTTACCTTTTACTGCTGCTTCTGCAAGAACTCTTGTTGTTTCTTGGAAAGATGCTGCAGAAATAACACTATCAGTTGTAAGAGCTGCTTTTGTTATACCTAGTACAACATCTTTTGCGATAGGTGGTACTTTTCCTTCTTCTTCAAGTTTCTGCCTGATCTTTTCAAAAGTAACTCTATTAACTAACTGACCAACCAAAAAGTTACTATCTCCTGGATCTTCTATTCTCACCCTATTAGTCATTTGTCTCACAATTACTTCTATATGTTTATCATTTATTTCTGCTCCTTGTTTTGTGTATACCTTTTGTACCTCATCCACAATATATCTTTGTAAGGCAGCAAGTCCTTCATTAGCTAAAATATCTGCTGGGTTTCTATAACCCTTAGTTAATTCTTGTCCAACTGTTACATAATCACCCTCTTTTACTAATAATTGAGCATTAGGTGGTAAAATGTGTTCATCCTTTCCATCTTCTCCTTCTATAACAATTTTTTCTCCTGATTTCGTTCTTACAATCTTTACAAGACCACTCTTACCAGCTATAATTGATCTTCCTTTTGGTTTTCGTGCCTCAAAAAGTTCTTCAACACGAGGAAGACCTTGAACAATATCTTCAGTTTTTGCAGTTCTCTGCTGATAGGATGGGAAGTAAGCAAGGATTGTGCCAAATTCAACTTTTGAACCAACTTTTACATGTATCTTCAACCCTCGTGGAATCCTATAAATTTCTTCACCATCTGATGTTTTTATAATAATATAAGCCTCTCCTGTTGCAACAATATTATCTATAATCTCTCCATTACCTTCATTAATCTCTACCACTTCACCATCTTTACATGCTTGTATTTTGACAGTTTCTCTACTATATTCAGCTATAGTTTCTCCAGCCTCAATTCTCTCACCTATCCTAAATAGAAAACCAGCACCTTCTGGCAAAGGTACATTATATTCTTTTCCATCATCGCCTCTAATTATTAAAGTATAGACCCAATAATGAGATTCTTCGTTATATATATAATCAATTTTTCCTCTATCCCGATCATATTTAATCCCTACAAATGTAAATCTTCTATTTTCCCCATTTTCTTTCCTTACACTTAATACCTTACCATTATATGGTGACATGATATATCTTAAGTTAGGTTCTATATATCCCAAACTCATCCCCTTGGTTACAACTTCCCCTTCGTATGCAGACAAAACAGTACCAGGCGGTAATAAAATTTCTTCTTTTTCATTTACACCTTCAATTATTATTTTTGCCTTAGGACTTACCACTACTTTTTCTTTCTTTCCAAGCACTTCAAATCTTTCTCTAAATTTAATATTTTCAAATTTTACATTTCCAGTTACTCTAACTTGAATATTTTGATGGCTTATAGAGGTTAATGCTACTCCACCAGTATGGAAAGTTCTCATAGTAAGCTGTGTACCAGGTTCTCCAATAGACTGAGCAGCAATAACACCTACAGACTCACCTATATTAACTATTCTATGCATAGCTAAATCTTCACCGTAGCATTTTTGACAGATACCTTTTTCACTTTTACATGTCATAGGAGATCTTATTTTAATTCTTTTTATACCTGCAGCCTCTATTTTTTTAGCCTTTTCTACATCTATATATTCATTTCTTCTTACAATTAGCTCACCTGTATCTGTATAGACATCCTCCGCTACAAATCTTCCTATAATTCTATCCTTGAGCGTTAATACAATCTTTCCTTCATCTTCTAATGGTTCCACATATATTCCATCATTTGTTCCACAATCTTCTTCTTTTATTACAAGACTTTGAGCAACATCCACTAATCTTCTTGTTAAATATCCAGAATCTGACGTTCTCAAAGCTGTATCTACTACTCCCTTACGAGCACCATAAGATGATATAAAATGCTCTGACATAGTAAGTCCTTCATAGAAATTTGACTTAATTGGTATATCCATAATTCTACCTGAAGGATCAGACATTAATCCGCGCATTGCTGCAAGTTGTCTTACTTGATCCACATTACCTCTTGCACCCGAAAAGGCCATCATAAATACTGAATTAAGCATATCAAAATTAGCAAGCATTATATCTTTTACTTCTTCGGTTGCTTTAGTCCATATTTCAATAGCCCTATGATATCTTTCTTCTTCAGAATAAAGACCACTTTCTACTGCTTTTTGTAAGTTTAAAGCCTCCTCTTCAGCCTTTTTAATAACCTTTTCCTTTGCTTCTTTTGGTATTTCTATATCCACAATTGAGAAGCTAACTCCAGCTTTTGTAGCATACATAAAGCCTAATTTCTTGAGTTCATCCAAAAATTCTGCAGTCCTTCCCCAACCATACTCACTAAAGCACTTTTCAACAATTTTCCTGATTTCTTTTCTTGTTAAAACCCCATTATAATATCTTAATTTATCAGGTAAAACCTCATTTAAAATCAATCTACCTGGGGTAGTCTCAATATAAACTTTTTCAACAGGAAAATCCACTCCATACACTTCTTCCATGCTTTTTCTATAAACATACACTTTAGAATGTAAATCAACTTTTCTTTCATCTAAAGCAAGTAATACTTCTTCAGGACTTGAGAATCTTATATTTTCAACTTCTCTTCCTGGTACCATTAAGGTAAGATAATAAAGTCCAATAACTATATCCTGAGTTGGTAATGTTAATGGTTTTCCATGAGCTGGAGAAATAAGGTTATTAGAAGAAAGCATAAGGAGACGAGCTTCAGCTTGAGCCTCTAAGGAAAGAGGCACATGAACAGCCATTTGATCTCCATCAAAATCTGCGTTATATGGTGGACATACCAAAGGATGGAGCTGAATAGCATTTCCATCTATTAATTTAGGCTCAAATGCTTGAATACTTACCCTATGTAAAGTAGGTGCTCTGTTTAAAAGAACAAGTTTTTCTTTGATTATTTCATCTAGTACATCCCATACTTCAGAAGTTTCTCTTTCAATTTTTTTCCTTGCATTCTTAACATTTGTAGCAAAACCATGTTCTATTAATTTATTTATTACAAATGGTTTGAAAAGCTCCAAAGCCATTTTTTTAGGCAATCCGCATTGATGTAACTTCAATTCTGGTCCTACCACAATAACAGCTCTTCCCGAAAAATCAACTCTCTTACCCAATAAATTTTGCCTAAATCTACCTTGTTTACCCTCTAAAATATCAGATAAGGATCTAAGAGGTCTTCCACTAGCATTAGTAACAGGTTTTCCTCTTCTTCCATTATCTATAAGCGCATCTACCGCTTCTTGTAACATTCTTTTTTCATTTCTTACAATTATTTCGGGAGCATTTATTTCTAAAAGCTTTGCAAGTCTGTTATTTCTATTTATCACTCTTCTATAAAGATCATTTAAATCTGAAGTAGCAAATTTTCCTCCCTCAAGTTGAACCATAGGTCTTAAATCTGGTGGTATGACTGGTAATACCTCTAATATCATCCACTCAGGTTTATTTCCAGATAATCTAAAACTTTCCACAATCTCTAATCTTTTAATAAGTTTTGCTTTCTTTTGTCCTTGTAATTCATTTATCTGTTTTCTTAAATCATAAGAAAGTTCCTCAAGATCTATTTCTTTAAGAAGTTTTTTGATGGCTTCAGCACCCATTCCTACTTTAAAGCTATTACCAAATTCGCTCAGAGCTTTTTCATATTCTTCCTCTGTAAGAATCTGCATCTTTTGTAATGGTGTATCTCCTGGAGATAAAACTATGTATGAATGGTAATAAATAACCTCTTCCAATTGCTTACTGCTTATATTTAAAAGTAATCCTATATAGTTAGGTACATTTTTAAAATACCATATATGAACTACAGGTACCGCCAATTTTATATGCCCCATTCTCTCTCTTCTAACATCACTTTTTGTAACCGTAACTCCACATCTATCACAAGTTATACCTTCATATCTTTGCCCTTTATATTTACCACAATGGCACTCATAATCCTTGACTGGTCCAAATATTTTCTCACAAAAAAGGCCATCCCTTTCAGGCTTAAAAGTTCTATAATTTATTGTTTCAGGCTTTTTAACTTCTCCATAAGACCAATTCAATATATCTTCTGGAGAAGCTAATCCAAAAACTAATTTATCAAAATCTTTAATTCTCAAGGTTTAATCCTCCCCTTCCTTAAGATTCATTTTCAAGCTTATAAAGATTTACTAATTTATTACCAATATAGGCTGAGACTTTTATGCCTAATCCTTGTAATTCCCTTACAAGAACCTTAAAGGATTCAGGAATACCTGGTTCTTTTATAAGATTTCCAGATACAATAGCAGAATAAGCTTCAGTTCTTCCAGTCACATCATCAGATTTATAGGTTAACATTTCCTCTAAAGTATGGGCAGCTCCATAAGCCTCTAATGCCCAAACTTCCATTTCTCCAAATCTTTGACCTCCAAATTGAGCTCTACCACCTAATGGTTGTTGAGTTACAAGAGAATAAGGCCCCACAGATCTTGCATGAATCTTATCATCAGCAAGATGTATGAGCTTCATTATATACATATAACCCACGGTAATTTTTTGATCAAAAGGTTCTCCTGTTCTTCCATCATAAAGAGTTACACGTCCATCCTCTGGAAGACCTGCTTTTCTTAACATCTCCTTAACAAGATTTGCAGATCTATTTTCTCCTAATACCTCATCAAAGGGTGGTACTATAGCATAAATACCGAGTTCATTAGCAGCCCATCCTAAATGAGTTTCAAGAATCTGTCCTACATTCATTCTAGAAGGTACTCCTAAAGGATTTAATATTATATCTACAGGAGTACCATCCTCTAAGAAAGGCATATCCTCTTCTGGTAATATAGTAGCAATTACACCTTTATTACCATGTCTTCCAGCCAATTTGTCCCCTACAGAAATCTTTCTAATTTGAGCAACTCTTACTTTAACTATCTTATTTACTCCTGGAGGTAATTCATCATCATTTTCTCTTGTAAGAACCTTAACATCTATTACTTTACCCCATTCACCATGAGGCATTCTCAAAGAAGTATCTTTTATCTCCCTTGATTTTTCTCCAAAAATTGCTCTGAGTAACCTTTCTTCTGGAGTTAGCTCGGTCTCTCCCTTTGGAGTAACTTTTCCAACTAATATATCATTAGGACCAACTTCTGCACCTATCATTATTATTCCATCCTTATCTAAGTACCTTATAGCATCTTCACTTATATTAGGAATATCTCTTGTAATTTCCTCAGGGCCCAATTTTGTGTCTCTTGCCTTTATCTCGTATTCCTCAATATGGATAGATGTAAAGATATCTTCTTTTACTAATCTTTCGCTAATAATAATAGCGTCCTCATAGTTATAACCACCCCAAGGCATAAAGGCCACAAGGACATTTCTTCCAAGAGAAAGTCTACCTTTGGATGTAGATGGACCATCTGCAAGAATATCTCCCTTTCTAATTCTTTGGCCAACTTCAACAATTGGTTTTTGATTCCAACAAGTTCCCTGATTGGTTCTTCTATACTTTATTAAGTTATATTTTTTCTCCTTTTTATCATCTGTCTCTATAACTATTTCCGATGAAGTTACTCTTTTTACCACTCCATCCACATCTGAGATCACCATTACTCCAGTATTTCTTGCTACTGTCTCTTCTATACCAGTACCAACAAGTGGTGGCTCTGTATTTATTAAGGGGACAGCTTGCCTTTGCATGTTAGCCCCCATAAGAGCACGGTTAGCATCATCGTGTTCAAGGAAAGGTATTAAAGCCGTAGAAATACTCACTGTTTGATATGGAGAAACCCCAATAAAATCCACTTCCTTAGGAGAACAGAGAATAAATTTACCCTTTCTTCTTGCGTGTACTAATTCATCAACTATTTCTTTATCCTCATTGAGATGAACATCAAAAGAAGCAATGGTATATTTCTCCTCGTCAGTAGCAGAAAGATATACTATTTCGTTAGTTATTTTTCCATCTTTTACCTTATAATATGGTGTTCTAATAAAACCATAATCATCTACTATCGCTAACGTAGAAAGATAGTTTATCAAACCTGCATTTGGACCTTCTGGGGTTTCAATAGGGCATACTCTACCATAATGAGATGGATGTATATCTCTTACTTCAAAGGTAGCTCTTTCACGAGTTAATCCTCCAGGTCCTAATGCACTTATCCTTCTCTTATGGGCTAGTTCTGAAAGTGGATTTGTTTGATCCATAAATTGGGATAATGGATTTCTATTGAAGAATTCCCTCACTGCCGCCATCAATGGCCTTGTACTTACTAAGTTTATTGGACTTGCTTGTTCTGGATCAGTTAAAGCCATTTTTTCCCTTATTAATTTCTCTACTCTTGCGAGTCCAGCCCTAAATTGAACTTGTAAAAGCTCTCCTACAGATCTTATCCTCCTATTTCCTAAGTGATCAATATCATCCACATCATCTTTTCCTGTTTTAACCATAGTGATTCTTTTGATAATTTCTACAAAGTCTTCTTCAGTTAAAGCATAATTATCTAAAGGGATATTTAGACCTAACCTCTGATTAAGTTTATATCTTCCAACTTTTCCTAAATTATATTTTCTTACATCAAAAAATTGTTGCTTAATTACTCTTAAGGCTTCGTCCTCTTTGCTTGGAACATCCCCTGGTCTCAATCTACTACATGCTTCGAATATTGCCTGAGTTCTATCACTTACGTTATCTCTTGAAAAAGTAGTTTCAAGATAACTTAATTCATCTTTTCCTAAATATTGTGAAAAGAAATCAAGCTCATATCCCAAAGCCCTAAGGATAAGAGATACTGGAAATTTTTTAATACCATTGGGATGAATAAAAATCATTCCATTGCCATCAAGTTCGAATTCTATCCATCCACCTCTCGTAGGAATAAGGGTTGCTATAATACTGTGTCCTTCTTCTTGGAAGAATACACCTGGAGATCTTGTTATTTGGTTTACTATGACTTTTTCTGTCCCATTTACAATAAAAGTAGCTCTTTCTGTCATTTGGGGAATATTTCCCAAAAATACCATTTGTTCTTTAATATCTTTTATGTTTTTGTTCTCATCCTTAAAGTAAAGCCTTGCTCTAACATATATGGAAGATTCATAAGTAAGACCCTTCTCTAAACATTCATCAGGAGATTTTTGGGGTGGATCGATTTTGATGCCATCTTCTGTTGTAACAAATACCAAAGAAAGTCCCTGTCTTGTTGATTCAATAGGACTAATTTCGTTTAAAACCTCTCTTAAACCATCTTTTAAAAACCAATTAAATGAGTCATATTGAATTTTAAGAAGATCAGGAATATTTTGAAAAATAGGTCTATCATCATCCCAAAAAACAGTAATATTATAATCCTTTTTCCTCATACCTCATCTCCTTTTCCCTATTTTGTAATTAGACAAAACTATATTATACTATAGAGAGGTTATATTTTAAATATAAAAAGAAAAAGAAATTCCTAAAAAATTTAGGAAATATGTTTCACTTTTGGGTTTATTTTACTTTCTTTTTCTTATTTCTGATTTTTTTCTTTAATTTTTTATCACTATAAAAATTCCTATTAAAATAAATAATATACCAACAACTTTTTCAAATATACTCTTAGGAATATATCTTGTCAATAAACCACCAAGATAAGCCCCTAAAAAAGAAATTAAAGACAAAGCTAAAGCTGCACCTAAAAAAACCCAAAAAGGCTGTTTTGTTTTTACAGAAAGACTCAAAACAGCAAGTTGAGTTTTATCACCAAGCTCTGCTAAAAATATAGCTCCAAAAGTCAATAAGAGTATTTCTATTTTACTCTTTAAATCCAATTTATAGCACCTCCATATTATACACTAAATAAATATACACTGTAAAAAAGTAGTATAATATATGTCTAAACTATTTACAAGGAGGTGAAAAAATAAATGTGGAATGTGATAATTACTGGTATAGCAAGCTTTCTTACGGATATAAGCACAGAAATGTTCTATCCTTTAATATCTTTCTATCTTCTTGCCTTAGGTGCTGGACCTGCCATATTAGGAATAGTAGAAGGTTTTGCAGAAAGTATAGCATCTCTTTTAAAAGTTTATTCAGGTTATATTTCAGATAAAATTAGAAAAAGAAAACCCATTGCAATAGCAGGATACGCTCTTTCAGCCTTTGGTAAAATCTTTTTATATCTTGCAGGTTCATGGATTGGAGTTTTTATTGGTAGACTCCTTGACAGATTTGGCAAAGGAATAAGGACCGCTCCTCGAGACGCACTTATTGCGGAATCTTCTATAGAAAATCGAGGAAAAGCATTTGGACTTCATAGAGCAATGGATACTCTTGGGGCTTTTTTTGGGGTTCTAATATCCATATGGATAATAAGTTCTTTGGGAATCAAAGAAACATCTTCTAATTTATCTCTTTACATACCTACCTTTAAAAAGATAATACTAATAAGCATAATCCCAGCCTTTCTTGGTGTCTTAATATTATTCCTTGCAAAAGAAACCATGAAACATAATTCAACATCTAAATTAACTTTAAAAATAAAATGGAAGGATCTGGATAAAAGATTGAAAGCTTTTCTAATATTTACTTTTATATTTACGCTCGGAAATTCCTCTAACCAGTTTCTATTTTTAAGATCAAAGAATTTAGGTGCATCAATGCTTGATGCACTTTATCTTTATCTTTTATACAACTTAGTTTATACATTATTTTCATTTCCTGCGGGCGCTTTATCAGATAAAATAGGACGCAAAAAAATCTTGATCATAGGATATTTATTCTATGGTTTAGTATATTTAGGCTTTGGATTTGTATCTAAATTTTCCTATTTATGGCTACTTTTTGGACTTTATGGACTTTATATATCCTTTACAGAAGGAGTTGAAAAAGCCCTTATTGCAGATCTCGCACCACCAGATTTAAGGGCTACGGTAATTGGTCTTCACGCCACCTTAGTGGGTATAGGATTATTCCCAGCCTCCTTTTTAGCAGGTCTTTTATGGAGTTATTTTGGTCCATCTGCCCCTTTTCTTTTTGGAGGATTTTTAGGAATACTTTCAGCTATAGGATTAATCTTTATTCTTTAACATTTTCATAGTATAATTAATAAAATTATGAAAGATGAGGAAGGCTTACTTCAGGAATTATTACAAGCATCAAATAATAAATATTCTTCAGAAAACCTGAAGAAAGCCTTCCTCTTTGCACAAAAGGCTCATAAAGATCAATTTAGAAAATCTGGAGAACCATACATAACTCATCCTGTTGAGGTTGCCAAAATACTCATGAATCTTGGAATGGATGAAACTGTAGTAATAGCAGGTTTGCTTCACGATGTTTTAGAAGACACAAATATCACCCCTTTAGAATTGGAAAAAGAATTTGGAAAAGATGTTCTTTCCTTGGTAGATGCTATTACAAAATTAGAAAGATTAAGTTTTTACCCCACAGAAGCTTATAAAGCTCAAAATTTGAGAAAAATGTTTATAGCTATGGCGAAAGACATAAGAGTAATAATAGTCAAGCTTGCAGATAGATTACATAATATGCAAACTCTTCAATATCATGATGAAGAAAAAAGAAAAAGAATAGCAAAAGAAACCTTAGAAATCTATGCACCCCTTGCTCATAGATTAGGTGTTTGGGACATAAAGTGGAGATTAGAAGATTTAGCTTTTAGATATTTAGAACCAGATAAATATCATTACGTAGCCAATAAAGTAGCTGAAACTAGAAAAAAGAGAGAAGAATTTATTGAGAAAGCCATTGAAATAATTAAAGAAGAACTTAAAAAAGCTAACATAGAGGCAGAAGTCACTGGAAGAGCAAAACACCTTTATAGCATTTATCAAAAAATGATTCGTAGAGGAATTGAAATAGAAGAAATGTATGATTTATTAGGAGTAAGAATTATAGTAAATAATGAGATAGAATGTTATGAAGTATTAGGAATTACCCATAATTTATGGAGACCAGTTCCTGGAAGATTCAAAGATTATATTGCCAATAAAAAATCTAATAACTACCAATCACTTCATACTACAGTGATTGCTATGGATGGAAAACCCCTTGAAGTACAGATTAGAACATGGGAAATGCATAGAATAGCAGAATACGGAGTTGCTGCACATTGGCTTTATAAAGAAGAGATAAAGAAGCCCGATTCTTTTGAAGAAAAATTATCATGGTTAAGACAACTACTTGAATGGCAAAAAGAATTGATGGATGATCAAGAATTCTTAGATTCTATAAGAAGTGATCTTTTTGAAAGAGAGATCTATGTTTTTACTCCTAAAGGAGATATTATTGCTCTACCTCAAGGATCAACTCCTTTAGATTTTGCCTATGCTATACATACTGAAGTGGGCCATAGATGTAAAGGAGCTAAAGTAAACGGTAAAATAGTTCCTTTAAATTATGTTCTTCAAAATGGAGATATTGTCGAAATCATAACAAGTAAAGAAGAGGGAAAACCAAGTAGGGACTGGCTTAATATTGTAAGAACAAGTCAAGCTAAAAATAAGATAAAGCAATACTTTAAAAAATTAGCAAGAGAAGAAACACTTCAAAAAGCCAAAGAAACTATCGAGAATGAAATAAAGAAAAATGAAGATTGGCTAAAAGAAGTGTTAAATAAAGATGAGATTTCTATAAATGATTTGTTAGAATCTTCCATTGGTAAGAATTTCTTGAATGAACATGGTTTCAAAGAAATAGAGTCTTTCTTACTTAGCATAGGTACTGGAGAAATAACCCCTCAACAATTTATTGAGAGGTTTAAGAAGGAGCTTAAAAAAGAAATTATTGTGACTTTGGGGGAAACTGAAAAAAACAAATTAGTAGAAGGTCTCGAAATATCTGGATTAGATAATATTATGATCAGAATTGCAGAATGTTGTAACCCTATACCAGGAGACCAAGTTATTGGTTATGTATCAAAAGGAAGGGGCATAGTGGTACATAGAAAAGATTGTCCTAATCTTTTACACCTTAAAAATAGATACCCAGAAAGAGTTATTACTATTGAATGGCAAAAACTCAAAGGTGGAGGAAAATATAAAACAGGTATCGAGATAGATGCTATAGATAGAGTAGGCTTATTGAAAGATCTAATAGAGAGAATCTCACAGGCAAGAATAAATATATTGGACTTAGGAACAAAGGTTGGAAAAGATGGCATAGCAAGAATAAAAGTAGTTGTAGAGATTGACAATCCTTTAACCTTCAATTATCTTATGGAAGAGATAAAAAAATTATCTGATGTCATTTCAGTTAGAAGAGCTGTGAGAATATAAATGAGAACAGTCATACAAAGAGTAAAGAGAGCAGAGGTAAGAGTAAAAGGAGAAGTAATAGGTAAAATTTCTCAAGGACTTCTAATTCTCTTGGGAATAGCTCAAGAAGATACAGAAGAAGATATTATAATGTTAGCAGACAAAATCATTAACTTAAGAATTTTCTCAGATAAAGAGGGAAAAATGAACTTAAGCATTAAAGAAATAAATGGAGAAATCCTTGTAGTCTCTCAATTTACCTTATATGCTGATTGTAGAAGAGGAAGAAGACCCGATTTTACAAGGGCTGCAGAAAAAGAAAAAGCCTATTTTCTCTACAAAAAATTTATAGAATATATAAAAACACATATAGATAAAGTACAAGAAGGAGAATTTCAAGCTTACATGGAAGTTGAATTAATAAATGATGGTCCAGTAACTATTATAATTGATACCGAAGATCTTAAAAAACCAAGGAGGGCTAAAGAATGAACATGGAACTTCCCCGTGGAGTACAAGATATACTTCCTGAAGATATCCCATATTGGCAACTTGTAGAAAACACAGCCAGAAAACTTTTTGAATCTTATAACTATGAAGAAATAAGGACTCCCATATTTGAATACACAGAACTTTTTAGAAAAGGCACTGGCGAAACTACAGATATTGTAATGAAAGAAATGTATACCTTTACAGATAAAAAGGGGCGTTCTCTCACACTAAGGCCAGAAGGTACTCCAGGAGTTATAAGAGCCTTTCTCACAAACAAAATATATAATCAGAAACCTGTATGGAAAGTATATTACATTGGTCCTATGTTTAGATACGAAAGACCTCAAGCAGGAAGATATAGACAATTTCATCAATTAGGAATAGAGGTTTTAGGAAGAAAAGATCCATATATAGATTTTGAGGTAATAAAATTAGCAGTAGATCTTTTGAAAAACCTTAAGTTAGAAAATTTAGAAGTGGAAATAAATTCGTTAGGTTGCATAAAATGTAGACCAAATTATAGAGAAGCTCTTATAAGCTATTTCAGAAAATACGAAGACCAACTTTCCCCCATAGATAAAGAAAGATTAGAAAGAAATCCATTAAGATTACTTGACTCAAAAGATGAAAAACTTATTGCTTTAAAAGATCAGGCTCCACAACCCATTGATTATCTTTGCGATGAATGTAAAATTCACTTTGAAAAAGTACAGAAATATTTAAGTTTAGATAATATCAAATATAAATTAAACCCAAAGCTGGTAAGAGGACTTGATTATTATACAAGAACCGTATTTGAGATTACCACCACAACTCTTGGATCTCAGAATGCAGTAGTCGGGGGAGGAAGGTATGATAATTTAGTAGAAACTTACGGTGGTCCATCCATCCCTGGCCTTGGTTTTGCTCTTGGTATAGAAAGACTTATTATTCTTTTAAAACAGCAAAACCATATATCTCTACCTTATATCCCTCTTATATTTATTACCCTTTCTGAAGATTATGTGGAGACAGGCATAAAACTTGCGAACATATTAAGAACAAAATATAGAGTTGATATAGGTTCTCCCCAAGAAAATTTAAGAACTCAATTAAAATGGGCAGATAAATTAGGGAGTTTTATTGTAATATTCTTAACTGAAGAAATCGAAAAAAATAAACTTAAGATAAAGAATTTTAAAACAGGAGAAGAAAAATATACAGATTTAAACTTCAATACTATCTTAGAAGACATTGAGACTATGCTATAATTACAAAGAATTTCACACAAGGGAAAGGTGGGAAAGATTTTGAAAAGGAACTATTATTGTGGAGAAATAAACTCAAAAAATATAGGTGAAACAGTAATTTTAAGTGGATGGGTACATAGAATTAGGCATCATGGTGGACTTATCTTTGTAGATCTTAGAGATAGAGGTGGAATTATTCAATTAGTATTTGATCCATCTATTTCTCAGGAAAGCTATGACATTGCAGATAATTTAGGTAATGAATGGGTAATAACAGTAGAGGGCAAAGTTAGAAAAAGACCTGAAGGAATGGAAAATCTTAAAATACCAACAGGAGAAATTGAAATCGAAGTAAGAAAAATAAAAGTAGAAAATACAGCTAAACCCCTTCCCTTTAACCTATGGAGCAATAAGGAGATTGATGAAACAGTTAGATTAAAATATAGGTATTTAGATCTAAGAAGAGAAAAAATGCAATATAATATAACCTTTAGGCATAAATTTATTCTTTCCATAAGAAATTTCTTATCTAAAAAAGGTTTTATAGAAATCGAAACCCCATATTTAATTGTAAGTACTCCCGAAGGAGCACGTGATTTTTTAATACCAAGTCGACTTCAGCCTGGAAAATTCTATGCTCTCCCCCAATCCCCTCAATTATTTAAACAAATTCTTATGGTATCAGGATTTGATAAATATTTTCAAATAGCGAGATGCTTTAGAGATGAGGATTTAAGAGCTGATAGACAACCTGAGTTTACCCAGCTCGATATGGAAATGTCTTTTATAGATCAAGAAGATGTATTTAATATTATAGAAGAGTTATTTAAAATAACTCTTAGAGAGACTTTAGATATGGAAATCCAAATCCCCTTTATCAGATTAACTTATGATGAAGCTATGAACACATATGGAAGTGATAAACCCGACTTAAGATACGATCTAAAAATAACTGACGTAACAGATCTTTTTTCAAATTTCTCCTTAGAGTTTATAAAAAATACTATCGCAAACAATGGTGTGGTAAAAGGAATAATGTTGAGAGGAATAATACCAACAAGGAGAGATTGGAGCATCATAGAGAACAAAGTAAAAGAATTAAAAGGTAAAGGAATAATGTGGTTCTCTTATGCGGATGGTGAATTAAAATCTTCCATTAACAAATATCTAAGTGACGAAGATAAGGCTAAAATCATTGAAACATTAAATTTAAAACCTGGAGATTCCTTTTTTAGCATTGCAGGTGAGTGGAAAGAGGTAGTAAAAATCCTTGGAATCGTGAGATTAGAGCTTACCCAAATATTTAATATTCCTAAAAAAGAAGGACTTTTTTTCCTTTGGGTTACAGACTTCCCTCTTTTCGAATATGATGAAGAAGAAAAAAGAATTGTAGCTGAACATCATCCATTTACTTCTCCCAAAGAGGAAGATCTTCCCTTATTAGACACCAATCCATTGAAGGTTAGAGCTCAGTGTTATGATTTAGTATTAAATGGTACTGAATTAGGGAGTGGAAGTATAAGAATTCATCAAAGAGAAATTCAAGAAAAAATATTTAATATATTAAATATTTCTCCTGAAGATGCAAAGAAAAAATTTGGATTTCTTTTAGAAGCCTTTGAATATGGAGCTCCACCCCATGGAGGTATAGCGTTAGGGATAGATAGAATAGTTGCTATTCTTACTAATTCCCCATCTTTAAGAGATGTGATTGCTTTTCCAAAGACTCAAAGTGGGACTTGTCTTTTAACAGGAGCTCCCTCAGAAGTTGATCCAAAACAATTAGAAGAAGTACATATTAAAGTAGTCCTACCTGAAGGAGAGAATTAAATGAATTTCTATGAAAAAGCTATTGAGCTTCATAAAGAGAAAAAAGGTAAATTGGAGATAAAGCCTAAAGTACCATTAGAGAATAAAACCGATCTTTCTTTGGCTTATACGCCTGGGGTTGCAGGAGTATCTCAAGCTATCCATAAAAAATCTGATTTAGTTTATGACTTCACTATAAAAGCAAATACCGTAGCAGTTGTTAGCGATGGTTCTGCAGTTTTAGGTCTTGGAAACATCGGTCCTTTAGGAGCTATACCCGTAATGGAAGGGAAGGCAATATTATTTAAGAAGTTTGCCAATATAGATGCTTTTCCTATATGCTTAAATACACAAGACCCAGAAAAAATAATAGAAATTGTTTATAATATATCTCCTATATTTGGAGGGATTAACCTTGAAGATATATCAGCACCAAACTGTTTTTATATTGAAGAAAAACTCATTGAACTATTAGATATACCTGTATTTCATGATGACCAACATGGTACTGCAATAGTAACTTACGCAGCTCTCATAAATGCCTTAAAACTAAAGAATTTAAAACTGAATGAAATAAAAATAGTGATATTAGGGGCGGGAGCTGCAGGAATAGCTATAGCAAAATTTCTTATTTCTGAAGGTGCAAAAAATATTAGATTAGTTGATCGTCATGGTATCATATATCCAGGAAGAAAAGATGGTATGAATCCTGAAAAAGAAAAAATAGCATCAATAATTAATCCTGAAAAAGAAAAGGGAGAATTAAAAGATGCCCTAAAAGATGCTCACGTGTTCATTGGTGTTTCTCAGGCAAATCTTTTATCTCCAGAGTATATAAAATTGATGAAAAAAGACCCTATTATTTTTGCCATGGCCAATCCTGTTCCAGAAATAATGCCTGAAGTTGCCCAAAAAGTGGGTGTAAGGATAATAGGTACTGGAAGATCTGATTATCCTAACCAAATAAATAATCTCCTCGCTTTTCCAGGTGTATTTAGAGGAGCCTTACTTGTCAGAGCAAGAGAAATAAATCAAGAAATGAAACTCTCTGCTTCTTTTGCCATTGCATCCTTAATCGAGGAACCAAGAGAAGACTACTTAATACCCTCCCCGCTTGACAAAAGAGTAGTTCCAAAAGTAGCGGAAGAGGTTGCTAAAGCGGCCATACGTACTAATGTAGCGAGAACGTTTAAAACAGAAGAAGAGATAAGGAAGGAATTGAAAATTATGTTAGGAGGAGAAGAAGATGAATAAAGAATTTAATACCATTGTTGTAATAGGATCTCAATGGGGAGATGAGGGAAAAGGAAAAATTATAGATATTATTTCACAAAATGCTGATGCAGTTGTAAGATTCAATGGAGGAAATAACGCTGGCCATACAGTGATAGTTAAAAATAAAACCTTTAAATTTAGACTTCTCCCATCCGGTATAGTTTCCGAAAAGGTAATTAATATAATTGCCACAGGAGTAATTGTCAATCTACCGGCTTTAGTAGAAGAGATTGAAGAATTAGAGAAAAACGGTATAAAGATAAAAAATCTTTACATTAGTGATAGATCTCCTTTAGTTTTGCCATACCATCCTATATTGGATAAATTTTTTGAAGAAAAAAGAGAAAAATCCAAAATAGGTACAACCGCAAGAGGTATAGGACCAGCTTACAGTGATTACATTGCAAGAGATAGTCTAAGAATAGGAGATCTACTCGATAAAGAATACTTTAGAGAAAGAATAACTCAAATATATGACTTTAAATCGAAAATATTATCTGAAGAATCTCTTGGATATAAAATAGAGGAAATTTATAATTCCCAAATAGAAGCTATAGAAAAATTATCACAAAAAGGTGTAATAATTACAGATACCTCTAAGCTTATAAATGATCTGATTGATTCAGGAAAAAAGGTATTATTTGAAGCTGCACAAGGCACTCTTCTTGATATTTATTATGGTACATATCCTTATGTTACCTCTTCATTTACCATAGCAGGAGGAGTATGCGTAGGAGCTGGAATAGGTCCTCAAAAAATTAAAAAAATAATAGGTGTAATAAAGGGATATACATCACGAGTTGGAGAAGGACCATTTCCAAGTGAAATTCACGACTCTATAGCAGAATATATAAGAGAGAAAGGACAAGAATATGGTACAGTAACTAGAAGACCTCGCCGTGTAGGTTGGTTGGATCTTGTAGCATTACGATATGCAAAAAGAATAAATAACTTTACAAGCATTGCTATTACTAAATTAGACGTATTGAGCGGTCTTGAGAAATTGAAGATTGTAGTAGGATATAGATATAAAGGAAAATTAATTGATGAATTTCCTTCTTCTTTAAATGTATTAAAAGATTGTGAACCTATTTTTGAAGAGATACCAGGATGGAAAGAAAATCTATTGGGAATATTAGATATCTCAAAATTACCTCAAAATACTATTAAATATTTAGAAATGATTGAAAAGGAATTAGATACAAAAATCGAAATAATAGGAACAGGACCCGAAAGAAACGACATAATTATAGTAAAAGATCCTTGGGAATTATAGATGGAAATAGTAAGTAAATCTTCAGAACATACATATAAAATCGGAAAAACTATTGGAGAAAAGTTAAAACCAAGAGATATTTTAGCATTAATAGGAGATTTAGGAAGTGGAAAAACCACCTTTGTTAAAGGATTAGCTGAAGGCCTTGATATTAAAAATCCAATAAATTCTCCTTCTTTTCTGATAATAAAGGAATATAAAGGTAAATATCCATTCCTTCATATAGATGTATATCGTCTAAACAATCCTGAAATAGAACTTTTTAATATTGGTTTTGAAGATTATCTTAAGGATGACTACATTATTGCCATAGAATGGGCTGATAGAATTTTGAATTACTTACCTGATAAAAGACTTGAAATTGAATTTCTTCATATGAGTAATAACGAAAGAAAAATAATATTTAAACCTAAAGGAGAAAGATATAAAAATCTCATAGAGGAGCTTAAAGAATGTTTATTTTAAGCATAAATACAGCATCCAATAAGAGCAATATTGTTTTGTGGAAAGACGGAGAAATTTATGAGCTTTTTTATTCTACTAATTCCAGAACATATGGTGAGACATTAACGAGTAATTTACAAGAGCTTCTAAAAAAATCAAAATGGAATTTAAAAGATGTGGATATTTTTAGCGTAATCACAGGACCAGGATCATTTACAGGTCTAAGAATAGGAGTAGTTACTATAAAAACTTTAGCCCAAATCTATAAGAAACCAACTGTTGGAATATCATATTTAGAAGCCTTAGCCTCTCAGATTGCTTTTAAAGGATTAAAAGTACCAATTTTGTCTGCAAGAAAGGGAGAGATACATGCAGGTTTTTATGTGGATGAAGATCCTATCTATCCTGAAGATGTTTATCCATACGATACATTTCTAAGCCTGCTAAATAGATTTAGTAAAGACAATCATACAATAGTAACTGGAGATACACCTGAAGATCTAAAATTATTACTTCCTAAAAATATAATATTAACCCCAGAATTTATAAACTCAATCAGAGGAGAAACCCTCATATACATTACATTGAAAAAATATCAAAATGGGTATGTTAAAGACTATTCAACTCTACTTCCTGATTATAGACAAAAATCAAGTGCAGAAATTAACTGGGAGAGAAGACATGAAAGAACAGAATCAAAAAACTGAAATAAATATAGAAATAAGACCAATGAAATTTGAAGACATAGATTCTGTTGATGAAATAAATAAGTTATCTTTCTCTAATCCTTGGAGTAGAGAGAGCTTTGAAAAAGAATTAACATCTAATAAAATTGCAAGATATTTTGTGGCTGTACACAACGAAAAAATTGTCGGCTTTGTAGGGCTTTGGCTTATATTTCAAGAAGCCCAAATAACCACAATAGCAGTACATCCTGATTATAGAGGAAGAAAAATCGGAGATAGATTAATGGATTTTGTTATAGATTATTGTCTTAAAAATCAAGTTAGAAATATAATCTTAGAAGTTAGAGTATCCAATACTATTGCCCAAAATCTATATTATAAAAAGGGCTTTCAAAAAATAGGTGTTAGAAAATGGTATTATAAAGATGGAGAAGATGCCTTAGTAATGGTAAAAAAGTTCTTTCTTTAAGGGGAAACTAATGATAACAATTGGTATTGAAACTTCTTGTGATGAGACAAGTATAGCATTAGTAGAGGACGGAACTAAGATTTTAAGCAACATAGTTTCATCACAAATAGACATTCATAAAATATACGGGGGTGTAGTCCCAGAAGTTGCATCAAGGCTCCATGTAGAGGTTATAAATAAACTTATTGATGTGGCCTTAGAAAAAGCAAATTTAAGTTTTAAAGACATAGATTTAATAGCAGTTACCCATGGTCCTGGTCTAATTGGATCATTATGGGTAGGAATAATGGTAGGAAAAACCTTATCCTTAGCATTGGAAAAACCAATTGTTGGAGTAAATCATCTTGAGGGACATATTTTTGCCAACTTCTTAAGAGAAGATCCCCCTACATTTCCCTTTATATCTCTTATAATATCAGGAGGACACACAGAATATCTTTTAGTGGAAGGAATAAGAAAGTATAAATTATTAGGACAAACTTTGGATGATGCTGCTGGAGAAGCTTTTGATAAAGTGGCAAGAATATTAGGATTAAGTTATCCTGGTGGTCCAGAAATAGAAAAAGTAGCAAAGAATGGAAACCCAGTTTTCAATCTCCCTAAGGTAAAATGCGATAGAGATTTAGATATAAGCTTTAGCGGATTAAAAACAGCTATATTGTATCTTGTAAGGGATTTAAAAAATGAAGGGAAAGAAATTCCAGTAGCAGATATAGCTGCCTCTTTTCAGAAAAGAGTAGTGGAAGAATTAATAGAAAGAGCACTAATTGCTGTAAAAAAATTTAAAATTAATACATTAGTACTTTCTGGTGGTGTGATAGCAAATAGTTATTTACAAGAAAGGTTCAAAAAAATCTCTGTGGAGGAAAAGATAAAACTCTATTTACCCCCTAAAGAATTGTGTACCGATAATGCAGCCATGGTTGCTTCCGCAGGGTACCACCTATATAAAAATGGATATGTAAATGATCTTTCTTTATCAGCTATTCCAGATCTACCCTTAGGAGGTAGTTAATGAATAATTTGAACCGTACCCTCAAATCAGGGTTAAAATTTTCCATAGTAATAAGTGCAATTATTTTTGTAATTATCTTATTTTTTACTACAGATTCAAGAACTTGGAATGCTCTACTTACTCTTAAATGGAATTATGTCTTATATATTCTTCTCCTTAATTTTTTAAGCTGGATATTTGCAGCAATTAGATACAAAATTCTTATAAAAGGTTTGGAAGGGGTAAATATAAAATTAATAGAGGCCTTACAAATACACCTTGCTTATTATTTTGCATCAAGCATAACCCCTACATCAGCAGGTGGCGAACCCTTAGAAATATACCTTCTTTCAAAGAAAAATATTAAAGTTGGACAAGCAACAGCATTAAGTCTTTTCAGATATGTTATTAATTCTCTAACTTTTGCTATTTCTTCACCTATTGTAATATATTTTTATTCTTATCTTTTTCCTCAACAAATAATTAAAAGATTAGTTCAATATAGCGCCTTACTCTTTTTCTTAATTGTTTTAGGTTTTATATTTGCACTGTACAAACCAAGACCTATTATAAGATTTATTGCTTATATTCTTCTCAAGTTAAGGAAACTGCCCTTCCTATCGAAAATACATCCTTATAAAATATTAAGAGTTGTCAATAATACTGTAAAAGATTTTCATAGCACTCTTTGGCTCTTCATAAAAGATAAAAAACTTACTATGTTCGGCTTTTTCTTCTTCAATCTTCTTTCTTGGTTTACCTATTTTTTAATAGCACCAGTTCTTATGATGAGTTTCCATTTGAAAGTTAATATAATCTCCGTAGTTTTAGTACAAATTCCAATCTTTTTCTTAATGTTCTATGTTCCCACACCAGGAGGAAGTGGAGTCATTGAAATTCTTCTTTCCCTCGCCTTTGCCCCCTTTGTACCCAAGTATATCTTGGGAATTTATATAATATTATGGCGAACATTTACCCATTATGTCACGTTATTAGCAGGTGCATTTGACTTCATATATGTCCTTGGGATCAAAAATTGAGAATAGGAAAAAATATAAAAAAGAGGTGATTATTCAATGATGAATACAAAAATAAAGGTAAACATAATATTTAAGCCAGGTATACCTTCTGCAAGAACAAAAGGTGGTGGAGATCAAACTGCTTGTAAGATGTTATATGAAGCTCTTAAAAAAAGAAATGATATAGAAGTCTATTATAATGGTCTTGTCAAAGATGGACCTTACGATATCCTTCATTTCCATTCCTTTGGAGATGTCTTCTTCAAATACGTAAAGAAAGAAAACAAAAGTAAAATTGTATTTACAGCTCATGTAATAGCAGATACCATGTTAGGTAGTGCTTTATTAGCTGAAAAATGGAAAGGTCTTTTTTCTCAATATCTTCTTCTCTTTTATAATCAGGCAGATGTAGTTATTGCTGTCTCCCCGTTAGAAGTAGAAAAATTAAAGGAAATGGGAGTAAAAACTAAGATTGTTTTTATACCAAATGGTGTGGATTTAAGTTTATTTAAGAAAGATGAAAATTTAAGAAGAAAGACAAGAGAAGAATTTAATATAAAAGACGATGACATTGTACTTTTAAGTGTAGGTCACATGATAAAAAGAAAAGGTTTTGATACTTTTGCAAAAATGGCTGAAAGATTGCCTCAATACAAATTTGTTTGGGTTGGCGGTATTCCTTTCTCATTCTTAAGTGGAGGATATTCTGAAATAAAGAAAATTATTAAAAATCCTCCAGAAAATCTAATCTTATCAGGTCCATGTCCTCACGATGAACTCAACAAATTTTATAACATGGCTGATATTTTCTTTTTCCCATCAAGACAAGAAAACTTTAGTATTGCTGTCCTTGAAGCATCAGCTGTAGGCTTACCTCTACTTTTAAGAGATTTAAAAGAATACAAAGAACCTTTATCCCCCAATTATGTATCAGGTACAGAAGAAACATTTGAAGAAAATATAAAACTTCTTGCCGAAAACAAAAACTTAAGAGAAGAATACTCTAAAAAAGCCTTGAAAATTGCTGAGAAATACAATATAGAAAGAGTTGCCGATGAAACTGTAAAAGTATATAAAGAAATATTAAATCTGTCATGAAAATAGCATTCTTTACAAATAACTATTTACCAAATACAGGAGGAGCTGCCATAGCTGTAGAAAGCTATAGAGAAGCTTTGGAGAAGCTTGGTCATGAAGTTCATGTATTTGCTCCCAAATATCCACCATGGTTCCCTAAATACAAAGAAGACAATGAAAAACATATAATAAGATTTCCGTCTATTGCATTAAGATTTATAACTCCTCAACCGTTACCCCTATATTTCTCTTTCTTAGTAGAAGATTACTTTAGAAAACAAGATTTTGATATTGTCCATTCACATCATCCGTTTGTAATAGGAAAAACTGCTCTTAAACTTGCTAAAAAGTATAATAAACCAATTGTTTTTACCCATCATACTCAATACCATAAATATGTGCATTATATTCCCTTAATACCCCAAACCATAACCTCCAAAATTGCCATAAAAGAAAGCGTAAAATACTCTAATCAAGTAGATCTTGTAATTGCTCCCACAAAAGAAATTAAAGATATGATAATCAATTTTGGTGTAAAAACAAGAATAGAAGTCATACCTACAGGTATAGATTTTTCTTTATGGGAAAAACCTATTTCTAAAGATTTTTTAGACAAATTTCCATGGAAAGACAAAAAGATATTACTTTATGCTGGAAGACTTGCTAAAGAGAAAAATCTTGAATTTTTAATTCAAGCTCTTTCAAAATTATTAAAAGAAAGAGATGATATTGTGTTTTTAATTGTTGGTGATGGAGAAGAAAGAAAAAATCTGGAAAATCTTACAGAAAAATTAGATATAAAAGACAAGGTTATTTTCTTAGGATGGCATCCAAGAGAAGAGCTAATTTATTATTATAAAATAGCCCATATATTTGTTTTTGCATCCACCACAGAAACCCAAGGTTTAGTTACCTTAGAAGCTATGGCAGGAGGATGTGCTGTAGTAGCAGTAGAAGCCCCAGGCACAATAAGCTTAGTAGAAAATGGTAAAGAGGGTTTATTAGCGCAAGAAGATTACAATGATTTCTATCAAAAAGTTCTATATCTACTTAATAACGAATCACTTCTACATAATATGAAAAACAATGCAATTAAGAAGGCTACTCAGTTTTCGATAATGGAAAGCGCAAAGAAATTGGAAGAATTATATAAAGAAATCATAAAAAACAAAGAAAAAAATAAAAAAATTATAGAAAAATAAGAATTTTTGACATATATTTGCCATTTTTTTGCGTATTTTTCTGTTGAATAGATATTTAAAGTTAATATATATTTATTTTGGTTTTAGCACTCATCTACTTAGATTGCTAATAAAATTATGAAAGGAGGTCGAGACTTGTGAAATTGCGTCCTATTGGTGATCGTGTAGTGGTCAAGGTTATTGAGCAAGAAGAAAAAACAAAAGGAGGTATTGTTCTTCCTGACACTGCAAAAGAAAAACCCCAGCAAGGAAAAGTAATAGCAGTAGGTACTGGCAGAATCCTTGATAATGGGCAAAAAGTCCCATTAGAAATCAAAGAGGGAGATAGAGTTATTTTTGCAAAATATGCTGGTACTGAAGTAAAAATTGAAGGTGAAGAATATCTCATCCTTAGTGAGAGAGATATCTTAGCTGTAATTGAAGAGTAAAAAAATTTAAAAAAGGAGGGAGAGAATATGGCAGCCAAATTAGTTAGCCTTGACATGCAAGCAAGAACAGCACTTATAAGAGGACTTGATATCGTAGCAGATACTGTAAAAATTACTTTAGGACCTAAAGGAAGAAACGTAGTACTTGAAAAGAAATTTGGAGCACCTGTTATCACTAACGATGGTGTAACCATTGCTAAAGAAATAGACCTTGAGGATCCATTTGAAAACATGGGTGCTCAACTTGTAAAAGAAGTAGCTTCCAAAACTAATGATGTAGCAGGTGACGGTACAACCACAGCTACAGTACTTGCTCAAGCATTAGTACATGAAGGAATGAAGCATGTAGTAGCTGGAGCTAACCCCATGTATGTAAGAAGAGGAATAGAAAAGGCAGTAGAGGCAGTAGTAGAAGAACTTAAAAAGATTGCAAAACCTGTAGAAACAAAAGATGATATAGCCCATGTTGCAGCCATTTCTGCTAATAACGATGAAGAAATTGGAAAATTAATTGCTGAAGCAATGGATAAAGTTGGAAAAGACGGAGTAATAACTGTAGAAGAATCTCAAGGTATTACAACTACCTTAGAACTTGTTGAGGGAATGCAATTTGATAGAGGTTACCTTTCTGCATATATGATTACAGATCCTGAAAGAATGGAAGCAGTATTAGAAGAACCATACATACTCATAACTGATAGAAAAATAAGTGCAGTAAGTGATATTCTTCCAATACTTGAGAAAGTTGTTCAAACTGGAAAGCCATTAGTAATAATTGCAGAGGATGTAGAAGGTGAAGCATTAGCTACTCTTGTAGTCAATAAATTACGTGGCGTTCTCCAATCCTTAGCTGTAAAAGCTCCTGGATTTGGAGATAGAAGAAAAGCAATGTTACAAGATATCGCTATCTTAACTGGTGGAGAGTTCATCTCTGAAGAAACAGGAATAAAACTTGAGAATGTAACATTAAATATGCTTGGAAGAGCAGAAAAAGTAAGAGCCAATAAAGACAAGACTACCATTATTGGAGGAAAAGGAAACAGAAAAGATATTGAGGCAAGAATAGCTCAAATTAAGAAACAATTAGAAGAGACTGATTCTGAATTTGATAGAGAAAAATTACAAGAAAGACTTGCAAAACTTGCTGGTGGAGTTGCTGTAATTAAAGTAGGAGCAGCTACTGAGGTAGAGCTTAAAGAGAAAAAACATAGAATTGAAGATGCTTTATCTGCTACAAGAGCTGCAGTAGAAGAAGGAATCGTACCTGGCGGTGGTGTGGCTCTTGTAAGAACTATTAAAGTTCTTGATAATGTAAAAGTAGAAAATGAAGATGAAAGGATTGGATTAGAAATTGTAAGAAGATCCCTTGATGTACCATTAAAGCTCATTGCTACCAATGCTGGTAAAGAAGGATCTATTATTGCAGAAAAAGTCAAAGAGATGGATGGGCCAATGGGATATGATGCTGCAAAAGATAGATTTGTAAATATGTTTGAAGCTGGAATTGTAGATCCTTGCAAAGTAACAAGATCTGCATTACAAAATGCTGCAAGTATAGCTGCATTAGTACTCACTACAGAAGGTCTTGTGGCTGAGAAACCAGAAAAAGAAAAGCAAACTCCACCTCCACCACCTGAGTACTAATTGAAAACAAAAGCCCCCAAGATTCTCTTGGGGGCTTT
>CAZZIO010000061.1:0-8079 GCA_964654465.1 uncultured Dictyoglomota bacterium
TATTTTTACCTCTTCATTTTTTAAAATCTTTAATGCATTATCTTTCTGACTTCCAAAAAGATAGCAAAGGGCAATATTGTATTTTTTACAAATCTTTATAAGCTCTTGAAGTTTATCCATATTAATATTCTCCTCAATTAGGTTATATCATAAACGGACCTTGTTGAATTGAGAGGATTAAAAGGAAGATTTAGTTTCTCCCTGTTGCCTCACATAATATTCTATATGAATATAAATTTTATCCAATCTCTTTTCATCTCCCTTTTTATCACTGCTAGCTTTAAATTTTTATGCTTTTTCATTAACTTATTCTTAAATTTCTCCCTTTCCCAAGAAACTTTTGCTCTAGGATTTCTAATTCCTTTTTCTCTCATAATATCAAGAGAAGGAAAAGTAATTTTTCTCTAATCTCTTTTAAGGTAATAAATACTAAAGCTTGTGCTTCCTACATGGCATAGCTCATATCTGTTATATTTAGTGTATAGCCAAAATATCTTTTTACTTCTACTCTAAATGCTATAATTTTTCCTTTAGCCTTAGAGACAAAAGTCTTGGAATAATTTCTTAAGACAAAAGTAGTAAATTCATTTAAAATAAGAGTGCTTTCTTTTTTAGATATCTTTATAACTTTCTCTAATTACAGGCTTTCTTTCTTTGAGATTAATAGTCATGATGTTAGATTCTAATTTTATTGATTTCTTTCATTTTAAAAAAATCCTTCCTTTTATTTCAAAATTTTCAAGTATGTTTTTTGTAATGCGATTTGTTCTCTAAATTTATTTGATTTTTTATGTTAAAATAAAGAGAAAATATAATAGTTGGGGGAT
This sequence comes from uncultured Dictyoglomota bacterium, assembly GCA_964654465.1. GTDB lineage: Bacteria > Dictyoglomota > Dictyoglomia > Dictyoglomales > Dictyoglomaceae > Dictyoglomus. The sequence goes on from CAZZIO010000061.1 coordinate 828, forward strand.
AAAGATGAGGAAAATATTTATTTTGATTATACTGGGAATGTTTTATTTACTTTCAATTACCTTAGCCCAAACCTATACAACCTCAAGGTTATCTTCAGATGTATTCTTTGGAAGACCCATATACCCTGATAAATATGTTCTTGGGGTTGGAGATAAATTAAGAGTTTATATTCTGAAAGAGACAGGAGAGCCAGAAATATATGAGCTTTTTGTTTCTCCAACTGGATCTATAAATCTCCTTGTGGCTGGAAGTATCAAAGTTGCTGGTTTAACTCTGGCAGAAGCAACTAAAGAGGTTTCAAGAAAGATTTTAGCTTATTATCCAAGAAGTAAAGTAGAACTTGAACTTATATTCCCAAGATATATGAAAATTTCTGTAACTGGTGAGGTTTTGAATCCTGGTTCATACTTAGTTTCTGCTTTAAGTACACTTGATGATGTGATAAAGGTTGCTGGAGGTTTGAAATCTTCTGCTTCTACGAGAAATATACAGATAAAAAGAGGAAATAATATTATTTCAATAGATTATTTGAAATATGTAAAATTTGGGGATGAAAAGGAAAATCCTGATATTAAAGAGGGAGATATAATATATGTACCTATTGTTAAAAAAATAGTAAAGGTTTTTGGAGAAGTACAAAATCCTGGGATGGTAGAAATAAAAGAGGGTGAGATGTTAAGGGATATAATAAATATAGTTGGTGGATTTACCCCTAATGCAGATCTATTTTCAGCTTATGTGGAGAGACAGGGAAAAGATAAAAAGGAGATTATTTCAGTTAATTTATACAAATTGATTTATGAAAAAGATGAAAAAGAAAATATTGTTTTAAATGAGGGAGATACATTGGTAGTTCCAGAAAGAGCAAATAGGGTTTATGTACTTGGTTATGTTCAAAATCCTAAATCTTTTATAATTAGAGAAGGTACTTCTGAAAGAGCAACTTATACTTCTCAAATTCTAGAAGAGATTAGTGAAAATACAAAAGTGAGTGAGTTAATAAGAATGGCAGGAGGAATACTTACTGTAGGAAGCCAAAGAAAGATTCAAGTAATAAGGGATAATAAGTTGATAAAAGAGATAGATCTTTTTAAAGTTTTGATAAAAGGAGATACAGAAGAAGAAAATATAAAGATAGTGCCTGGAGATATCATCTATGTACCATTAAAAGAGAAGACTGTAAGAGTGCTTGGAGAAGTTAAGGTGCCCGGTATGTATGAAATAAAGACAGGGGAGAGGATTGTGGATTTAATAGAGATGGCAGGAGGATTTACAGTAAGGGCTGATATTAAGAATATCATAATTGAAAGGTACATAACAGAGAAAAAGCGAATAATTAATTTAGATCTTTCTAAATATTATAAAGATAAAGATGAGAGTGTTAATATTCTTCTTGAAGATGGAGATGTAATAAATATTCCTGTGAAGAGTGATTAAGGGGGAAGAAGATGAGAAAGAAAGTCTATTTTTTAGTATTATTCTTTTTAGTTATATTTTTACTATCTTATGCCCAAGAAGGAGCAATTGGAGTAGAAGGTATATATTCTGGAAAGGTTATTGATCCAGAGAAATATCTATTGGGGCCTGGAGATATTCTTAGGGTATACATAATAAGGGAAACAAACGAGACTATGAGTTTTAACTTGGCTGTTTCGCCAACAGGGCATGTATTAGTGCCTCTTGTAGGAAATATAAAAGTTTTAAATAAGACATTAGCTGATGCAACTCAGGAAATAGCAAAACAACTGATGAGATTTTATCCAAGGTCTAACATTATAGTGGATATTATTAATATAAAAAAGGTAAATATTGTTATAACAGGAGAAGTAGTAAATCCAGGTGCATACAGAGTGCTTGCTATAAGTACTCTCGATGATGTGATAAGGGTTGCTGGAGGTTTAAAGTCTTCAGCATCTATGAGAAATATACAGATAAAAAGAGGGGATAAAGTAATTAATATAGACTATATGAGATTTCTGAAATATGGAGATTTGGAACAAAATCCATATATAGAAGAGGGAGACTTTATTTATATTCCGCTAATTGGGAAGAGTGTAAAGATAGTAGGGCAAGTAAGGAATCCAGGTATATATGAGATTGTTGCAGGGGATAGAATAAGGGATATTTTGTTAAAAGCAGGAGGAATTACAGAAAAGGCATCAAGAGAGAAGGGTCAATTAGAGAGAGTAGAAAATGGTAAAAAAGTGATTTATGAGTTTAGAGTAGATAATGCTGTAAAGGGAATTGAAAAAGATAATTTAGAACTTGAAGATGGAGATACTATCTATATACCAGAGCAAAGAAGATTAGTTTATGTATTAGGACAGGTCAGCAATCCTGCTGCTTATGAATATAGGGAAGGTCGAAAACTTACCGAATATATAAGTATGGCAGGAGGGTTAAAGGATAGGGCAGATCTTGAAAGAATAGCGGTGGTAAGGGAGATAGATGGTAAAACTCAAGTTATTCCTATTAACATGAATGAAATTGTTAATAAAGGAAGAAGTGATTTGGATATTGAAATAAGGGAGAATGATATTATATTTGTTCCTGAGGTATTTATAAAAGGTTGGCAAGATATTGTTTCTATTATTTCTGGAATTTTCTATGTCTATACTATAGTAAAGCCTTTTGTGGGGTGGTAAATTGTCAAGATAAAGGGGGCTTTTAAAAATGATTTATTCATTAAAGGAGGGAAATCCAAAGAAGGGATGGGTGGTTATTGTACATGGTCTTGGAGAGCACAGTGGAAGATATAGAAAAATGGTAGAAGATTTTGTAAATATGGGGTATGGAGTTGTTACCTTTGATCATCCGGGGCATGGTAGAAGTGATGGAAAAAGGGGAGATACTACAATTGAAGAGATTTTAAGTGTAATTGATGAGGTTACTTTTGGTATTCCAAAGTTTCATATTTTTGGGCATAGTCTTGGGGGACTTATTGCTGTAAGATATGCTCAAGAAAGGCAAGATAGAATTAAAAGTCTTGTAGTATCTGCTCCTGCCTTAGGAATTAAGGTAGATCCATTGACAAATTTTGTGGCAAGAAGTATTGGTAGGCTTTTCCCACATATTACTATAAATAATAAATTAGATCCCGAGTATTTATCCAGGAATAAAGAAGTAATTAATAAAGTTGCAAACGATCCTCTTATGCATAGTAAAATATCTTTTAGGCTTGGATTAAGTATGATTGAGAATATCAGTTTAGCTCATGAAAAGGCTAAGGATATGAAAGTGCCAACTTTAATTCTTGTCCCTACTGAGGATAGATACGTGGATCCAGATGGGGCAAGAGAATTTTTCAAAAAACTTACCATAGATGATAAGAATTTAATAGAATTTCCAGGTGGATATCATGAACTTTTTGAGGATGAGGAATATAAAGATAGATTTTATAATGCTATCTATGACTGGATGAATAAACATAATTAAAGATCAAGCTTATTTTGCCTTCCTAAGTAAAAGATTTTTAAAGGGTTGATAAGGTCCTCAGAGTCATTTTGAGGATTGTTAACTTTTTTAGATACAGGATATGCTTCCATTTCATCTGCAGGATAAGGTTTTAGAAGAGAAAGAAGTTTATTGACATCTTTTTCTTCTTTGTTTACCCATATCTCTTCATCTTCCTTACTTAGTATTACGGGCATTCTTTCATGAATTTTTTTAATCAGTTCGTTTGGTTCTGTTGTTATTATGGTAAATGTTTTAATTGGCTTTCCTTCTGAACTAATCCAAATATCATAGATCCCTGCAAAGGCAAAAAGAGAATTATCTTTCATTTTTATGTAATAAGGTATTTTTTCTTTACCCACTTTTTTCCATTCATAAAATCCGTCAGAAGGTACTAAGCAACGCCTCTTTAAAAAGGAATCTTTAAACATGGCCTTTTCAAGAAGGGATTCTGCTCTTGCATTTATAGGTCTTTCTTTTGGTCTTTCTTTTGCCCAGTGAGGTATAAATCCCCATATCATTTCTTCTAATTTATTAGGACTTTCTTGAAAAACTATTGGCACGGGTTGATCAGGTGAAATATTGTATCTTTTTCTTAAATTGACTTCACCTAAAACTTTTACATCAAATCTCTCAGGTATTTTTTCTACTTGTATAAGAGTAAATCTACCACACATAAATTATCTCCTTATGATCCTTTTATAAAATTTTATCATATTTATATAAAATAAAAAGGCCTCCCCTTTATGGGAGGCCTTTTCTTTATCTATTATTAAAAGTTTTAATATTTTAATGAGAGCCCGAAGATATGTTGATTAGAAAGGTCTTTTGAATACAAGAAGGCGTAATCAAACTGGATGTTATTAAGATTAAGTCCTATCCCTATACTGAAGGTGTTTTTCTCGCCATTATATCCTGTTCTGAAAAGTACAGGTATTCCAGGTATTTTTATTTCTGATCCTATGTGCAATCTTTGATAAAAGTACATTTTCTCATATAGAGATACATCCAATGCGAGGGTTAATAGTACCGATTTAAGGTCTAAAATTAAGGCAGTACCTAAAACTAAGTCTTCCTTTCCTACCGATTCTATTGTTCCAGTACTCCACTTAAGATAGCTTATGGGATTGTACCAACAAGCACCTACTTTTAACATATTATTAACTTCATATATGGCTCCAAAATCAAATCCAAAACCTGTAGCTTTGGCAGTATCAAGGGTAGCTGAATAAAAATGTCCTCTAAATCCTAGGCTTAAGTTGGGAAGAATTTTTCTTGCAATATTTAAGCTTATTGCATTTTCTTGAAATGGGAAAAGGAGTTCTTCCTCATTTGTAATTCCTTTGCTTTCTAAACCAGCTCCTACTATTGTCCCATTTATATTCAATCCTGCTCCAATAAATTCTACTCTTGTATATCCTTGTGGTATTTGTAAGTGGCTAAATCCAATTGTTACTATATCTATATTTGTAAGTCCAGCAGGATTATAAACTAAACCGCCTAAGTCATCTGAAATAGCTACATAGGTTTCACCTATACCAGCTGATCTTGCATTAAGAATAATGGGGGAGAAAGCTCCCCCTGTACTACTTGCAAAGGCATAAGATAAGAGAAACAATCCAATTATACTTATTAAAATTATTTTTTTCATAACCTTTGTCCTCCCTTATATCCTATCAAATTAGACAAGATTATTTCAATATACCTATAAATCTGTTTATTCTTACTTCACCCTGATCTGATTTTGCCACAATTTGGAATAGATATAGACCATTCTTTAACGTTTGACCTTTCCAATTTACTCCATCCCACAAGATGCTATAATTGCCAGCTGGCAAGTATCCTAAATCTCTTTCATAAAGTTTAACGCCAGAAAGATCGTAAACTATAAATTTTACATTAGCATTTTGGGTTATATTAAAGAAAATTTCAGCAGGACCTTCTTTAGGGTTGAAGGATTTAGTGAATTTTGTGACATTTAAGATAGATAAAGGTAAAGAGGAAGGTATAGTTGTGTAAGAACTTATTTTAGTAGTGTTATTTAGCTCATCCTTAGCAATTATTTCTATTAAATATCTTCCGTATGGTTGAATAGCTCCACTTTCATCTTTTCCGTCCCATGTATATTGATAGGTACCGTTTATAACCTTTGTATTGTTTTCTAAGGTCTTAATTAACAAATTCTTTTGGCCATTAATTGTACTGTAAACTTTTATTGTTAAGTAGGAATAGCCTATTTCATCTGATACCGTTATATTTATATTGCAATTTTCATTCTTTGAAGGATCAAATACGGAAGTTGCTGTAGCAGTTATGCTTGGAGGATTTGTAAGTAAATCTTTAACTTTTTTCATTATTGTTCCAGATACTGATGGATCAACTCCTTCTAAACCAAAGGCTAAATACACTACTCCGAAATGTTTATCTGGATCTATATAATATAAGCCTGCTGTACCTGATGAGGCTGTAACCTTGTTAACAATGGATGGTGATTTCTTAACCTTTATTTTCTCTGGTATTTTAATTTCAGGCATTATAGGTGATGGTGAAATATTAGGATCGTACATAAAAATAGGTACTGCTCCTTCTAATGGGTCAATTTCATCAAGATATACTTGGTTCATAGCAGAGTCTCTTGTATTAATATTAAAAGAGATATTTGAAAATGGAGTATTACTTAAACCTTTTACAGAATATATACCCACATCATCTTGTACAAATTCTGCTTTTAAATATTGATTATAGAATTTAGGATCAATATAACCTGCATAGTATCCCCATCCAAGATCTTGACTTGATATAAGTAATTTTCCTCCATTATCTAAATATCTCATTATTTCCTCTTGTATAGATGGATCGTATATGGCTCCCCAATCTCCAGCCCATACTACAAAATTGAATAATGCCATATCATCTGCTGATGGTACGGCATTATCATTAAATACATCTATTATAAAGTAGTTTATATTCGCGTCTATTAAACTTTTCTCAATATATGGAGCTATACCATATTCTCCTCCGTCATCGGATACTAGTAAGGCTTCAAGAGTTGTTGGGGTTGTGAAGGATTTAGTTGTCCATGGAGAGTAACCTATAGAGTTTTTAGATCTTACCCTTACATAATAAGTGGTTCCTGGATATAAGGTTTTTTCAAGAGTTGGTCTATATTCAGTTTTGTCTGTAGTTATATCAATGATTATCTTTTCAAAGTTTGGATCTTCTGCTACTTGAAGTTGGCTTTCTGTACTATTTGGAGCTACCCATTTAAAGAGAGGTCTTAAAGTGTTTGGATTCTTATTTAACCAAGCGAAATGGGATATAAATGTTGGTGCAGATGGCACAGCCTCCTGTTTAACAAATATATCACAAGTAATATTTTCTCCTGAAACTGCAATATTTCTTACAGCGACTCCTGTGGGAATTTCTCCATAAGCATTACTGTTTGGTGTGCTATTTGTATCAAAGCTAGTATTTCCTGTAGATCCAGGGTATGGGTGTCCAGGATTTCCAGAAGATTGACGTTTTTCTAGTTGCCATAAGCCATTTGCCTGTTCAAGAGCTACAAGATAATGTAATGTTGGATCAAGTCCTGGATACCACTCAACATCATTTTGATAATTTCTCATTTTTTCATCAACATGGTAAATAAGAAGTCCGAAGCCTCTTAAGAAACGATCAAATCCTATAGCTTGTCTATTTTCCAATAAGAAGTATTGAGGACCTTCTTCTCCGTCAGTCCAAAGTTTATATACTACTGGTTCTTTTTCAACAGGTGGAATTGTAACATTAGTCAAATTA
>CAZZIO010000062.1:0-46445 GCA_964654465.1 uncultured Dictyoglomota bacterium
TTTCCACTGATAGGATTGGTTAAATCTATATATATATCTTCCTGATATATATCTTCCTGTGGAACACTCCATAGAAGATCAGCTAAACCTTGTATGTATGATGGGCTTCCTAATATTTTGTATAAATATATCTTCATATAAAGCTTACTTAGAGATCCCCCAAAAACAATCAATGGAATTTGAAAAATCAAAGTAGTTTTATCCTCTGAAATCTCACCTTTAAGTTGAGCATGTATCAAAGAAAATAGTTGAAGAGTTGACAGATCTCCATTTTTGCCCCACTTAAAGTTCAATATATCCCTATCTCCATCACACCATATGAAGTATTGCCATGTACTTAGATCATTACTTACATATCCATCTTTATTAAATGGAATCACAAGGGAATAGTAATTACCACCATCGTATAAACTTAAAGGATTATAAAACTCTAATTGAATTTTTAAAAGTCCTTTCGGTCTTATAGTAACAGTACGTGCACATCCAGATAAAAGAAATAAAATAATAAGTAGAAAAATAAAAATTCTTTTCATAAATGCTACTTTCTCCTCTTTAAGAAGAATGTACTTCCCTCTCCTTCTCTACTTTCCACTTCTATCTCAAGACCTGCCACATCTGAAAGCTTTTTAGCAAGAGAAAGACCAAGCCCATACCCCCTACTACTTCTTGACTTATCCAATTTATAAAATCTTTCAAAAATCTTAGAAATCTCTTCCTCAGGTATACCTTTTCCATAATCTCTTACGAAAAATTTACCATCATTATAACCTATATCAATTAACTTTTTATCAAGAGAATTTTTTATTCCATTCTCAATAAAAATTCCCAGGATAATTTCAAGAACTTTCTTTGGAAAAATCACTTCTTCATTTTTATTTAGAATTATATGAAATTCATATTCTGAATAAATCTTTGAATATTTCTCCTTTATCTCTTCCAAAAACTCCTTTACCCAAAATTTATTGAAAATTATATCTTCTGAGACCCTTGCTGTTTCAAGAAGAGTATCTACCATATTTACCATATATTGAGTTGTTTCCTCCAATATGTTTAATGACTCCTCAAGAACTTTTTTATCCTCTTTTCCCCACCTTTTTAACATTTTTATATACCCCAAAATAGAAGTAAGAGGAGTCTTCAATTCATGAGAAACATCCGAAGAAAATTCTTCCTCCCGTTTATAAACCTTTTCTATCCTATCAAGCATCATATTCAATGTATTCACAAGCTCCCAAAGTTCATCCTTTGTCCTGGGAAACTCTATCCTATCTTGTCTTCTTATATCCACCTTTTTTGCCTCTTTTATTATTCTTCTTATTGGAGATAAAAATCTATTGGACATAAAATAACCAATAGCCATGGAAGGAATTATGGAAAGTAAAGCAAAAAGTATGGAATTTCTTTTTAACCTATCAAGGGCATATATGGTAGATGTAATATCCTTACCAATAAGATATTCATCTCTTTTAACTATGAGTACATAATATCCATCATTAGTATTATATATACCTTCTTCTTTCACTTCACCCAAACTAAAGGGATCTTGAATAACCACTCCATTTTGGGCAATATAGTAGGAAGAAATTCTTCCCATTCCCCTTCCCATCATAAATCCTCTTCCATAGGAAAAGCCAAAAAAACTCTTATACAGATCCTTTTTATGCTCATCCATAATGGTATTTTTAGAATTCTCGTAAAAAATCAAAGAAAAAAGAGAAATAAAAGTTACTATAACAAAAGTATAAGTTAGAGTGATCTTCCAAGCTATTTTCATAATTAATCTTCCCTAAAAGAATATCCAATTCCTCTTATGGTTTTTATATATTTACCTTTATCCCCCAATTTCTTTCTCAGATAATTTATGTATACCTCTACTAAATTTTTTCTCTCATCATCATAATCTCCCCATACATATGACAAAATCTTATCCTTAGAAAGAACCATCCCTGCATTTCTCATTAAAAAATAAAGAAGAGAGAATTCAGTTTTAGATAACACTATCTCTTTTCCATCAACTAAAGCTCTATACTCTGATGGGAAGATTGAAATACCATATTTTTCAATTACTTCTTCCTTCTTTTCCTTTCTTCTTGAGACAGCCTGAATTCTTGCTAAAAGCTCTTCTATACTAAAAGGTTTTACTACATAATCATCCGCCCCAAAATTAAAAGCTTCTACTTTATCCTTAACTTCGTGAAGAGCAGTAAGCATTATAATACCCATATCAGGATATTTATACCTCAATCTTTTTGCCACTTCTTTTCCAGATATTCCAGGTAGCATTATATCAAGAATTACCAAATCTGGCTTAAATTCTTCTGCTTCTATAAGGGCATCATAACCATCATAGACTACCTTTACCTCATATCCTTCATGGGTAAGCTCAAGATTTAACAGATTTGCTATTTTCTTATCATCTTCCACCACAAGAATACGCATAGTTTAAGTATATCACAAAAATCTGATATAATTTAAAATCATGGATATAAGTGTGATTATGCCAACATATAATAGAAAAAATCTATTGGAGATCATTCTTCCTCAAATTCTTAATCAAGATTTTGAAGGGGAATATGAGGTTATTATCTCTGATGATGGGTCTTCTGATAATACTAGTGAGCTGATTAATAACTTTCAAAAAATGTACCCTAACTTGAAATATATAAAGAGTAAGGAAAGAAAAGGACCAGCCCATGCAAGAAATATGGCACTTAATATCTCTCAAGGTAAGCTTATAGTATTTATAGATAGTGATATATACGTTAAGAAGGATTTTCTTAAAAATCACTATGATATCCAAAAAGAAAATAATTTTAATGTAATAGTACAAGGACCTGTGATAAACACATATAACTGGAAAGAACCATGGACAGAAAAATTCAAATTAAGGGATATTTCATCCGCCTTTTTCGCTACGGGAAATGTAAGTGTTTCAAAAGAGCTTCTATCCGTTACAGGATTTTTTGACGTAAATTTTTCCTTTTATGGTTGGGAAGATTTAGAATTAGGAATAAGACTTAAGAAACTGGGAGTAAAACTGGTAAAATCAGAAAAAGTTATTGTTTGGCATCTTAGTATTCCTCCTGATCTTACTAATTTACCATATCTACTAAATAAAGAGAGAGAAAGGGCAAGATCAGCTATTTATTTTTATAAAAAACATCCTACTTTAGAAGTTAAAATGATGATACAAATGGGAAGAATTTATAAAATAGGAAACTTTATTCAAAGATTCTTTGGATTAATAAATGAAAAGAATATAGAAAAGTGGTTTAATTTTGCAGAAAAGAAAGGATATCATACATTATCCCAGATTTTCCTTTCAGGAGTACTAAATAAGGCCTATTTAGATGAATTGGACAAAATTTCCTCATAAACTGCTCTTGTTCTTTTAGCCATTTTTGCAGAAGTAAATTCATTTATAAATTTTTCATATCCTTTTTGAGCTAACTCATTCCTCATATTTTCCTTCTCAATAAGAGTTACAATTGCATTAGAAAGAGCATTAATATTCTTAGGAGGCACCAAGATTCCATCGATACCATCACTTATAATCTCTGGTATCCCACCTACACTCGTTGCAATAACAGGTACTTTGACTGAAAAAGCCTCTAATATGACTAATCCAAAAGCCTCAAAAAGTGAAGGCAAAACAAATATTTGAAAATTCTTTATGTAATCTCTTGCCCCAGGCATCTTTCCTAAAAAGTATACTTTATCTCTAATATTTAACTTTTTAACTAAATTCTCTAATGATTTTCTCTCTTCCCCATCTCCTATTATTACTAACTTCACATTATTATATCTTTTCGCTACCTCATAGAAAGCATAAACTAAGTATTTAATACCTTTTGTCTTTGTTAATCGGGCAGTAGTTCCTATAATAAACCCATCCACCTTAATAGGTAAATTTTTCCCTTCAGTACTTTCTGCAATTCCATTGTGAATAACTACAACCTTATCCTTTGAAAGACCTTTTTTAATAAGATTTTCTTTATCATAATTAGATACACATATGACCCTATCAGCCAACCTACTAAAAAAGGCAGAAAGAGAATAATTTAGATAAAAAAATGTGGGTGGATAACCATGACAAGTAAATACAACAGGAATATCCGGAAATAACTTTTTAGCAATAAATATCAATTCATGTGCTCCATGTATATGAATCAAATGAGGATTAAAATCATTAATTATTTTTCTAACCCTATCCTTATATTCTCTAATATTTAAAAAACCAAGATATGGAATTTCTCTATAAGGTATATTGTTGCTATTTAATATGGTTATTCCTCCCCCTTGAGGAGCTGTTACTAAAAATTCATACTCATCCTTTAAAGCCTTAATAAGCTCTATTACATGGTTTTCTGTACCTGCAAGATTAAAGTATGGAAGAAGAAAAAGTACCCTTCTCATATAAACTTCTTAAAATAGCTCCAAAGAAGAAAAATATAATTCCAAGATGTAGTGACCACATAGTACCATCAAAAAACTGATGTCCCATATATGCTGTATACCCACTCAGAACAGCCAAAGAAAGGTAATCTTTATCTCTCAAATAAGCTTTTATTCCCCAGTAAAAAAATTGAAAAATGACTAAAGAAAAAGAAAGAAAACCCAATATACCAGTTTCAGCAAGAAGATTCAGGGGAAGATTATGAGCAAAAGACATATTTTCTTTTATAGCTTGAGGTAATCTATAATAAGGATACATCTTGCTAAAAGCAGAAAAGCCTACCCCAAAAATAGGATGATCTAAAAACATTTTCCAAGCAGATATCCATATATAAATTCTTTGTATTTTTGAACTTGAATATGGATCAACTCTTGTCAAGAAAAAGGAAAATAAATTGTCCTTTACTAAAATAGATTTTATAAGAAAAAATACTAAAATTAACAGTGCTATTATGCTCATATATAAGACCTTTCTTTTAACCTTTTTATCCCCTAAAATAAATATCAAGATCTCAGCTAAAATCAATCCCAAAATTGCTCCTTGTGACATACTAAGGATGAGTCCTACAATAAGTATAATTAAAGATATAAAATGCCACAATTTACCATTATCTGTTAAAATTTTCAATTGTACTAAGGGAATAGTAGTAGCTAAAACAGTACCTAAAGCATTTTTACCTAAAATAGGAGTTTCTGCATAATATCCCTTATTATGAAGAAATATATTTATTCCAGAAAAAGCAAGTAGAGTAGCACCAAAAATAAAGTAGTCTAATACTCTATCAATTAATGAGGGGGAGAGATTTTCCTTTATAAAGAATAAGTAAAATAAAACCAAAAATAGCAGTACTAAAAAATTTAATAATGAAAATTTCCTAAAAGTAGAAAATAAAGAAGATAGAAAAAAAGAGATGATAAAAAAAATTAAAATTGGATCTATGTTTTTAAAACTAAGCTCTCTGATTCTTAAAACACGAGAGAAAAAATATATGATAAATCCAATTGTCCCTCCACCTACTCCTAAAAAAAATCCCAATATATATAATATTTCTTCCATTCTCATGAAATAAATTATAACACAATTTTAGAAAATAGGGGGGATTTTTGTCCCCCCTTCATTTTTTATTTATAATGTTTATTCATCTCTTCATTCCAAGGTTGTGAGAGAAGAGTTTCAACAAGATTCTTCCCTTGTTCAAAACTTTGAGTTCTTGGGTCATCCATAACCATAAGAAGAAGACTCTTCCTATCTCCCTCACGAAAAGCTTGAAGTATTCTTTCCATTCTTAACCATCTTGGTATTAATACATAAAGCATCAAACGGGATGGAATTTTCTCAATCTTTTCTCTTTCAATTCCATTCTTATCTACATATACTGGTATCTCCACAATTACATCATCAGGGATTCCAGGAATAGCACCATTGTTTGGTACATTAATAACCAATCTTCTTCTGTTATTGTTTACTATAGCATCTACAAAAGGTATTATAGATTCCATACTTTCTTCCATCGGTAATTCTTTTACTACTGACACATTAGGATCTCTTGCCAATCTCTCCATTTGCTGCAATCTAAGCTTTAATCCATAAAGATACATGGTCCATCCTATCTCGGAATCTGGACCTCCTGCAGGATACCATTTTTTCTTCTCATTCAAGCTTGTATGGAACCACCAAGGTGAAACACTTCTTGGAGTATCTCCGATAGGGAATAAACCATAAAGTCTATACATCTCTACACTTGCAGGAGAAAATTGAGTATATTCCCAAGGAGATATCATATAATCATAAGAATTCCAAATCTTTGGAGCTTCTTCCTCTATCCATTTATCTATTAAGGGATAGGCATCTTGCCCTTTATACTTAAATTTCGTCAAAAAGATGCAATGATTAAACCCTGCTACTTGCTCTTCTATATCCTTAGGATCCAACCCCAAAGCTCTTACCAAATGGAAAAGCTCTAAATATCCATGACAGAAACCAACCACCTTAAGGCCAGATTCTCTTAAAGCTAAATTTGTACTTTCAAATACAGGATTAGAAACCTGCATATACCATGCATTAGGAGCCAACTTTTCTACATCCTTCACCAAATCTCTTACAAACCTTAGTTGTTCATAGGCAGCGAATCCCCCATAGTAATCACTTACTTTATCATCCACTCCCCTGTAATAACCTAAACTTTCAGCAATTTCTCTTTCCTTCTCCATATTATGATATCCACCTATTTTTACTGTATTTATTACAAAATCAGCTCCATCTAATGCTTTTTTTCTATCTGTGGTCTTTTCAAGTTTTAAATCAGTACCGGCCTCTTTTCTATACTTATCAGCTAAAGAATAAACAAGATCAAGCCTATCCTCATTAATATCCATAAAGGTTACTGTGCTTCCAGAAAGATCTTTGTAGTAATTAAGATCTTGAATAAGCTTCATAGAAAAGGCTACACTACCAGCACCAATAATAGCTATTTTTACCATAAAACTACCTCCTTAATTTAAATTTTTTAAGAAATATATTTATGACACATTACCCAACGATCATCTATAAGAATCTTTTTAGGCTCTTCTCTAAAACATATATCTCTTGCCTCATCACAACGATCTGAAAATTTACAACCAAGTTTAGAAAATTCTTTAACCTCTTGGACAGAAAGTTTTATATTACCTTCCCAACGTTTATCTATGTCCGGCTCTGGCACAGAGTCAATTAAGAGCTTGGTATAAGGATGTAGAGGTTTAAGCATAACCTTCTCTACAGGTCCTATTTCCACAATATTTCCTCTATACATAATGGCAATCCAATCACTAATATAATAGGCAGTAGTCAAATCATGGGTTATATATAATACCGAAACACCATATTTTTCCTTAAGTTCTTTGAACAGATTAACTATGGACATCCTTAAAGAAGCATCAACCATAGAAACTGGCTCATCCGCCACAAGCAAAGACGGAGTTGTTATAAGCGCTCTCGCAATAGAAACTCTTTGAAGCTGTCCTCCAGAAAGTTCATGAGGATATCTTTTTTCTATCTCTTTTAGATTCAAGCCTACTGCTTGTAAACTCATATCAACAATATCCATCGCTTCTTGCCTATTCTTAGCAAGACCAAAATTGATAGCTGTATTAAAAAGATAAGAATCTACTCTTTTTAAAGGATTAAAAGCTTCAAAAGGATTTTGAAATATGGGCTGTACTTCTTTCATAAATTTAAGTTTATTTTTTCTAGAACTTAAATCAGTTACTCTTTCCCCCTTATAATATATTTCTCCGGATGTTGGTTCAATTAAACCTAATATCATACGAGCTAAGGTGGTTTTTCCAGATCCTGTCTCCCCAGCAATAGTCAGTATTTCAGGCTTATTTAAAGGTAAATAAAAACTTTCTTTATTCACTGCTACTAATTTTACCCCTAAAAATCTTCCCCCAATTACAAATATCTTGGTTAAATCTTTAACGTATAACAAAAAATCTTGTTCCATCATGTTTTCTCAACCTCCTTGCTGTGAAGAAAACAGGCCACTTTATGTCCTTTCTCTATCTCTACTAAGTCTGGCACCATCTCTTTACATTCCCTCATTGCATAAGGGCAACGAGGATGAAATCTACAGCCAGATGGAGGATTTAAAAGAGACGGAGGAGCTCCTGGGACACTCTTTTTCAAGGTTTTATCGCCTATCCTAGGAAGGGATTCAATAAGATATTTAGTGTATGGATGTAGAGGATTCTTAAAAATATCTTTTGCGCTACCTATTTCCACCAACTTTCCTGCATACATAATAATTATTCTATCAGCCATATTAGCATGAACTCCCATATCATGAGTTACCATAATTATTGTATCTTTAAACTCCGACTGAATCCTTTTTAAAAGTTGGATTACTCCTCTTTGCACTACCACATCTAAGGCTGTAGTTGCTTCATCAGCTATAATCACCTTAGGTTTAAGTATAGTACTTAAAGCTATAGTAACTCTCTGTCGCATACCTCCTGAGAGTTGATGAGGAAATGAATTCAGAACTTCAAAAGGAAGACCCAAACTCTTTAAATGTTCTCCCACCATATCCCTAATTACATTATTATTTGTGATGTTAAGATGTAACTTTATTACATCTTCAAAAGTCTTTATGATTTTTCGTGTTGGATTTAGTACACTCATTGAACCTTGAGGCACATAGGAAAAGACCTTCCATTTTAATTCTTTTAAAACATTAATATCCTTTAATATATCTACTTCTCTACCACCATATTTATAATATATCCCACCTCCCATCACGCTTAAGGGAGGTTTAATAAGCCCAATAAGGGTTTTCAATAGAGTACTCTTACCACATCCAGACTCTCCAGCTATTCCCAAAATCTCATTCTCCATAACTTGAAAAGACACATTATCAACTGCCCTAACTTTTCTCTCAATACCATATAAGGAAGTAATATAATAAGCCTTTAAATTTTCCACTTTTAAAGCATACATTAGGCTTCTTGGCCTCCTTCTTTCATCCTCATTCTTTGAATTCTTGTTCGTGGATCAAGATAATTACTAATACTCACCGATAGAGTATAAAGAGCTATGAAAAGAAGTATAGCTAAAATTACAGGGGTAAAAATCCACCACCATATTCCTCTTAGAAGAGCTTGATATTGTAATGCCCAGTAAATAGTCGTCCCTATAGTAGGAGTTTCCAAACTTGAAAGTCCAAAAATAGCGAGGGTAGTTTCCATTCCAATTGCCCATAAAATTGTGTTTATAAAGTTAGCCATTACCCATGGTATAACAAAAGGAAGATGCTCTGTCATAATAATCTGAAAAGTACTCATTCCTGAGAAATTTGCTGTATATGTAAATTCTCTTTCTCTAAGACCTAATACAATAGCTCTTACCTGTCTTCCTCCCCAGGGCCAGGAGAATAAAGAAAGTATAAAGGCAATTAGAATAAGACTGATATGCTGTTTTATTATTGAGGATATAAGAATAAGAATAGGTAGACTGGGAATAACAATAAAACTATCATTTACAGACATTAGAAATCTATCAAGACTTCCACCTCTGTAACCAGAAAGAAGCCCCACAAAGGTACCAATTACAATTGATATTACTGCAGTAAGAGACCCAAGGATTACAGAATTTCTTATAGCATGTGTTAAATTCCAGAATATATCTTGTCCCATAGAATTTGTACCCAATAGATAACGAAAAGAGGGAGGCTGATTTTTAGGAACCACATTCCATAATTTTGGATCATAAGGAGAAACAAAAGAAAGTAAAGCTAAAAAAATTAACAAACATATAACTGTAAAACCAAAGGCAAACTTTTTATCACTCCTATATAAATCTCTTATCACCAATAACATAACTATATCTTTCCTCCTTATCTATAACGTACACGAGGATCAAAGAGAGGATATAATAAGTCAATTACAAGAGCTGCTGTGGCTATTCCTATAATAGAAAGTACAGCTATTCCCATAATTAAATTAAAATCACCGTTATTAATTGCCATATAAAGAAGTTGTCCTAATCCAGGATATGAGAAAACTGTCTCTGTAATCAAAGATCCACTAAAAATACCACCTATTTGTAAGGCTAAATTCGTTATCTGAGGAAGCAAACCATTCCTCATAACATATTGAAACAGTATCTTCCTTGATGGAATCCCCATTACTTCAGCATATGTTACAAAATCTTCAGCTACAATAGTGGATGTTAAAGATCTCATACTTAGGAACCACCAACCAATACCTATTAGGATAAGAGATAATGCTGGTAGAGTAGCATGCTTAATTACGTTAAATATAAATTCTAAAGATAAAGATGGTGTAAGACCTATGCTGTATCCTCCTACCATTGGAAAAATAGGAAAAATATAGGCAAAAAGAATTAAAAGTACCAAAGCCATTATATAATAGGGAATTGGATAAATTGACATGGCAATTATAGACATAAATTTTGACCATTTTTTATCAGCATAATATCCAGCTATTCCACCAAGAATATTACCTATTACCCATGAAAGGATAGCAACAACAACTAAAAGACCTGCAGTCCAAGGTAAAGAATTTGCAATTATAGAAATTACAGGTGTTGGAAATATTGATAAGGAAGGCCCAAAATCTCCCTTAAATAACCTTTTCCAAAAACCTAAATATTGTTCCCATATACTCCCCTTCAATCCATATAACTCCATCATAGTATCCTTCAATTTCTCTATTGCAGAAGGATCAAGATATTGAGCACCGTAAGATGTCATTCTATTAAGAACTGTTACTACAGGATCTAAAGGGGTAAATCTTGGAACTAAAAAAACCACAGTCACACCTATAAATATAACAATAAAATATTGAATCAATCTGGGAATTATATATCTTTTTAATAAATTCATTTTATAATTTTCTCCCTCCCTAAAACAGGGTTTCCCCCTCGTTTAGAGGGGGAAACCCCAAAATATATTCTTATTACTTTCTGCCAGTTGGCTTTATATGTGGTAAGATAAACTTAAATTGACCCCACCACCATACAGGTGCCATATAAGAATTGTCCGATGTTGGGAAGTTAGTCCAATAGTAATGATCCTGTGAATTAAATTTCAAATTGATTATAAAGACTGGTGCTGGCATTTCTTCTACATAAAGCTTCAATATATCACTTACTATAGCCTTTGCCTTTTGAGATTCTGGCTGTAATTTTACTAACTCATCAAGGAGTTTATCTAACTTAGCACTCTTCCACCTAATCTGGTTCCCTGAAGTAGCCACCTGCCCTGTTGGTTTATAGAATCTGGAATGATAACCTTGTACAAAGGTGTAGAAATCAGTTGCTGGTACTTCCCAGTAAGAACCAACCTCAAAGTCTCCAAGATTCCACTTATTCCAGAATGGTCCTGCCTCTACCGTCTCTACATTTACATCTATACCAAACTTTCTCCACTGATCAGCTACTGCAAAAGCAAGTCTTGTAGCATGTATTTCAAAATTAGCAGGAGCGGTAATAGTTATCTTCCAAGGAGTTCCATCTGGTAAGTACCATTTTCCTCCAACTTTCTTAAATCCATTCTTTACTAAGAGTTTTTCTGCCACATCTGGAGCATATTTCCACCAACCTATACCAAAGATTTCTCTTGGATTACCTGTTACTACATAACCTCTCTTCTTTGCATAATCTACAATTCTATCTGGCACTGTTGGATCCCAGGGTTTAAATCCATCTTCTAAAGTAAAATTCTTCAACCAATTTTCCATAGGTAAGTAGTACTCTTTTAATAGAGATTCTGTTGCACATATCCATAAAGGATTGACCCTTGCAATTCCATCAAATCCAGATGTTACTACATCAACTATATCTGTAGCTAATGTTAAAGCCCATCTTACATCTTTATTATTGAATGGTGGCTTTTCTAAATTCATAGCCATTATTCTTGCCCTTACATCATCCATCCAAGCCCATGGAAAATCTTTATACCATACCCTTGAATAGGGGTTGCTTTTTCTTAGAATCTCCCAAGATTCAGGAGTTAAGTCAAATATTAAATCTAATTGATGTTGAGCTTGTGCCATTACCTTCTTTTCATCAGGACCATAGTAAATAAAAAGTACATATTTGGGCTGAGGCATACCATATATCTGGCCTACACTTGTCCTTCTCCAATCAACTCTTCTTTCAAATAACCACCAATATCCTTGAGGATCATATTGCTTCAAAACATAGGGTCCTAAAGAAACAGGTGGGTTAAATTCAAACTTTAAAGGATCTGCTACTTTTTCAAACACATGTTTAGGCATAATATAACAGGTAGCATAGACAATAGAGGTAAAGAGATAATGAAAAGCCGGTACTGACTCTTTTAGTTCAAACACTACAGTGTAGTTATCTTTCTTATAGACCTTAGATACATATCTATTTAAAGCATCACTATAAGACATTCCAGGATGTTTCATAAGATAATCTACAGTAAATACAACGTCATCAGCAGTGAAAGGCTTTCCATCACTCCAATATATTCCTTTTCTCAACTTAACTGTCATTTTTCTAAAATTATTTTCATATACTGGTTCAGATTGAGCTAAAGCATTGATTACTTTACCTGTTTGTGAATCTAAGTACCAAAGACCATCAAATAACATCTGTTGAGCCCCATTACCTACTGATACTCCTGGTTTCCAGAAATTAAAATCTTTTGGATTAGCTAATCTTCCATGTAGTGCATCCACTATAAGTGTTTCATGACGAGGAACCTTAGGAAGTACTTGAGAAAATGTAACAGTTTGACCTACTAGGGAAAGCATCAGAATGAATAATATTATAATTGAAAACTTTTTCATTTAATCTTATCCCCCTTTCCAAATATTTTTTAAAAACAGAACCCTCAGAACCATAGCTTTAAACCCTAATTACCCTTTCATCACCTCCCTAATTTAATTAATTTTTATTTGTGTAAGCGCTTTTACAGAATGATAAATATCATAAAATAAAAAATAAGTCAAGGGGTATATAAAAAATTAGAATTAAAAATATCTTCAATTTAAATTTTAAGACGTCAATCTAATAATAAGCTCTAAAGGAAGCTCTAAATGGGTAAAAGAAGTTTCAATTCCCAATAATAAATCAAGGAGTATTTTTGCTCCTACTTCTCCCATTTCAGTCATTGGTTGTTTTACTGTGGAAAGACCTAAATATCTGGCATCTGATATGTCGTCAAAACCAATTATAGCTACATCTTCAGGTACCTTTATTCCTTCCTCTAAAAGTGCTCTCATCAACCCTATGGCTTGAGTATCTGACGCACAGAAAACAGCATCAAAGGGAATTCCTCGACTAATTAAAGTCTTACCTGCTCTATATCCTTTCTCCAAGGAAAAACCAGTTTGAATATGGAGTAGAGGATTAAAAGGAATCCCAGCCTCCTTTAATGCTTCTAATAAGCCTTCATATCTCCTATAACTTGCCATAAACCCTAAAGGATCATTTATCACACCACTAACAAAGGCTATATTTCTTCTACCTGTAGCAATAAGATATCTTACAGCCATATAAGCTCCCTTTTTATTATCAACATATACACTGGAAAACTCAGGATGAAAACTATCAATAAGTACTACAGGCTTTTGAGCATTTTTTAAGATCTTAGCCTCATCCTTTTTAATATCAAAGGAAACTACAATTAGACCATCACATCTATTAAAAAGCTCAGGAGAAAAAATTTTCTCTCTATCTTCTATCCTCTCAATATTATATAGATGAATAGAATAATCGGTTTTAGATATCACATTATTTATACCCCTTAAAACCTCTACAAAGAAATCCCTTGTGAAAAAAGGAACTACAATAGAAATAACATTGGTTTTTAAAGACTTTTTTGCCAAACTTCTTGCCACCACATTAGGAGAATATCCTAATTTTTTTATTGCCTCTAATACCTTCTTTTTTGTCTCTTCATTTACTCTTGGAGAATTATTAAGTACTCTTGATACTGTTGCTATACTAACTCCAGCCTCTTTTGCCACATCTTTTATTGTTACCATTAATACACTCCCCTTTCTATTCATTGCCTTTTCTATTTATATCTAAATATTTATTTTACCAAATATTATATATTTGTAAACGTTTTCTTAGATAAAAATAAAATTGACATATTGTTTTTCATAGACTTAAAATCTAAAACATGAGAGTTTTATTTATTAGTAATGGCTATGGAGAAGATTACGTAGCAGTCAATATTATAAAAGAGTTAAGAGAAATAGATAGTTCAATAGAAATAGAAGCCCTGCCAATTGTAGGGGAAGGATTTTTATATAAAAAAAATCAAATACCTCTTTTAGGACCTCATAAAAAATTACCATCAGGTGGATTTATAACTAATCTAAGAATTTTATATAAAGATTTAAAAGAAGGATTATTGAATCTTCATCGGAAACAGTGGGGAGAAATTAAAAAGTGGTCTAAAAAAAATGGATATATAATAGCAGTAGGCGATATTATACCCCTCTTTTTAGCAAGATTATCCCACCAAAAATTTTTCTTCGTAAGCATTCAAAAATCAGTATATTACACATTAAAAGATGATAAAAAGGTAAATATACAAAAACTTTCCAAGAATAAAGCAATGGAAATTGCTATAAGAACTTACCTGTTGGAATATTTTCTTATGAAATCAGAAAATCTTTTAAAAGTTTTTCCACGTGATCTTCTCTCTCACTTAATTCTGGAAAAAACAGGAATAAACTCCGAATACTTAGGAAATCCTATGATGGATGGCTTAGAACCTGAAAACAAAATACCCATTAACAATTTTTACAATTACATAAAAATTCTGATTCTACCAGGATCTAAAATACCAGAAGCTTATTATAATTTTCAGCTCCTTACTGAGGGTATATTACATCTTTTGAGATCAAGATTAGAGGAAAAATTTCTTTTTCTTACTGCTATATCTCCTAATATTCCCATAAAGGAATTAGAAAACATTTTGTTTTCCAAAAATTTTAAAAAGTATATAGAAACAAAAGATTATATACTTTTCAAAAATAACAGTCATGCACTAATTCTTACCCATGCCTTCTCTGATTGTATTCATCATGCACAGATAGGACTTTGCATGGCAGGAACAGCAACAGAACAGTTTGTAGGTCTTGGTAAACCAGCCATTGCCATATTTGGTAAAGGGCCTCAATTTACTAAAAAGTTTGCTCTTTTACAGAAGAGACTCTTAGGTGATTCTCTTTTTTTAGCCAAAAATGCAGAAGAAATTCCTAAAATATTCTCCATGATACACAATAACAATGAACTTTTAGAGAAGATATCCATAAATGGAAGGAAAAGAATGGGGGAAAAAGGAGCTTCCAAAAGGATAGCAGAAAAGATTTATCAAATTATTAAAGTTTAAAGGGGGAGGAAAATGGAAGAGATAAAAAAG
Source organism: uncultured Dictyoglomota bacterium (assembly GCA_964654465.1). Taxonomy (GTDB): domain Bacteria; phylum Dictyoglomota; class Dictyoglomia; order Dictyoglomales; family Dictyoglomaceae; genus Dictyoglomus. The sequence goes on from CAZZIO010000062.1 coordinate 15,366, forward strand.
AATTTTAAAAATCCTGAAAAAATATATAGGGCGATACCTTTTTGGTCATGGAATGATAAGCTTAATGCTCAAGAACTAACAAACCAAATAAAAGATTTTAAAGAAAAAGGTATTGGTGGGTTCTTCATGCACTCAAGGGTAGGTTTAGAGACTGAATATATGGGAGAAGAATGGTTAGATTTAGTAGAAGAAGTGGTAAAAAATTCCAGGGTAATAGATATAGATCCATGGCTTTATGATGAAGATAGATGGCCTTCTGGCTTTGCAGGAGGTAAGGTCGCAGAAAAAATTGGAGACGAAGGAAGGGCTAAAATTCTTACTTTAAAAATATTGAAAGATGCAAAAGAACTTAATGGAAAAGAATTGACTATTTACAAAGGGAAAATAGAAAGTGAAAAAATAAATAGTATAGAAAGAGTAAATAATATCGAGAATTTAAGACTTTATAAAGATGAAAACATTTTAGCATTATATAGGATCGTTGCTGGAAAATCTGATTGGTATAATGGTGATGCACCACCAGATAATCTAAATCCTAAAAGTGTGAAAACATTTATACAAGTTACCCATGAGATATATTACGAAAGACTAAAGGAAGATTTTGGAAAACAAGTTAAGGGTATATTTACCGATGAACCCAATATATCTCCTTTTCTCTGGGGAGGAAATTTAGAATATTATGCATTACCTTGGACTGATATATTTCCTGAATATTTTAAAGAAAAAAGAGGATATGACTTTTTTGATATAGCTCCCTTTGTATTCTTTTCAGGAGAAAAGTCCATAAAGGCAAGATATGACTATTGGAGAACCATTTCAGAGCTTTTCTTAGAAAGTTACACTAAAAATATCTATAATTGGTGTAAAGAGCATAATATATTATTTACTGGGCATTATTTAGAAGAAGATAACTTCCCTCATGTAATATTATGTAGTGGATCTATAATGCCTCATTACGAATACATGGATATTCCAGGAATAGATATATTAACCGAGGTAAGATATGAATACCTTACAGCAAAACAAGCAACCAGCGTGGCAAATCAATTAGGAAAAAGTAGAGTTATTTCCGAAACTTATGGATGTACTGGATGGGAATTTACCTTTGAAGGACAAAAACATGTGGCAGACTGGCAATATGCCCTTGGAGTAAATATGAGATGCCAACATCTTTTTTTGTATTCTCTTAGAGGTTGTAGAAAAAGAGACTATCCACCCTCTTTCAATCACAACCCTTCTTGGAAGTATCATCCTCTCATAGAAGATTATTTTGCAAGACTTTCCTATATTCTAACCTTAGGTAAACCTGTAAGGGATATTCTTCTTATCCACCCTATTGAAAGTAGTTGGTGTGAATTTAATGGAAGAGATAAATCTGTACCCCAAGAAAGAGGAGAAGAATTTAAAGAGATTATAAATGCCCTTTTAGGAATTCATTATGATTTTGATTTGGGAGATGAAAAGATTATTGAAAAATATGGGAAAATAGATAAGGAAAGAAAAGAGTTTATAGTAGGAGAAGCCAAATATATATTAGTAATAGTGCCACCAGTAATTACCCTAAGAAAAAGTACCCTTTCCTTACTTTTAGAATTTCTAAATAATGATGGGAAAGTAATTATTATGGAGCCATTACCAGAATATGTGGAAGGAGAAAAAGGGAAAGAAGAACTGAAAAAGCTTTTTGATCATCCAAATGTAATAAGAGTAAAGGGAAGAAAAGAACTTGCAGAAAATATTAAAAATATAATTCCAAGAAGAATATCCATAAGAGATGTGGTAGGACAAGAAGTAGAACAGTTTCTATATATGGAGAGAAATTATGATGGTAAAAAGATTTTCTTTATAGTAAATAATGATAGGGAAAGATCCTATAATGTGGATCTATACTTAGAGGGAAAAGGAAGAATAGAAGAATGGGATCTTCTTACAGGAGAGATAAAAGATGTATTTTCAATAGAAACTGAAGGATATCAACATATTCGTACTACTTTTGCTCCCTCAGAATCCAAATTATACATACTATATAAAGGAGAATACAAGAAAATAGAAAGGCCAAAGAAAATAAAAAGGACCATCTTTTTAGAACCTACCTTTGAGGTTAAAAGATTAGACCCTAATGTACTCACTATAGATACTGCTCAATTTAAATTAGATGGAGAATGGTCTGAAGAGACACCTATCTGGATTATTCAGAGAAAAATTAGAGATACCCTTGGAATGATTAACATCGATCTGAATAGTGGAATTCAAAGATGGAAATGGGTTAATATACCTCATCCTAAGGATAATACTAAGATTGAATTAAAAATGAGATTTAATATAAAAGATCTGCCAGAAAAAGACTTATATCTTTTAACAGAAAATATAAAGGAAATGATCAGCTTAAAGCTAAATAATAAAGAGATACCTATAATAGATGAAGGATGGTTTATAGATAGATCTTTAAGAAAGATTCCATTAAAGGAATTTAAGATAGGAGAAAATATTATAGAGATACTCTTGAACTATAGAAATTCAACAGAGCTTGAAGATTTCTATATTATAGGTGATTTTGCTGTAAATATAGATAGAGAAATAATTAAAGAAAATAATAGAATTACATTAGGAGATTGGGTTTTTCAAGGATATCCCCACTATGCAGGAAGCCTTATATACAAACAGATATTCCCTTTCCATAAAGATCCTAACGAAAAATATCTACTAACTATTGAGGATTTTTCTGCAGGAGTTATTAAAGTAAATCTAAATGGAGAAACAGTAGGATTTATCCCATGGAGATTTTACAAATTAGATATCACTGATTACTTACAAAACAGTAATAATTTATTAGAATTAGAAGTAGTAGGTAGCCTAAGGAATATGCTTGGTCCTCTTCATAATAGAGCAAAGAAAATCCACTTTGTAAGTGCTCTCTCTTTTAGACCAGAGGGTGAGGAATATACAAAGTCATACGTATTCCATTCTTATGGATTATTTTCACCAGTAAAAATAGAGGTGATAGGTTAATATTCCTTTCTTTCGTCCCAACTTTTATAGCTACCACATAGCCAATTAAGAGTTAAAAACCTCTCAAGAATAATTCCTGAGAGGAAGAGATAATCTTCACCAGTAATACGATAAAAGGGCTTTCCTTGTACTGGAAAATCATCTTCTATAGTATAAGAGATAGCACCAGAAGAAAGAGCTTTTTCTACCAATAACTTTACAGCATCTTTATATGATTTTCCTTCTTCTAATTTATAATTTTCCTTTTCCATTCTCCCAAGCTTCCACCTAAAATACCATATCTCAGCTATATCTCTTTCCTTAATTAGCTCTTTAAATGGTCTTAATTTAACTTTTCCTAAAAATTCATCTCTACTTTTTAATACTGGAATCACATCTATCACATCACTTAATCTAAAACCTATATCATAAGGGGGAAGTTTATCAATAAGAGATAAAGCCCAGAAAAGTACACCTAAGGATTCCAGATAGGTAAAGGAAAGTAAGGTTTCATTCTCATCCCATTTTCCTATATCTTTTCCAAGAAGTATTCTTTCTTGTTCTGTAAAAAAATTTTTTAAATTTTCCTCTTCAATCCATTTATATACTTCTTGGAAAAAATTACTTTCAATATTGAAAATTTCTTTATCAGGGGAAGAAAGATAAATTGCCTCTGCCTGTGACCTCAGAAACAAAACAGAAAGACAAAGAGCTCTATTTATAACCTCTCTTTCAGTAGGTGGATTTAAGTAAATCTCTTCTTCCACTTTTTACACCTTATAAGTCACAAAAAATATAAAGGCATAAAAAAAGGTAACAAAAGTTAAAATTAAGCTAAGTAATAATATAATTTCTCCAAACTTCTCTTTTATTTTCCTCATTTCTATCCTCTCCTTTACATTTCATTAGAGTATATTATAATAAATAAAGGTTGCAAATTAAAAGAGGAGGGAAAGGTGATTCATTCTCTAGATTTACCTCAAAGAATAATTTATGGGATTGGTTCAATAGAATTTCTTGGCACAGAGCTTAAAAAAATTGGAGAAAAATTTCTACTTCTTACCGGAGAGCACTCTCTTAAAAAAAGTGGAGTCTTAGATAAGATTTTAGAAGATATTAAAAAGCATAAGTTAAACGTAATCCTTATTACAGGAATTCCCCCAGAACCATCTTTAGAAATTGTACATCAACTCTGCGATAATATTGTAGGTAACAACTTTGATGGAATTATTGGAATTGGTGGTGGTAGTGTAATGGACATGGCTAAAATCATCGCTTTCAGAATAAAAACAAAAGCTAATCTTTTAGAATATAAGGGCAAGGAAATAGAAGAAGCACTTCCTATTATATCAGTACCTACCACAGCTGGAACAGGTAGTGAAGCTACAAGATTCGCAGTAATTACCGATAAAGAGAAAAAGGATAAATTTATTCTCATGGGAAAAGCTTTAATTCCTACTCTTTCTATAATAGATCCTGAACTTACCTTTACCATGTCTCCTCTCGTAACTGCCTCTACAGGAATAGATGCCTTTTCTCATGCCCTTGAATCTTATCTTTCCAGAAACTCTTCTTGCATGGTAGAATGCTATTCAAGATCAGCTTTGGTGGATATATATAATTTTTTACCGAAATCAGTTCTTGAAAATTCCACATATGCCAAGGAAAGAATGGCTTATGCTGCCTTTTGGGCCGGTATTGCCATAAACAATACAAAAACCACTTTAGTACATGCTATGTCAAGACCCCTGGGAGGAATCTATAATATACCCCATGGAATAGCAAATGGAATTTTACTTCCTCCTTATTTAAGATTTAATGCCCCTTTTATTCATGATGAAAAATTAAAGTTTCTAAAGAACCTTTTTAATGGAGATCCTGCTGAAAAAATGGAAGACTTTCTTAAAACTCTCAATCTACCAACCAGAATTAATCAAGTTACCTCTCAACCTCTTGATTTAGACCTTCTTGTAAAGAGGACATTAGAAGCAAAATTTAATGTAGAAAACAATCTTAGGCCTGTTAGGGAGGAAGATATATATTATCTTTTCCAAGAAGTAATGTAGAAATGGTAAAAATAAGGCTCATAACCATATCAAGAGATTTCGGTACAGATATAGATGAAATCATAAATAAAATATCAAAGAAATTTAATGGGGAAATTTTAGACCGTAGAAGAATTCATGAAGAATTAGCCCTTGAAGGTTTTAATATACAAGAATTTGAGAATAAAGAGAAAGAACTGGAAAAAGGAATTAGAGATCCTAATTTCATAGAAACTTACAAAGAACAGGTAAGAATGATTGTTAAAAAGTATATGGAAAAGGATTATATCATTTTTTTATTAGGAAGAGGAGGCCAATTTCTCTTTAAAGACGAAAATTATTCCTTTCATATTAACGTTATCGCACCCTTAGGCTATAGAATAAAATTCTTAACTAATAAATTTCTCCTTTCTGAGGAAAAAGCCTTGGAACTAATAAAAGAAAAAGACTTTTCAAGAGAGATTTTCTATAAAACGTTATTTTTAAACAGTTGGAAAGACCCATCTTTATACCATTTAACTATTGACAGATCTTTTTTTACTGCAGAGGAGATAGAATCTATCATTGAAAAGGTAATAGAAAGGCAAGAATCAAAAATATATACTCCAGAACAACTATCTCTTCCCCAAAAGCCTAAATTTGCTAACAAAACCGAAGAAGAATTTGCAAAGATATTAACCTTTTATCAAATAAGGTGGGAATACGAACCAAGAACATTTCCATTGGAATGGGATAATGATGGGAATGTAATAGAATCCTTTACCCCAGATTTTTATTTACCCGATTTTGATCTATATATTGAACTCACATTACAGAGACCAAGGGTTATGGGGGAAAAACTAAAAAAAATAAAAAAACTAAAAAATTTATATCCAGATATAAAAATAAAATTATTCTATGGTAAAGAATATGAAAAACTTTTATCAAAATATGGAATTAAAGGAATAAGATAGAAATATGGAAAAAATAGGAAAAATACTTTTTACAAAAGAAGATATTGAGAAAAGGATAAAAGAATTAGGAGAAGAAATAAGCATAGATTATAAAGACAAAGATCTTATACTCGCTTGTGTCTTAAAAGGAGCAGTATATTTTACCGTTGATCTTACAAGAAATATTAAAATTCCATTTATTTTAGACTTTATCTCCATATTAAGCTATGGTTCATCTAAGAATAATCAAGGAATTGTCAGAATTACTAAGGACTTAGATATAAATATAATGGGTAAAGATGTAATAATAATAGAGGATATTGTAGATACTGGATTAACTTTATCTTATTTAATAAGAAATCTTCAAACAAGAAACCCAAATTCTATAAAAGTATGCACGCTCCTTGATTGCCCAGGAAGAAGAATAATAGATATAGAGGTAGATTATAAGGGTTTTGAAATACCAAATTACTACGTTATAGGATATGGGCTTGATTATAAAGAAAAATATAGAAATCTACCATATATAGCCATATTAGAAGAATTTTAATTAAAGCCTTGAGGCAAGCGCTAAAAACTTATCTATATAACTCTTCATACCTTCTACATGCTTAATAATCTCTTCCCTAAGCTTCTCTCCCTCATCCGTTAGACGATATACCTTCTTAGCAGGGCCCGTTTCTTCCATGCTCCATCTACCAATAATAATACCTTCTTCTTCCAACTCCCTTAAAATTCTATAACCTCTTCCCATACCACCTATACCTGGTGTAATAATACCTGGGAAAGCCTCGGTAAGACTTGAGATGAGTTCATATCCGTGGAGCTCTCTATCTGATAAAGAAATTATTATCCAAGCTCTCAACCAGAAGGTAGGAGAAAGACCTGTAGATCTTACATTGCATCTTTTCATACTCCAGCCCTCCATATATTCTATATCTAATTTTAATATATATACCATTTAAATATTTGTCAAGTAAGGAATACCCAGCAAAAACGAAGAACAATATATTAATATTTATACTTTCATTATATAATTTTAAAAGATTTTTTTAATTGGAGGTGAGATCAAACATGTTTTTAGTAATCTTTCTTTTAGTTTTATTTTTAAAAGAGATAATAAGCTTTTATTTAGACATAAGAAATCTAAAATATGCCCTTTCTCATAAAGAAGTCCCTGAAATATTTAAGGATATTATTACAGATGAAGACTTTAAAAAATCACAAATTTATTTGAAAGATAGGGTTATATTCAATTTATGGTCTAAAACCTTTGATTTTATCTTTAACCTAATATTTATTTTCCTTCTTTATCCATATATTGAAAAAATTGTTTCATCAATAACATCATCCTTTATTCTTCAAGGTCTTCTATTTTTTGGAATATTCGGTCTCATAAATCTTATTATTTCTATACCCTTTGATTTATATTACATCTTTGTAATAGAAAACAAGTACGGATTTAATACTATGACCCCTAAGATTTTTCTTCTTGATCTTATCAAATCAATTATCCTTTCTATAATTCTTGGCACACCTATACTCTCTTTACTTCTTTACATTATTAAATCTGATCCCAATTTTTGGTGGAAATTTGCCTTAGTAATAATAATATTTGAAATTATAATGGTATATATCTACCCCATATTAATTGCACCTATTTTCAATAAATTTACCCCCTTAGAAAATGAGGATTTGAGAAAAAAGATTATAGAGCTGTTAGAAAGAGTAGGCTTCAATGTAAAACAAGTATTTGTGATGGATGCTTCAAAAAGAACAAGAAAACAAAATGCCTATTTTACAGGTATTGGAAAATCCAAAAGAGTAGTACTTTATGATACATTACTCTCATATCCTCAAGAGGAAATTGTTGCTATTTTTGCCCATGAATTGGGTCATTATAAAAAGAGGCATATTACTATTCTAATGCTTTCTTCAATAATATTTTATGTTTTCTATATCTATCTAACTTTTATTGTCTTTAAATCTGCCCCCCTAAGTAAATACTTTGGAGTACAAAAGGAGTTTACTCTCCTTACTTATGCCTTTATCTTTGCTTCATCTTTCTTTTACTTTTTAAATCCATTAATAAATTTCTTGTCAAGAAAAATGGAATACTCAGCTGACAGATTCTCTGCAGAACTTATTGGAACTCCCTATCCTTTAATAAGTGCCTTGATAAGATTAGTGAAAGAAAATCTTTCAAATCTTTATCCTGATCCACTATATAGGACTTGGTATTACTCCCATCCTACACCTTCAGAAAGAATCTACCATTTATTAACCTTAGAAAAGGAGGTAAAAAAAGATGAAAATAACAATAGCCCAAATTAACCCCACGATAGGAGATGTTGAGGGAAATTTTAATAAAATAGAATTAGCCATAGAGAAGGGGATCAAAGATAATTCTGATTTAATTATATTTCCAGAAATGTCCATATTAGGATTTCCCCCCTTTGACTTACTAAAAAGGAAAAATATAAAAGAAAAATTAGAATATAGTATAGAGAAAATCCTAAGAAAAAATTATCCAATAGGTATTTTAATAGGATCTCCTTATTATACTTCTCATGGCATTTATAATAGTGCCTACTTATTTTATAAAAATACTTTAAAAAGAGTTGATAAATTCCTTTTCACAAAAGATCCACTACTCAAAAATCTTTATTTTCAATGTGGTAATTCAGAATTTATAGAGTTTAATAATCATAAAATAGGCATCTTTATAGGGGACGATCTTTTACAGTGTGATGACACAACGCCTTTACAAGAATATCTCTATCAAGTTGATCTAATTATTATAATTTCCTCTTCTTTTTATTATTTAGGAAAAAGAAAGGAAAAAATTGAAAAGGCAAGAAATATAGCAAAAAACTTCAACAAAAAAATTATATATGTAAATCAAGTAGGGGGAAATGGGGAATTAATCTTTGAAGGTGGTAGCTTTATAATTTCAGAAAAAGGAGATTTGATTTTTGAAGGCAAAAATTTTGAAGAAGATATAACAACCATAAATTTGGAAAATCTATCAGTAACTTCTTATAAAGAAGAAGACATTTCTTTTATATACAATGGTTTAATTTTAGGAGTAAGAGATTACTTTAGAAAATCTGGTTTTGAAAAAGCTGTAATTGGACTTTCAGGTGGGATAGACTCTGCAGTTGTAGCTTGTATTGCCAAGGAAGCCCTAAGTGAGGAAAAAGTATTAGGAGTAAGTATGCCTTCTGTATATACCTCAAAAGAAAGTATCGAAGATGCTAAGGAACTTTCAAAAAATCTAAATATTAATTTTAGGCTTTTATCAATAAAAGATATATTTTACTCATACCTAAAAGAATTAAATCCCTCTCCATCTCCTGTTATGGATGTGGCAGAAGAAAACCTACAATCCCGTATAAGAGGAAATCTACTAATGTTTATATCAAATAGAGAAAATTACATTGTACTTGCAACAGGAAATAGATCCGAAGCTCTTACAGGTTATTGTACCCTTTATGGAGATACAGCAGGAAGTCTGGAGGTTATTGGTGATATCTATAAAACTACAGTATATAAATTGGCAGAATACATAAATAGGGAAAGAGAAATTATACCCAAAAATATTATTACAAAAGCACCATCTGCAGAATTACGTCCAAATCAAAAGGATGAGGATTCTCTTCCACCCTATCCTTTATTAGATCCTATTCTTTCCGCATATGTGGATGAGAACAAATCAGAAGAAGAAATTATAAATTTAGGATTTCCTAAAAATATAGTAAGAAATGTTATAGAAAAAGTTGAAAAAAGTGAATATAAAAGAAGACAAATCCCACCTGTATTGAGAATTAGATCCAAAAATCCTTTAAGAGAAAGGGTCTTACCCTTAGTTTATAAAATAATATGATATAATTCTTTAGATTAACTAAAAAGGAGGTGCTAATTTTAATGAGAAGAAATCGTTTTACCGAACCCCAAATGGATGAGAAAGATCTACAATACCTAAAACAATTAGCCCACAAATGTAGAGGCGACATACTAAAAATGACCACATTAGCTGGATCTGGTCATCCCGGAGGTTCCATGTCATCAATTGAAATGTATTTAACCCTTTATTATTTTGCAAATGTAGATCCTCAAAATCCAAAGAATCCTGACAGAGATAGAATTATTATCAGTCACGGTCATACCTCTCCAGGAGTATATTCAGCCTTAGGTAATCTTGGTTTTTTCAATATAGATGAGGCTATTGCGTATTTTAGGCTCGCTGGAAGTATATTTGAGGGACATGTGGAAAGATATGTACCAGGAGTAGAATGGAGCACAGGTAATTTAGGACAAGGACTTTCTGCTGGTTGTGGAATGGCACTTTCTGCAAAACTTCTTAAAAAAGATTTCCATGTATTTGTAGTAATGGGAGACGGAGAACAACAAAAGGGACAAATATCCGAGGCCAGAAGATTTGCTAAAAAATATAATCTATCAAATTTAACAGTCTTAATTGATTATAACAAGCTACAGCTTTCAGGACCATTATCTGAAATCATGCCTCAAAATATAAAAGAAAACTACCTCTCTGATGGATGGGAAGTAATAGAGGTAGATGGACACGATCTACAAGCGTTATATAAAGCTATAAGACAAGCTGTATATGACGAAAAACCAACTGCCATATTAGCCCATACAGTTATGGGTAAAGGTGTTTCCTTTATGGAGAATAAATTTGAATTTCATGGAAGAGCTTTAAAACCAGATGAATACAAGAAAGCCATTGAAGAACTCGGAATTGAAGATGATCTTGAAAAATATAAAGCTATGAGAGAAAACTTCAAACCAAAAGATAAACACATTGTTGAGCCATATTCTATTAATATTGATACTGGTACACCTATCACCTATGATAAGGATGCAAAGATTGATAACAGAGGAGCCTTTGGAAAAGCATTGGCAGATCTTGCCAAATTAAACATTGGTAAAGAAGGAAAGACACCTATTGCGGTAGTTGATTGCGATCTTATGGAATCGGTAAGAACCCATGAATTTGGAAAAATCGCCCCAGAAAACTTCTTTGAGACAGGTATACAAGAACATAATGCAGCTACTCTCTCAGGAGCTCTTTCATCTCAAGGAGTTATAACCTTCTTTGCAGACTTTGGAGTCTTTGGAGTTGATGAGACTTATAATCAGCATCGCTTAAACGATATTAATTATACAAATTTGAAAGTTATAGTAACCCATTGTGGACTCGATGTAGGAGAAGATGGAAAAACCCATCAATGTATAGATTATATTGGTACATTTAGAAATCTCTTTGGCTTTAAAATTATAATTCCAGCAGATGGTAATCAAACAGATAGGATAATAAGATACGTAGCAAGAGAATTTGGAAACTTCTTAGTAGTTATGGGAAGATCTGTAACACCTATAATTACTGATGAGAAAGGAAATCCTCTATATGGTGGGAACTATGAATTCATATATGGAAAGATGGAAAAAGTAAGAGATGGAGATAAAGCGGCAATCATAGCTTGTGGCCCTATGGTTTTTAGAGCAGTACAAGCATGGGAAAAATTAAAGGAAAAAGGAGTCAAAGTTAAAGTATTTAATTTCACATCTCCAAAGGAGATAGATTGGAAAGCCTTAGAAGAAGCAGCTAAAACGGGATTTGTAATCACCTATGAGGATCACAATGTAAATACTGGAATTGGAAGTATCATTGCAGAAGCTCTCTTAGAAGGAGGCTTCAAGATAAAATTTAGAAAATTTGGAGTAAAAGAATATGGACTATCTGGAAAACCAGATGCTCTTTACAAGATGCAAGGATTAGATGTAGATTCTGTGGTTGAAACCATACTAAAAGAAATATAAGAAAATATAAAAAATAGGGGGGTAAATCTTCCCCCCTTATTTTATCTTTAGATTAATCTCTTCTAAATATATTTTCTTCTGTTGGGGGCCAAAGTACATTTTCTTCTTGTAATAAATTAAAAGTGTAAAGCTCTAAGTTCTCTGCAACTCTTTCTTCTCTTTCTCTTATTGCCCTTAGAAGTCTTGCATAAACCCTTTCTATCTCTTTTGCAAGGAAATAAAGCTCCTCGTTAGATTCTATTTTACAATTCCAGGTCTTTCTATCAAATTTAATACTTAATGGCCCCTGATAACTCTCCAATGGAATAAGCATAAGTTCTGCAGTATTTTGTCCCCATTTTTCTGCCAAAGTTCTTGCTATAGCAGAGAGTAATTTTTCTGAAAACTCTATAATCTTCTTTCTGGCTTCCTCTTCCCAAAGCTCTAAATAATCTTTAACTTCAATAGTATCAAGAGAATAGACGCTTATAAATCCATAAGGAGGTAAAATTACAGGAGGTGGATTTGTAGGCTTCCCTTTTTTAAATATCCAAAACTTGATTTCTTCTGCACTTCGGTATAAAACCACACCACTAAATTCCCTATTTTGTAGAGCAGAGAAAAACTTTGCAGGAATTATAGTATTAGCATCCAGATCTATATATAGAGGATTTCCCACATATACAGCAGAAAGAACAAGTATAAGAACTTTATCAGTAGGGTAATAGGTAATTTTACCAAATCCCTGCTGAATCTGCCTCATAATAAAATCTACTGCCTCTATTCCCTCCATAGCTCTATTGTTTTGTACCTTTGCAAAAAATGCCTTCCCTTCATAAACAAAAATTGCTCCTTTGTACTCCTCATCAGTGTAGAGAATTACTCCTGTTGAGTTTTCCTTTCTCAACTTTTTAATAAATCTCTCCGCATTTAATAGAGCAGCAGGTAGGTTCTCAAACTCAGGCTTCACTTTTTCTAAAAGATACATAAACTCTTTCATAGTCTTCCCCCACCTAAATTAAAAAAATCCCTAATGAAAGTTTAACATATATTGTTATAAAATAAAAGATGTTATGTAAAAAAATAAAAAAGATTGGAGGTAATAGATTAAAAAATGATGATCGACTACCACATGCATCTTGAAAGAGGACCTTTTGATGAAAATTGGTGGTTAAAATTTTGGGAAGAAGAGAAAAAGAAAAATATACAAGAAATAGGTATAACAGAACATGGCCATAGATTTAAAGAATTTAGACCTATTTATGATCACATTCCTATTACTGCCCCATGGTGTGATAGTAACTTAGAAGAATATCGAGAATTTACCACTTTTTTAAAAGAGAAATACAAGATCAAGGTAGGAGTTGAGATGGATTACTTCCCTGAAAAAGAAAAAGAGATAAAAGAACTTCTTGAAGAATATAATTTTTTTGATTATGTGTTAGGATCGGTACATTTTATTGATCACGGTTTTGGATTTGATATAGATCCCAGCGATCCAAGATGGACTGAAAAGGATATAGAAGAAATTTTTGAGGATTATTTTGATAAAGTAGAAAAGATGATAAAAAGTAATCTTTATGACGTAATTGCCCATTTAGACCTTGTAAAACTTTGGGGTGGAAGAATTCCTAAGAATATCTCATCCATATATGAAAGGATTTCAAAAGTAATTATAAGTTCTCAAATGTCATTAGAACTAAATACTGCTGGCTGGAGAAAACCAGTCAAAGAATTGTATCCATCCCCTGAATTTTTAAAAATTATATCTTCATATAATATACCTCTAACCTTCGGAGCTGATGCCCATACCCCAGAAGATGCAGGAAGAGATATAGAAAAAGCTTACCAGATTGCAAAAGATTTAGGTTTTAAAAAAATATCTATCTTTGAGAAAAGAAAAAAAATTTTAATAGATCTATGATGAAAGGAGTGAGAAATTTGATTGAAACCGGGAAAGAAATATTAAATTACCTTTCTCGTCTTGGCGTAGATTACGCAGATGTAAGAATTGTAAAAAGACTCAAAGAGGAGATTGAAGTTAAAAATGGAATTTTAGAAACAGCAGTAAAAAACGAAACCTACGGATATGGAATCAGAGTACTCTATAATGGAGCATGGGGGTTTGCATCTTCCTTTGACTTCTCCCAATACAAGAAAGTAGCAGAAAAAGCCCTAATAATAGCCAAAGCAAGTGCCAAAACCAATAAAAAAAGGGTAGCTTTAGCCCCTGCAGAAATCATAAAGGCTAAATGGAGCAATAGCTACCAAATAGATCCATTTTTAGTACCTTTTGAAAAAAAATTGGATCTACTTTTTACAGCTGATAAAACTATGAGAGAAGTTAAAGGCATCACCCTTACAGAATCTTCTCTATCATTTTTTAGAGAAGATAAGGTTTTCTTAAGTAGCGAAGGAACAGAAATAGAGCAGAGTATATTAGAAAGTGGTGGTGGAATTACTGCCTATGCAATCGAAGGAAGCGACATACAAAGGAGATCTTATCCTAATTCTTTTGGAGGTGATTTTAGAAAAGGGGGATGGGAATTTATTGAAGATTTAGACCTGGTTGGACATGCAGAAAAAATAGCAAAAGAAGCAGTTAGCCTCCTTTCCGCAGAACCATTACCCGAAATGGTAACTACTCTTATTTTAGATGGAACCCAATTAGCTTTACAGGTACATGAATCTTGTGGACACCCAACAGAACTTGATAGAGTATTAGGGATGGAAGCAAGTTTTGCAGGAACAAGCTTTTTAACCTTAGAAAAAAGAGGCAACTTCCAATATGGATCAGAGATTGTAAATATTGTAGCCGATGCTACTCATCCTTATGGTCTGGGAAGTTTTGGATATGATGATGAAGGAATACCTGCCCAAAGAAGTTATTTAGTGAAAGATGGTATTTTTGTAGGATACTTAACTTCAAGAGAAACAGCAACCATATTAGGAGAAAAATCAAACGGTACTATGAGAGCGGATGGATGGAATAGAATTCCTATTATAAGAATGACAAATATTAATCTTCTTCCCGGAAATATACCTTTTGAGGACTTAATAGCCTCCACAGAAGAAGGAGTTTACATGGCAGTAAATAAAAATTGGTCAATAGATGATAAAAGATTAAATTTCCATTTTGGGTGCGAGATAGCTTATGAAATAAAAGATGGAAAGATAGGTAAGATTTATAAAAATCCATATTATACAGGTATTACCTATGAATTTTGGAGAAGTTGTGATGCTATAGCTGATGAAAAATCTTGGAGAGTCTGGGGAGTACCAAATTGTGGAAAGGGAGAACCTATACAAGTAGCCAGAGTTGGACATGGTGTATCTCCTGCAAGATTTCGTAAAGTAAAGGTAGGTGGTAAATAATGTGGGGAGAAGATAGAGCATTAAGTTTTCTTAAAGATTTAATTAAAAAGCTACCCTATGAAAGAAAAGAAGTATGTTTACATATAAATTCCCAAGAATTAACAAGATATGCCAATAATATTATCCATCAAAATGTAGCTGAAGAAAATTTAAACCTATATATAAGAGTAGGTGAGGGAAATAAGAAGGTTGCTATATCTACCAGTAATTTAGAAGGAAAAAGTTTAGAAAATCTTATCAAAGATTTGGATACTTTACTAAAAAGTCAACCTGATACAGAAGAATTATATCTGCCAGATCCAGAACCTATCCCAAGTTACGAGAAAAAGACTTTTGATCCCTCACCAGAAAAAAGAGCAGACATTGTTAAAAAACTTATAGACAAAGCTGAAAAACATAATTTAAATACTTTTGGAGCAATATCAGAAGAAATAGGAGAAATAGCAGTAGTAAACTCAAAAGGTTTAGAATCATATGGTACTTACGCCTATTCTCATGGTAAGGTTATGTATATGGGGGATGGATCTGGATACCAAGAAGAAATAGGGAAAGATGTAGATAGTATAGACTATGAATCCCTATCGGAAAGAGCCCTTCAAAAATGTATAGATAGCAAAAATCCTCAAGAAATAGATCCAGGAATTTATACTGTGATCCTTGAGCCTTTAGCAGTAGGGGAACTTTTAGAACAAATAGCCTATTTTGGTTTTTCAGCTAAAGCAGTACAAGAAAAAAGATCTTTTATATCCTTATATCAAGGACAAAAAATATTTAAAGATAATATAACTATCTATGATAATGGCTACGATCCTAACGGAATAATATTTCCTATAGATTTTGAAGGAGTGCCTAAAAAACACGTAGATCTTATTAAAAATGGTATAGTAATGGGACCTGTATACGACACTACAACCGCAGTAAAAGAAGGAAAGAACTCTACAGGACATGCCCTTCCTCCACCATCTACCTATCCATTACCTTTTAATCTTTTCTTTGTTGCAGGAGAAAAACCATTAAGCAAAATTATATCTGAAACTGAAAAAGGAATACTCGTTACAAGATTTCATTATGTCAATGCCTTCTTAGATCCTATTAGAGTTTTGGCAACTGGGATGACAAGAGATGGTACATTTCTCATAGAGAATGGAAAAATTACAAAACCCCTTAAAAATTTAAGATTTACCCAAAGTTTTATTGAAGTCCTTAGTAATGTAGAAGAGATCTCAAAAGAAACCTATTTAGTACCCAATATAGGTTTTGCAAGAGTACCTGCAATTAAGGTTTTAGCATTTAATTTTACTGGAAAAACAGAATTTTAAAAAAATATAGGGGAGAGATTTTTCTCTCTCCCCTCACTAATGCCTTATTAATTACTTTTCTTCTTTAATCTTAATTTTTATTCCTTCAATCTTTTCAGGTTTAGCCTTTGGTAATGTTAAGGTAAGTACTCCATTCTTATATACAGCCTCACTCTTATCAGGTAGTACAGGCTTTGGTAGATCTATTCTTCTATAGATCCTTCCAAGCCTTCTTTCTTTTCTATAAAAGTTCTCCTTCTTTACTTCTTCCTCTTCTTTAGTTTCTCCCTGGATAACTACACTATCTTCTGTTACGCTAATATCTACATCCTCTGGTTTGAAGCCAGGGAGTTCAACTTTTAATACTATATTTTCGTTGGTCTCATACATATCTATAGCAGGGGTAAAGCTCCCTCTTCTTTCCTCAACAATTCCTGGTTCTCCAAAAAATTCGGAGAACAATCTATCCATTTCTCTTTGAAGATGTCTTATTTCCTCAAAGGGATCCCAATATCTTCTTAACATAATTCCACCTCCTCATTAGATTTTGATATATATTAACTTTTTCTATATATATTATATATCCATAAAAATTTTTGTCAAGGGGTCTGAAGAATGTAGGGTAAATAGAAGATATGGAAAGGAGAGTTGGTGTTCTAGAAAATCCTATTACTTATGGCTATGAATACGATAGTTTCGTAATATCCCAATTAAAAGAGGAATATGTATAGAGAATAAATCGTCAACAAGCACATGTCCAAAATATGCCATTAATATAGATAAGATTATTCTCTTCTCGAAGTTAAAATCCCTTCTTATTCCCTTATAAATTTGTTCAAGGGGTTACTGCATGTCTTAGAATTTCTAAAATTCCCTTTTTAATATTAGTATCATCTTTTAAAGCATACTTAGGAAAATAATATACAAAACATCCAAGCCCTACAGCAAACCATAAATTATCCCTAACCATTCTTATTATCCCTTTATATATGTATAGTCTTTCATAAATAGAACTTTCGCTCCCTTTTGAAAAGACATGCAAAAACATATACTTAAGATTTGGAATAAAAAGGTTAAATCTTATAAAAATTATCAAAAGAATAACCCAAAATATATACCAGTATTTCTTAAGAAAATAAAAAACTCTTTGAAAAAAACAAAAATAAAAAACCAAATATAAGCCCTAAAAAGGCTCCTCTCGTTTGGGTAATAAAAAGTCCTAAGAAACAAAACAATAAATAAACAAGATTTTTCAATTTAAAACCATCTTTTATTAAAATTCCCAATCCAGCCATAATGCCAAATTCAAGAATAAGGAAAGCCCTTGTTCACCTACACCTAAAACTAGTCCCCTACTAAAATTCCCATCTACAACCCCAAAATTATCAATGTGGATAGAAATTTTAAATGCATAAGATAAAGTTAAGATTAAACCCAAAAAAACTGCCCTTAAAAATAGAATCTATAACTTTTTGGGGATATAATATTCTATATTTACCTAACGTATAAAACCAAAGAAATACAATAGGTATAAAGGAGACCAATAAGGCTTCTAATTTTCTCCCCGAGATTAAAGAGCTAACAAATCCTGATAGAATAAATCCTAAAATAAGAACCTTATCCAATTTATCAGAAAAGATATTTCTCAATGCTTCTTTGACCTTTAAACCTATGGATAAATAGATAGCATATGGTAATTGAAAAATATAACTGAAGGTAGATAAGATCAACACCCAAATCTCAAGATTAACATTATTTAGTTTATTACTAAATTTTTTCTCCATAACATATCTTTATACATCAACCTATTAATTTTTTCAAGAATTTTAATTAAAAGGCATTTCTTTACTATATAACATACTAAAGATCAAACATTGACATACTTTTGATAATAATTACAAAAATTTTAAAATTCTATTAACTATTAGAAAGGGTGGTATGTGATATTATTTCATATATAAATTTATAAATTATGTATGAAGGAATTCTGATAAACAAATCTTAAAGGAGGGAAAAAATGAAAAACAGCTTTCCTAAAACTAAAGAAGAAGTTTTAAAGTATATCAAAGACAATGACATTTATTTTGTGGAGATTTGGTTTGCAGATGTATTGGGATATCTTAAAAGTTTCACTATAACAGCCCACGAACTTGAGAAAGCCTTTGAAGAAGGATTGGGATTTGATGGCTCATCTGTTAGAGGATATACGAGAATTGATGAAAGTGATATGATTGCTTTTCCAGAACCAGAAACTTTTACCATTCTTCCCTGGAGACAAAAAGAGATAAAAGTAGCAAGAATGTTTGCCACAATAGTAGAACCAAATGGAAAACTCTTTGACGGAGATCCAAGAAATGTACTTAAAAAGATGCTAAAGAAAGCAAAAGATATGGGATTTACTTACTATGTTGGTCCTGAATTAGAATTTTTCTATTTCAAATCTCCAAACCCACCCCTTGAGGTATTAGATTGGGGAGGTTATTTTGATTTAATACCAAGGGATGAAGCTATAGACTTAAGAAATCAAACCGTTAAAATACTTGAAGAAATGGGTATTACAGTTGAATATAATCATCATGAAGTAGCTCCCTCTCAACATGAAATTGATTTTAGATATTCCGATGCTCTCACAATGGCAGATACAGTTATGACCGCAAGATTAGCAATAAAGGAAGTAGCCTATCTAAATGGAGTATACGCAACATTTATGCCCAAACCTCTTTTTGGACAAAATGGCTCAGGTATGCATGTTCACATGAGCTTATTTAAAGATGGAAAAAATGCCTTTTTTGAGCATAACGATCCATACCATTTATCCCCAATTGCCAAACATTTTATTGCTGGTCTTTTAAAACATGCAAAAGAAATTACATTAATCACCAACCAATGGGTGAATTCTTATAAAAGGTTAGTACCTGGTTATGAAGCACCAGTTTATATATCTTGGGCTATGAGAAATAGGTCTGATCTTATTAGAGTACCCATGTATAAACCTGGAAAGGAAGAAGCTACAAGAATTGAATATAGAGCTCCTGATCCAGCTTGTAATCCTTATCTCGCCTTTGCTGTAATGTTAGCCGCAGGACTTGAAGGAATAGAAAAGAAATATCCTCTTCCAGATCCTGTAGAAGAGAATGTTTATCATATGACAGAAGAGGAAAGAAGAAAAAGAGGAATAGAGAGTCTTCCTGGAAGCTTGATTGAAGCCATAGAAATAACTGAAAAAAGTGAGCTAGTAAGAAAAACATTGGGGGATCATGTATTTACAAACTTTATAGAGAATAAGAAGATTGAATGGGATAATTACAGAAGACAAGTGACTACCTACGAGTTAGAAACCTATCTACCAATACTATAAAAAAGGAGGGAGAATTCTCCCTCCTTTTAATATGCGTATAATCATGCTTCATGAAGCACTCCTTCCTTTACTATAGAGTAGGCTATAACCATATACCCTCCTAAATAGATTATCCTATTTATTTTAAAAAGTTCATAGGAACTAAGTATATATGAAAATATCAAATTAGCAACCGAAAGAAGAGCAATACTTAAAGTTAAAAGGTAATAATTTTTAGCGATCTCTCCACCCCAGAAATTAGTAGTAATAGTTAGAAAGAGAATCATAAAAACAACAAGTAGCATATAGTCTCCTATTAAAAACAATATATTAATAATTTTATCTTCGAGAAGCATGGTGCTATTAAGTAGAGTAGGTAATATACCTACCTGCAAAATCAAGATAAAGAGGAGAATCGCATTAATTACAAGAAGAAAATTCTCGTTAAAGCTCAATCTTACCCTTAAAGAACTGCTTAGGAATATAATAAAAAGTAAAAGGGCAACAAAATTTAGTATAAATGACAAAAGCTTTAACATTTGAGCATTTTCAAATTTAAAAATTATATCGAGAAAATCACTTAAAAGATAGATAAAAAAACCTAAAAGGATAAAAAGCCAACCAAACCACAATTTCTGTTTCCTATCAATCTTAAAGAAGAATAATAAAGCCACAACAAAAGCTAAAAATTCCACAAAAAGATAAACCATATTATAAATATTTTCAGGAATATTAATGTTAAATAAGGGAATAGTTGAAAAGAGAATAACAAGAAGAAGCCCTATAAAGAACAAAATCTCTACCAGTCTCACTTTGTCTTTCATATCACCCTCCTACCCTCTCAAGATTTTCAGGATTCAAATATGAAAATACTTGAGACATCTCTGGACTACTTTTTATACTTTCATAAAACTCTCTATAAACATCTATGTATTTTTGATCTGACATTTTCTTTCCCCAAAGTTTTGAAACCTCTGAATTTATTTTTTTTATCAATATTACAAAATTGCTAACTAATTCATACCAGCTCACATTGAGGTTATTACTTAGTAAGAATTCACCATTGTTTATATTTAAAATATCTTTCCACAATCCCTCATTTTCATTATATATCTTCTCTATAATTTTCCTTATCTTTTCAGGATAAATTCCAATTCCCGTATAGGCTCTGACCAAATAATTTAGAAAAGAAGTAAGAATTTCAGCTATAAATTCTGTATTTCTCTCAATCTCACCAAATCTTAAAGAGGGAAGTTTTAAATTTTTAAAATCTTTTAGAGAAACAATGTGAAGCATCAAAAATCCTGATTTACTATTTAAATAATTTATGAGATTTATCTTATCCTCATCTTGACGCATCTTACCATCTTTCTCTGAATAATATCCTAAATATCTCCCATCATAAAAGAGAAAGTGAAGTTTTTCAGTATTAAAATCTAAAAAGATATGCCCTATCTGCTCCCTTTCCATAAGTTTTTCTATCATACCCATAGAATCAAATATCTTAGCATCACCACTTAAAACAGGATTAATAAATAATCTAATAAGTAAACTTTTTATAATTTCATCTTCAAGAACATATAAAGATATTGAGGAAACCCTCATCATAGCATCAGTAACAAAAGTCTCAATAGCTTCATCATCTTGAACCAAAATTGTACTATCAGTATAGGTAAATGCCTTTCGAGGATCACCATCTGTAATAAGTATTTGAGTAGTAATATCTCCAACTTTTCCCTCTAATACCCCATTAAAATTTTCCATATGAATCCACGCTACAAGTTCTTTTACATTAATTAGTGCTGAAGGCGTATCCTCGTATATAGGCTTTCCTTTTGGAAATTTCATTTTTATGCCCCCCTAAATTAAGAATTTTAGTGTTTATTTAATCTTTAATTTATTTTACCACAGAATAAGATGTGTAATATAATATTTAATCATGAAACTCACAGATCTTTTTTTTATATTCTTAAAAATTGGATGGTTGACCTTAGGCGGTGGATATGTAATGATCCCCCTATTCTTAGAGGAGATTGTTAAGAGAAGAAATTATATGGATGAAGAAGAATTTATAAAAACCCTTACCCTAGCTCAACTTTTTCCAGGTCCTATAGCCTTTAATCTTGCTGTTTCTGTAGGATATAAATTAGGAAAAATAAAAGGAGCTATCATATCTGCGTTAGCTGTAGTTATACCATCCTTTGTATCTATTCTTGTCATAGCTATCTTCTTTTTAAACTTTCAAAAATTAAAAATAGTACAAGGATTCTTTTATGGTTTAAGACCTGCCATTGCCTCTGCTATGGTTCTTGCAGTATTTGAAATTTTCAAAAAAAGAAAGTGGAATACTCTACGCTTTCTTTCTTTTCTTTTTCTATCATTAATTTTGATTGTATTTAAAATCAATCCTATTTATATAATCATTCCATCTCTTATAGTAATAATCTTATGGGTATACTTCAAGAATTAGCAAAAGTCTTTTTTAAAATAGGTCTTTTTGGTTTTGGGGGTGGATATGCTATCATTGCCCTAATAAGGCATTTAGTTGTAGAAGAGACAAAATGGCTTACTAACCTTCAATTCATAGATGTGGTTGCTATATCTCAAGTAACGCCAGGTCCTCTTGCCCTAAATGCAGCAACTTTTATAGGTTATAAAATGGGGGGAATATTGGGTAGCTTAGTGGCAACTTTTAGCTCTGTGTTAGCACCCTTTATCTTAGTGTATCTGGCATCTTATTTTGTCCATAATATTGGAAAAGAAAAAGTAGATCTGTATCTTTCTCTCCTCTCACCTCTCACTTTTGCCCTTATTATGTCTGGGACTTACAGTATATTAAAAGACTCTATATCTGATCCTTTTAGCATACTTCTATTTTTTATCTCATTATTTTTAGGGTATAAGGCAAAATGGAGTTTAACAAGAATCTTGCTTGTTTCTGGAATTATAGGTGAAATCTTATATTTATTCTTTAAATAGATTTATTGTATAGTACGTAAAAATATGGTAGAATTTAATCAAAATATAGCTTATTTTTTAATAATTATGAAAAAATTGGAGGGCATATAAGATGACAACCAACCTTTTAGAAGATTTTTTAAAATCTCTTTCAATCAGTGTATATCCTTCCTCTTTAAGAAGAATTAATGAAAGTTTTTATATTTTTGTAGCAAAAACAAACAAGGAAAAAAGGGTTGGTTTTTTGACAGATTCTAATTCTTTCTACCTACAAGATCCTTATTTTCCTGAGAATAAAAAGATAGAAGAACTTAACCTTTATGTAAATCTATATCCATTGAATTTTGACAATTACAAAAAAATTAATAATTTTATAAAAATATCTCCTTCCATATGTAAAAGAAAAACTTCCTTTGGTACTGGAGATAGATTAGGATTAGTAACCTCAGCTCAAATTTCTGCCCTAAAAGAATATAATCTTTTCCCTATAGTTGCCCAACAATCCCCGAGAGAACTTATCAAAACCCATAGAGATTTTAAAGATGTACTGCTTAAAAGTGTATTAGGAATTTTGGAAGCAAATTATCAAGGAGAATATGGGGCAGACGCAGATCACATAAAAGATGAAAAATATCTTTTAGAAGCAATAGATGCTGGATACACTATGTATACCTTAGATATAAGTGATCTGATACAAAAAATATCCTCCCTTTCTCAAAAAGAATTAAAAGAAAAATTTGAAAAGATATCAGGTACCTCAAAAAAGATAATTGAAAAATATGCTGGCAGAAAAGTAAAGATCTCTGAAGACCAATACTTCGAACTTTCTTATGATGAACTTTGCAAATCTGCTATTATTTACGAAAATGCTATGCCCTTTATAGAAATGGTTTATGATATCCTAAGAAGTAAACTAACTGAATTTGATATAGAGATTTCCATTGATGAAGGAGAAAGGGATACCACTCCAGAAGATCATGTATTTGTGGTTGAATACCTACATCAAAAGGGAATTGACTTCAAGAGTCTTGCTCCTAAATTTCCAGGTGAATTTCAAAAAGGAATTGATTATCAAGGCAATATAAAAGAGTTTGAAGAATCTCTTGTAAAACATTATACATTAGCTAAAAACTTGGAAGGATATAGATTAAGTCTACATTCAGGAAGCGATAAATTCAGTATTTATAAGATCTTTTATAAAATTACTCAGGAAAATTTCCATATCAAGACATCAGGTACCAGTTGGCTTGAGGCAGTTAAAGTAATAGCCAAATTTGAGCCAGATTTATTCTTAGAGCTATATAACATTGCTCTTGAAAGTTTAGAAGAAAGCAAAAAAGCTTATAAAGTAAATATTAAGAAGGAAGATTTTCCAAAGGAAATAAAAGAAGATCTATTAGCTTTTCTTTCCAAAAAAGAAGTAAGACAACTTTTCCATATATCATATGGAACTCTCTTGGAGGAGAAGAGGGAAGAGATATATTCCATATTAGATAAATATGAGGAAGATCATTATAAATTTGTATATGAAAATATAAAAAGACATCTTCAGGAACTTTTTGAGGAGGGAAAAAATGTATAAAATAGCCATCGTTAATTCAAGTAGTTTTGGTAAATATTTTCCTGAACATATAGAAAGACTCAAAAAGATAGGTAACATAGAAAGATTCACCCTTCCTGGCGATATGCATGGTAAGGAATTGGCAGAAAAACTTATGGGATTTAATATTATTATAGCAAGTGTGACCCCATTTTATGATAGAGAATTCTTTGAATATAAAGATGAAACCCTACTTATAACGCGCCATGGTATAGGTTATAACAACATTGATATAAAAACTGCTACAGAGAAGGGAGTAATCGTAACTAAAGTACCAGGAGTAGTAGAAAGAGAAGCTGTAGCAGAAACAGCTATTGCCTTATTAATGGCGGTAATGAGGAAAATAAGAGAAGCATCTCTAAAAGCAAGAGAAGGTAAATGGGAAGAAAGGGCCAACTTTATAGGTTGGGAAATTAAAGATAAGACTGTAGGAATTATAGGATATGGAAATATTGGAAGTAGGGTAGGAGAAATCCTTAAAAATGGTTTTAATGCAAAAGTAATAGCTTATGACCCCAATATCCCAGATGAGAAATTAAAACAAATGTGGGTAGAGCCAGTATCCCTTGAAGAATTATTAAGTAGATCAGATATTATCTCTCTTAATGCCTCTTTAAATGAAAAAAGTAGGTATATGATATCAGAGAAAGAATTTAATATGATGAAAAATGGAGTAATTATAGTAAATACAGCAAGAGGAGAATTAATGGATGAAGAAGCATTGATTAAAGCTATAAAATCAGGAAAAGTTGCAGGAGTAGGCTTGGATGTAATGAAGGATGAACCACCAGATCCTCAAAATCCTCTCTTACATATGGATAATGTGGTAGTAACACCCCATATTGCTGCATATACTTATGAGTGCTTAAAAGGCATGGGAGACAAAGTAGTTTTAGATGTAGAAAAAATAGTCAATAAAGAAATCCCTGATGAAATCATAAATAAAGATGTATTGGAGAAATTGCCATGGAGAAAGATTTAGTTTTAGCAGTAGATTTAGGAACTACAAATATAAAAAGTGGAATTATTGATAAGGAAGGTAGAATTTTAGCCCTTATACAAAAAGAATTACCTTTAGAAAAGGATGCTTTAGGAAAAGCAGAGCATAATCCAGAGACCATATTTAATATATTTGTAGAAGTAGTGAGAGAAATAGTAAAAGGTTTTGAAGAAAGAATTAGTATCTTAATAACCTCTTCCTATATGTTTGGTCTTCTACCACTTAATAAAAACAAAAAGCCTCTCACAGGAATAATAACTCTCCTTGATACCCGATCCAGAGAAATTTTTGATGAACTTTTAAGAGAGGTAGATTTTAAGGAGATATATAAAAGGACTGGTTGTCCCCCTCTTCTTTATTATCCCTTTGTAAGAATATATTGGTTAAAAAAGAAACATAGGGAAATTTTTGATTCTGCTAAATATTATTTAGGTTCTAAATCATTTCTCATATATAAACTCTTAGGAGAAGCCTATACAGAACCAAGTATAGATTCCTCAACTCAGCTTCTAAATATTCATACCCTAAACTGGGATCCTTATGTCTTAGATTTTTTAGGTATAAAAGAGGAAAACCTTCCCACTGTAGTTCCAGGAGATAAAATATTAGGTAAACTCCCCAAAGAGACCTTAGATCTTCTTGGTCTAAAAGGAGATGTACTTTTAGGAGTAGGACTTTATGATGGTGGTGCTGTAGGTACAGGGATAGGCGCATTAGCAGGAGATGGAATAGGAATAATAAATATTGGTACTACCGCCATGTTTAGAGTACCATATCCTAAGGCTATCTTTGATAACCCAGAAAAAATGAGAATACAAGTACCTTATTTCTTTGATAATAAGTGGTTTCCAGGTGGAGGAATAAACAATGCAGGAATTATTCTAAAATGGTTTAGAGACAATATGTTTAATATGAGTTATGAGGAGCAAACTAATATGACAAAAGATGTTGATTCTGATGACCTCTTCTTCCTTCCTTATCTTACAGGAGAAAGAAATCCAGACATAGGAAGCATAGCCTCAGGTGTTTTATTTGGACTTCGTCCCCATCACAATAAAGCCCATGTAATAAAGGCAGGTATGGAAGGAGTATCCTATATTATAAGGATGCTATATGAAACCTTAAAAGAATTAGGAATAGAGATAAAAGAAGTAAGGGCTGGTGGGGGTGGAGCAAGATCAGATACCTGGATGCAAACTCTTTCAAATATAATGGGTATGGATGTAGCTGTAGCAGATACCGATGAACCTGCTCTTTTAGGTTCAGCTATCTTAGGTTTCAAAATAATAGGAGAATATCCTTCATATAGATCAGCTACTGAAAAAATGGTAAGAATCAAAAAGATTTATAAACCAGAGGAAGAAAAGGTTGAATATTATAAGAAAAGATTTGACTTTTTTGTATATCTTACCAAAAATTTAAAAGAAGCTTTTTCAATCCATACTCAATTAAAAAAGGGAGGTTCTTAAAATGAAAAGTTTTGTGGGGCTTATAGGGCTTGCTGTAATGGGACAAAACCTTGCTTTAAACATAGCAAGAAAAGGATATACTGTGGCTGTTTATAACAGAACACTTGATAAAACAGAGGAATTTATAAAAAACAGAGTAAAAGATGAAAAAATTTCTCCATATTATGACATAAAAAGTTTTGTAGAAGGAATAGAAAAACCAAGGAAAATAATTCTTATGGTAAAGGCAGGAAAACCAGTAGACGATGTTATAAATGAACTTCTTCCTTATTTAGAACCAGGAGATCTTATTATAGATGGAGGTAACTCTCATTATAAAGATACTTCAAGAAGACTCCAAGAATTAAGAGGAAAAAATATTCTATTTTTAGGTATGGGGGTTTCAGGGGGAGAGTATGGAGCTTTATATGGTCCCTCTTTAATGCCTGGTGGGACAAAAGAAGCCTATAGTTTAGTAGAGGAAATGCTTCTCAAAATAGCAGCAAAAACTGAAGATGGTCCATGCTGTACATATGTAGGACATGATTCAGCAGGTCATTTTGTAAAAATGGTCCATAATGGAATTGAATATGCAATTATGCAGATCATTTCTGAAGTTTACGATATTATGAGAAAAGGATTAAAGATGACATCAGAAGAAATAGGTGTCCTTTTTGAGGAATGGAATAAAGGAGAACTTAACTCATTTCTTATGGAAATCTCCTATAAGATTATGAGATACAAAGATCCAGAAACAGGAAGACCTTTGGTTGAGCTTATACTGGACAAAGCTGAGCAAAAAGGTACTGGAAAATGGACAGCTCAAACTGCTTTAGATTTAGGTATACCAACCCCCACCTTAAATCTTGCTGTAGAAGGAAGAATCATCTCTCATTTTAAAGAAGTTAGAGTAAAACTATCTCAAATAGCCTATAAAGAGATGGAGAATATAGATTTAAATAAAACAGAGGTTATAAAAGATTTAGAAAAAACCTTACTTCTTGGAGTATTTATATCCTTCTCTCAAGGTCTTTGGCTAATTGACGAAGCCTCAAAAACCTTTGGGTACGAAATAGATCTATCTGAGGTGCTTAGAATATGGAAGGGTGGCTGTATAATTAGAGCAAAGATCTTAAATTTCTTAAGGGAAATAATAAAAGAAAATCCTGCTAATGCTAATCTATTACTATCTCCTTTGGCCATAGATTTTATAAAAGATAAAATTTCCTCAGTAAAAAGAATATCTCAAATTGGAAGATCTCTATCTATTCCTCTTCTTGCCATAAATTCTACTCTTGACTACTATTATGCTTTATCTTCTGAGAATCTTCCTGCCAACCTTATTCAAGCTCAAAGAGATTTCTTTGGAGCCCATACCTATGAACGAACAGATAAAGAAGGCATTTTCCATACTGAATGGGAAAAATTAGAATAGGAGGTGAATAAAATGGGTTATGTGGAAGAGCTTTTCAATATAAAAGATAAAGTAGCCTTTTTCACAGGTGGGGGAGGTATATTAGCCTCTGCCATATCTGAGGGTTTAGGAAAAGCAGGAGCTAAAATTATACTTACAGATATCAATGAACAAGCTCTTATGAATCAGGTAGAGAAATTAAGAAGTATGGGGATTACTGCAGAAGGATACATAATGAATGCCTTAGATAAAAAGAATGTGGAGGAAGTAGCCCAAAAAGTAAAAAGCACCTTTGGAAGAGTAGATATTCTTCTTAATGCTGCAGGAGGAAATATACCAGAAGCAGTTACATCTGATAAGGTAACTTTTTGGGATCTTCCAGTAGAATCAATACAAAAAGTTGTAAACATAAACCTATTTGCAGGAGCTATAATTCCAAGTCAAGTCTTTGGTAAGATGATGTTAGAAAATCCAGATGGTGGAGTAATTATAAACTTTGCTTCCATGTCCTCTTTTAGACCTCTTACAAGGGTAGTAGGATATTCAGCTGCAAAAGCAGCAGTTGCAAACTTTACTCAGTGGCTTGCAGTATATGTAGCAAAAGAATTTTCTCCTAAGATCAGAGTCAATGCTATTGCCCCAGGTTTCCTTATCACAAATCAAAACAGATATTTACTTCTAAATGAAGATGGATCTTTAACTCCCCGTGGAAAAGCAGTAATAGATCATACACCAATGGGAAGATTTGGAGAGCCTGAAGAACTAATTGGCACAATTATTTGGCTTGCTTCTCCAGCCAGTTCCTTTGTAACAGGTGCAATAATCCCAATTGATGGTGGATTTAATGCTTTTTCAGGCGTATAAAAAAGAGAGGAGCAAAGGCGCTCCTCTCTTTACATTAAATATATAGGGTTTGTAAAGGCAAGAAGTTTATTTCCCTGCCAAAATTCTAAATACACGTAACCTTTATCTTCAAATCTTATTTGAAAAGCTCCTTTCTTTGTTTTAGGTATTTTAATAAATTCTTCTCCGTTGTATATAATCTTTACATCAGCTTCCTCTTCACAAGAGTACTTCAAAAAAATATCATCATCTATTCTTAAAGTCTCACCTATATTTTTATCATTCATATAGAATTCTACTTTAGGTCCAGAAGTAACATATACTTTACCTTCCCTTACACTCCTTATAATATTTTCAAGGGTAAGACTATCTACATAAACATAATTTACAGGGGTATCATCTCTTATATCTTCTATTTTATGCATATCAGAACTTCCAATAGCCGTAACTTTACATCCCTCTTTTAAAATCCTTCTCCATTCTTTTATTCCCTCAGTAATTTCAAATTTTCTAAGACCAAAGGTACCTGTCCATACCTCCATGGCATCCACGTAATCATAATCTATAGATATTTCACATCTACAACCAGGACATATGGGATAAGATAGAGTAAAAGGATGGGCAATACAGAAGATTCCCTCTTGATAATGTACCTTCTCAGCTAATCTTCTTATCCCCACATCAGGATTTACAAGATCCCAAGAGATATAATCACAGATTCCAAGACCTAAAAAATGTCCCCAAAAAGTAGTAAACTCTATACCTCCAAATATAGGGTATCCTTCATCCTCTATAGTGTGATATCCTGAAATTTTATTATGATCAGTTAAAAAAATAAAATCCAATCCTCTTTTAATGCTAAATTTAACAAGCTCTTCTATAGAAAGGGCACCATCACTATGGTTAGAATGAAGATGAAAATCCCCTTTTACCCAACCTTCTTTACTTTCCCATTCACGCAAAACAGAAGTATAAGGAAGAATAGGATCAGCTATTTTTGTATTATTCTCCCTATTCAAAAAGACCACTACATTTAATATACATCTTTTTAAAATCTGCTTTACTTCTAATATTAATTTCCACTCTCCTGGGGGAATCTCACCTGTAACACAACCAAGAGTACTTTCCTCTACTCCTATCTTAATCGGAATACCTTTCGTAAATCTATTATCACCTGTACCTCTAAATTTCCCCTCTGAATCAATAATCCTCAAATTAACTATGTTCTTTAAAGGAGAAAACTCTCTCCATATTTTCTCTAAAATCTGATTATTCTTTACATCTAATGGTTCAAATCCTTGTGATACATATTTCTTAAGAGCATCAATAATGGGCCTTTTAGATTCCTCATAGGATATACTTTCTGGTTCTAAAATTCCTTTTATTACAATCTCTTTTATTCCATCAGGGATTTCTATGTCTATAGGGATAAGCTTCTTAGAGTCTTCAGGATAAAGCTCTATATTAAAATGAAATTCATTACTCATATCCTCATATATCCCCCTTTATGAATGGTATTATACCTTAAATATTTTTATGTTAAAATACTTTATATTGAGAGATGGGAGGTAACTAATGAGTAATAAAGAGGTGAGTTATTTTAAAATTTTTCTTCTTGGTTTTGGATTCCTATCCATTTCTCTCCTATGGGCTATTTATAACTCTGACATTCCCATCATACTTCAGAAAACCTATAAGCTTTCAAGCTTTGTTGTAGGATGGATAATGAATCTTGATAATATCCTTGCTATCTTACTTATACCATTAATAGGGGCATTATCCGATAGAACCGTTACTAAAATTGGTAAAAGGATGCCATATATTATAAGCTCTCTTCCATTAGGAGCTATATTATTTGCCCTAATTCCTTGGATTCCTCTTGTATGGGGAATAAATACTGCTTCCTTGCTTCTGACCATTCTTGTAATTTTCTTAATGAATATTGCACAAGGAATAGGAAGAGGTCCTGTAATATCTTTAATGCCTGATCTGGTACCTCCTGAGGAAAGATCTCCT
>CAZZIO010000063.1:0-4430 GCA_964654465.1 uncultured Dictyoglomota bacterium
CAATAGTCAAGTAAAGTATTGGAAAGGTGTTGACTCTGAGAGTTGGTGTGATTTAGATCAAGTGGCAAAATAGCCTCTATCTCTCTAAAGCTAAAATATTAAAGAGCCCCATATGGGGGCTCTTTATTTTGAATATATTTAAAAAATAGTATAATTTGTAACTAATATGTATAAAGTACTATCTTATAAAATCAGGTTTAGGCGTCCCAGATCTTACAATTCAACACAAGTATAAAGAAAAATTTATAAACCTTTGGGGAGAACCTGTATATAAAGATATCTTGAGGTAATGAGAGCAGAAATAGAAGAAATTGCTAAAAATTTAGATTTCTACATAGAAATTGCAGGTAAATATATAGGAATACAAATAAAGCCAATAACTTATGATCAAAACCCAAAAAATTTATAAATGGAAAGAATAGTTAAGTAGTACTTATGAAAAATTTGAGAAAGAAAACGGTAGAAAAGAGATTTATGATAAAGAAATAATAGAAGATATTAAACTGGTTATAAATGGTAAGAAAAGGATTCATCAGTGAATTAGAATTACTGGATTAAACTTCTATATAACTTTAACAATAGAAATAGAATTCATAGTTAAATATAAAGGAGAATATTCAAACCAAAATATTTGGAAAAGAAAAACTGTTATAAAATTAATCTGAATAAGTCTAAACAGACTGGAGTTTATAAATTGAGCTTTTCTAGATGGCATTTTAATGAAAAACATAAAATCACAATAAAAGGGGGCATACAAGAAAAAGAGTTATTATGAAGAAAGAGCATGCTATATAGGGAAGAAATCACAGAATTCATTGACAAATATATTCATTATAAAGAAATATACATTGAAAGTGGCATAATTCACCGAAATATTGCATAGTTTAATAGATCATTCAGAATATTAATCTAATTTAGATAACATAATAGAGATAATCTCAAAAACTGATATAAGAAATACTAATGCCATTAAATAAACTAGCTATGGATTATTTAAAATTATTATTTCCTCATATAAAAGTGCTATTTGGTATTGACAGAGACAAACTTAAAATTTTTTACTTAAAATCTGCTCATAAAAAAAGAGGTATAATAAGAAAACAACTATAAATAGGATATAAAAGTGAGGAGATAAATATATGAATGAGGATTTTGGGGAACTTAAAAAACTATTAAGTGAAATTGAGAGTTTTTTAAAGAAATATGAAGAAAATAGAACCCTTGAATTAGAAAAAGAATTACCTTCTCTCTTAATAAGAACAAAAAATCTTCAAAACTCTTTAGAAAAAATTTTGAAACATCTAGAATTAATAAATGATATGCTAAAAAATATTACACAAACTTTACCCAAAATTCAAAATACTGAAGAAACTATTAATAATAAAATTGAATTAAAAGATTACATAATACCTCTCTTGGAAGCTCTATATAAATTAGGAGGAAAAGCAAGTAATACTGAGCTTATAAAACACATAGAACCAACAATTAAAGCCATATTAATGGAAAAAAATATACCAGACATCAATTTAATTCCATGGCAAAAAGATATTCAAGAGTGCAAGTTAATTTTAATAGATAAGGGATTTCTTAATAAAGACTCTCCGAATCATATATGGGAACTCTCAGTTAAAGGATATGATTATGTAAAACAATATTTAAATGATATTATATATGAAATATTACCGAAGCCAACGTTTACGTTGGAAAATAATGAAAATATTAATGACTATATAGAAGAAGTTTCTACAAAAATGTATAATTTATCAAAGGAATTAAATATAAACATTAATGATGATTCTATAAAAAATTTCATCAAAGAAGTAAATAAATACAAACCCCCTTCACCTTCTGAAGAAATAGCTCTTTTTGAAAAAGTTAAAAAGGGTGATAAAAAAGCAAGAGATACCTTAATATTATCTTATTCATTCCTCGTCCTTGATATAGCCCAAAAATATAAATTAAAAAATCTAGAACTTTGGGATTTAATTCAAGAAGGATATATAGGTCTAGCAAAAGCTGTAGATTCATTTAACTACAAAAAGGGTTCTAAATTTTCTTCCTATGCTACATTTTGGATTAAAACACAAATTGAAAAGTATATTAAAAAGAAAAATAATTAGAAAGTTAAACAATCTTAATTAATGTATATTTAATGTAAATTAAAAAGAATGACTTATATTTAGAAGGTTTATTAGAAAAATCTAAAAAATTTTTAAAAACAAAGAACAAAAATAAGAAAAAGTGAAGTTTCAAAATTTATTATATAAAATATGAAATTTAGACTTAAAGAATACAAAGAAAATTTAAGAAAATTCATTTTAAAGAGATAGCAAAATATAAAGTACTCTCGCCTCTTCAAGAAATAGAACTATTTAAAAAAATGGAGCAAGGCAATAAAATAACTTCTTCCTGTTCCTACTCCTGCTACAAAAGCATCAATCTTTCCCTCTACCGCTTCCCATATTTCTTTTGCAGTAGTTTCTTTATGAATTTTAGGGTTTGCTGGATTCTTAAATTGCTCTGGCATAAAACTTCCTAGAATTTTTTTCAATAATTCTTCTGCTTTCTTTACCGCTCCTGCCATTCCCTTTGAGTGAGAATTACATCTGCTCCGTAGGCTTTTAGGATATATATTCTTTATAAGTTCACAGTCTCAGGCATAACTAAGATACACTTATATCCTTTCACAGCAGAGATCATATCAAGCCCGATTCGAATAAATTTAGGGACAGAAATAAATCCACTTCCACTTTTATTTATAAGAACCGGATATAACGGAGAAAAAGAATCTATGAGTTTTGGATTAGGAGTTAAATTTTCACAATTTAATTTAGATTATGCTTTTCTATGTTCAAAAGGACTTTCTAATCAGCATCTTCTAAGCTTTTCAACAGAATTTTAGAAATAAAAATAATAGTTTATCCTTTTAAAACTAATTACATTAATAAAAAAAATAAAACCCTCTGCACTTGCAGAGGGTGAATTTTCATTTAAAGTCTGAAATATGGTCCCTAAAAGCTATTATCTTTCTTTCTTTAATATATCATTTAGAAATACATTAGTTGTTATTACTCCCTTACCAATAGGAGCAAGCTATACAAGAACTTTTAGGGTTTCGTTTCTCATTGCTATACCAAATAGAACTTGGAAAGAGTTTGATGACCAATTAGCTATGTGGAAACACCATGCATCCTCCTCTCTTGACCAACCTACCCACTTGGTCTCGTTAAAGGCATACCTGTGAGTACCATAGAAAAATGGAATTCCAGATAGATCTTTTTGAAGAATTCTTTGAAGTTTAAATATTAATGCATAATAGAAATAGGATAGAGAATGTATTTGGGAATGTAAAAAGGGAAAGAGGAGATCACTTTAATACAAGAAAAAGAATCTTGCAAGAATATATGCAATTTCTCTTTTCATATTATTCAACATAAGAATTCTTTTAATTTGACTTTTTAAAATATGTCAACGGTTAATGAAAATATCACTACTCTCATATCCTTATGAATTGAGGATATTTTTTCCAAGGTTGAACTTTGGGTTCCATATTTTCTTATACTATTTTTATTCTCTTCTTTCTTTATTTGGTACCAGCTCTATTTGATAAATTTTGCCTTCGTAGTCTGCATTTAACTCACCATCTCCATGAATATGAATACATACTAAACTCCTCTCTTTCTTAAAAATTGTCTTATTACCTTCATTTAGACCATAGATTCTCCCTCCATATGAAATTACAATCCCTTTTAATTCTTCTTCTTATCTCATTCCTATAAAGAATCTCATCTAAAACCTCTTCAAAAACACCTTTCACAAATGATAGAATAGGATCTTAAACTCTATACAAAATTTCTTGTTATACCTCTCTATAAATCCCTTAAGTGAAATATTTGCAGATTCTATATCTTTTATACCTTCTATTCTTAGCTCTTCTTTAAGTCTACACTGCAGAGTCTTAAAAAATCTTTCTATCCTCCCTTTTGCTTGAGAAGATTCTGCATAAATCTGAATTATTCCTAATTCTCTCATAGCTCTACCCAATTATGTTAATGGTTTATCTATTCCTAATAGTTCTTCTTCTATACTTAGCTTATCTTCCTTGGGAATTTTAAAAATGATATGCTTATCATGATAAATAAAAACAGGTATAATATGAGTTTTTATTATGTCTTTCATTAAGAAAAAATATCCTTCAAGATCTTCTGTCTTTTTAGAAACATTAGATAATATTTCTACTATTTCATCATCAATAGCAAATAAGAGATAATATTTTCTCCATCTATTTAGTTGCGAGGCTTACATCTATCTGGACTAACATTCCTTTTGATTCTTTTCTTTATAGGGAAAGAATATACATGGGATTTAAGAATTTTTTTGCTCTGGTATATTGACTTTTTTAATATATGAGTTACACTATAACTGAGGGA
>CAZZIO010000064.1:0-53986 GCA_964654465.1 uncultured Dictyoglomota bacterium
CCATAAAGACTCTTATGGTATGAATGCTCTACTAAAACCTTTTGATCAGGAAAAACCTTGGACACTGCTAAGTTTAAAAGAAATATAAAACTTCTTTCTAATATTCTCCTACCCAAATTAGATCTACTACCAATAACATCCAGCCTAACATCATCAGTAACCATAAAATTAAGATCTTCTATTTCTCCATTTACCCTCACTCCAATAGGAATCTCCCCTTCGTTTAAAAGCTTAGAAGCTATCTCTTTATTGTTATTCAAAATTTCTATAACTCTTTGAGGATTTTCTATCTCTGCTCTTATTGCCCCTCTAAATTCCACATTTATCATGATAAGAACCTCCCAGATATTTAAGTTCTTATTTAAAAAATTTTTAATTTAGTTTATAATATTTCCAAGAAGATTAAAAGGAAGGAGTTGAAATTTTTCTTATGAAGAAGCTTATTATTTCCCTCCTAATCTCCATTTTTTTTGTTTTTAGTTTATCCTATGCACAAGAAAATCCCAATAGTATAAAACTAATAGGTGTAGCAATAGCTTCAAGTATAGAAGAAGACGAATATGGTCTTACTTTAATTGACGGAATATTTAGTATAATTAATTTTGATAGTCTCCCTCAAACAGATACTTTTTCACTATATTCTCGGTGGATGGGGAATGGAAAATACGACATAGAAATAAATCTATTAAACCCAAGTAAAGAGAAAATATTAGGCACTATCGATGATAGTTTTGAATTGACAAGAGAAAATGAAGTATTTTATTTTTGGGGAAACTTTGAAGATATAGCCTTTGATGAACCAGGAGTTTATTGGATACAAGTGAAAGCAGACGGGAAACTTCTCAAGGAAATACCATTATTCGTTTTAGAAAATGATGAAGATATAGATATTCCAGAAAATTTAACACAAAAACCTATTTTAGCCTTTACTCTTCCTGCTCTTGAGATTTACGAAAATGATTATGGTCTTACATCCTTAAAAGGAATTTACGAATATTACGCCACTGATGAACTACCATTCACAGATTCATTTATTATTGCAAATGGTTGGATGTCTGGTGAAAGTGAATACAACCAACATATAGAAATTTTCTCACCTGACAAAAAATTATTATATAAATCAGAACCTCAAAGCTTTGAAACAAATGCTGGATCTATTATTACTTTATTTGATGAGATATCCAATTTTTCATTTGAGAAAGAGGGAGATTACTTAGTTAAAGTTTTCCTTGACGATGAAGAAGTTAATTCCTTTGTACTAAAAGTGATCAAAGAATAAGGAATAAGGGGAGGGGCAGAAATGCCCCTTATTCTTCTATTTTTGCAAGAATATCTCCTTTACTCAATATAAGATAATCTTCATCATCAACCTTTATTTCTGTTCCGGAGTATTTTGCAAAGATAATTTTATCTCCTTTTTTCACCTTTATAGTTTCGTCATCTCCTACCTCAATCACTTCAGCAATTTGAGGCTTCTCTTTTGCTACATCAGGAAGAATTATACCTGTAGGCGTCTTTTCTTCTTCCTTTATAACCTTAACAAGTACCCTATCCTCTAATGGGATTACTCTTTTCACGTCTTTCACCTCCTTATATTTTTCACTTAAGACCTAATAACCTATCTATTTTAGCTCTATCAAATCCTACAATAATATGTCCATTTATATCTATAACAGGAACCCCCATTTGCCCTGATTTTCTTACCATTTCTTCTGCTGCTTTTTTATCCTTAGAGACATCTACATCATAAAACCTTATACCCCTCTCCCGTAAGTATCTTTTAGTTGCATTACACCAAGGACAAGATGGGGTTGAGTATACTATTACTCTTGGCATATTCATTATTACTTCACCTCCTAATATATACTATATGGGGTATATTATAAAAACATATACCTATTAAGTCAATTTAAAATTTTTTTAAAGTTTTCTTATAAAAGATCATGCTATACTACTTAAAATTCCTAAAATTTTAAGGAGGTATAAAAATGCCTTTAGTAAACCCTAAAGAATTATTCCAAAAATGCTATGGTAAATATGCAATAGGAGCCTTTAACGTAAATAATATGGAAATTTTGCAAGGAGTAATTGAAGCAGCAAAAGAAGAAAGATCACCATTAATTCTTCAAATATCAAAAGGTGCAAGAAATTATGCAAAACTTGTATACCTGATGAAGTTAATTGAAGCAGCAGTACAAGATGCTCCTGATATACCAATAGCAGTGCATTTAGATCATGGTGATAGTGTAGAACTCTGTAAAGAAGTTATTGATGCTGGTTTCACATCTGTAATGATTGATGGATCTCATCTTCCCTTTGAGGAGAATGTGAGAATCACAAAAGAAGTTGTTGATTATGCACACCCAAGAGGAGTAGCAGTAGAAGGAGAACTTGGAAGATTAGTTGGTGTTGAGGAACATGTAGTAGTTTCTGAAAGAGAAGCATCCTATACTGATCCGGATAAAGCAGTAGAATTTGTTGAGAGAACTGGAGTAGATTCCCTTGCTATAGCTATTGGTACAAGCCATGGTGCCTATAAGTTTAAAGGTGAACCTAAATTAGACTTTGACAGATTAAGAGAAATTGCTAAAAGACTTCCAGGATTTCCATTAGTCTTACATGGAGCATCTTCCGTACTCCCTGAATATGTAGAAAAGGCAAATAAATATGGAGCCAAATTAGGGGGAGCAAAAGGTGTACCAGAAGAAATGATAAGAGAAGCTACTAAAATGGGAATTTGTAAGGTAAATATAGATACTGATTTAAGACTTGCTGTTACTGCTACTATTAGAGAAATTTTTTCATTACATCCAGAGGAATTTGACCCAAGAAAATATCTTGGGCCAGCAAGAGACGAAGTCAAAAAATTAGTAAAACATAAATTAAGAAACGTACTTGGCTCAAGCGGACAGATATAATATAAAATAAAAAGGGAGAGAGATTATCTCTCTCCCTTTAAATATTGTATACTTCTTTTTAAATTCTCATGTTTTTCCTTTAAAGAGTTAATTTCTAAAATAATAGACCCCTTAAAATTTCTGATAAAATCTAAATATTCTTCAAACTGAATTTTCCCTTTTCCTAAGGAAAGATGCTCATCTTTTGTTCCATCATTATCATGTATATGAATATGGGTAATATATGGCCTTAATATTTCAAAAGATTTATTAACTCCTTGAGATGAAATATTTGCATGCCCAAAATCAAAGCAAACCTTTAATCTTTCTCTAAATGTATCAATAAATTTTTTAAACTCTTCTACATTTTCAAACAAATCATTATCATCAAAGTATGTATTTTCAAAGGTAATCTCTATACCATATTTATCCGCTTTATCCATTATTATTTCTAAAGATTTTTTCAGCCTTTTCTTTGCGAGATATTTTAGAAGGAAAATTCTTAAAGGGACTTGCCCAGGATGTATCACTGCCCTTTTAACACCTATCTTATATGCATAATCCAAAGCTTTCAAGACACTGTCTATACTACTCTTCCATATAAGGTCATTAAAGGAGCCTAAATTAATATCTATATAAGGAAGATGCATAGTAAGAAAGAAATTTTTATTTTCTGCATATTCTCTTATTCTTTCTGGTTTCTCTAACAGTCTTCCATTAAAAAATAAGACAAGATCTCCAAAAAGCTCTAAAGTATTACCTCCTAAATTTTGAGTAATGTCAATAGCTCTTCTTACTGAATAAGTTTTTAAAGATAAAAAAGAAAATCCTATTTTCATATTAGAAATATTATACTATAATTTATTAGGAGATATAACATTATGAAGAAAATACTTTTACTATTTATAGCTTTATATCTTTCTATATTTAGTTCCTCTTTTGCACAAGAGGATCTTACACTTTTTGATGCTAAATCAGCAGGTTTAGGATTTACTTTTGTAACCCTTAATAGTGAGGGAGAGACATACTTTTTTAGTCCCGCCACTTTATCTCTAAAAAAATTCTCCTATCTTTCCTTTTCTATAGATTCTACAAATAACCAAACTATAAAAATATCATACTTTTATCCATCTACTACTTTTTACGCCTTAAGTGTTGACTTATCCTTTGATCCCAATACCCAACAATATACTTTTAAAAATATAAGAGGAGCTATATCCTTTCCTCTCACCAATTACCTTTATTTTGGAACATCAGCAAATTATGTGGAAGAACAAAAATTGATAAAAGGTAATTTAGGTATACTTTTAAAAGTTGGGAACATAAAAACAGGTGTAGTAGGAGAAGGAATTACCATAGAAAAATTATCTGAAAATGAATATAAAGTAACTACATTCTTAAAATATAGCTTAGGTTTAAATCTTTCTCTATTTAATGATACAACTAACCTTTATTTAGATGTGGTAGATGTGGAAAAATTTTCAAATACAAAAGATTTGAATCTTTTAAGATTTGGTCTTGAACAAAATCTAGGAAATATATTGGTAATAAGATTGGGAAGCTCTGGAAATATTACAAATATACAAAACTATACCTTAGGCATAGGCTTAAATCTAAATCTATTAACTCTTAATTTTAGCACTTTTCTTGATAAGGAAGACTCATCAAATTCAAAATTAAAATACAAGCTCACAGGAACATTAAGATTTTAATAATCAATACCCCATCTTGCTTTAATTCCTTTTTGGTATGGATGTTTTATCTCTTTCATTTCTGTAACTAAATCCGCTTTTTCTTTTATACTTTCAGGCATATACCTTCCAGTTAATATTACTTCAAGATATCCGGGTTTTTTATTTAGAAAATCTATTACTTCCTCTTCCTTTATTAA
The DNA here is from genome assembly GCA_964654465.1 of uncultured Dictyoglomota bacterium. Taxonomy (GTDB): domain Bacteria; phylum Dictyoglomota; class Dictyoglomia; order Dictyoglomales; family Dictyoglomaceae; genus Dictyoglomus. The sequence goes on from CAZZIO010000064.1 coordinate 4,789, forward strand.
CCCATAATATATGGCAAGACTGATTTCATCTAACACCAATAGATCATACTTGTTGAAATTATTTAACACCTTTTGCCATCCCCCTCTCACCACTTCTAAATCCTTATCTGTAGGCCCATCCTTTCCTATAAAGCATTCCCCACAACCATAACATTCAATAATATTCTCTCTTATGCCCGAAGAATAAATACAATCTCTTCCAAACTGCCAAAAATCTAAATTTTCTACTTTCTGTGCAAAAAGGAACTCTCCAGTAAAACTATTACCCTTTACAAACTGCACAAAAAGTACCTTTAATCCATGTCCTAAAGCCCTTACAGCTTGCCCTAAAGCAGCAGTCGTTTTTCCTTTCCCATCACCCGTATATACCTGTATTAATCCATGTATCCTATTAGATGCAGACATAATATACGTCAATGATATTTTCTAATCTTTTTATTTTATTTAATACTTCTTCGCTTACAGGATTATCAATTACAAGTACCATTACTGCATCTTTACCTATCTCTTTTCTTCCTACTTGCATTGCAGCAATATTGATTTGATTTTCACCTAAAATAGTACCTACTTGACCAATAATACCTGGTTTGTCAATATGAAATGCGATTAAAAGATAAGGGGCAAGAGCAAGATCTAAATAATAGTCTTGTATCTTCAAAAGTCTCTCTTGACCTCTACTTACAGTTCCAGAAAGTTCTATAAACCCCTTCTCCGTTTTCAATCTCAATTTTAATGAAGTTCTGTATGTATCTGTTTCTTCTGTCCTTACTTCCTTAATCTTTAATTTTCTATCTTTTGCCATAGGAAGAGCATTTATTAGATTTACCTCTTCACCTAATATAGGTTCCAAAAATCCCTTAACTACTGCAGACGCAAGAGAAGTCTCTATTTTATTAGCCAATTCTCCACATATTTGTATCTCTAATTCTTCTGGATTGGCATTAACAACTTGAGCCAATAATTTTCCAAGTTTTTCTCCAAGCCTTATAAAGGGTAAAATCTCTGGAGAAACTTGAATTGGTAAGTTAACAGCATGGGTAACAACTTCTCCTTTAAAGAATCTTATTATATCTTCAGCCACAATAAGAGCAACCTTTTCTTGAGCCTCCTGAGTAGAAGCACCTAAATGGGGCGTAAGCACTACATTATCTAAGGTTAGGAGAGGATTATCAGGCTCTATAGGTTCACTCTTGAATACATCTAAGGCTGCACCAGCTATTTTTTTATCCTTCAATACCTCATAAAGAGCTGATTCATCTACAAGTCCACCTCTTGCACAATTAATAAGATAAGCAGTAGGTTTCATGCTTTCCAATTCTTTTTTTCCAATAAGGTTTTTCGTCTCTTGGGTCAATGGTAAATGTAATGAGACATAATCCGCTTCTCTTAGAAGATAATAAAGATCATCGGTAAGCTCAACTTCAAGTTCTTTTGCCTTCTCTAAGGAAATAAAAGGATCATAAGCAATAATTCTCATTCTAAAGGATTTTGCTCTCTTTGCTACCTCAGATCCAATTCTTCCAAGTCCAACCAAACCTAATGTTTTCCCATAAAGTTCATTACCTATAAAACTTTTTCTTTCCCATTTTCCTTGTTTTAAAAGCCAAAATGCGTGAGGAATTTTACGAGAAATAGCTAACATCAATCCAATAGTATGTTCACAAGCAGCTATAGTATTACCTTCAGGTGCATTTATTACAAGAATTCCCTTTCTTGTTGCTTCTTCTACATCAATATTATCAACTCCTACCCCTGCTCTACCAATAACTTTTAAGTTTTTAGCTCTTTCTATAACCTCTTTTGTAACTTTTGTCTCGGATCTAACCACTAAAGCAACATAATCCCCAATTATATTGAGAAGCTCCTCTTTAGGAAGCCCCGGCTTATAATCTACATCAAAATATTCTCTTAATTTATTTAAGCCAGCTTCAGCTAATGGATCAGAAACTAATACTTTATACCTTTCCATTCTTCCCCCTCCTAATTAAAATTTTGGGCAAAAATTTCTTCCGCTACTTGTACTCCTTTACCTTTTATTCCCTTATATCCTACATTTTCTAAGGATATTTCTATTGCAGATAATGCTACTAATATATCTGTAGGTTCCACATAGCCTACATGTCCTATTCTAAATATCTTACCCTTTAAATTGCCTTGTCCTCCTGCCAAAACAATCCCAAACTTACTTCTTATATATTTTCTCAAATCATCGGGATTTACACCATCAGGGGGAATTACAGGTGTAACTGCATCAGAAGCCCATCTTTCATCTGCAAGAAGTTTAGTTACACCAATAGCTTTTATAGCTTCTCTTACAGCCTTACCTAATAAACTATGTCTCTTAAAGTTATTTTCAAGACCTCTATTTAAAATATTTTCAAGTGACTTTTTTAAGGCAAAGAAAATAGAAACAGCTGGAGTAAAAGGAGTAGCTCCTTCTTCTAAAAATTTCTTTGCTTGTCTTAAATCAAAATAAAATCTTGGTAAATTTGCCTTCTCGTTAAACTTCCAAGCCAATTCACTTACCGATACCATAGCAAGACCAGGAGGGGTCTCTAAAGCTTTTTGAGAAGCAGTAACCACCACATCTATCTTGAGCTCATCTGTGGGTAAATCTATAGCTCCTAAAGAACTCACTGCATCTACAATTAAAAGTCTTTCAGGATTTTCTTTTACAATAGGTGCGAGCTCTTTTAAATTATTTGTAACTCCAGTGGAAGTTTCATTATGGGTCAAAAATACAGCTTTAACATTAGGATTTTCCTTTAAAGCTTTTTCAAGTACATCTGGTTCTATCCCTTTTCCAGGTTCGGTAACTATAGTTTTAACATTTAATCCATAAGCCTTACATATCTTTGCAAATCTCTCACCAAAAACTCCACAAATTCCTACTAAAACCTCATCTCCCTGAGAAAAGAAATTGGCAACTGCAGCCTCCATACCACCAGTACCAGAAGCTGTTAATATCAGTACATCATTCTCTGTTTTAAATACTTTCTTTAAAAGATCTGTGTTAGTTTTTAAAATGTTGGCAAACTCTGAGCCACGATGATTAATCATTTCTCTTGCCATCTCTAAGAGTACATCTTGTGGTACCGGAGTTGGACCTGGAATCAGTAGAAAGTTTTTAGGCATGAATCCTCACCTCCAATATTTTTTACTTAAATCATAATATAACTCCGCATTCTTCCTAATACTTTTAACTTCCTCCTCTGTGACACTACGTACAACTTTACCAGGTACTCCCAAAACAACAGAATAAGGAGGAATTTCTTTGCCTTGAGGTACTAATGATCCTGCGCCTATAATGGAATTTTCACCTATAATAGCTCCATCAAGAATAATTGCTCCCATACCAACAAGAGTATTATCACCAATTTTACATCCATGTAAAACTGCAGAGTGCCCTACAGTAACATATTTACCTATATATACAGGTTTTTCTTCATCCACATGAATAATAACATTCTCCTGTATATTTGAAAACTCATCAATAAAAATAGAGTCAAGATCACCCCTAATTACAGCAAAATCCCAGATATTAACCCCCTTCTTAAGTGTGACCTTACCAATAACGACAGCCCTATCAGAAATAAAAACCTCATCCCCTATTACGGGATAAAAACCATCAAAAGACTTTAACATAACTTAATACTCCTCAACAAAAAAGGGGAACCTCCTACGAGAATTCCCCTTTTCATCATTGAAAAGTTCTTGGTTTATATTCTAATATAAACTAATTTAAGGTGACAATAGAGTAAAGATTAAAATTTAATTAAGATGATAAATTTATATCAAAAAACTCAGATATTTTATCCTCTTCCAAAATTTCAGTTTTACCAAGCAACACTCCACCCTCTTCTACCGATATTTTCCCTCCCAGTTTCAAGTCCCCCTTAAATTTTCCTGTAGAAAGAATTTCTAAAGAACCTCTACAGATTATATTGCCAACCACTTCACCTATAATTATCACCTTATTAGCCTTTATATTACCATCAACAAATCCTGTCTTTCCTACAATGACTGCTTCCTTAGCCTCTATATCTCCTTTAAATCTACCATCAATTCTTAAAGAAGCTTTAGAAACAAGTTTACCTTCAAACTCTGACTGTCCCCCTATAACTGTATCCATAACTTCAGGCTTTTCTTTTCTCCCTAACATTATCTTCCTCCTTCCCTAAACTAATATAATTTACCAATTTTAATAATATCCACCGAAAGGTATGCGGATGGATTTACCGGATTACCCCCTCTTCTTACCTCATAATGCAAATGAGGTCCTATACTAGTTCCAGTACTTCCAACTCTACCTATAAATTGTCCTTTCTTCACATATTGGCCAACTCTTACAGCATAAGATGAGAGGTGAGCATAGTAAGTAGTAATACCTCTTCCATGGTTTATTTTTATAACTTTTCCATATCCACTTTCCCATCCCACATACGAAACTATCCCATCTGCAGTAGCATATACAGGAGCCCCCCAAAAAGTCACAATATCTATACCCGTATGAAATCTAGTCCTCCTAAATATGGGATGAAATCTCCAACCAAATCCTGAAGATATAAATCCAAAGGTAGGCCAACGGGAAGGTGTTACAGCAAGAAGACTCTTTCGGCGTTGTATCTCGTTTTCTACTCGTGCCAATTCTCTCTGTTTTTCATCAATTAATGTTTTTACTTCTATTATCTTTCTTTGAAAATCATATGTATCAATATCAGGTGCATAATCAATACCTAAGGAAACCACTTTTTTATCCTTGGGAGGAGGAAGACTTCCTTTTATACCAAGAATACTCTTAAGTTTTTTCTCTGTTTCCTCCAGTTCTTTTAATTTCTCTCTTAATATTTCTATCTCTTTAATTTGAGCCTTTTGTTTTTCCGTAACTTCTTCTAATATTTCCAAATGCTTAACTCTACTGAATTTGTTTGATGCAATCCTATATAGAGTTAAAGATGTACTAATTATACCAACAATGGCAAATATGACTAAGAGAATTATACTGAGATGAACCCTTCGTGTTTTTGCAGTAGAAGCATCATGGGGAATTATCATTATAGTAAAAAATTTTCTTTTCCACCACTTACTTTTTTTAGCCATATTTACCTCATATAGTTAAAAATTAAAGTTAACAAAGCAAATATTAAAATTTTGTAAAAAATTATACCAAAGAATACAAGATGTGTCAAGAAATAAGATTTTATCTTATTTACCTCATATTTACTTATGAAACAAAAAGAGTATAATTTATTAAAATAAGGTATCTATTACAGGAGGAACAAAAAATGACTTTGTTAAAGAACCTTGCAAACACGTTAACAATAACCAGATTTTTTATAGGATTTATCATATCGTATTTAGGGGTTTTAAAAAAGAAAGCTGGTTTAAAATATGCTGTAACTTGGCTAATAATTGCCTGGATAACAGATGTTCTTGATGGTTTCTTAGCAAGAAAGTCAAAAGCCCCAAAGGATTGGATTGGAGAACATGATCTCTATGCAGATATGACAGTATCGGCAGGAGTTCTTTTTTACCTTACTTCCTCAGGCTTTATATCCATAACCTTTTCTTTATCCTTTCTTATCATCTCTATAATTCTACTTACTTGGCTTAAGGCAAAAGCAATAGCAGATGGTATCCAAGCGGTACCATACGGATTGATGATTTATACTTCTATTAAAAATGATTTAACTTTAGGAATCTCTATTGTAATATATTTAATTCTACTTATAATTATTACATGGCCTCGGTTTCCAAAAGAAAAGGTACCAGAGTTTATTGAAGGAATAAAGAAAATATTCAAAAATGAAAAAAAATAGTAAAAGCCTCTTACATCTATCTTGGGAAACAGCTTTCTTTTGGGAAGGCTGTCCTTTATGCTTTTTAGTACAAAAATCTTTAAGAAGTTATATAGAAAATATATTATATGAAAGCGTTAATGATCCATCTCTGAGAGGAAAGATAAGAGAAAAAGGTGGATTTTGTGAGGAGCATTCTTTGCAACTAATTACCTTTAATGACCTCTTAGGTATAAGTATCATCTACGAAGATATAATAAAAAATTACACCTTACCAAATCTAAAAAAGAAAATAATAGCTAATAATATCTCTTGTATATTTTGCGAAAAGGAAAAGGAATACGAAAGACTATATATTCTTGCTTTAGAAGATGTACTTAGAAATAAGGATAGTTTTGAATTATGGAAAGAGAATGCCTATGACTTTTGCCAACCTCATAAAGAGATTATTAAAAATATAGCTCCAAATTTATATGCAAAGATAGAACCTTTCTCAAACACAAAAAGAAAAAAATACCCAGAACATATTTATAAAGCTTTCACATGGGATAGAGATTATGCAGAGCTTTTCTTAAAAAAACTTCAAATGATAAGGTATAACAAAGCAAAATGAAAGAATGCCCCATATGTAAAAAAATAAAAGAGGAAAAAGAAAAATTCTATAAATCTTTAAATAAACCCATTTATCTATGTAAAGAACATTTAAAAGAAGCCCTATTATTAAATCCCAGATTGTACCAAGACAAAGAAATTCAAAAAGAGGATATATGCCCAATATGCGAATTAGAAAAAAAGATTATTTCATACTATAATGGTGATTTCTCAGATCTTTGCCTTTACCATCTAAAAATTTTTGAAGATAAAATTCCAGAAAATACCTGGAAGATACTAATAAAAGAATGGGAAGATTATTTAAAACATATACATAATGTCATTGAAAGCTATAGTTATAACCAAACTCCATTAAAAGAAAATTATGTAATGGAAATATTAGATCTTCTTTTGGGAACGGGCAGAAAGATTAGATAATATTTTCTTAGCATAATCTTTCATCTCATTTAAATAATTTCTTTTCTCTTCTTCAGAAAGAGGAGCAAATTTCAAAGCATAATACAGACCAGCAAATTTTATACCATCTTCTCCCAAAGGGCGCATCATCTCATATAAACTTATATTATCCTTTATTAAACCTTTCTTTTTAAGCTTCTTTATAACTCTTCTAAAAATCCTATCCTCTTGAATAAGCCTAATCCTATCCATTAAATATTGGAAAAACCATATAATGAACAGAATAGATAAAGCAAATACAACATATCTATACTCTAAGGTTATCTTATATAAGAGGACAAATAAACCCTCAATTACCTTACCCATAGACGCAAAAAGTACACTTAATAGATTGACAGAGAGGGACTTATCTCTTTCTTCTATTAAGGGAGTGAAAGGTGTAGGATCAATAGGAATCCAACCTACTGGCTCTAAATAAACCTCTACCCAAGCATGTGCATTTTTTACCTTCACCTCAAACATTCCAGTCCAAGGATTCAAATCTCCAGGACCATAACCAGTAATAAATCTTGATGGAATCCCAATAATTCTTGCCATAACAGCAAAAGCGGAAGCAAATTGTTCACAATATCCCTTCTTTGTAACAAAAAGAAAATCATCCACTGCATCCATATCATCTGGAAGGGGAGGTATATCAAGAGAATACTCATATCTTTCTAAATACTTTTTTATTGCCATCAATTTATCCCATGGCTTTTCGTAACTCTTTGTAATTTCAAAGGTTAAATCATATATTCTTCTGGGAAGATTTGGTAACTGAAGATATCTTCTAAACTTATACTTGTCTGGAATTTTAGCATTTAGTAGATCCTTAGCTAACGGATAGATATCCTTATAAAAACTTGTATATATAAGACCCTTCGGTAAATCAAAAGGCGCTCTATATCCCTCTTCACCATCTATAAATATCAGGGGAGACGGGAAATAAAGTCTTTGACTATTATGGGGTAAAAATACTATATTACTTGGTATATCCTTTTCAATAAAATATGTAGCTCTATTTAACATACTTTCAGGGGGAGGATTATTCTTTAAAAGAAATGGCTGAGACATAGTAGTCACATCTTTTATTTCCTCTTCACTCTGATACCATCCAAAGCCATTGTATGTATCAAAAGCAATTCCTCGATGATATACCTCCCAGGAAGTTAGTACTCTAAATACTAATGTGGAGGATAACATTCCTCTTTGTCTTAAATCTACAAAAGGTGCAAACCCATAATATTCTTCTTTATCAAAAGGTAAAGGAGGGATTTTTCTTCCCTCAGGCAATTTATAGAGATTTGTATTTTGCATACTATAAGGTGAAGATAATTCTCCTTGAATATTTGTAATTCGTGTAATTAATTGAGACATTATATCTTGTCTAAAACCTATATGAATATTCTTAGGCAAGATGGGAAAAAGTAGAAAACCTATAAGTAATACGATAAAAAATGAGATTGCTACTCTTGAAAATGATGGTTTGTAATTATTTAATAAAAATAAGGTAATTACAAAACCCAAGAGATAAAATAATATAAAGACTATAAAAAGGCTTTCACGGGCAAAAATTCCTGAAATAACCATCAAAATTAAACTTATAAAGAAGGAAAAAGACAAATCAAGTCTTGTTGGTAAATCGAGGCTATGGAGAGTATTAAGATTTATAAGAAAAACTCCTAATGGTAACCTGGGATCAAAAGGATTTTTAATGAGTTCCACAAAAAACTGCCTTAAAAGATAAAGCATACCAATAGTCATAAATATTTTTAGAATTACATTATTCTTTCTCCTTCGAAGATAACTAAAAATATAACCAAAAGCTGTAAATAAAAGAATACCCCCAATATATACTGCAGAAAGATTTAAGAAATACCAAACCGAAAGGATAGACATAAAAACAAGGTAAAAGATCGCCAGTCTTATTGCAATAGAGTCTTCAATTCTATTATCTCTAACATCTATTCTCTTCCTTTCCATAACCTTAATGATTTTACTTCACTCCAATAAGTTTTTTCAAGCTTGTGTAATAAACAAAAACCTATTTAAAAATTCCTGAGGATCTTCTTTTAATGTATAGATCATAAAATTCTTGCTAAAAATATTCTCTTCATGAAATTCAACCCCTATAAAGTTTTTATGGCTAATTTTCCCATCCCAGAATAAGTAATCCAGTGAGAAAACCAAATCTACCTTATTATGATCATATGAACAATCTTCTTTTGAATTCTCCTTAAGATCCATTTCTGCCAGATAAATCCTTAGATCTTCTATATTTTTTAGATTAATATATTCTTTATCTGTCAAAGCCCTTATGAATAGTTTGGTATTTAAGAAAAAAGATAATAATGCAATAGAATGTACAAATCTTAAAAGCTCATCAAATTCTTTTTCTGCCACTTTATCCTTCTTACCTATTTTATTATCTATTAAAATATAAATTTCTTTTCTCGTTAACTTTTCAAAACTTTTAGAAAGAAGCTTTCCCTTTTTAGCAGAAGCCTTCCAAGCTATTACTTTTAGAGGATCTTGAGGTTGATAATCTCTCAAAGAATGGAATTCTTCTCCTTGTACAGAAGGGATAGAAAAAGAAGTTTTTGTACCCCCTTCACCAATAAGATAGAGATCCTTAGACAATGGATAATATAAAGGATAAACATATGAAATACCATTTACTCCATATTTCTTGTAAAGATATAAAAGTCCTAAGGATCCTGTAAATTTGACTCTCAATTTATTAAAGGATGTAACTCCCCTTTTCTCAAAATTGTACATCAAAGAAATTTCCTTTTTTTCTTTTCTACTTAATCCTCCCACAAAAACCTTATCTTTCCCTAAAAGAACATAAATCTGACTTTTAGGAATATTACCTTTATTCTCGATAAATACGCATATGTTTTCTGAAGTTCCTTCCATTACAAGTTTTGGAGTTTTAATCTCCAACGTCAAAAAAAGAGGTTGTAATATCAATTCTAAAAGATTCCATAGGAAAAGGCTAAAAATGAAAGAAGACATTAGAATTACTGGTACAGAATAAACATTAATACTCACCAATAGAATGATTACATCTAAAAAAAAGAGTAAAAATCCTAATGGTGTGAAATTAATATAAATCACAATACCCTTACCTTTGGTATCTTTACCTTCTTTAAAATATCTTTCACAAGCTCTTCTCTACGAGATCTGGTTGTATTATCTCCTTCCGCTGGCACTATTCTATGCACAAGTACAGGAATAACCATTTTAATTACATCCTCTGGTATCACATATTCCCTTCCATCAAGTAGAGCAAAAGCTTGAGATCCCCTCATCAAAGCAATAGAGGCCCTTGGCCCTGCCCCAAGGGAAAAATTAGAATCTTTCCTTGTAGCATCAGTTATATTTACAATATATTTAAGAATATCCCTATCAATATAAACCTCTTTCACTATATCTTGAGCCTTCAAGAGATCTTCCTTCTTCCATACCGGTTCTATTTTTTCAAGAGGATGGTAAAGTTTTTGATTTTCCAACATTTCCACTTCCTTTTCCAAAGGTAAATATCCTATAGAAAGGGAAATAAAAAATCTATCTAATTGGGATTCGGGCAAAGGATAAGTTCCAAAATGCTCTCTTGGGTTCTGCGTAGCAATAACCATAAAGGGTTTAGGTAAGAAATATAAAACACCGTCAATAGTTACTTTTCCTTCATCCATAGCCTCTAAGAGACCTGCTTGAGTCCTCGGAGATGTTCTATTAATTTCATCAGCCAAAAGTATATTAGTAAAAATAGGTCCTGGCTTAAATTCAAATTCTAAGGTTTTAGGATTAAAAACATTTACTCCTATAATGTCAGAAGGCATAGTATCAGGTGTGAACTGAATCCTCTTAAAATCTAATTCAATACTTTCTGCCAAAGCCTTAGCAAGTACAGTTTTACCAACTCCCGGCACATCTTCCAAAAGTACATTTCCCTTACTAATCAACGCTACAATCATATAATCAATTATTTCATCTTTTCCTATAATAACCCTCTTAACATTCTCTCTTAAAACCTTTATTTTTTCTATTATCTCATTTAAAATAGTACTCTTCATAATAACTATTATCCTCTCCTTAACCTATTAATCATGTGTCTTATAACTGCTATGATACCACCAACAGTCATGACAAAATTAAAAATGTTTAGATAAAATTCAAATGGGAAAAACCATTTAGAGATATAATGAATAAAAACCACTATCTCTAAAATAAGCCCCATAAAGAGGATAACTAATATTCCTCTATAAAATTCCATTCCATAACCTCCTTAAATATTTTCACAATTAAATTTTACACCAAAATCTTAACTTATTTACAGCCCTCTTTTTATAAACCTTTACACTACTCGGAGAAAGCCCTAAAATCTTTGCAGTCTTTCTTATGCTTAATTTATTGAAATAAACTAACATTACTATCTCCTTTTCTCTTTTCGATAAACAAGAAAAATCAATTATCTTTTCCTCTTGTACTTCTTCTTTGTAAACCTCAATTTCCCCTAATTCCTCCACATATTCTTCCTCATATCTTAATCTTGTCCTTATTCTTAAAAGAGCATAATACAGAGACTTTTTTAAGTAAGAAGATAACTCTCCCTTTTGAGGGTCATACCTTTTTAGGAGCTCTAATAATGCTAATTCACCTTCCTGTTTAAAATCCTCAAAATCTATATCCTTTGTAAAAAGAAGCCCTAAATATTTGTAAAGCAATGGTTTATAAGCCAAGAATAATATTTCTACATTCATTTTTCCCTTCCTCCCATAAAATTTTCTATATTATATTTACTATTTGTAAAATTATCAAGTTCTTTTTTATCTAATAGTAAATTTCAAAAATTGAAACTAAACAATAGTTGATCTAATAAAAAGTGATATAATAATTAGTTAAAAGAGAAGAAGGGAGGGCAAATCTTGATATTAAGCGATAGAGATATAAAAAAATATCTAAGAGAAGGAAAACTAAACATACATCCCTTAGATGACCCAGAAAAACAGATTCAACCATCTTCTGTAGATTTAAGATTGGGAAATATCTTCCTCCACTTTAAAGTTGAAGGTAGAGCATATATAGATCCTTCTCAAGATAAACCCCAAGATTTAATGGAAAAAATAGAGGTAGAAAATGGAAAACCCTTTTTCTTAAGACCTGGTGAATTTGTTCTTGGTACTACTATTGAGACAGTTAAACTGCCTGATGATTTAGTGGCAAGGGTAGATGGTAGATCAAGCCTGGGAAGACTTGGAATTATCGTACATGCAACGGCAGGATATGTGGATCCAGGTTTCTGTGGACAAATCACCTTAGAGCTTTCAAATATAAATCGGGTACCTGTTGCACTATATCCAGGCATGAGAATATGCCAAATATCTTTTTATACCCTCACATCACCCTCCGAGATTCCATATTATAAAAAAGAGGGAAGTAAATACCAAAATCAAAAAGGGCCAACTGCCAGTAGGCTTGATATAGATTTTTGCAAAAAGGAGGAAAAATAAAATGGAGTGGAGAAAAGTATCTTTTGGAAAAAGAGAGGTTTGTTATGAAATTACATTAAATAACTTAAAAATGATTGTTACTGCAGATGTAGGACCAAGGATACTCTTTTTTGGTTTTAAGGATGGCGAAAACGTTCTATTTCATGATGTAGAAGAAAAACTATCCATTGGCGAAATGAAACTTTACGGAGGACATCGTTTTTGGATATCCCCAGAATCTAAGGATACCTATAATCCTGATAATAGCCCCTGTAAAGTAGTAGAAGAAGAGGATAAAATAAGCTTCATTTCCTTTGACCCTATCACCCAAATGGAAAAGAAATTAAGCATTTTAGAGAAAAATGGTAATTTTATTGTAAGACATATCCTAACAAACAAAAGTAAAACTCTATATCCTGGAGCCATATGGGCTTTAACCTGTATTCCCCCTAAAAAGGGCATTATCTTTTTCCCATGGGGCACAAGAGGAGATTGGCAGCTTAAAAAGATTATTTATTGGCAAAAATGGGGTGAATCAAGTAGTACAAATATAAAAAGTAGTCAATTTGTACCAGAAGAAGATCTCTTTCTCATTTATCCTTCAGGAGAAGAAGGAAAAGTAGGTACCGCTGGTTACGAGGGTTTCGTTGGAGTTACAACAGATAATTATACTTTTATAAAGAAGTTTAATTATATAGAAGGAGCTCTTTATCCAGATGATAACTGTGCTATAGAAGTTTATACATCATCCAATTTTTGTGAATTGGAGACTTTAAGTCCCATGTATACTCTAATTCCAAATGCTGAGGTCATGCATGATGAAGAATGGATTCTACTTCCTTATAAAGTAGATCCCCAAAATGGGTATGAGGTGAGAAAAATCTTGAGGTGACCTAAATGGAAAAGAAATTTATAATAGTTATCTTTGGCGGATTAGGAGATCTAGCAAGGAATAAAATATATCCTGTACTTTATAGTCTTTATAAGAAGTATAGGCTTATAAATTGCACAAAAATTATAAGTACAGGAAGAAGACCTAATATAAATAAGGAAGAATTTTATAAGATATTAAAGGAATCTATAAAATCAGAAGATAATAATTTTTCAGCCCTTTTCGATTTTGTTAAATTAGATCTAGAAAAACCAGAAGATTATATTAACCTCAAAACCGTCATATCTAATTATAAAGATGATGAATATATCTTTTATCTTGCTACTCCTCCTTTTACCTTTGAAAATATAATTAAAAATTTAGGTGAGTTTCTAAAAGATTATCCAAATAAGAAAAAAATTGTTATTGAAAAACCTTTTGGATACGATCTTGAATCAGCAATAAAACTAAATAAACTTTTAAAGAATTATTTCAAAGAGGATGAGATATATAGAATAGATCATTTTCTCGGTAAGGAAACAGTACAGAACATCTTTGGCTTAAGATTCTCCAACATAATATTTGAAGGTATATGGAACAGAAACTTTATAGATCATATTCAAATCTCCGCCTTAGAAGACATAGGAGTTGAAGGAAGGCTCGGATATTATGATAAAGTAGGAGCTTTAAGAGATATGATACAAAATCATTTAATACAAATTTTATCTCTCATAGCTATGGAACCTCCATGCTGTATAGATGAAAAGGCAATAAGAGATGAAAAAGTAAAAGTTTTAAAAAGTATTAGAGAGATAAAATATGAAGAAGTACCAAACTTTGCAGTAAGAGGCCAATACAAAGGATATCTAATAGATGAAAATCTTAATAAATCAAACACGGAAACATATGCGGTAGTAAAATTTTATATTGAGAATATAAGATGGGATGGCATACCTTTTTATTTAAGAACAGGTAAAAAATTAAAGAAAAAAGAAACCTCTGTAATCATAGTATTTAGAAAAATCCCAGGCTTATTTTCTAAAATTTTAGATTGCATTCCCCAAGAAAATATTATTGGTTTTAAAATAGCACCTGAAAATAAAATAGTTTTAAATTTCCAACTTCGTCCCTTAGGAGGGAGTATACTCTCTTGCCCTATGCCTACATCTATGGAATGGAGCGGACCTAACACTGAAGCATATGAAACCCTATTTTTAGATATCATAGAAGGAGATCAAACTCTCTTTATAAGAGAAGATGAGATAGAAAAATCTTGGGAGATTGTACAACCAATATTGGATTTCTGGAAAAATGATCCCAATATCCCTATGTATGAACCATACACTTACGGACCTAAAGAGGCGGAAGAGTTTATAAGAAAAGATGGCAGGGAATGGAGGTATCTTTAATATTTGGGAATAATAAAATCTATTAAATTTAAGAAAAATAGTTTTGAATATATCAAACCCTTTAGCATATCAGTAGGAACATCTGTCAGTACTCATAATATAGAAGTAATTTTAGAAACAGAAGAAGGATACACGGGATTTGGTGAAGCGTCTCCATCTTTTAGAGTCACTGGAGAAAGGGTAGAGTCATTATTAAGCTTAGAAAAGGCAATAAATGACGCTTTAAAAGGAGAAAATACCAGGAAATATAAAAGAATCTTTGCAAAAACAGACAAATTCTTTTCCCATCCAAGTTTAAAAACAAGCATACAATATGCTGTCCTTGATGCTCTATGCGAAGAACTTGGAATACATGTTTGCGAATTTCTTGGAGGAATGAAAGATATTATTGAAACAGATAAAACTATAGGTATAGCATCCATAGAAGAAAGAATTACAGAAGCAGAAAAAGCCTATAAAGAAGGCTTTAGAATACTAAAGATAAAAATTGGAAAGAACCTTCATGAAGATTTAGAAGTTATGGAAGAGATATACAAAAGAACAAAAGGTGCTACATATATTTTAGACGCTAATACTTCCTATACCCCTAAGTTAGCCATTCTATATACCCAAAAACTTTTCCAAAAAGGAATTGACATAGCTTTATTAGAACAGCCTGTTCCTATCCACGATAAGGAAGGTTTAAGGTTAGTAAGATTTAATTCTCCCTATCCAATAGGAGCTGATGAAAGTGCAAAAAATAAATACGATGTATTGGATTTAATAAAAAATGAGGCAGTAGATTACATAAATATTAAACTTATGAAATGTGGGATATCTGATGCTTTGAACATAGTTGAAATAGCTCAAGCCTCGCATATAGGCTTAATGCTAGGATGCATGGGAGAATCAAGTCTTGGGATTAATCAAAGTATTCATTTTGCTCTTGGAACAGGAGCCTTTACCTTTCACGACTTAGATAGTGCTTTCATGCTAAAAGAAGATAAATTTAGGGGTAAATATAAAGTAAAGATACCATATTACGGGGTTAATTAACCATATATATTATGTTATAATATATATGCATTTTATCCATCAATAAATCATAAAAGGGGGTGTAACAGTGAAGGCTGTAATACTTGCAGGAGGAAAAGGTACAAGACTTTGGCCACTTTCTCGTGAAAGATTTTCAAAACAATTTATTAAATTAATCTCTGACAAATCATTATTAGAACTAACTTATGAAAGAATTTTAGATCTAGTACAACCTCAGGATATAGTAACTATAACAAACAAAGAATATTTCTATTTTATAAAAAGTATAACAGATAAATTCTCCAGATATATGTCAAAAAATATAATATTGGAGCCTATTGGGAGAAATACTGCTCCAGCTATTGCTTTGGCTTGTAAATATATATTAGAAATACTACATAATGACACAGATGATGAGGTATTTGTCTTTCCCTCTGACCATTTAATAGAGCCAAAGGAAAAATTTATTGAATATATGAAAAGTGGCCTTTCTGCAGTAAGGGATGGATATATAGTAACCTTTGGAATTAAACCTACAAAACCAGAAACAGGCTACGGATATATAAAAGCAGGAGAAAACTTAGGTAAATACACAAAAGTAGAAAGATTTGTTGAAAAACCATCCTTAGAAACAGCAGAAAAATATTTAAAGGAAGGCTCCTATTATTGGAATGCTGGAATTTTTGCTTTTAAAATTTCCACCATCTTAGAAGAATTTAAAAAGCATTCTCCTGAAATTTATTCGAATCTTTCTAAGAGTTATAAAGAAATTATTGAAAACTTTGATTCAATGCCCAATATCTCTATTGATTATGCAATCATGGAAAAAAGTGATAAAGTAGCTTTGATCCCCATGGAAATAATATGGAGTGACTTAGGCTCTTGGGATTCATTCTATGAAGTAAAAGAAAAAGACGAATATGGAAATGTAGTTTTAGGAGATGTTTATACCTTAGACACTAAAAATTCTCTAATATTTAGTAATAAAAGATTAGTAAGCGTTATAGGGATCGAAGATGCAATAATTATTGAAACAGATGACGCCATACTTATTAGCAAAAGGGGTAAAGGACAAGAAGTTAAAAAGCTTCTTGAAAAGCTTGAAGGAGAAAAAAGAAACGAAATTATATTCCATACTGAGGTATATAGACCGTGGGGAATGTACAAAATTCTTGAAAAAAATAAAGGCTATATTATAAGAAAGTTAACTATTAACAAAGGAGCATCCCTAACTTATCATCTTCACAGAAATAGGTCAGAACACTGGATAATTATAAAAGGTACTGCAGAAGTAATAATAGATGATAGAAAATATTTTATATACGAAGGAGAAAGTATATTTGTACCAAAAGAGAGAAAGCACCAACTTATAAACGCAGAAGACACCCCTTTAGAAATAATTGAGATACAAAGTGGAGATATCTTATCCGATGAAGATATTGAAATATTTACCAGAGATGAAGAAGAATTAGAAGAAAAATTAAGGTAGGAACCGTCTGGTTCCTACCTTTTTATTATTTTTATCTCAAAATTACTTTTTCTCTTTTTACTCGATTCACTTCATAAAACTCTTGTGCAATATTTACACAATGATCACTAATCCTTTCTAAATCTATCAATAAATCGCTAAATATTATTCCTGCTATAGGATTACAAATACCCTTTTTAATTCTCTCAATATGGTTTTCTTTTGATTGCCTTACTTTATAGTCAATTCTTTCCTCCCTTAATAAAACCTCATCCAAATAAGATACAGTACTATCCTTTATCATACTGTAAGAATCTCTTATATTTTCATATAACAATTCTCTTAACTCTGATAAATCTTTCCATGCAAATTCTGTAAATTCTACTCTCTCTGAATTTTTCACCTCCACCTTTTCCATTACATTGGTAAGATGATCTGCAATTCTTTCCACATCGTCTACTGCCCTTAAAATTGCATTAAGCTCTTTAGCTTCCCCTTCAGATAAAGAGTCTGTAGAAAGCTGAGTCAGATAGTTTATAAGAGAAGCTTTTAAACCATCCGTGATATCCTCCATAATAAGCACATCCTTATAGTTTTGTGTGGAATTTTTAAAGAGTGCATCCATTGTAAGATTATACATGTCTTCAACTATTTCTGCCATTCTCACGAGTTCGTTTTTAGCTGCTTCTAATGCAGCAGATGGTGTATCTAAAAGTTGTGGCTTAAGAAAAGAAGCTTCTTTTTTATATACTCTCTCTTCTCCTGGTAGGATTTTCCTTATTATTCCTGCATATTGTTTAGTAAAGAAGATCCATATAAAAGCCCAAATCCCATTAAATATGGTATGAGCATTAGCTACTTGTCGTGCTACATCTGAAGAAGTCACAGATACCACTTTTTCAAAGAAATTCAAAAATGGAAAAATTAATAAAACTCCTATTACATTAAAAAAAAGATGAGCAAGGGCAGTTCTTTTTGCAGAAATATTAGTCCCTACAGATGCTAAAAGAGCAGTAACACATGTACCAATATTGGCGCCTAAAATTATAGGTACTGCTGAGGAAAAATCCATAGCTCCTTTTGCTGCAAGAGCTACTACTATACTTGTTGTAACACTACTGCTTTGTATTATTGCTGTTATTCCCGCACCAGTTAAGATACCAAATATAGGATATCTTCCCATGGCTATTATTGCATTGTGAAAAGGACTCCATGATCTTAATGCATGAAGAGATGACTCCATAAGAGAAAGTCCCATAAAAATCATACCAAAACCTAAAATAGCCTCTCCTATATTTCTTACATACTTTCTACGTCCTAAAAATAAAGTCAAGAATCCAATAAAGAGAAAATAAGGAGCTGCTGTAGTAAGTTTAAAGGCTACTAATTGAGCAGTAATAGTAGTACCAATGTTAGCCCCAAAAATTATCCCCAAAGCTCCCTCTAAGGTTAAAAGTCCAGCATTAACAAATGTAACAGTTAAAACAGTAACCGCACTACTACTTTGCACAATAGCGGTAACTAAAGCTCCGATAAAAAGTCCTCTAAAGGGTGAAGAATTAAGTCTTTCAAAAATACTTCTGAGGCGGGGTCCAACAGCTTTTTCAAGGCCTGAGCTCATTTGGAGGATTCCATAAAGGAAGAGGCTAAAACCACCTAAAAGAAGCCCTACTTCTCTGTAAGACAAAGGAAATCCTTCCATAGACATCTTTCT
Source organism: uncultured Dictyoglomota bacterium (assembly GCA_964654465.1). GTDB lineage: Bacteria > Dictyoglomota > Dictyoglomia > Dictyoglomales > Dictyoglomaceae > Dictyoglomus. The sequence continues at coordinate 23,605 of CAZZIO010000064.1, forward strand.
CCTTTATGTAAAAATTATATGACCATTCGTATTATACCATTAATAAATCACCTACCTTGATTTTTAATATATTTTTAATCATCTTTAAAGAAACTTTTACAATTTGTATCCTTCCCAGATAACTCTTAAGCTTATTGGCCTCTTCTTATAATATGGAGATTTTTTAAGTAATAAATATCTTATCGTTGGCCTAAAAAGTTTTATAAAAAACAATCTAAATCCTAGACTTTTCTTTACATCTTCCACATAATCATCTATGGTTCTCCTCTGATAATGCAAAAGTTCCTCACTTTCTTTAGTATCCATCCAATCAGTAGCAAAAGGAACATTAGAAAATGCTTCCTCTGGAAGCATTCCTACTCCTATTCCTTCCAATACTTTTTCTACTATCTCCCTATAATAATATTGGCATCTTGGGCCTCCCCCAATAAGTAACACTTTTCTCCATACATTCTCACTTCTAACACCTTTAGCAATTGCATACCCCACATCTTTTGTATGCACATACTCCATTCTGTTATTAAGAGGTACATCAAACATACCCACATCAAGCTTTAAATTAATAGGAAGAGAAGCTGCAAGTCTATATATACACCACTCTAAATTAGATTTTTTAATCATATTTTCACATTCAACCTTATGCCTTGAATAATGCTCAGGTGGATTTACAGGATCATCGGCTTTTCTTGGAGGATTAAGATGTTGAGTGAAACCATACACGTGTACAGAAGAGGTAAAGATTAACTTCTTGGGATAAGGTAATTCCTCCATTGCAGTGATTATATTTTTGGTACCTAAGACATTAATCTGATAAGCAATATCAGGTACCTTCTCAGATTCCATTCCTGTTGCAGAAAGTTTCGGAATAATAAAAGCAAGATGTACTACCACATCCTGTCCTTCTATACCCCTTTTTACCTCATCTTTATTTCTTATATCTCCCCAATATACCTCAATACTATCTCCATATTTCTTTTTCAAATTTTTAAAGATCCTCTCATTTCTCCTATTTTTTAAATCAAAACACCTTACCTTATCTCCCTGTTTGATCATCTCCTCAATAGCACTTAAACCTATGTTCCCAAAGGCACCAGTTATAAAAACCTTCATAACTTTGATTCCTCCTTTCTTATACTTGAAATTATCAAATTCACACCTTCTCTACTTATCCTTCCCCAATCGGAATCCCTATCAAAAATCTGCTGTAATATAATACCTATTGAATAAGAAATTATAAGTGATGAGAATACTTCTGAATCTATATCTTTAAAGCTTCCTTCCCTTTTCCCCCTCTCTATTAAAAGAGAAAAATACTCTTTATATTTTCTAAAATAGTCTCCAAGCTTATTAAGAATCCTTTCATCGTTAATTCCTTTTCTAAGAAATTCCAAAAAGAGATAAAATTTTTCCTTAGATTCTTTAAATATATCCTCAAAAATAATCGTGGTCCTTAATAACCCATTTATAACTTTGTCCTGCTCTTTAAAATAACTCTCAATTCTTTGTGAAAGATCTGAAAGCCATCTATCAAGAATCTCTAAAAAAAACTCCTCCTTAGTAGAGAAATAATGGAAAAAAGCCCCTTTACTAACTCCTGCCCTTTCACATATAAGAGAAACACTTGTAGCATCATAACCTCTCTGAGAAAACAATTCTTCTCCAGCCATAATGATCCTTTCTCTTGTATCCATTTTTTAATATCCTCCTTCATACCAACCAGTCGGTATTATATTATAACATAAAACACAAAATAGTTTAATACAAATTTAACTTATCTTTCTTGTTTTTCATACTTAATATCGTTATAATGATTAGTATGAAAAATATGATAAATAAAGGAGGTAAAACAGATTGAAAAGAAAAATATTCGGAATAGCTACTCTTAGTGAAAGAGGACAGATTGTAATTCCTCAAGAAGCTCGTGAAGAATTTAATCTAAAGCCTGGTGATAAATTAATCATAATGAGCTTTGGACCAAAAGCAGGACTAATGATAATAAAAGCAGAAGAATTATTGGAAATTTTCTCAGAAATTAGTAAGGATCTTTCAGAAATTGAAAAGTTTATCTCCATATTAAAGGAGGGAAAAAAAGATGAAGGTGATTGAAGTAAAAGACTTAGCAAAAACTTACTATTCTCCCTTTGGAAATATAGAAGCAGTTAAGGGTATATCTTTTGAAGTAGAAGAAGGAGAAATCTTTGGATTCTTAGGACCAAACGGGGCAGGAAAAAGCACTACAATAATGATGCTTACAACTCTACTAAAGCCTACACGTGGTACTGCTAAAATATTGGGATATGATATAGTTCATCAACCAAACCAAGTTAGACAACTAATAGGATATGTATCCCAGGATCTCACAGTAGATGACACCCTTACAGGATGGGAAAACATGTATCTTCAGGGTAGGTTCTATCATCTACCTAAAGAGGTAATAAAAGAGAGAGCTGAAGAGTTATTAAAACTACTTAAAATTTATGATAGGGCCAAGGACAAAGCAGAAACATATTCTGGAGGAATGAGAAAAAAATTAGATATAGCTATGGGACTAATTCATAGACCCAAGATCCTTTTTTTAGACGAACCCACATTAGGTCTTGATGTTCAGACACGACAAGATATATGGGAATATGTACAAAAAATAAGAAAGGAAAACAAAATGACCATATTTCTTACTACCCATTACATGGAAGAGGCTGACTCTTTATGCGATAGAATAGCTATTATTGATAAGGGAGAAATAAAGGCATTAGATACTCCTAAAAATCTAAAAAACTCTATTGGAGGAGATCTCATATTTTTAACCATTGAAGATAATTCAACAGAAAAATTAGAAAGATTTATAAAAAGGATAAAAAGTTTAGACCCTGTCAAAAATGTCAGTTCAAAAGACAGCAAATGCAATATAGTCGCTTCTAATGCAGAGAGCTTAATTCCAGTTATTTTCTCAATTGCTTTTGAGATAGATATTAACATAACATCAATAACCATGAAAAAACCATCCTTAGATGATGTATATTTAGCATATACTGGAAGAGAATTTAGAGATGAAGATGGTTCAAGAGAAGACTCTATGAGAATGAGAAGATTATTAAGGAGGACAAGATAATATGAAGAAATTAATCTACGATACTTATTCTGTAATGTGGAGAGAACTTAAACATTGGCTTGATCAAAAAGTAAGAATCTTAGTAACCATATTCCAACCATTAATTTGGCTTGCCTTAATGGGAAATGTTATGTCTAAATTAACTGATAATCCATTTAGTAGACAAGCTTTTGGAGGTGCAAACTATCTATCCTTTATGACTCCAGGCATTATAGTTATGACCTCTCTTTTTGGGGGAATATTTGGAGGTATTTCCGTGGTATGGGATAGAAGGTGGGGATATCTTCATAAAATGTTAGCATCTCCCATATCAAGGACTGCTATACCACTTGGTAAAATGCTTGCTACCGCCATACAAGGAACCTTTCAATCATTAATAATAATTATCATAGCAACTTTATTTGGAGTAGAATTCTCAACAGGAATTCCAGGAATAATAACCATAATACTTCTTGCTGCATGTTTTAACTTCACAATGGCAGGACTATCTATAGCTATTGCTTCAAGAATTAAAACCATGGAAGTTTTAACTGCAGTTATCAATTTCCTCACTATGCCTCTTATGTTCTCCAGTAGTGCCATGTTTCCAATACAAGTTATGCCAGACTGGCTTGCTACTATAGCCAGATTTAATCCTATAACCTATGTAGTAAACCCATTAAGAACTCTTGTAATTTCAGGATGGGAGATGGGAGATTTAATAAAAGGGTTCTTATATATAACATTTTTAGCATTATCAATGTTATTTATTGCAAGACATGAATTTAATAGAAGTATAGCTTAAATTTAAAAAAGAGGGGAAAGTAAGTTTCCCCTCTTTAAAATCTATTCTATATATTATAAATCTCAATCATTTTCTTAAGTTCCTCTTTTATAGAATCTCTTAAGGATTTAGGTTCTAAAACTTCAGCATGTGCCCCATAACCTATAACCCACCTTTTTATCTCTTCTTCATTAGCTGTAACCTCATATATGATACTTCCATCATTAAGTTCTTCAATTTTTTGTGACTCATGCCATATTCTTTCCCTAATCCATCTTGCTTGATAAGAGTCAAATTTTATTTTTATAGTAGTTGCGTTTCCTTTATATATTCTAAAAGCAGATTTAATATACTCATAAAAATTAAAATCCTTAGGCATCTCAAACTTCTCTTTTAAAATTTTTACACTTTCAATTCTATCTAAAGCAAAATCCCTAATCTCATTTCTTAAATGGCAAAATCCACAAAAATACCATATCCCCTCATAATTGTATATATGATAAGGATCTACTTTTCTTTCTTTTACCTCATCAGAAGAAATAGTATGATATTTTATTAATATTCTATTTTTCTGTGTAATTGCTCTAAAAATCTTCTCAAAAGTATCTTTAATATCAACTTTTGGCTTAATAAAGTTAAAAGGTATAGAAAGAGCCATTCGCAATCTTTCTGAAGATATAACTACCTTATCAGTTAATATGGCTTCTAATTTCTTTTGTAGGCTTTCAAAATCTTTTTCAAGAGGAGTATTTTTAAACTGGTTAATTAAATTGGCTGTAATAATAAGCGTAAAAATTTCACCTTCAGTTAATTTGGGAAAGAAAAATTCAGGTTTCTTTTCAAAATAATATCCATCCTTTTTTCTACTATAAAGAATCTTAAAACCTAAATCTTCTCTTAAAGTACGAATATCTCTCTTTATTGTTCTATCACTTACAGACAATTCTAAGTCTTCTTTTAACCTTCTTTTTATATCTTTCAAGCTTATATTATCACGTTCAGATAAGTATTTTAGAATAAGACTTATTCTTGCAAAAACTTTTCGAGAACTTATTTTTAAAGTCCTTTTCATTAAATTTATCTCTCCTATATATTACCTATTCAAATAATACAAAGAATAATTTAATATGGTTGCAAAAGATAACCACAATAAATATGGAATAAAAAGCAACCCTGCCCAACGATCTATCTTATAGAATTCTATAGTTGTGATTATAGCAAAAACAAGCAATAATAAGATTACAAAAAGGGCTAACAATCTTTTTTCATAAACGAAGAAGATTGGTGACCAGATAAAATTCAAAAACAATTGAATACTGAAAAATATTAATGCTAATCTAACATTTTGTCCAACTTTTAAAACTCTATATAAAGAAACTCCCATCAAGAAATATAAAATTGTCCAAATAGGGCCAAAAAGCCAAGGTGGAGGAGCAAAACTTGGTTTAACCAATTTATCAAATATTTCTTTTGCATTTCTGGAAAAAAATCCAGATATACCACCAACTATTAAAGGTATGGCTATACTCACAACTAATTTAGGAATATCCATAATATTACCCCCCAAAAATATATTATTTTACGAATTTAAAATATGCCTCCTTAAAAAATCTAATGCATTTATAGTAGTATATAATCTAATTCTATTTCTATCACCAGAAAGTTTCAACTCTTTATAATCCTCTGCTCCATTCATGTAGAGTCCCAAATAAACAAGCCCTACAGGTTTATTAGAAGTTCCACCCTCTGGCCCAGCAATCCCAGTAGCAGAAAGACCTATATCTGCTCCTGAGATCAAAGCCACATTTCTTGCCATCTCTAATGCACACTCTTTACTAACAGCCCCATATTTTCTCAAAGTCTCTTCCGAAACATTTAGTCTCTTAATCTTTGCTTCATTACTATAAGCAATAATTGCTTCCTTAAACACTTTTGAAACTCCAGGCACATTAACAATTCTTGATGATATCATTCCTCCTGTACATGATTCAGCAATAGCAATAGTTCTTCCCTTCTCCATCAATAATTTAACGACTACCTCTTCAAGAGTAACATCTCCTTCTCCATAAATAAAGTCTCCTAATCTTTTTCTTATCTCTCTCTCCACTGCTTCTATTAATTTCTCTGCCTCTTCTTTACTTTTTGCCTTAGCTGTTATTCTTAAAATAGCCTCTCCTTCTTTTGCATATGGAGCTATTGTCGGATTGGTTTGATTTTCTATTAAATCCTTTACCCTCTCTTCCATAAAACTTTCCCCTAAACCACAGATTCTTAATACTTTTGACTGAATAGTCTCGGAAGAAAGAGTAAGAAGATATGGTACCACGTATGTTTCAAACATAGGTATCATCTCTCTTGGTGGACCAGGAAGAAGAATTAATATTTTTCCATTAGTCTCCAAAATCAATCCAGGAGCTGTTCCCCAATCATTTGGTATCACTTTGCTCCCTTCAATTATATATGCCTGTTTTATATTTCCTTCTGTAAGAGGTAAACCTCTTTTTTCAAAAAACTCTTTTATTCTATTTAAAGATTCTTCATGTAGGATTAGTTTTTTACCAAAAAATTCAGCAGAAACTTCTTTAGTAAGATCATCCTTGGTAGGTCCAAGCCCTCCTGTGGCAATTACCATGTCACTTCTTGAAAAAGCAATTTCAAGAGCATTTTTTAATCTTTGAGGATTATCACCTACAGTAGTATTGAAATATACTGTTATACCAAGTTCAGCAAGTCGTCTGTTTAAGTATTGTGTATTGGTATTTAAAATATCTCCAAGAAGAAGCTCTGTCCCTACTGATAATACTTCACAAATCATATCTATTTTTCTTTCCTTTTAAAAGTTACTTTTACATGATATTATTATAATAGTTTACAATAATTTTTAATTATGGTTAATAAGGAGAATATGTTGAACTATCTTAATTTACTACTGAAGATTAAAGACGCAACAAAAAGGTCTGAAAATCTTGAAGACTGTATAAATAGAATAAATAATGAACTTAGACCTTATAAGCTAAATATTTCTTACCATTTAAGCTCCAAATATCTAAATTCAGAAAATGAATGCTCAAAATTGCTACAAACCGCTGAAAAACCTTTAACATTAATAATCAAGGGAGAAGAGAAGCTTACAAATTTAGACCTTAGCCTATTTGAGATTATCCTCCTTGAAATAAAGGAATTTTTAAAAGACTTAGAAGTTAAAAGTAAAAGTGAAAATATAAGAAAAATTTTAGAAAAGATATTAGAAGAAATAGAAAAAGTGGTAAGCTACACATCTGCAAATATTGGAATACTTTATGAAGATAAAATTAAATTTTTAGCTTTTAGAGGATATGAAAAATACAATATAGCAGATTTTATCAAGACCTTAGAACTGACAGAAAAAGAGTTTTACACAATAAAAACAGTTATATCCACTAAAAGTCCCCTACTTATAGAAAATACTGATGAATATCCGAATTGGGTATACATACCAGAAACATCATGGATTAAATCTCATCTGATAATTCCTATCATATATAACAATAATCTTATAGGTATTATAGGTCTTGATAGCGACAAACCCTATTCGTTTACTCAAAATGATATAGAAAAACTATCCTTCATGATACCTATTATCGGTCTTGCAATAGAAAATGCCAAGTTATACGAAATATTAGAAAAAGAATTAGAAGAGAAAACCATAGAAGAAAGAAGAGCAAGATCCTCATTATATCAAGTAATAAAAGTATCTTCCGAGCTTGTAGAACTAAAAGACCCATATACCTCTGGACATCAAAAAAGGGTTGCTAAAATATCTTCAGTTATAGGGAAACTATTGGGTTTCACTCAAGAAAGGATAAGGTTTTTAAATATTTGTGCTTTATTACATGATATAGGAAAACTTTCTATTCCCTCTGAGATTTTAAACAAACCAGGTCCACTAACTCCATTGGAGAAGAGACTCGTAAATACACATACAGAAACAGGCTATAATATCCTGAAAAGAATAAATATTTTACAAGAAGTGGCTCCTGTAGTATATCAACATCATGAAAGAATAAATGGATCAGGATATCCTTTAGGCCTTAAAAATGATGAGATTCTTATAGAAGCAAGAATAATAGGAGTAGCAGATGTGTTAGAAGCTATGACATCTCATAGACCTTATCGTCCTGCCCTACCCTTAGAAATTGCTATAGACGAAATTAAAAATAATAAAGGTATTTTATATGATCCTAATGTGGTTGATGCTTTACTATATGCCATAGACAAAGGGAGGATAAGACTATGAATTTAAAAGAGATGATCAAGGAAATACTTCCAGAGGTAATCGAGCTTAGAAGAAGCTTTCACATGTATCCTGAGTTAGGGTTTCAAGAATATAAAACTTCTGAGAAAATAGTAAGCTATCTTGAAAAAAATGGAATTGAGGTAAGGAAAAATGTAGCTAAAACAGGAGTTTTAGGCATATTAAGAGGGAAGGAAAATGGGAAGACTATCTTGTTCAGAGCTGATATTGATGCTTTACCTTTGGAGGAGTTGAATAATGTACCATATAAATCAAAGCACAAAGGAGTTATGCATGCATGTGGACATGATGGTCATACAGCCATATTATTAGGCACTGTCAAAATTCTTAGTAAACTTAGAGATCAATTAAAAGGAAATGTTAAATTTGCCTTCCAACCCGCTGAAGAGCTTCCTCCAGGTGGAGCGGAACTTATGATTAAAGAAGGAATCCTTGAAAATCCATATGTAGAGAAAGTTTATGCCCTTCACCTATGGAATCTTTTACCGAAAGGTAAAATAGCAATAAGAAAAGGGGTATTCTGTGCTCAAGCGGATGCCTTTACTATAAAGATAAAGGGAAAGGGAGGACATGGATCTGCACCTCATCACACTATTGATCCCGTTATCGTAACAGTAAATATGGTTCAAGCCCTTCAAGCCATCCCCTCAAGAGAGATAGATCCTTTAACTCCTTTTGTACTAAGTGTTTGTAAAATTCAAAGCGGTAATACCTTTAATGTAATTCCAGAGGAAGCAGAAATTCAAGGTACAGTAAGAAGCTTTGATAGAAAAATAGCAGAAAAAGTAAGAGATAGAATTAAAACCATATCTCAAAAAATAGGAGAAGCCTTTGGCTGTAAGGTAGATCTGGAATATCAATTTGGATATCCTCCAGGAAAAAATGATGATCATGAGGCAGAATTTGTTAAAAATATAGCAAAAGAAGTTATAGGTGAAGATAATATAGAGGAAATGACTCCCTCCATGGGAGGAGAAGACTTTTCATACTTTTTAGAAGAAAGGCCTGGAGCCATGTTTTTCCTTGGTTCAAGAAATGAAGAAAAAGGCTTTATTCAACCCCATCACTCAGCCTATTTTGATTTTGATGAAGAAGCCATGGCAATTGGTATAGAAATGTTTGTTAGAATAGCATTACAAAATCTGATATAATTTTTGTGAAAATAAAAAATGTTAAGAGGGAGGAAGTAATAAATGTTTAACTTAGATAAAACTATATTTAGAATGTATGATATAAGGGGAGAAGTACCAAAAAATTTAAATAGAGAAGTAGCCAAAACAATTGGAAAAGCTTACGCAGAATTTATTAAAAAAAGAATAAATAAAGAAGATCTAAAGGTTTCAGTAGGAAGAGATGCAAGATTATCTTCAAAAGAACTTTCAGAAGGACTAATTGAAGGTTTAAGATCTTCAGGGATAAGCGTTATAGATATAGGGCTCTGCCCAACCCCACTTCTTTATTTTTCACTTTTCAAGCTCCCTGTAGATGGCGGTATTATGATTACAGGAAGCCATAATCCACCTCAGTTTAATGGCATGAAAATCTGTGTAGGGAAGGAAACTATTTATGGTCCTCAAATTCAAGAGTTATATGAGATAGCAATTAATCTTAAAGATCAAATACCAAATAAAGAGGGCACTTATGAAACCTTTGACATCATATCTTTATACAAAGAATTTCTCATTAATGAATTTGGAAATTCCGCCATAACAAAACTCCCTAAAGGAAGCATAAAATTAGTTGTAGATTCTGGAAATGGATGTGGAGGATTGGTGGCTCCTGATGTACTTAGAAAACTTGGAATTGAAGTAATTGATTTATTCTCAGAACCTGATGGAAACTTCCCAAATCATCACCCTGATCCTACGGTAATTGAAACTTTAAAGACATTACGAGAAACCATATTAAAAGAAAAGGCTGATTTTGGTATAGCTTATGACGGAGATGCTGATAGGTTGGGAATCGTAGACGAAAAGGCAGAAGTTGTATATGGAGATAGATTAGCCTATATCTTTGCCAAAGGAATATTAAAGGAAAGACCAGGAGGAAAAATCATAGGAGAAGTCAAATGCTCCAAATATCTTTTTGACCTAATAGAAAAATTAGGAGGACTTCCAGTACTATCCCCTGTAGGCCATTCCCTTATTAAGAAAAAGCTAAGAGAAGAAGATGCACTTTTTGCAGGAGAAATGAGTGGACATATATTCTTTAATGACAGATTTTTCGGGTATGATGATGCCATCTACGCAACTTTTAGACTCGTAGAACTATATGCAATAGAAAAGCTTAATAATCCAAATTTTGTTTTCTCTGATTTTCTTAAAGAATTTCCCGAAGTATATGCATCACCAGAGATCAGAGTCCATTGCAGTGAAGAGAAAAAATTTGAGATCATTAAGACCTTCTTTGATAGATTAAAAGAAAAGTATCCTGAAATAGAAAAAGATATACAGAAGGTCATAACAATAGATGGTGTAAGAATTGAATTTTCTGATGGATGGGCATTAGCAAGAGCAAGTAATACAGAACCAGTAATTGTATTAAGATTTGAAGCAAATTCCCCTGAAAAATTAGAATTTTACCATAAGGTTTTTGAAAGTATAATCAAAGAAGCTTGCTAAGGAGAAGGGCTAAGCCCCTTCTCCTCTTCTACAAAGAAATAACTTTTCTTACATAACTTAGAACATTTTCGATTATCTCTTCTTCTGGTGAATCCTCATCCATAATAATTTCAAATATTTTATCCTCTATCTCTTTAAAATCCTTACCAAGAGCATTCGCAATATCCCTGGCACTTAAATTCCAACTATCCCCAAGAAGCATTTTAGCAATATTTAAATCTTTTTCAGAAAATAGTCTATCTAAAGGGAAACGAGATATAGAAAGTACATAAAGGGTAACAATAGTATTATTAAATACAGGATTTTCCAAAGAAGAATAGCTAAATACCTCACCTGTTTTTAGATCTAAAGCTACAATACCGTTCAGAGTAGGAGGATCATAATGTTCAATAGCCCGTCTCACTATATCCTCTATATTCATTCTCCTAACTATATTCCTAATAGATTTTTCTAATTTCTCTAAATCAATCTCTTTTCTATCCAACCTTTTCACCTAAAGGATCTTTTTTTAAATTCTGTATAGAAGATAAATAATATAAGAGTCAATAAAAAAAGATAAAAGTTCATTTGAGAAATAAGAACTAAAAGGCCTTTAAAGATCAAATAAATAAATGAAAAATTAAAGGAAAAAACCTTTAAAAACCTATAAATAACAAAGATAAATAAAAAGAAGAAAATTAGTTCTAAAAATATTAAGAAGATAATTAAAATCTTTCTTTTTACTGCTTCTAATCTTAACCTTTTAAGTATATCAAGAGATACTCTCTCCCATTCCTCTCTTATTCCTGCCTCATAAACTTTTTCACTGATAATTTTTTCTACTTGTAAAAACTTATCAAATTCCTTTTTACACTCTTCACAAGATTGAAGATGTAAAAAGAAATCCCCATCTACATCAGGGTATAAAAACATTTTCTCTCTAAATTCTTCACAATTCATTTTTCTCTCCTTGTAAATAATTATATATCTTTTTTTTAGCCCTATAAATATGACTTTTTATGGTATTAAGAGGAATACTCAGTTTTTTACTTATCTCCTCATAGGAATAGCCTTTATAATAATAAAAAATTAAAATTTCCTTCTCAATTTCATTCAGAGGTCTCCATATATCCTCCCTCTCTATTATACACTCAGGATCTTCTACACTCCCTTCTAATAATTCTTCCTCATAAACCCATCTTCTCTCTTTTTTTAAATAATCAATAGCAAGATTTTTGGCTATCTTAAAAAGATAATTCTTTGCTTTTTCTTCTTCTAAGGATACCTTCATGGCTTTCAGAAAAGTTTCCTGAAGGATATCTTTTGCTATCTCCTCATCCTTCAAAAATCTTCTCAGAAATCTGTAAATTTCTTCACCATAAATCTTAAAATATTTCTCAATATAATCCATTTAATAAAATTATATAACAGATATATAAATTTTCCAAAAATTGCATAAGCTCTCTTTATGTTATAAAATAAATGCTAAATTGCATGAAAGGAGACATATTTCTTGGATGACTATTACTTTTTCTCAATTGTAATACCCGCCCACAATGAAGTAGGATATGTGGAGTACACCATCGAACATCTCAAAGAAATAGATTATCCTCAAGAAAAATTAGAAGTAATCATAGTAGAAAACGGATCTACAGACAGTACCCTTGATGTAATCAGAAAATTTTCTCCTTCATGGTTTAAAATTATATCCATAGAGGAATCAGGTGTTTCTAAAGCCAAAAATATAGGCATTGAAAATCTCTCTGAAAACAGTAATTGGGCGATATTCTTAGATGCGGATACCTATTTTGAAAAAGATTTCTTAAAGGATCTTAACAAATATCTACATGAACATGCTAATGAAAATTTAGGATGTGGTATGGTATCACTCCTACCTTATCCAGATTCAAAAAAAGCAAGATGTTGGTACCATTTTTATAATTTTGCCAATAAGACCACAAAAACAACAAGATCTATACAGATAATAAGAAGGGATCTTTTAAAGGATCTCAGATATGATGAAAGCTTAACCTTTGATGAAGATACCATGATGATAAGACAATGTAGGAAAAGGGCAAAATATTTCTTCTTTAAGACTAATAAGGTCTACTCATCCACAAGAAGATTTGAGAAAAATGGATGGATAAAACAATTATTCCAATGGATGTACTATGCATCCCTGCCCTATAATAAAAAGAAAAAGATCAAATACAAAGTACTTCGTTAAAAAAGCCTATATAATAACTCCATTACTGTTCCTGATATTATAGGCACACTAAAATTATCATCAATAGGGTTTGGAACAGCTTCAACAATGGAAGCTATTATTGCTCCTATAAACACTAAATAAAAGGGTAATATATTAAAATACCAAAGAAAGAAAGCACAAGTTATACTAGCACATAGAAAACCGAGAGAACCCTCCAATGTCTTTTTACTACTCTTAAATATCTTTCTTTCACCAAAATTGATTCCAATCCATTTTGCCATCATATCTCCAAGGGATGTGAATCCAAGAGAAGCAAAAGAAATATTTATATCAAAAAGGACAAAACTCAAAAATATTCCAAGAAGAAAGTTTGTTATAGAAGAAACTCTACCCTTCTCTTTCTCCTTAAAAATTCTGAAGTTTTTAAAAAATTCAAACTGGAAAAAGTTCTCTACTTTCCATAATAAAATCCTTAAGAGATCAATTGTAAAGAAAAGAGCAAGAATTATGCCTATCAATATAATTACAAATATTCTGGAAAATATAATAGTAAGAGGTATAAAGAATAAAGCAAAGGGACGTGACATTATCCTCCAAAATGTATGTTTTTCAGTGTAAAATTTAAATCCATCCCTTATTAAGTTTTTAACTGCCTCCATAACAATAATAAAAACTAAAGAAAACATAAACCAAAAGTCTGCATTCAAGCCAATATTAAGCCCTACAAAAGTAACTATAATAGGAAACATGGTCATAGTAAATACATCACCCTTACCCTTTATGGCCATATTAAGCAATAAAGCATAAAGAATAATATATGATAAAAGATAAAAGACCTGCAATACTGAAAAGCTTTGGCAAATTACCTTAAAAAATATAAAAAAGAAAAGGCTTAAAGAAGTAGCAAACCCTCTTCCCCCTCTAAAATCCAAATAAAAGGGAAATTTATGCCCCAAAACAGCAGAAAAACCTGCCAAATATGTATAGGGAAGAGAATATTTAAATAGATAATTAACTATAAACATAGGTATAAATCCTTTAAGAACATCATATAAAGCAGTAATAAAGGCTAAGAATCCTCCAACTGTCCTTTTTACATTCAATGTGCCAGGATTACCATCTCCTACTTTCCTAATATCAATCTTTTTAATCCACAGAGGTAAAAAATAACCTGGTAAAAAGGAACCAAAAAGATATCCTATTAAGGACGATATAAGAACCCTAACTAAAGTGGTCATATTTACGCCCCCAAAAATTTTATTTCTTATTACTACCCTTTCTAATTCATTTTATGCTATACTTCCCATTATGAAAAGAATAAATCTTCCAAAAAAATTATTTTTTGATGGAGCTATGGGCACAGAGCTACAGAGAAGAGGTCTTCCTCTAGGATCTCCTCCTGAAATATTAAACCTTCAAAATCCATCCTTAGTTGAAGAAGTACATAGAGATTACATAAAGGCAGGAGCCATGGTTATAGAAACCAATACTTTTGGTGGTAATAGAATAAGGTTAAGAAGAGCAGGACTTGAGGACAAGATCGAGGAAATAAATAGAAAAGGGGTAGAAATAGCCAAAAAAGCATCAGAAGGAAAAGTATTCATTGCAGGATCAATAGGTCCCTTAGGTGAACTTTTGGCACCCTTTGGAGATATAAATGAAGAAGAAGCCGAAGAGGTATTTTCCGAACAGATAAAAATATTAGTAGATACTGGTGTTGATTTCATACTTATAGAGACCATGATTTCTCTACAAGAAGCCTTGATAGCCCTAAAATCTGCGAAAAAATACAACACCTTGGTTGGAGTAACTATGAGTTTTGAATGGATTGGAAATCAAGGAAAAACTCCTTTTGGGGATGAAGTAGAAACATCTATTAAAAAATTACAAGAAGAAGGAGCAGACTTTGTGGGAGCAAATTGTGGAAAAGGTATAGAAGATATGGTTAAGATCGCTAAAATTATACGAGAAACTACAGACCTTCCAGTACTTATTCAACCTAATGCAGGAATTCCTAAATGGGAAAATGGAAAACTTATATATCCCGCTACTCCCAATGATTTTAAAAAATTTGTAGAAGAGATGCTTAACTTAGGTATAGATTTTATAGGGGGTTGTTGTGGTACTACCCCTACACATATAGGTGTATTCAAAGAGTTCTATCCTATATTATAACAATCTTTAATAGCCTATAATTTCATATACCCTTGGAAGTATTTAATTCTTGATATTTGTACAAAATTTAGATAAAATCAAAAACAAAAAGGATTTGTTAAAAAATGCACGAGTGGGCTTTAGCAGAAGGTGTTGTAAACACAGCTTTAGAAATAGCTCAGAATAAAAATCTGAGAGAGGTAAAAACTTTATTGTTAAAAGTAGGAGAAATTCAACAAATAGATTTAGAAATTTTTGATTTTGCATTAAAAGAACTTTCTAAAGACACAATTTTAGAGAATGCAGAAATAAAATATGAGAATTTTACAGCTTATCTATTATGCAATTTTTGTGGACATAAATGGGCTTTTTACGAAAGTTTCAACCAACTTAATGAAGAAGAAAAAGAAGCAATTCACTTTGTGCCAGAAACCATCCATGTATATATTAAATGTCCAAAATGTGGAAGCCCTGATTTTGAAATAACAGAAGGAAGAGGAGTATTTATAGAGGATGTATTATGAAACTCATTGATCCCAGATTATCGGTAATTGAAAAAAGGTTAGAAAACGTAAAAAGAATTATACCTGTAGCAAGTGGAAAGGGAGGAGTTGGAAAAAGCATTATATCTGCACTTTTGGCCCTTTTGTTAAAGGAAAAAAATTATAAAATAGGACTTTTAGATCTTGATTTATATGGTCCTTCGTTACATATTCTTTTGAACAATCAACATTCCTTTCCCAAAGAGGAATATGGCCTAAAACCGGTAAATATTAACAATATTGATTTCATGTCCATCATTTACTTTACCCAAAACAAACCCCTTATCATGAGAGGGAAAGAATTAACAGACACCCTGATTGAGCTATTCACAATTACAAGATGGAATTCTCTTGACTTCCTTATTATAGATATGCCTCCTGGAATGGGAGAGATACTCTTAGATCTTATAAGATTAATCAATAGATTGGAATTTCTTATAGTAACAAACTCTACGAAAATTGCCATGGAAACAGTAGAAAAGCTTATAATATTTTTAAAAGATCAAAATATACCCATAATTGGGCTCATTGAGAACATGAAAATAGGAGATCAAGATTTTGTAAAAGAAAAATGTAATAGTTTAGGTATAAACTATTTAGGAAAAATTTCCTTCTACCATAAGTTAGAAGATTATTACGGAGATAATAAAGAAATAATAAATTCTCCTATCTCAGAAGAAATCTCTCAAATAGTTAATTTCTTTGTATAAAAATCTTGTATAAGAGAGAGGGTGGACTATGGAGAACATCAAGATTAAAGTAAATGGAAGTGAGGTAGAAGTTTCTCCTGGTAAAACTGTACTCCAAGTCTTAAGTGAACTTGGTATACACGTACCTGTGCTTTGCCATTATGAACCCCTTATGCCTCAAGGTTCATGTAGGCTGTGTGTAGTAGAAGATAGAGGTGTTTTAAAAACTGCTTGTACAACTCCTGTAGAGCCCAACATGGACATAAAAACCGATACACCTAACGTAATCAATTCAAGAAAACTGGTCCTACAGCTCCTATTTACCGAAAGGAACCATTATTGTATGTATTGTGAAGTCACTGGTGAATGTGAACTTCAAGATCTGGGATACGAATTTGGATTAGATCACTTTGAGTTTCCTACTTACGAGAGAAAATTCCCCGTAGACAATTCCCATCCCTTCATAATTATGGATCATAATCGCTGTGTACTATGTAGAAGATGTGTAAGAGCATGTTCTGAAATAGCAGGACACTTTGTACTTGGTGAAATGGAAAGAGGAATTGATACCATGATTATCGCAGATATGGACATACCCCTTGGTAAGTCCTCTTGCGTATCTTGTGGACTTTGCGCCCAAGTATGCCCAACAGGAGCTATCATAGATAAAAGATCTGCCTACTTAGGGAGAGAAGTACAATCGGATGTTATCTATACAAACTGTGACTTATGTCCTGTAGGATGTGGTATAGAGGTTTATAAAAAGAAAGGAGCAAATTTCATAGTAAAAATATATGGAGATTGGAACTCTGATGTATCTCAAGGAGTTCTTTGCAAAGTTGGAAGATATTTATCCCTTTATGATGAAAAGAAAAGATTAACAGGAATAAGAGTAAAAGATGATTTTGGATACAGAAAAATTAGTGAAGATCAACTTATAAAATTAGTAAAAG
Organism: uncultured Dictyoglomota bacterium; assembly: GCA_964654465.1. Classification (GTDB taxonomy): domain Bacteria; phylum Dictyoglomota; class Dictyoglomia; order Dictyoglomales; family Dictyoglomaceae; genus Dictyoglomus. The sequence continues at coordinate 40,918 of CAZZIO010000064.1, forward strand.
ATAAGATAGATAAAGGAATCGCTTATGTAGATGGTACTTTATTTAATGAAGAATTGGAGTTAATTAAAGAATTATTCAAAGATAAAGTATATGCCCTCAATCCTGAGGAAATTCCCATATCATCTAATATAACCTTAAACGATTTGGATAATAGAAACTTCTACGTTGTTATTGGTGCAGATCTCAATAGAGAATATGGTACCGTAGGATCCATAGTGAAAAGAAATGTTATAGGAAATAAAGCAAAACTTATGGTAATAGATAAGGAATTTAATAGTCTTGCTAAACTTGCTGATTATGTGTTTAACATAAAAGATATGTCCATGGCTTTGGAAATAATTAAGAAACAAGATGACGTAGTAGTTATATATAAGGATATAAATAGCGATGAAATAAAGCTCCTATCCTCATTAACAAATGCCAAATTCCTCTATCTACCAAAAGAGACTAATTCCTTAGGGCTTCAAAAATTAGGAATAAAACATAACAACATTACTGCTGAATATGTATTTGTATTCGGAAAGAATTTAGAAGGCTTAAAGAATCTAAACATAAAGGATGCTACAGTCTTTGTATTTACACCATATGAAAATGATGAAATTCACAAAGCAACTGTATTAGTCGGAATCTCTAACGGTTTTGAAAGAGAAGGAACTTTCTATAATTTAGAAGGAAAGAAGTTAAAGAGAGAAAAAGTACTAAGACCAACATATGACACTGTAGATTTAAAGACTTTCCTTTCACAAATCTTAGGAAGAGCAGAAAAAGTTTCTTAAAAAGAGGTGAAAACAATGGGTAAGATAAAAGTAGCTTCCATATGGTGTGAGGGATGTTCTGGATGCCATATGTCCTTCTTAGATATGGACGAAAGACTTGTAGAACTTATAAATAAAGGCCTGGAGATCAATGCTACTCCTATAACAGATTTAAAGATACCTGATGAAGGAACAGATATAGGAATAATTGAAGGAGCAGTAGCCACAGACCATCATGAAGAAGAAGTAAAAATGATGAGAGAAAAATGTAAATTTATAGTTGCCCTTGGAGATTGTGCTGTATTTGGTGGAATTCCTACCATGAGAAACTATGTTTCTGTAGAAGAACTTCTTGAAAGAGGCTATATTACCACAGAAAGTACAGTACAAGGTAAAATACCTTCTTCTGAAGAGCTAGGGAAACATCTTCCCAAAGTAAAAGCGGTAAATGAAGTTATAAAAGTAGATTTCTACATCCCAGGTTGTCCACCCTCAGCAGATGCTATTTATTATGTATTAAAAGAAATTTTAGAAGGAAGAGTACCTAAATTAGAAGGCGAACTTCTTAAGTATGAATAATGAGGTGAGAACTATGGAAAGAAAAATTACCATAAGCCCAGTTACAAGAATAGAAGGACACGCAAGAGTTACAATCCATTTAAATGAAGATGGAAAAGTGGAAAAAGCCTTTATGCATGTAGACCAATTTAGAGGCTTTGAAAAATTCTCTGAAGGAAGACATTTCTCTGAAATGCCAATTATAACACCAAGAATCTGCGGAATATGCCCCATTAGTCACCATTTAGCATCTGCTAAAGCTACTGATGAAATCATAGGAGTAGATATACCAAAGACCGCTAAACTTCTGAGAGAACTAATCCACATGGGGCAGTTTATTCAATCCCATTCAATGCATTTTTTTGAGCTTGCAGGGCCAGATCTTATACTTGGTTGGGATGCTGATCCCAAAATAAGAAATGTGGTAGGATTAATTCAAGCTAATCCTCAACTTGCTTTAAAAGCAGTAAAGCTTAGAAAATTTGGACAAAGAATTATTGAACTTGTAGCAGGAAGAAGAATACATCCCACATTTGCAATACCTGGAGGAGTAAACTCTGCACTATCTATCGAAGCAAGAGACGAGATATTAAAAGGAATAGATGAGATGATAGAGTATATAAAAGAGGGTATAAAAATAGCAGAGGACTTTATAGAGAAGAATAAAGAAACTTGTAACAAATTTGCCAGCTTCTCCACAGGTTATATGGGACTTGTAAAAGAGGATGGATCATTAGAACTTTATGATGGAAAAATAAGATTCATGGATAAAGATGGAAATATAGTAAAAGAATTTAAGCCTAAGTACTATCTTAAATATATTGGAGAAAAAGTGGAAGATTGGACATACTTAAAATTCCCCTATTACAAACCTTTTGGATATCCTGAGGGAGTATATAGAGTAGGACCTCTTGCAAGACTAAATGTGGCGGAAAAAATAAGCACACCTTTAGCAAATGAAGAATTCAAAAAATTCAAAACTCTTGGAAATGGAAAACCAGTAGAAGGATCCATATATTATCACTATGCAAGATTAATTGAAACCATCTATGCATTAGAAAGAACAAGAGAAATTCTTGAGGATCCAGACGCAATGAGCCAAGATGTATTAAGGCTTGGAGAAGTAGTCAATGAGGAAGGAATTGGAGTAGTAGAAGCTCCTCGTGGTACACTAATTCATCACTATTGGGTAGATGAAAAAGGAACTATTGAAAAAGTAAACTTGATAGTATCAACTGGACATAATAACTGGGCAATGAATAAGGCAGTAGAAGAGGTAGCAAAAGCCTTTATAGATGGGAAAAATTTAAAAGAAGGGATGCTAAATAGAGTTGAGGGAGCCATAAGATGCTATGATCCATGTCTCTCCTGCTCTACCCATGCTATAGGAAAGATGCCCCTTCTAATAGAGCTTTATGATAAAGATGGAAATCTCTTGGATACAATAAAAAGAGATTGAAAAAAGTATTATTAGTAGGTTTTGGAAATCCTTATAGAAGAGATGATGGCTTAGGAATAAAGCTCCTGGACCTTATAGATGATAAGGTAGAAAAACTCAAGGTCCAGGAGCTTACTTTTGATATGGCAGAAATCCTTAAAGATTATGACATAGTCATATTCATTGATGCTTCCATAGAAGGAGATGAAATATCATTTAAAAAAATAACAGAAGAAAAGACTTTTTCCCCTCTTACCCACCACACATCCTGTGAAGAACTACTTTCCTGGACAAAAACTCTTTATAATAAAAATCCTGAATTTTATCTTCTATCCATAAGAGGGTATGATTTTGATTTTGGAGAAGAAATCTCGGAAAAGGCTTTAGAAAACCTAAAAAAAGGATTAGAATTTATAAAAGGATTTCTTGAAAATATATAATGGAAAAAACCTATAAAATAAAAATCTGGGGAATTGTTCAAGGAGTTGGATTTAGACCCTTTGTATACAGGCTTGCTAAAAGCCTAAATCTTAGAGGATGGATCTTAAACTCTACAGGATCTGTTCATATACTAATTCAAGGAGAGGAAGAAAAAATAAAAAAATTTTTAGATGATCTTGTAAAAGAAGCCCCTCCTCTCTCCAAAATAGAAAAAATTGAAAAAGAAGAAATAAATCTCTCAGAAAACATTATAGATTTCTCAATTATTGAAAGCAAAGAAGATACTGGATTTAACTTCATATCTCCAGATATAGCCATATGTGAAGACTGCTTTAAAGAAATGAGAGATCCAAAAGATCGCAGATTTAATTATCCATTTATAAACTGTACTAACTGTGGCCCAAGATATACCATTATTGAAGATTTACCATACGACAGAGATAAAACAACCATGAAAATATTCCAGATGTGTGAAAGATGCGAAGAAGAATATCACGATCCAGAATCAAGAAGATTTCATGCTCAACCTATATCTTGTTATGATTGTGGACCAACTCTCTGGATAGATGGAGAAGAAGCTTCAAACATTTTTGAAAAAATTGGAAAATACTTAGAAGAAGGAAAAATATTAGCTATAAAAGGGCTTGGTGGCTTCCATTTAGCCTGTGATGCCACTAATGAAAGAGCAGTTATAAAATTAAGAGAGAGAAAGAAAAGACCATCTAAACCCTTTGCCCTTATGATGAAAGATATGGATACGATAAAGAAATACTGCTATGTGAATGAGGATGAAGAAAAAATATTACTTTCAAAAGAAAGACCAATAGTCCTTTTAAAAATTAAAGATCCAAGAGATATATCCGAATATGTGGCTCCTAATAACAAATATTTAGGCATAATGCTTCCCTACACGCCTTATCATTATCTCATATTTGATTACTTTCCAAAACCTCTCATAATGACAAGTGGAAATATATCTGATGAGCCTATTATTAAAGATAATGACCATGCAAAGGAAAGACTTAAAAACATAGCGGATGTATTTATCTTTCATAACCGAAATATAGCCCACAGAGTAGATGATAGCGTAGTTTTTGTAGAAAACAAAGAATTAAATATTATAAGAAGAGCAAGAGGATATGCTCCTGATCCAATAAAAATTCCTATAAAGATAAAGCCTACTCTTGCCCTTGGTGGAGAACTGAAAAACACCTTTTCCCTTGGTAAAGAAAATTATGTTTTCATGAGTCCCCATGTTGGAGATTTAAAAGATAAAGATACCCTTCAGGTATATGAAGAAATAATTCAAGAGTTCATCAGACTATTTAGGATAGAGCCTGAAATCTTAGTACATGACTTACATCCCCAATATTTATCCACAGATTTTGCAGAAAAATTTAAAAAATATATGGAGGTAAAAGCCATTCAACATCATAAAGCTCACTTTTTCTCTCTACTTTTAGATAGAGGAATCACTGATAATATTATTTGTTTCTCCTTTGATGGTACTGGATATGGGGAAGATGGAAATATATGGGGTGGAGAAGTATTTATAGGAAATTTGGAAGAAGTAAAAAGAGTAGCTCATTTTAAATATTTTCCAGTGGCTGGAGGAGATTATGCTATAGAAAACCCAAGATTAATTGCACTATCTTATATAACCAAATATTTACCATCTGAAATTGAAAAGATATTCCCCCATATTGATCCATTTGAAAAAGAGATAACAAAAAGATTAATTGAAAAAGATGAAAACATATTTTACACATCCTCCTGTGGTAGAATTTTTGATTTAGTCTCTGCCCTTTTAGGAATAAGGGAAAAAATAGATTATGAAGGTCAAGCTGCCATAGAACTTGAAATGGAAGCTATGGAATCTGACGAAGAAGACTTTTATCCCTTTAAAATGATAAAAGAAAAAGAAACATTTAAGATTGATATATATCCGACCATTGAAAAGATAATTTTAGAAAAAGAAAAGTATGAGAAAAAGGATATCGCTAAAAAATTTCATAACACCATTACCCAAATAATTCTACAAATCTCAGAAATATTAAGAGAAGAATATAAAATCAATAAAATAGGCTTATCAGGAGGTGTATTTCAAAATAGACTTCTTTTAAGAACAACTATACCCTTATTAAGAAATAAAGGTTTTGAAGTATTCACTCATAAAAATGTACCCACCAATGATGGAGGAATCTCCTTAGGACAGATTATTTTAGGAAAAGAATAAAATTTTATACTATTTACTTTTTTCTGTTTTTTAATATAATATAAAGTAAATAGGGTAAATAACAAGACAATTTTAAATGCACATTAGAAAAATCCTAACTCAGAAAATTCAATCCTGAAAATTTTCAGGAAATTCATCAATTTTAGATCTTTGAAAGGGATATAGATTTTCTCCTTTTAAAAGATTCCCTCAAAAAAATTAATTTTTAAGTTATATAAGGGGGGCTTATGAATAACTTAAAAAAATTAAAAACATTTTTTCTTTTTATAACTCTTTTTTTCCTTTTATCTCAGTTAACAATAGGGAAAGAAATCACAAACTCTGAAGATTGTATTCTATTTAAAGATGATTTCGAAAGAAAGGAAATAGGTACCAACTGGATCATTGTGGATGATGCTCCTTCTTCTGATTGGAAAATACAAGATGGAAAACTTGTTCAGAACAGTAACGTGTATAGAGCAGATAGTGAGTATGACTACTTTCAAGGTACCCACATAGTTACCAAAGAAAGTTTTTCAGATTTTATTTTTTCCTTTGATTTAACATCCACCGATGATGATGGAATTGGAGCTGTCTTTAGATATCAAGATAAAAACAATTATTATAGATTCATCATGGTAAAAGACCCCCAAAATAAAGGACCTTTTAGAAGAATTGACAAGATTGTTAATGGCAAACCATTTCAAGTGCTTGCTATTGATAAGAATAACGCCTATGAAGTTGGAAAAAAATATAGGATTACTATTGAAGCAGTAGGAAATCAAATTAAAGTATTCATTGATGACAAAGAAATTTTATCTACTCAAGATGCTACATTCACAACAGGAAAATTAGGTTTTATGACATATGCAAATACTGGATACTTTGATAATGTTTGTGTTTCTATAGTAAATAACAAAACCACATCTTCTGAAAATTTAACAAGTTTTAATTGGACCGGTACGTGGGATACAACCTGGGGAAAGATGTATTTAGTACAAGTAGGGAATATGGTTATAGGATATTATGAGCATGACAACGGAAAAGTTGCTGGTAAAGTAATAGATAATAAATTAATAGGTATTTGGTTAGAAGCTCCCTCATACTCACCCCCAAAAGATGGAGGAGAATTTGAATTAACCCTATCTCCTGATGGCACATCCTTCACCGGCAGATGGAGATATGGAAATTCTGGAGACTGGAATACTGATTGGGAGGGTAAAAAGATTTCTGATATTGTCCCATCTCAAGAATTTAACATCCGATCTGAAAAAGATTCAATCTCAAACATAATTGAAGCAAGTACCAAAGAAAAAACAGTTATTTCTCCTGAACAAGTATCCTTTTATGATAAGGGAGAAAAAGCCATTCAATCAGAAATGAATATTGGTCCTTCTGGTGGTGAGATAGTATTATCAGATGGAACAAAACTTTTAATCCCTCCAAATACAATCAAAGAAGATACAAAAATAAGCATAAAATCAATCACAAATCCAATATTTTACTCAAAGGAGGCAAAAGGGATTGAAATAAGTGGTATCCAAAAACTTTTAGGTGAAATTACTCTTGTTGTAAATGGTCCAAAAGCTTTAACAAATGATGAATTAAACATCTTTGGCTACGACCATATAAATAAAGGGAAACTTGATTTAGAATATGAATATAATCCTTCCACAGGAATTATTTCAATAAAACTATCACCCTCTTTAATATATAGGTCATCTCTGTCAAATATAAAGTTATGTTACAACACATTAGAAAAGATAAGCGCTGATTCTAATACTCTTAGTCTAAAAGATAGACTATTCATATATATAGGATATATTCCTAAATACACCCCAAAACAAAAAGAAAAGATCATAAGAATGCCATACTATGAACAGATTGGAGGATCTTGCGTTTCAACAAGTGCACTAATGTTTCTTAAATTTTCAGGAAAAGATATTGAACTATATGACATTTTAAGAGAGTTAGGAGCAAATGATTCTGATTTTGGCTTAGACGAAGATCAAATTGTATATTCACTGAAAGACTATCTTAGCAAAGAAACAGGTTTTACCGCCTATTCAGTACCTATATTTAAGTTAGATCATTTAAAATGGAGGGTTCTTTCTGAAATAGATAAAGGACATCCCGTTATTTTAAGCTGGGGAGATCATGCTGTAGTATTACTTGGATATACCGAAAATGGAGAAAAAATAATCATGCATGATCCCCAAAATATTTCTCCAGCAAACAATGAAAACGGAACTATGTACACCATCAGAGATTGGAACTTTATAAAAAATAGACATAAATTCCCAACTGAAAAGTATATAATTATAGTTGTAGACGGAAACTTCGCTACAAGCCCGTCTTTATCCTTGGAATTACCTGCAAGAGATGAAAAAGGAGCAATGACTACAGGAGATATATCATTCCTTGTTAGAAATCCCAATAATCAAAAATTAGTACCTTTTTACCAATTACAAATAAAACCATCAGAAAGTAAAGATGGTTATATATGGGTTAAATCAACAGGTGATAAATTAGAAATAATACCTCAAGATGCAGAAGTTTTAAATTTAAAGCTATACATTTATAACGGCTCAAATTACAGCAGAGATATTGAAGTGTATGCCACAATTGATGAAGGAAGATATGGAATTCCAGGAAAGCGTATAACCTACAATAGAGCTAAATTTACCATACCTGAAGCAAAGTTTAATGAGGCAAACTATATAACTTATAATCATCAATTTAAACTTGAAGATATAAGAGATTTAACACTTGGAGATAAAGACGGAAAACAAGAGATATTAATAAGAGTGGGATTATGGGAAGGAGATTTAGTAAGAGACTCCTTCTCTATAAAAGCAGTTATATCGCTTATTCCAAAAGTTCTATCAATAGAACCAAATACAGGATCTCCTGGAGATATAATTACCATAAAAGGTCTTGCTTTTGGAAAAAATCAATCATCAAAAAGTAAAGTTATGATAGGAAATACCACAGCTGAAATTTTAAGTTGGAATGACAAAGAGATAAAAATTAAAGTTCCTGAAAATGTTCAAACAGGTCCTGTAGTGGTATATGTTGGAGAAAAATATACTTATGAATCAAATAAAGATGTAAATTTTAATGCAAAGACAAAAGTTAAAACTCCTCTAAAAAGAAATTTAAATGGTATTCATGGGTTAAGTTTTACATTACCCGAGTGGGTCCATAGAGAGGGCAAATGGTATATAGAAACACCTGCTGTCGTTTACCTTAAATTTTCTGACGGTAGCATAGAAGGGGTAAAAGGAGAAGGATATCATACATCTATAGCTTCCGGATCTTACAATGATGAAAATTTAATGGTTTATTTTGAATGGAGTTTCTTTGATGATGGCAGAGATTATTGGAATACAATAGTAAAAGGCAAATTTGAGGGTAAAATAAGAGATTGGAAATATCAAAATAATGTAATTGGAGTAATAATAGAAGGAGAGATAAATTGTACAGTCAGATGTTTTTATATAGATGTAGAGAATAATAAAACAGTTTACGATGTACAAAAAGACTTTACTATTCCTGCTTGGATTTCAATTCAATTTTAAATAATTTCTATATGATATCCTGATTTAAACTTGCATAATTTATCAGGAGGAAATAAGAAGTATTACTAATATAGAGAAAAAATAATTTAAAACTTATTTCAAGTTAACAATATTCCATTTATCCTTATCTTTTTTAAGAGTAACATACAATATTTCATACTGAGATACTCCATCTAAGGATCTTGGTCTTACAGCCATTTTCACAATTTCCCTTTCCTCTTTAAAATCTTCTACTAAGAAACCAATATTGTCTGATACTAAATTAGAAATCTTCTCTCTTAAAATACTCAACATAATCTTTCTTTCTGGATGTATCTTAGGAAAAATATCTATAGGTATACCCAGGTACCTTTTCTTAAGTTTTTCATATATCCATGAATAAATATCTAAACCTTCATATTTATCATCACATACTACATAATCTGAATTAATTATTTCTTTGACCTTCCATCTATCCTTTTCCATATAAAGTAAAGAACAAAAATTTAAATAATAGTTTTCTCCTCTCCCCTCCACATATGCGAAGTTTTCCCTTACATTTATGTATGTAATTGTTATACTTATATCAATATCATCAGGAATTTTTATATCTTCCCTTTTGTAATAAAAATCTTGATTCACATATTTTTCTGGAAAATTTTTCAATTCTAACTTTAACAGATCTATTAATAGATTTTTATCTAATATCACCATAGGAAAAACCAAAGGCTTCATTGGCTCTACAATACTTATTTTCTGATCTTCTGCAATTTTAAAAGGAGGAATTACCCTTATAGAGGAAACTCTATCATTCCATCCTATGGTGCTTAAATCAGCAATTGAAGATGTTATTTCTACATTCTTTCCCTCAAAATGAGAATTCTCATAAATAATAACTTTCCAGCCATTTGGTATCTTTATAGATGAGATACGATCATTAAATTTATATATAGAAAGTTCAGAGTAAAAACCACATATAGAATTATTAGGTAGGTTATAAGGCAATTTTAAGAAATATCCTTTGTAATTCTTGTCTTCATAAAATATAGGAAAATCATAAGATGGAATAGAGGCCTTAATAATCTTAACTGAAGATATCTTGTCTCCCATTTTAAAATCATCAGAATGTAGATCCTGAATAGTGCTTTCAACAAAAAGTTTCCTACCTTTATAATTTTTATCCTCATAGACCTCTAACTTCCAAGTATAGAAAGGCAAAAAGATTGATGATATTCTATCATTGAAACCAAGTTTAGAAAGATCATCTATATTGTCAAAAATTGGTAAGAAAGCTCCATCACAATTTTTATCCTCAAAAAATACTGGATATAACGGTATTTCTTGGGGAATATCTTCCATCATCCAGATCTTTACATATACTCTTGCCCTTAAATCTCCCTCTCCATCACTTCTAATATAATATCCCTGCATTATATTCCATACTTTCATTCCTGAAATAGCATTGTAACTAAAATCCTTAGGATTAAATTCAAATAGAAAATCTTTCCCAGTGCCTGGCCTAATATCCATCTCCTCATCCTTATGCTGAGATCCACGGAATCCGCTATCACTCTCATACATTCTTATTTGAATTCTTACAGGCTTCAAATCCCATAAAGGTTTTAATATTCCCCAAACTGGAAAAGGATGACTCTTATCCACATATTCTGCTTCAGTGTAAGGATAATCAACCTCATTATTTACCACAAACATTACCCAGTAGTCACTATCTCCTCCTGGTTCCTCATTGTTTATATTATCCCAACCTTCTCCGGTATCAAGATCCATAGCTTCTGGTATTCTAACACGGAGCCATTTTACATCTTTTTCATAATCTATTGTACAATTTCCTAAAAAACTAAAAGCTTCTCTTATTATAGAGTTATCAAGAGGTGCTAAGTTTTGCACCTCTTCCCAATTAACCTTTACTATTTCTCCAAAATCACTTCTTTTTTTCATTCCTTCTTCCAATTTATCTATGCTATGTACTTTTATAAATCCACCTTTATAAGATGCCTCAAAGAGATCCTTAGCTATTAAAGTACAATTTGAAAACCATTCTATTCCCAAAAAAGGATAATCTGGACTATTTTGAGATGTTAAACCTATTCCTGGAACATTAGGCATATCATCAAAAACAATATCCAAACTTCCCCATATTCTTGGAGCTTTCCATGCTCCACCATAGGTACAGAGCCATCTAATAGTTCCCTCATCAAAATCTGTTAATGTATATAGATGTTTTTTATTACCTTCTTTAAAATCATAAATCAAAATCTCATTCCAAAACTTACTATTATTAAAATCTTCCGTCACCCATTTTTTTATAAGTCTTAACCACTCTAAGGATGCCTTATAGGAAGTTCTATATGCAGAATCAAATAATGGTCTTCCCGCATGATCTTTATTTAATACATCATGATTAGTTTTTCCCCAAAAAGTTGTTAACCTATTAACATTAAAATACATACCACCTCTTTTTTTAACATCCTCTATTGCCTTGATTAAATCATTTGGAGCTCTTTTCAAAACATCAAAATAAGTAGCATCCTTTATTTTAGAGTAACTACTCAAGTTTAGTTCAACCCAATTAGAATGAGCATAAAAATCCTGAACAATATGTAAAGAGATACCAATAATAAGAAGTGCTCCTAACTTATCATTTTTATTAACCTTTTCTTTCATAGCATTATATGTATTGAATATTAATTGTTTCCAATATCTTTCAATAACCTCCTCATTATAAAGATTATCAAAGTGTAAAAAATCCACCAATTTTTTAGAAACCCTACAAAAATCATCATCTATTACATACTCAACTGCCTTTTCCTGAAATATATCTACATAAGAATTTCCAACAAGAGCTAAAGAGAAAGCATCTTTATTAAAACCCACTCCCCTCATAACTTCCCTTATCAAATCATAATGATAACCCATAGAGAAACCAAAGGTAATTTCTAATAAAAATATACTTAAAACAATAAAGAAAAAACTAAATCTAATTATCCTTCTCATGTCTAATTACCCCCTTTAAATTGAAGCATTCTTAAACTATTTCATTGAGGGATAATTTTGAATGATTCTGAGTAGCTATAGAAAGTAAAACTTACAGTAATAATTATCCCTTTTTAATTATAATAACACATTCTTATGGTGCTTTAAAAAATAATTTTAAAGTAATACAAACATAGTACCTACTAAAGATATGAGTTGCCCAGGATAAAATTACGTATATTTCTTATGCCTGTTTATTTATCTTATAAGTATGTGTTCTAAAAAAATTATGAATAATAATCGTCTTCCAAAAACATGTAAAACAGCTTATAGATTTTTCATTCTATTCACTATTGATTCATTAGTAATTAATATATTGACTTTTTTAATATATGAGTTACACTATAACTGAGGGAAAATGTAAAAAGTATTAAAATTCATCAATAATACCTCTTATAAACTCTTTTCCCCCAGGCTTTCCTTGTAGACTCCTAATTTAAAATATTAGAACAGGAGGTACAAAAATGAAAAAGTCGATTTTAAGAATCTTTATTTTCCTAATTATCCTTTTAATTCTTGCCTTTGCAAGTACATGGAAAAATAGAAACTATTACGGAGCTAACTTCCCCTATATAGGTGGGCTTTTTTGTCATGACGGTGATTACGTAGAATTCGAGGTAAACGATGAAAATAACGGATTTTATTACATGACCCGCTATAACAAAGAGGTTAATTTAGAACCATATTTTTGGAACAGTGAAGAAAACAAATGGGTAGGCCTTGGAACAACCCTTATCCTTCCTGCAAATGTATATCCAGTAGGAGAAAATTTCAGATACGCCCCATGGAGGTGGATGTCTTTACAACAAGGTTATAAAGGAAAGACAATACAACTTAGACTTGTAGAAAATAGAACAGTAAACAATCATTATTGTCCTTCAAATGATATTATTATAAAATTTAAAGACAATAGTCAAGTAAAGTATTGGAAAGGTGTTGACTCTGAGAGTTGGTGTGATTTAGATCAAGTGGCAAAATAGCCTCTATCTCTCTAAAGCTAAAATATTAAAGAGCCCCATATGGGGGCTCTTTATTTTGAATATATTTA
>CAZZIO010000065.1:0-187985 GCA_964654465.1 uncultured Dictyoglomota bacterium
TCCTCGCTCTCTATATGCCTTCCTCTCTTCTTCCTTCTCTCTTCTCTCTCCCTTTTCTCCCTTTGTCTAATGTGCATCCGCCCTTTCTCATCGGGCGGATTAAATTCTATCATATATATCTCCCTTTTGCAAGAGGGGGGACAAGAAAAAAATATAAAAAAGCAAAAAAGCCTCTATACCTCTTGATCTTCTTCTACCTTTTCTCTTCTTTGATTTCTAAACATTTCTAAAATTTCAGAGACAGAAGTTGCATCATAAGGACCTTTATCCTCTCTAATAAAGCCAATAACTCTTGGGAATCTTAATGCATAACCTAATCCATCAGTTTCTTTTCCACATGTATGCACGGGGCTTCTTGTTATTTCATCAGCTTGAATTTCTACCACATATTTAGGTTCTACCCATACATCAGGTTCTATTAAAGAATCAACATTACTGGGTTTATGGTCAACTTTTACTTCATCTAAAACTTCCCTAAATTTTACCCATTCCTCTTCCGTTGGGCCTGTTCCTATTTTTGCTATAGTCTTAAATAGATCTCTCTCTTGATCATACACTCCAACAAGAAGGGCACCTATTCCAAATTTTGCTCTATGTCCTCTTCCTTTAAAATATCCAAGAATCACACAATCAACTGTATCTGTGAGATGACTTTGATAAGATCTCTTTAATTTTATCCAGTTAAAATTTCTTACTCCTGCCTGATATGGGGCATCTAATCTCTTAGCTACAATACCTTCCAATCCTTCACTAATACATTCCTCAAAAAACATCTGTATTTCCTTCGGATCACTGGTAACAATATTCTTTGTTATAAAAATTTTATCTCCTTCTTTTATATTCTCTTCTAATTTTTTTCTTCTTCTAAGATAAGGTAAGGATGTAATATCTTCTCCATCTACATATAAAATATCAAAAGTAAATAGCTGGAGAGGAAAAAGCTCTACCATTTCACTAATATTATATTTCCTTTTTCTTTGAACAGTAACCTGAAAAGGATAAAATTCTCCAGTTTCGGGATTATAAGAGATAGCTTCACCCTCAATTATTATCTCCTCCTTAGGTATCTGATCAAGTATCCCTTCTACTAAATCAGGAAACATATGGGTATTATCTTCTAAATTTCTTGAGAAAATTTTGACAATTTTACCTTTTTTATGTATCTGACACCTAAAACCATCAAACTTAGGTTCTACTGAGCATTTACCCATTTTTTTAATGATCTCTTCAGGCTTAGAAACCCTTTCAGCTAATGCCATCCTTATAGGTCTTCCAACTTGTACCTTGATTTTCTTTAGAGCTTCTGTACCTCCTTCCCAAAAAACCTTAGCCACATATCCTAAATCAGAAGTAATATTAAAAGCTCTTTCTATAAAAGACCTTAGAGTCTTATCTTTTGCCTTTGCATAAGAAAGAGCATCCATAATTGTTGGCTCTCCTATTCCAAGCCTTAATTTCCCTAAAACTATTCTTACCAGATATTTTGCTCCTTCTGAAGTTAAGGAGTTTATAAGAAAAGCCAATCTATTTACTTTGGCATCAACACTTCCTTCTCCAGAGATACTAGCTATCTCATATAAAACATTAAACACCTCAGTAATTGATAAATCTTTTTCTCTTTCTCTATGGTACCTTATTACAATTTCTCCCAAGTCTCCTATTTCTTTATAAACCCTTTCAAGTTCTGATATAGGCACTATAAATGCTAAAGCCATAGCTCTTAATACTAATTTTTCTGACATACCAAACTCGACTTTTTCATATTCAGGAGCAACTCTTCCATTTAATAAATAGATTATCTTATCAATTTCTTCTTTATCTGCCTTTTTAAATAAATCAGCTAATATTTCAGTCATCTCATTTCTTTTTGTAGTAATTTCTAATCTTCCAAAATATTCTGCCAATTCACTAAAAAACATACCTCTTCATTCTCCTTTCATTAAAATCTTTTGATATAATTAATTTTATCACTATAAAAAAGTAAGGGAGGAAAATTAGTTATGGAATTTGTAAAAAGTCATGGTCTTGGAAATGATTATATAGTCCTTGAAAAAAATAAAATTGATTTTATATTAAACGAGAAAAACATTAGATTAATCTGTAATAGAAATATGGGTATAGGATCTGATGGTATCCTTGTATTTGAAAAGATTAACGATAACGAATTTGCTGTCAGAATTTTTAATCCTGACGGAAGTGAAGCAGAAAAGAGTGGCAATGGACTCAGAATTTTAGCTAAATATATATATGACTACGGTTTTACCTCTCAAAAAGAATTTTTTATACACACATTAGGAGGAAGGGTTAAAGCCAATATAATTGAGGAAAAAAATAACAAAGCAAAATGTATAGAAATTGAAATGGGAAAAGTTACCTTTAATACTAAAGAAATTCCTGTAAATACAGAAGAAGAAGAACTTGTAGACAAAGAATTAGAAATAGATCACGAAAAAATAAAAATAACCTGCCTTTCCATAGGTAACCCTCACTGTGTGTTTTTTGTTGATAATATTGATGAAGAAAAAATTAAAAAATTAGGTCCAACTTTGGAAAATCATCCTCTCTTTCCAAACAGAACAAATGTTCAAATGGTAAAGGTAATATCTCCTGAAAAAATAGAGATAAGAATATGGGAAAGAGGTGCTGGTTATACACTTGCATCTGGTAGTAGCTCTTGTGCAGCAGTTTCAGCAGCATATAGGAAAGGTCTTGTCAATAATTATGTAGAGGTTCTAATGCCTGGGGGTGAATTAAAAATAAGAATAAATAAAGATTGGACTGTTAACCTCATAGGTCCTGTAGAAGAAGTATTTAAAGGTCAATTCTCTGAAGAATTTTGGGAAAAACTTAAAGAGATTTAAATCATCCCTTTTTTAAATTCTGTTAATTGATATAAATGGTCTTTCTCTTGTTTTATTATCTCAGAGAGGATTTTTCTATCTTTCTCTGGTATAAATGGTTCTATCTCATAATAAAATAAAAGAGAATCCTTCTCAAGTCTGATTGCAAGATCTAATACTTCTTCTTTTTTCCATACAGTTTTCTTGGTAAGTTCATCCCAATCAATAAATACCTGTGATTCCACCCAAGCATGTAAATATTTATTGGCTTCTTCATCAGGATAAGCAGATACAAAACCTTCTTTTTCAATCTCATAATAAATCTTTTTAAAAGTTATTGCATGAGCATGCTCCTGAACAGCAAGATATGAAAATAGTCTTTTTAAGTCTTCCTTCTCCACTTTAGATTGCAATATTTTATAAAATTTTTCACTCTCTTCTTCTAAGTGAATTGCCATTTCTAAAAGATCAGCAGAAGAAAACATCTTTACCATTTTCTATAAAACCTCCTTTTTTTACTTTCCAGATACCATAACGTCTTCTAACTTTATTATTGGAGAAGCTACATTCCCTTTAAAATATAATTCGCTTCCTACTTCAGATATTGAATTTAAAAGATCCTTTAAATTTCCAGCAACAGTCATCTCTGCTAACGGTTTATAAAATTCACCATCTTTTATTTGCAAACCTTCTATACCTAAGGAAAAATCTCCAGAAACTGTATCTGCAAGATGTAATCCCATTAAAGAAATAATATAAATACCATTTTTTACAGAAGATATTATCTCTCTCTCTGTTCTAATACCTGGTTTTATATACATATTGAAGGAGGCTATTTTAGGTAGACTCTTAAAATTAAGACGCACTCCATTTCCAGTAGAATTTCTTCTTTCTTTATTAGCAGTGTATAAATTATGAAGATATTCCTTTAATATTCCATCTTCAATAAGATACTTTTTATATGTTTTAACTCCTTCATCATCAAAAGCCCTTGGAACCAATGACCTTTCATCAGTAGGATCCTCTATAATACTCAATACTGGAGATGCCACTCTTTGATTAATTAATCCCTTCAATAATGATTTGTTTTTCTGAACATTGTCAGCAATGAACATATATGAAAGAAGCTCTAAAAAATCACTTGCCACATCTGAGGGGAGTAAAATTGTAGTACGTTTAGATAGGGTTTGCTCAGCTCCCAATAAGCTTGTAGCCTTCCAAACAACCTTATCTACTAAATTATCAAAATTCAAATCATACCAAGTTCTTCCAGTATCAAACTCAAAACCGCTTCTCTCATTATTCCCATCAGAAGCTGAAATTTCTGTGTAAACATATTGATATTGATAATTGTATTCAAGGAAAGTATTTAATGTATTTATTATCTTATTATTTTCACATATTTTCTCCCAAACTATATTTCTTATACTTTTTATTCTCTTATCCTTAGAATATATTTTTTTCTCAATTTCTTTAAGAGTGTTAATTCTTTCCTCCATCGGAGGATCCTCAATATATCCTTTTATATCTTTGGCTTCCAAATCTTCTACTAAACTCCAATTTTCATCAATAGGCATATAATCAACATATGCCAATGCCTTATTTATAGCTTCCTCCACATTCTTAATATCAGTAGTGTATGAAAAACTTTGCTTGTTTTTTTTAAGTATTCTTATACCTATACCTTGTTCTTTTGATACTTGATATTTCTCTACGTCTCCACCATATATTGTTAAAGAATGTTTTTCCTTTTCTTGATAAAAAATTTCTCCTTCAACTTTATTTTTCTTAAGAAATTTCAAAACAAATTCTATATCTAACATGATTAAAAAATCTAATCCTCCCTCTTTTTAGTTCCACCTACAGTAATCTCAGATATTAATATGGTAGGCATTCCATCAGTAACAGGTACACCCTGACCATCCTTTCCACATGTCCCTGGAGTAAAACCAATATCATCACCTATTAATTCTATTTTCTCAAGGATTTTAGGCCCATTACCTATCAAAGTAGCTCCCCTCACAGGATTTTTAATTTTTCCAGATTCTATCATATAACCTTCTTCAATCTCAAAAACAAAATCTCCTGAGACTGTATCAACCTGACCACCACCCATTTTTACCACATAAAGACCTTTTTCTACTTTATCTAACATATCCCCTAACTTACTATTCCCAGGAAGGATAAAAGTATTAGTCATTCTTGGGATTGGTGGATATCTAAAACTTTGTCTTCTACCATTGCCAGTAGGAGCTACTCCAAACTTTTTAGCAGTAATTCTTGAATGCATATAACTTTTTAATATTCCCCTATCTATTAACACATTATAATTTGTTTTAACTCCTTCGTCATCTACATATGAACTTCCATACTTTTCTTCCAACACACCAGCATCTACTAATGTTACAGAATTAGAAGCTACTTTCTCCCCTATCTTACCTTTATAAACAGAAACACCTTTTTCTGCTAAGTCTGCCTCCAAACCATGACCTACTGCCTCATGAATTAGAACACCCCCAGCCTGAGAAGAAATAATCACAGGCATAATTCCAGCAGGCGCTTCCTCAGCTTCTAACATTAAAATAGCTCTTCGAGAAGCCTCTAAAGCTACATTCTTAACCAAATCCTCAGTAAAAAGTTCCCAGCCTAAAGTAGCTCCTACAATCTCATAACCAGTTTGTATAAGTCCATCTTTTTCACCAACTGCAAACCCATAAACGACACTTCGCACTCTCTTTTCTTCTACAAAATCACCTTCACTATTTGCTATAAGTATTTCCTGAGTATGGTTCCTTATTACTGATGTAAATTGGACAATTCTTGGACTATAATTTCTTGAACTTTCATCCATTATTTTCAAAAGATCAATACCTTCCCCAACCTCTACCGATTTATAATCTTTCAATGCTTTGGTAATAAATTCCTTTTTATCCTCCATAATTATCTTTCTATTGTTTTCTCCTTTAATAACTACCTCTGATAAATTGTTAGCAAGCTTCTTTAAACCCAATTCACTTATATCAGTAGTATAACCATAATATACTTTGTCTCCTTGAATAATCCTTATACCAGCCCCTATATCCTCTCCATAAGTTACCTCTTCCGCCCTTCTATCATCCCAATAAAAATAAAGGGAATGAGAATTTTCTAAAAATATTTCTGAAAATTCTCCCCCATGTCTGATAGCAATACCAAGAATTTCTTCTATTAAGTTTTTATTTAACATATTTGTTAACCTCAATTATTAACCTTAAGAGGGGAGAGTTTTATCTCCCCCTCAAATCTTTAAATAATTCTTAAAGAGTAATTGCACCGACTGGACAAGAATCTGCTGCATCTTGACAGCAACCTGCAGACTCGCAATCAGCCCCTTCTCTTACAACAGCTTTTCCTTCGCTATCAATCTCAAAAACATCAGGGCATAAAGATGCACAAACACCACACCCGATACAAAGTTCTCTGTTTACGTTTGGTACGCTCATTTAATTAACCTCCTTTTATAATATAGTATTATCATCTTAAAAATTCTCTTAAAGAATAGAAAATTTTATCCTAAAAGTCAACAATTATTCTCTTATGTAATCTATTTTAGCTCCTACAGAGAATTTATATTTTTCAAAAAATCCCGCTTTAACTTCCAAAGCATATCTATAGGGTTTTGGACTATAGTACACAGCACAATCTTTTCCCTCTTTACATGGTAACATTCTCTGAATATTAAAGATAATCTTATCAGAAGAAATAAATGCAATATCTAACGGTACGTACGTATTTTTCATCCAAAAACCGTAGGATACATCGGTGGAAAATATAAAGAGCATTCCATACTCCCATGGTATATCCTTTCTATACATGAGTCCTAAAGTATGCAATTCTTCCCTATCAGCTATCTCTATTGGAATCTCCAAACTTCTATGGTTTTGGGTAATAATAAGTCTTCCCTTTGGAAAAACTGTCTTAGAAGTTCCCAAGGTTACTAAAGATATAATTAGGATCCCAAAAATCATTAAAAATATAAACTTTTTCATTACATAATAGCCCCTTTCTTTTTATTTCTTGCTATAATTATAGTATGATAAAAAGAGAATTTGCAGAACTACCTCTTCATACTGGTAAAGCACCTCAATGGCTTTTTCATAGAATGAAAAAGCTATCAAGAGAAATCATTCTTCTATTCTATATGGAGAACAAAATTGATGATCTTATAAAAAAACTTTCGGATCCTTTCTGGTTTCAAGCTTTAGGATGTATATTAGGTTTCGATTGGCATTCCAGTGGACTTACTACAACTACTGGATCCGCACTTAAAGAAGCTCTTAGAGAAATTCCAGATGACATAGGACTTTATATAGTAGGAGGAAAGGGAAAAACAGCTTTAAATACTCCTAAAGAAATCATAAAAATATCAGAGAAGAGTAGCATTGATCCAAATAAATGGATCTTTATAAGTAGAATAGTAGCGAGGGTAGATAATAATGCTATTCAGGATGGATATCAATTGTATACCCATCTTTTAGTATTTACAAAAAATGACAAATGGTGTGTTATCCAACAAGGAATGAATGAAAAAAACCACTATGCAAGAAGATATCATTGGTTAGGAGATGAAATAAAAAGTTTTGTGGAAGATCCCCATAAAGGTATTATTAGTGAAAGATTTGAAAATTACGTATTAAACCTGGTTTCAAAAGAAAGTAAAAAAGCTCAGGAAACAATAACATATTTATTTCATGAAAAACCAGAAGATATAACAAAGTTATGGGAAAAAGTCTCTTTAAGACTACCCCCCTACCATCCAATAACTGCTAGAGAAATAAAGCCTGAAAATCTTAAGACTGTATTATTGAAAAATTATGAAAATCCTCCAAAGGATTTCCAAGATTTAATACTAAGAGAAGGTGTAGGAGCAAAAACTCTTAGAGCTTTAGCATTGATATCCGAGCTTGTATATGGAAATCCAGCAAGCATAAAAGATCCAGCAAGGTTCTCTTTTGCTCACGGCGGAAAAGACGGACATCCCTATCCTGTAGACAAAAGAAATTATGATAAATCCATAGAAATATTAGAAAAGGCAATTAAAAATGCAAAATTAGGTAGAAGAGAAGAGATAGATACTCTTAAAAAATTATCTTTCTTTTTTAAGATCTAATAGAATTTTCTTACTGTATATGTGGGCTAATCTTATAGGTTCAGGCAATCTGTATTTGAAAGTACAATTAAACGAAATTTTTATAGAGGATTCTAATGAAACTTTATGACCAGGAGATATATATACAGGTTTTACATTCTCTTTTGTCCTTAACACTGCACCAATAACCTCTTCCTTATCATATATATAACTAAATGCTCCCTTTTTATTATCAGGTTCTTTAAAATCTCCTATTAATAAATTTTTAGCACAACCTATGGTTGCTATATCTAACACTACACCTACATGAGATGCAATACCCAATCTTCTTGGATGTGCTATACCTTGACCATCAAAGATTAATATATCAGGCTTTATTTTGAGTTTCCCCCAAGCTTTCATTATACTTGGGCCTTCTCTAAAACTTAAAAATCCTGGTATATAAGGAACTGTTACATCCATTGAATGATAAGAAATTTCTATTAACTCTAATGTTTTGTAATTCATAACTACAATAACAGATAATGCCACATCATTAGAAAAAGATGTATCCACACCACCTACTGTGTTTATATTAATAAACCCATCTTTTAAAATAATTTTTCTTTTTAGCTCCTCTTGAATTTTTATTGCTTCATCTCTACTTTTCCAAACAAAAAAACTTTCATAATCCATAAATCTCTATACTTCCTAACTTCTCCATCTCTATATTAAGATTCTTATCCCCACCACATTTACTCATATAAGCATTTATAAATCTTTTCATTGAATTTTTGGGCTTAAGAATATAGACATTATTCAGTTTTACAGAGTAAGCAAAAGGATAAAATATAGTGTAATTTGACAAGAGAAAAATATTTAAATCTCTTAAGGCTTGTAAGAATAAAATAAATTCATCTAAGTAAATAATTTTCCTTACTTTAATAATATCACCAGAAAAAGATAAATCCATATTATTATTGAAAGTTTTATTCTCTATTACAACTTTAGTATAAAGGTTATAAAATTCCCCTTCTTTTCTCTTTAGTATAAAGGACTCTATAACAGCCACTTTTTCCTTATTCAACCTTTGAAAATAAAGCTTTGTTATAAGTTCTTCAAGAAATCCTGGCTTTCTAACCATAAACCCTTTAGAGTCTTTAGGATAACTCTCTAAAACCTTTGTATCTTTAAGAAGCTGAATATCCAAAAGAAGTTTTTCATTATGTAAAAAAACTATATTAAGGGGAATTCTTATTTCAAAAATCTCATCTAATGCCCAAAATATATCCTCACTTAAAGATGTTTTATTGTCCTTTGATATTTCTAAGGATAACATTTCTTTAGTATAATCCCTAAAATTTAATTTTAAGGATATTCCTTTATCAAAGAAATCACTCGCCTTACCATTCTTTATATCAATCCTTATATAAAGATTCTCAAGATCATAGCCATAATATATTCTCTTTATTAATCCATCCTCCTCCAAAAGATTTAAAGAAGAAAGCACCCACTCATCTTGGAAAGAAACTTTCCCGTCTATTTTAGGAGTAAAAATAAAAAATTCTCTTGATTTCCAAATAGGATTTTTAAAGACAATAGGAAAATCCAAAAAAGTAGGATAATCTTTATCTATTGATTTAAAAACATTCTTTAAATGCACTCTAAATATATAATCAAATACCTCATCATGGCCTGAATCTTGATCATCTCCATACCACCAGAACCAATCACTCCCCTCCGCAGCCCATAAGCTTTTCCAATCTAAACTATTCTTATCAAAATAGGCTTTTTTAATCCCCCTTTCTAAATAGGCTCTAACTAAACTCAAATAATCCCAAGCCAAATTTTCTTCAAGCTCTCCAATCCAAGTAGTAAGATCAGCATTTATCCAGGATCCTGTAAAAATATAGTTTAAAGTATCCTTTGGAGGATTTTTAAGTATAAACTCTCCAACCGTTGTAGTTTCAACTTCATTAGAATCTTCAATCAATGTATAAAGATGCCTTAAAAAATCTCTACCATCATTATCATAATATTCCCAGCAGTTTTCACCATCCAAAGCAATAGTCAATAGATAAGACTGATCCATAGGTAATCTATCCTTTATTTTAATTATTCTCTCATATAGATCCTTAGCTGCATCATAGGGATCCATATTCATATAAACAAAGCCTATCCTATCTGATAAGAACTGATCTCTAAATACCACATTAACTTCCTTACCATTAATATTTACTCTATACGGTTTATACAAAATTTCTGGATTTAAAATATTTCCATTACTATTTCTCACCATCTCTTTTCTAATAGTTTTTCCAAGAATTTTCTCATCTGTAATTATCCACTTTATATTAAGCTCAGAGCATAAAACTATAACCTCTGGAGAAACAGCCTCTTCAGAAGGCCACATTCCTATAGGTTCTCTTGAAAAAATTTTTTTATAATATTCCTTTCCTAAAATTATTTGAGCTTTTGCATCTTCAGGATAAGAAAAGCTAAAAGAAGGTAAAGGTAAATCTGGAGTAGATATCTTAGCATTCTCGGTACTTACAAGAAGTGGTAATATGGGATGAAAAAAGGGAGAAAAAGTTATTTCTATTTGCCCTGAATCTTGCATCTCTTTATAAAGAGAAAATAAATTTTTAATTATATAAAACTGTTTCTCTATCAGTTTTACTTTTTCCTCTTCATTAAAAAATCTTCCTTTTTTACATAATCCTCTCAAAAATTCATCCTTTTCCCTAAATTCAGGATCAAACCAAGCCAGATTATATAAAACCTGCAAATCTAAATAATCCTGATTAGAATAATCTTCATTTTTTAACTTTTTATCATACAATTCTTTAAACCTATCAAAAATAAACCCCATTTTCTCCTTATTAAGCAGAAAAAAGTTGTCTTTAATAAATTTTCTCTCATTTTCATTTAAATCCTCCACTTTTTTAAGTGTATATTCAAGCCAAAGATCCGTAGTTGTCCCATTTAAATATTCTTCAATTTGCATTAGTAAACTTGGAACTAAATTAAAAGTTTGCTTAATTTTGGGAAAATCTCTTAATATGGACACCATATTGTAGTAATTTTTAATTGCATGAAGCCTCACCCATGGAAAAAGGGAAAGATTATTAATAGTATCTTTATAATAAGGTTGATGCATGTGCCATACAAAAGCTATATATAATTTGTTTTCATTCATTATATGAACCTCCATATATTAATACGTGTTAAAAATCAAGTGTATAATATCATTATATCCTTTTATCATCAAGTAATTGACGATTATTAGGTTAAGTGTTATAACAAAGAAAAAAAGAAGGGAGGGAGAGAATAAATTGTATGAGTAGTAAGAATGAAGACGTAATTCCGAGATGTAACTCTTTCATTACTACAATACAAAGGAAAGGAGATAAGATATCATGGAAAAAAGTAGATTCTCTCCCTTACGTAAAGGAGGCCAGAGAAAATGCCCAGGCTAATCTGGTCTCCAATAAAATATCGAAAATTTTCTGTTGGAGACATAATAATATTCCTCTTTATAGGAAGTATTATTTACTCCATTGCAACCTTAAATACTATCTATTCAAAACCCACCCAACAAATATATCTTGATCTATCCCCCCTAAAACTTCCCCTTTATGCTATCTTTTCACTTATAAGAATGATCTTCGCTTATATTATTTCTTTAATTTTTACCATTGTATATGCCTATACTGCGGCCTATAAGAAAAACTTGGAAAAGATATTAATTCCTCTCCTTGACATTCTCCAATCCATACCTGTCTTGTCCTTTTTACCACCTGTATTTATGGCAGTAATATCACTTTTTCCTGGCTCCAAAATAGGACTAGAGCTTACATCTATTATATTAATATTTACAGGACAAGTATGGAACATGGTATTTAGTTTTTATCAATCCCTAATATCCATACCCCGAGATCTCAGAGAAGCAGCTAAGGTTTTAAAGCTAAATCCTTGGCAAAGGTTTTGGAATTTAGAATTACCATGTGCTGCTATAGGCCTCATATGGAACAGTATGATGTCCTGGGCTGGGGGCTGGTTTTTCCTTATGGCCTGTGAGATGTTTACATTAACAAATCAAAATTTCGTATTACCAGGCATTGGCTCTTATCTATCATTTTCAGCCATAGAAGGAGACTTAACAAAACTATTCTATGGCTTATTTACATTAATTATTGTGATCATACTTTTAGATCAATTAGTATGGAGACCTCTTATTGCATGGGGACAAAAATTTAAAATAGAATTTGTTCAAGATGAAGAAACTTATGAATCAAGAGTATTATTATGGTATCGACGTTCAAGAATATTTGAATTTATAAAAAACCATATCGCTGATCCTTTAAAAGAGAAATTAAACCAATGTTTTGTAAGATATTATACGGAGAAAACTCTAAAAGCCCAAAATATATCTATATTTCCAAAGATATTAAATATTATTGTATCTTCCCTCTTAGGATTATTAGTATTAAGAGGAGTCTTCGGATTATTAAATCTATTAATTAAATTACCTTTAACTACCTGGGAAGAAATTCTTACTGCTGCACTCCTAACCCTTTTAAGAGTATCCTTAGCAGTTATTATTACTTTATTATGGACCTTACCTTTAGGTGTAAAAATTGGAATGAATACAAAACTTTCTAAAATATTACAACCAATAGTACAAATAGTTGCATCCATTCCTGCAACAGCCATATTTCCTATTATCATTATGTATCTTATAAAACTACCAGGAGGGCTAAATTTAGCAAGTATTATTTTAATGTTATTAGGTACTCAATGGTATCTACTTTTTAATATTATTGCAGGAGGTATGTCTATTCCAAAAGATCTTATCGAAGTTTCCAAACTTCTTAAACTTGGTAGAAAAGAACAATGGAAAATACTTATATTACCTTCCATATTACCTTACTTGGTAACTGGTGGTATTACAGCAATGGGAGGAGCATTTAACGCGAGTATTGTTTCTGAATATATAGAATTTCAAAATAAGGTGGTAAAAATAAAGGGTCTTGGAGCTTTGATAACTGAAGCCTCAAGTACAGGAAATAATGCTCTCCTTGCTGGAAGTACTATTACTATGGCTATCATGGTGGTGACTATAAACCGTTTATTCTGGAAAAGATTATTTAAGAAATCAGAAGAAATGCTATCATGATAATTAGGAGGTATTTAAATTATGGAACTTCTTAAATTAGAAAATATAACTGTAAGCTTTACCTTTCCAGAGGGCATTGTTACAGTATTAGATAATATTAATTTTACAGTTAATGAAGGAGATTTTTTGGCCCTTTTAGGACCATCGGGATCTGGAAAATCAACCCTACTTAGAATCATAGCAGGACTTATAAAACCTAATAAAGGAAAAGTATATTTTAAGGGTAAAGAAATAAAAGATATAAATCCTGGAGTAGCGATGGTATTCCAAAATTTTGCTCTATTTCCATGGCTTACTGTCTTAGAAAATGTGGAATTAGGACTAAAGGCAAAAGGTTTACCCCCTGAAGAAAGGAGAAAAAAGGCTACAGAAGCAATAGATTTGATAGGACTTGATGGTTTTGAGAATGCATATCCTAAAGAGCTTTCTGGAGGTATGAGACAGAGAGTAGGCTTTGCCAGGGCTTTAGTAATGGAACCTGATATTCTCCTTTTAGACGAGCCTTTTTCTGCCTTAGATGTATTAACAGCAGAAAACTTAAGAAATGACCTTATTGAATTATGGATAGAAAAAAGAATTCCAACTAAAGCTATAATTTTAGTTACTCATAGTATTGAGGAAGCTGTATATATGGCAGACAGAATCATTTTGTTAAGTAAAGATCCTGGAAGGATAATTAAAGAAATAAGAATAAACATACCTCATTGGAGAGATAAAAAATCTCAAGAATTTTTGGAGATTGTAGATGAAATTTATAGCACCTTAACTGGTAAACCATTGGAAAAGATCTTATGGAAAGAAAAAAGACATATTCATATTCCTGAAGCAAGCGTGGGTTCTATAACAGGATTAGTTGAACTTGTCAATGATTTAGAGGGGAAAGCTGATATATACAAATTAGGAGAGGAACTTCTCATGGACGTTGAAGATTTATTACCTATTGTAGAAGCCTGCGAACTTTTAGGTTTTGCTGAGGTTAAAGAAGGTGATTTAATACTTACTGAAGCTGGTAAAAAATTTGCAGAAGCAGATGTGTTAGAGAGGAAAGAAATTTTTAAAACTTTAGCAATTGAAAAAGTTCCATTCCTAAAGCAGATAGTCAAAGTTCTTCAATCAAAATCAAACCATAAAGTTCCAAGGGCTTTCTTTTTAGATTTATTAAGGAAAAACCTCACACCAAAAGAGGCAGAAAGACAATTAGATACACTCATAGATTGGGGCCGATATGCAGAACTCTTTGAATATGATGATGATAAGGATGAGCTCTATTTGCCTGAAACATCAGAATTAATTAATCTTTCTTCGGAAACCTAATTTGTGTTAAAATAAATAATGGGAGGTTAGAATTTTGGAAACTGTTGTTATAAGTAGGATAAGAATATTAACCTTTCTATTGACTTATACTTATGTTATATCCAATATATTTTTCGAAGACTTATTACAATATCTCGTAATATTATCTTCTATTTTTTATAGTTTTATTCTTTATTACTTTTCATCCCACAATAAAATCAATGAAACTCTTATTATCTCAGTTTTAGATGAGATCTTTATTCTTATTCACCTGTTTACCTTTAAAAATTTTATCTCTAAATTTTTATTTCTCATATATCTTCCTGTAATAAAAGAAGTACTTTTTAGAAGGGATAAAGAAGCATTTCTATTAGGATTTATATGTAATGTAATAATTATTCTCTATTCTTTACAAAATACTCAATTTTTATCTCCCACCATATCCTTTTCTCTTATCCCTTTTTCCTTTCTTATTCCCTATCTTTCTCTCCATTATACTAAGGAAAAGCCGGGAGGGTAGAAATTTGAAAAAAGGAAAGTTTTTCTTAATTCTCTTTATTCTTCTTCTATGGATCATTTCCATTTCAGTTCCTGCCCAAGAGTCAGTATATATAATACCTATTAAAGGAACTATCGAATTAGGGCTTTCTTCTTTCGTAGAAAGAAGTATTAGAGAACATCCAAATGCAAAAGCTTTTATATTCGAAATTGATACATTTGGTGGAAGGGTAGATGCAGCCACAAAGATTAGAGATGCTATCCTTAATACTCCCATAACAACCATTGCATATATAAAAGATAGAGCCTGGTCTGCAGGTGCATTAATAGCGCTTGCGTGTGAAAAAATCGCCATATCTCCATCTGGAAGCATTGGAGCAGCAGAACCAAGACCCGCAGAAGAAAAAATTATCTCTGCTCTTAAAGCTGAGTTCGAGAGTACCGCAAAGAAAAGAGGAAGAGATCCTAAAATAGCAGCAGGAATGGTAGATGCAAGTATCTACATACCTGGTATAAAAGAAAAAGGTAAAATTCTTACATTATACGCAGAAGAAGCCAAAAAATTTAAATTCGCAGATCTTATTGCTTCTAATATGGATGATGTACTAAATTTCTTCAAATTAAAGGATACAAATCTTGTAAAGCTTAATCCTACTTGGTCTGAAAATATTGTAAGATTTATAACAGATCCAACAGTATCTAGTATCATTTTGACTATAGGAATGTTAAGTCTTTATGTAGCTATCTTTACCCCTGGATTAGGTGTTCCTGAAATATTAGCTATTGTTTGTTTAGGTCTATTCTTTGGAGGGCATTATTTAGCAGGACTTTCGGGACTTGAAACAGTACTATTATTTTTATTAGGGCTTCTTCTAATTTTTATAGAAATACATACCCCAGGATTTGGAATCTCAGGAATATTAGGTAGTGTCTCAGTATTTTTTAGTATATATCTTACTATAGCTCAAAAGGTTGGAACCACCCAAGCAATTCTTACAGGAATTTTTGTAGTATCTTCCCTTATTATATTTCTTATCTTCTACCTTCCAAGAAGCAGATTTTGGAAAATTTTAAACATCCCTCAAGATCAAAAGAAAGATTTAGGATACACTGCAGTTAAAGAAAGAACAGACCTTATTGGAAAAAAAGGGATAACTATAACAATGTTAAGACCTACAGGTTATATTGAAGTAGATGGAGAAAAATTAGAGGCATATACAGAATCAGAATTCATTGAACCAAATACGGAGATTATAGTGGTAAAAGTAGAGGGAAATAAAATTTTTGTAAGGAGGAGTGAAAAATGAGTTTAGTTTTAGGTTTTCTAATCCTAATCTTAGTTTTAATTTTCTTAGTAATATTCTTTAGCTTTGTTCCCTTAGGACTTTGGATCTCCGCCCTTGCAGCTGGTGTACGAATAAAAGTTACTGATCTTATCGGAATGAGACTTAGAAGGGTACCCCCTGGAATAATAATTAATTCTCTAATTAAAGCTCATAAGGCAGGACTATCGGAAGTTACATTAGATAAATTAGAAGCTCATTATTTAGCAGGAGGTAATGTGGATAGAGTAGTAAATGCTCTTATCGCTGCACAAAGGGCTGGAATTCCTTTAACCTTTGAGAAAGCTGCTGCTATAGATCTTGCTGGAAGAGATGTCTTAGAAGCAGTACAAATGAGTGTAAATCCAAAGGTTATCGAAACTCCCACAGTTGCAGCTGTTGCCAAAGATGGTATTGAGCTGAAAGCTAAAGCAAGAGTAACTGTAAGAGCTAACATTGAGAGACTTGTGGGAGGAGCTGGCGAAGCTACCATAATAGCAAGAGTTGGAGAAGGTATTGTAACCACGATAGGTTCTGCAGAGAGCTATAAAGAAGTATTAGAAAATCCTGATAGTATATCAAAAACTGTACTTGCAAAAGGATTGGATGCTGGTACTGCCTTTGAAATAGTCTCTATAGACATTGCAGACGTAGATGTTGGAAATAACGTAGGTGCAAGACTAAAAATGGATCAGGCAGAAGCTGATATGAGAATCGCTCAGGCCCAAGCCGAAAGTAGAAGAGCTCTTGCTATAGCAAGAGAACAAGAAATGAAAGCTTTAACTCAAGAAATGAGAGCCAAATTAATAGAAGCAGAAAAAGAAGTACCATTAGCTGTTGCAGAAGCATTGAGAGCTGGTAAAATAGGTGTTTTAGATTACTATACTCTTAAAAATATTATGGCAGATACAGCCATGAGAGAAGCAATATCTAAACTTGGACAAACAAAAGAAGAAGGCAAAGATTAAAATGGAATGGATAGTATTTCTATATATATTATTCATAATTCTATCTGCCACTTTAAATGCCATTAAAGAAGTTAATAAACAGAAAAAAGTAGTTGTCATTAAACCAATAGAAGAAAAGTTGGAGAAAACGCCTAAGACTGAGTCCCCACCAAAAGAAAAAACTAAAGTTTTATCTACATTATACTCAGAAAAACCAAGAATAGAGAGTAAAACAAAAGAAATTGTTCAAGGAAAAAAAATACAAGAAGAGCCCTCTTATATAGAGAAAAGCTTGAAAAATAATCTTCCAGAAATTATAGCACTAATAGAGATTATGGGCCCACCAAGAGCTCTTCAAGGATGGAGTCCTCCATATAAGAGGAAAAATTAATTATTCTAAATTCTGAAAAATAAAATTCTTTAAAAAGGAAGAGACCCATCTTATTTTTCAAATCTTCAAAGTCTACATTACGGTGGGTCTCTTCTTTTATTGATGTTACTTCTTTATCTTTTAAACCACAAGGAATAATAAAAGAGAAAGGAGTCAAATCATTATTAACATTTAGAGCAAAACCATGATAAGAAACTCTTTTTTTAATTGCTACCCCTATGGCAGCAATTTTCTTATTTCCTACCCATACTCCTGGATTTTTGACATCAATCCCAGATTCTATTCTATACTCTTCTAATAGCTTTATTAAAGCATTTTCAATTTTAAAGATAAAATTTTTAACGCCTTCAACTCTAAAAACAAAATAACCCACTAATTGTCCTGGACCATGATAAGTTATATCTCCACCTCTATCCACATGAAAATATTCAATTCCTAAGCTATTAAGTTCTTCTTTCGTTTTTAAAAGATTTTCTTCCTTACCAAACTTTCCTAAGGTGATAACTGGATAATGTTCTAACAAAATCAAGGTATCTGGAATTAGATTTTCTACTCTTAAGGAATGCAATTTTCTTTGAAGTTCCCATGCATCTAAATATCTTACTTTGGGAAGATTAAGAATTACTAATTGGCCCATATCTTTTATCAAGTTTTATACTCACTCTCTCATAACACTTCTTTATTATAAAAATATAAAAACCACAAATTGCCTTGAAAGATATATCTGTAGCCATCGCAATCCAAGCTCCAACAAGGCCTAAACCAAGTTTAATAGAGAGTATATAAGCCAGTGGTATTCTTATTAACCACATACCTAAACCACTATATATCATAGGAATTTTTGAAAATCCTGCTCCTCTTAAAGATCCAGACATTACATTAGCTGTTGCCAAAAAAGGCTGTATTATAGCAATAATTCTTAAAGCAGAACAACTCATTCTAATTACTTCTCTATCTCTGCTAAAAATCTGTACAAAATATTCTGGGACCAAAAATAAAATTAATCCTACTGTACCCATAAGTATCACTGCTCTCTTCCATGCTTCTAACGAGGCTAAAAGAGCTTTTTTATCCTCTCCTGCCCCTTTAAACTGACCTACCAGAGCAGTTACAGTAACTCCAAAAGCAAAACCAGGTTGAAAAGAAAGAGACTCTACATTAAGAGATATTCTATGAGCAGCATAGACTTTTGTTCCCAACTTTAAAACGATAGTCGCATAAAGAAGAGCACCTACGTTAAAAAGTAGACTTTCTACTGATGTGGGTATACCTATTCTAAGAATTTGAAAAGCTTTCTCTTTTTCAATTTTTAAAGAAATAAATCTAAAAGATTTAAAAAGCCTATTTTTATTATAGATTACAAGAAAAAGTACTATAACCCCCAAAAATCTTGAAATAGTTGTTGCCAAAGCAGCCCCAGCAACTTCCATTTTGGGAAAACCAAATTTCCCAAAAACAAAAACGTAATCAAGAAATATA
Source organism: uncultured Dictyoglomota bacterium (assembly GCA_964654465.1). Lineage (GTDB taxonomy): Bacteria > Dictyoglomota > Dictyoglomia > Dictyoglomales > Dictyoglomaceae > Dictyoglomus. The sequence continues at coordinate 19,057 of CAZZIO010000065.1, forward strand.
TTAATAGTATTTGAAAAAATTGTTATGTAAAGAGGTATTCTTGTATCACCAGCTCCCCTTAAAGCAGATGAAATTATATTCATATAGACCATAAGAATACCGGGAACAAGAATATATTTCAAATATAGAGATGTTTGTTTCAAAAGCTCCCCCTTAGCTCCTAACATCCTTAGGGTCTCATCTATACCAAATATGGCATAAAACAAAATTAAAATTGATAAATATAAACCAATATTTAAAGAAATTTGTAAATAATCAGATAAATCTTTATATCTCTTTGCCCCTACACTATAAGCCACCATCACCATTGTACCCGTAGTAAGGGTTGAAATTATAGCAAGGATCACATTAATTATCTGCATGCCAAAACCCACAGCAGCTAAAGCAGTTGCGCCTAAAAACCCAACAAAGATCATATCAACAAAACTAAATAGTAGTTGAAAAAGGTTCTCAAAAAGGACAGGTATAGAAAGAGTAATTACTTTTTTACCTATTTCTTTTCTTTCTTCATAGTCAAGCTCCATCGCTTTTTAAAGTCTCCTTTTACTATTTATCCCTCTAACTAAAAGAGAGGCTGGAAGAACTTTTTCTTTCCAGCCTCTCATAAGGAGGGGGGTGTGGGTAATATTATAATAAAAATCTCTATTTTTTGTAAAGAAAAAATAAAGTAAAATAAGAAAAACTAAAAGGGGGTAAAAAAAATGATTAAAAAAAGGTTTTATGGAAAAAATAAAGAACCTCTTTCCATAATAGGCTTTGGTGGAATATTAGTAATGAATGAAGATCAAGAAACAGCAAATAGGAGAGTTTCAGAAGCTATAGAGTTAGGTATAAATTATTTTGATGTCGCACCTTCATATGGAGATGCAGAAGATAAACTTGGTCCAGCTATCAAAGGAAAACGAGACAGAATATTTCTGGCTTGCAAAACCATGCAAAGAGACAAAGAAGGAGCTTTAGAAGAACTAAAAAAATCTCTAAAGAAATTAAATTCCGATCACTTTGATCTATATCAGCTTCATGCTATGACTACTGAGGATGATTTTCAAAAAGTAATAGGTCCTAATGGAGCCTTAGAAGCTTTTTTAAAAGCAAAGGATGAAGGTTTAATTCGTTATATAGGTTTTTCCGCTCATTCTGCAGATATAGCATTAAAATTATTAGATGTATTTAATTTTGATTCTATTTTATTTCCCATAAATTGGGTATGTTATTTCAATGGCAATTTCGGTCCACAAGTAATTGAAAAAGCTAAAGAAAAAGGTATTACTATTTTAGCTTTAAAAGCCATGGCAAAAACTTCTATTCCTGAAGGACAAGAAAGAAAATACCCTAAATGTTGGTATGAACCTGTTGATAATAAGGAACTTGCTCAATTAGCATTAAGATTCACCCTCTCCCTAAATATAACAGCAGCTATACCCCCAGGAGAATATAAGTTTTTTCAATGGGCAATAGAGGTTGGAATGAATTTTAATCCTATTACTCAAGAGGAATTGGAGCATCTGAAGAAACTTGCATTAAATATAGAACCAATTTTTAAAGTTTCTTAATGTACTATATCTTGAATTTTCAGATCTTTCTGATATACTCCATATGGTATATATATAAAGGAGGTGATAGTAAAATATGGATTTTATTTCTATTGCAAAGCCTATGGATAAAATTGAAGAAGAGCAAGAAGTAATAATATTAGGAGGAGGACCAGCAGGACTCACTGCAGGTATTTATGCTGGAAGAAACTTATGGAAGACCTTGATTATTGAAAAAGCAATAATTGGAGGAAATGCAGCCTTAACTGAAAAAATTGACAATTATCCCGGATTTCCTGAGGGAATAACAGGAGAAGAATTAGTTAAAAGAATGGAAATCCAAGCAAAAAAATTTGGTTCTAAAATATTAGAGGCAGATGTTCTCAATTTTCGTATTGATGGCATATGGAAAATTATTGAAACATCTAATGGTATATATAGAGCTCCAACCCTTATTATAGCAACAGGAACAAGACCAAGAAAATTAGAAGTACCAGGAGAAGAAGAATTCACAGGAAAAGGTGTCTCTTACTGTGCTGTATGTGATGGAGCATTCTTTACAGGTAAAAGAGTAGCAGTGGTAGGAGGAGGAGACTCTGCTGTTGAAGAAGCCATCTACCTGACGAAATTTGCAGAAGAAGTTATATTAATTCACAGAAGAGATACTTTAAAAGCTGAAAAGATTACACAACAAAAAGCCTTTTCCAATCCTAAAATTAAGTTTTTATGGAGTCATATAGTCAAGGCTATTGAGGGTGATAAAAAAGTGGAAAGATTAATATTACAAGATTTAAAAACCAATGAGATTAAACAATTGCCGATAGATGGAGTCTTTATCTATGTTGGACTAATACCAAATACAGAAATTTTTAAAGATATTTTGAATTTAGATAAAGATGGTTTTATAATAACAGATGAAAAGATGCATACTTCAGTACCAGGTATATATGCTGCTGGAGATGTACGCGGAAAAATATTAAGACAAATAGTAACTGCTGTTGCAGATGGTGCTATAGCAGGCATGGAAGCAAGTAAATTTTTAGAAGATATTAAATATAATAAGGAGGTATAATAATGGCTCTTTTAAAAGAAGAGGATCGTCAGTATTTAGAAAATCTTTTTAGGGAAAATCTAAAAGATAAAGTAAAAATAATATTATTCAGTGAAAAGGCTGCAGGAAGCAAACTTGTAGTTCCGGGAAGAATAGAATGCCCCTATTGTCAACAAACAAGAGAAATTTTGGAAGAATTAACTGGACTTTCTGATCTATTAGAACTTGAGGTACATGATTTCCTCACAGATGAGATTATTGCTAAAAAATATAATGTGGATAAAATACCTGCCATACTTTTTGAGAAAAATAATAATGTTTTAGGAGTAAGGTATTTCGGAATACCATCAGGTTATGAGTTCTCAAGTTTAATAGAAGACCTCATTGATATTTCAAGAGGAGAAACTCAACTTTCTCCTACAACAAAGTCATTTCTTAAGACAGTAGATAAACCTGTACATATACAAGTTTTTGTCACACCTACCTGTCCATATTGTCCAAGAGCTGTAAGGCTAGCCCATCAATTTGCTATGGAGAATCCATTAATCACAGCAGATATGATTGAAGCAATTGAATTTCCACATTTAGCAGAAAAATATGAAGTAACAGGGGTACCAAAAACCATAATCAATGAAAAGGTTGAGATAGAAGGTGCTGTTCCTGAAAATGTATTTCTTGAATATTTTAAATCTGCCCTAAAAGATTAGTCTAATTTACCAAAGAAATGGTCTAAAGCCTCACCTACTAAATACAAAGATCCAGTAATTAATATTAAGTCAGTAGGTGAGGCTTTCTTTATCACATCTTCATATGCTTCTTTAAAATCTACATAAGAAAAAGCATCTTTTACAGAGAAGCTGTTTACTATTCTTGAAAGTTCATCAGGAGTTCTTGTTCTATTAGTAGGTAATGGAACAAAATGATAGCTATAAACCAATGGATCTAAAGTAGAGACAAAGCCTAAAGCATCCTTATCTTTCATCATACCGCAGATTAGAAATAATTTATCATATTTTATATATTCTGTGATAGTATCTCTTAAAGCTTTAGCAGAAGAGATATTATGAGCACCATCTAAAACTACCATTGGATTTTCCTTTAAAATTTGAACTCTACCTTTCCATTCAATCTTTGAAAAACCATTTTTTATACTCTCATCATCAATATCTATAAAATATTTTGATTTTAAAACTTCTAAAACCCCATAAGCAGTAACAGCATTAATTATCTGATGATTACCTAATAAAGGGATAAAATATATTTTTTCATATGAACCATCACTTATTGAAAATTCCTGACCCAAATTACTAAATGACAATCTTTTCCAACTATATTTTTCATCTATTTTAATTATAGGAGCCTTTCTTTCAGTAGCCATTTTTTTAACCACATTCCATGCCTCTTCCTCTTGTAAAGATGAGATTACTGGTATATTTTCCTTAATAATGCCAGCCTTTTCAAAAGCTATTTGGGATAAAGTGTTTCCTAAAATATGCATATGATCATAACCTATAGGAGTAATTACAGATACTAAAGGCAATATAACATTAGTAGCATCCAACCTTCCTCCTAATCCTACTTCAATAACTGCAAAATCGACTTTTTTGATAGAAAAGTATAGAAAAGACAAAGCTGTTAATATTTCAAAGAAAGTAGGAGAACCATAAATAGGATGCTTTTTGGCTTCTTCAATATAAGGTTTAGCAATGTTTACAAGATCAACCAATTCCTCTTCAGAAATTAATCCACGATCAATCCTAATTCTCTCTCTTAAGGTTTGCAAATGAGGTGAAGTATATAATCCCACTTTATATCCTGCTTCTTTTAGTACTGAAAAAATAAAGGCAGATGTAGATCCCTTACCTTTTGTTCCAGCTATATGAATAGATTTAAAATTATTTTGGGGATTTCCCATAAGATTTAAAAGATATTTCATTCTCTCTAAATAAAACTTTTTCTCCTCATAAGTTAATTTATCTAAGTTTTTCTCATAATTTATAAAACCATATATGTAATCTAAAGCATCCTTATATTTCACTTCCTATTCCTCCCATTTTAATAATCTTTAATTGATTTTAACATCTTTTTGTGATAAATTTATCCTTGAACTAATAAAGGCTCAAAGATGACCAATATTTCCCTCATCAATGAGGATAGAAATATTGGTCTTTGTTTATTTATAAAATGTTAGAAAGGAGAGCGATTAGATTATGCTTAGGGAAGAAGTATCCTATTTTATAGTTCCAAAAGAAGTAGAAGATATCCTTCTTTCATGTAAAAAAGTTATAATACCAGAAAAAAGAGAAGAATTTTTTGAGCTCGCTATAGGAGGAAAAGATAATAAAGAATTTGAAGTAAAATACAATGTACCTGGAAAAGGAGAAGTAGTGGAAGCTATAGTAACAAAATGCAAAAATGGAATTGTAATAAATTATCCTGATGTATATATGAGAAGAAGAGATCCAGATAGCTTAGTAGTTGGCGACGAAGGTGATACAGATAAACCTACATTTAAGGAAAGGTTTGGAGAAGATTTTGATACATTAAGAGAAAAAACCTTTGAATGGCTAAAATCACAAGAACTTATAGTCATGCCATTTATGTCTGGTGGAAAAGAATTAGGATACCCTTCCCTATTAATTTGCCCTTCTAACGCTGCTTTTTTTGCTGGAGCACTTGCTGATATTCAAGGTTTTATACCTAAAAGCCAAATAAGAACCAATTTTGAGCCTATAGCCATAGTATATGTAGCCCCTCCTTTTAGACATACTCATTTTGGAGGAAAACAAGTCGTAGTACATAATAGAATAAATAACCATCATGAGGTTTTTTCATATAATTTATACCCTGGGCCCAGTGCAAAAAAGGGAATATATGGAGTACTGTTAAATATAGGAGAAATGGAAGGCTGGGTTACTGCACATGCCTCAACAGTAAAAATAATAACACCTTATGATAATGTATTAACTATAATGCATGAAGGAGCAAGCGGTGGTGGAAAAAGCGAACTACTACAACAGATGCACAGAGAAAAAGATAACCGAGTACTATTAGGTACAAATATCATTACAGGAGAAAAATTTTATATAGAAATCCAAGAATCTTGTGAAATTTATCCTGTAACTGATGATATGGCAATGTGTCATCCTAAGTTACAAACCGGACGAGGCAAAATGGTAGTAAAAGATGCAGAACAAGGATGGTTTGTAAGACTGGACAATATTAAAAGCTATGGCACTGAGCCTCAGCTAGAAAGACTTACTATACATCCGCCTGAGCCATTAATATTCTTAAATATTGAGGGACACCCTGGTGCTACTGCTTTAATATGGGAACATACTATGGACGAACCTGGTAAACCATGTCCAAATCCAAGGGTTATAATCCCAAGAAGATTCATACCTAATATTATAGATGAATCTGTAGAAATAGATGTAAGGAGTTTTGGTTTTAGAACCCCACCATGTACAAAAGAAAAACCAACATATGGCATAGTAGGTCTCTTTCATGTGCTTCCCCCTGCTATCGCTTGGCTTTGGAGACTTGTAAGCCCAAGAGGATATGATAATCCAAGTGTAACCAATGGAGATTTAATGAGTAGTGAAGGTGTAGGATCTTATTGGCCTTTTGCTACAGGAAAGATGGTAAAACAAGCCAATCTCCTTTTACAGCAAATATTAGATTATCCTAATACTCAATATATACTTGTGCCTAATCAGTATATTGGTGTTTATAGGGTAGGATTTATGCCAGAGTGGATAGTAAGAGAGTACTTAGCTAAAAGAGGAAGTGCTAGATTCAGACCAGAGCAATTAAAACCTGCAAGATGTCCTTTGTTGGGATATGCCCTAGAAATAGTAAAAGTTGAAGGTCACTATATACCAAAGGCATTTCTTCAAGTAGATCAACAACCAGAAGTAGGACCAGAAGCCTATGATGCTGGAGCAGAAATACTTAAAAATTTCTTTAAAAAAGAACTTAAAAAATTTATGACCTTAGATCTTGATCCCTTAGGGAAAAGAATTATTGAATGTTGCTTAGATGATGGGAGCTTAGAGGATTATATAAAACTAATTCCTCCTCGTAGATAATAAAATATTTTTTTCTCTTTTAAAAATTATATATAAGTGGTATAAATATAAATAGAAAAAAGATTTTATATTCGAGGAGGAATATAAAAATGAAAGAAATAAAAGTACCGATAGGCGTGTCTGCACGCCATGTCCACCTCTCACAGGATGATCTGGAGAGGTTATTTGGAAAAGGTTACGAGTTGCATCCTTATAAACCTTTATCACAGCCAGGACAATATGCAGCAGAAGAAGAGGTAGAAGTAATTGGGCCTAAAAGGTCTCTAAAGTTAAGAGTACTAGGGCCAACCAGAAAAAATACTCAAGTAGAATTAGCAATAACCGATGCTATTTATTTAGGGATTCAACCCATTCCTCCCATAAGGGATTCTGGTGATGTGGAAGGGACACCTGGAATAAAGATTAGAGGTCCCTTAGGAGAGATTGAGATTCCTAAAGGAGTAATTGTCGCACGGAGACATATACACACTCCAAAAGATATGGCAGATGAATTGGGTCTTGTGGATAAGCAGATTGTAAAGGTAAAAGTAGAAGGAATAAGAGCTGTAGTATTTGAAAATGTCTTAATAAGAGTAAGCGACAAATACGCCTGGGAATTTCATATTGATACAGACGAAGCAAATGCTGCATTTGTTAAAAACGGAGATATAGCTACAGTAGTCTTTGAGCCAATAAAGCTTTTGCAAAAAACATAGCTAAAAAAAGCTAAAATAAAAATTTTCTAGAAAAGAGAGGAAGAAATAAATTTCTTCCTCTCTTTTTATTTACACAATTTTAGATATAATTAATAGGTAAAACGAATTTCAAGGAGGTGATCTTATTGTCCAACTTAATTATTATACTTCTTTTGGGAATAATTATAGCTTTAATTTTTTCATTTCAAAATCAGACTGAGGTTGTAATCTACTTCGTATATTGGTCTTTTACAACTAAAATTTCTACAGTACTTTTTATTACTTTTGCAATTGGAGTTCTCTTAGCTTTTATTAGTATATTACCAGTTTTGTTTAAATATAAACGAGAAATATCGAAATTAAATAGAAAAATAAAAGATTATGAAAAACAATTTAAGATAAATAAAGAGCAAGAAATATCTCCAGGAAACTAAGAGGTGAAAAAATGATAGAGGAAAAGATAAAAAAATTAAAAAAAGAAAGAGATGCTGTTATATTAGCTCATAATTATCAACTTCCTGAAGTACAAGATATAGCTGATTTTGTGGGAGATTCATTAGAACTTGCAAGGATAGCAAAGGAAGTTAAAGAAAAAGTAATAATTTTTTGTGGAGTACATTTTATGGCAGAAACAGCTTCTATTCTTGCTCCAGATAAGATAGTAATTCTACCTGACCCACATGCAGGGTGCCCTTTGGCTAATTCTATAACCCCAGCAGATATTTTAAAATTAAAAGAAAAATATAAAGATCATGTTGTTGTTAGTTATATAAATACAACCGCAGAAGTAAAAGCATTAAGTGACTATATTTGCACCTCTGCAAATGCGGTCTCTGTAGTAGATAAAATTTCAGAGGATAAAATCATCTTCGTACCAGACCGAAATTTAGGCTATTATGTAAGTAAGCATACTAAGAAAGAAATGATAATTTGGGATGGATTTTGCCCTACCCATCAAAGAATTCTTCCTCAAAATATATTGGAACTTAAAGAAAAACATAAAGATGCCAAAATAGTAGTACATCCAGAATGCAGAAAAGAGGTATTAGACTTAGCTGATAAAGTAGCAAGTACAAGTGGAATTATCAAATACGTAAAAGAAGATAACCATCATAGATACATAATAGGGACCGAAGCAGGATTACTACACAGACTAAGAAAGGAAGTTCCCAATAAAGAATTCTTCCTGGCATCCCCACTTGCAGTATGTGCTAACATGAAAAAAATCACATTAGAAAAAATATTATGGTCTTTGGAAGATTTATCTCCACAAGTAAAGGTACCAGATCATATAAGAGAAAAAGCATTAATACCAATCATGAGAATGCTATCCTTATGATAGATAGATATATTGCTAATTTCAAATCAAAAAGTACATTAGAAAAATTTGACATAATAATTGTTGGAAGTGGAATAGCAGGCTTAATTTCAGCCTACTATACTCCCCCTCAATTTAAAGTCGGCCTTTTTACAAAAGACAAAATAGAGGAAAGTAATACTTATTATGCCCAAGGAGGAATTGCAGTAGCATTAGCTCCTGATGATTCTCCCGAATTACACTTCAAAGATACTATTTTAGCTGGGGCAGATTTTAATGAGGAAAAAATAGTAAGAATTGTTGTGGAAGAAGGAATTGATAGGGTTAGAGATTTAATAAAATTAGGTGTGAATTTTGATAAAAAAAATGGGCTTTCCTTTACAAAGGAGGCTGCCCATAGTAGAAAGAGAATAATCCATGCCCATGGAGATGCTACAGGATACGAAGTGGCTTGTACTCTAATTAAAAAAATTAAAGATAAGGAGAATATTAGATTATTTGATAATCATATGCTTATTGATATACTTACCCTTGATAATCAAGCTTATGGATGTATCTTTCTTGATTCAAAAACAAACAAAATTTCAATATATCTTAGCAGTTATATTATATTAGCTACTGGTGGAGCAGGCCAGTTATACCTTCATACCACTAATCCTCTCATTGCCACAGGAGATGGTATAGTATCTGCTTTTAGGGCGGGAGCAAGAATTATGGATCTTGAATTTTTCCAGTTTCACCCAACAGCCTTAAAAATAGATGCTCCCCAAAGATTCCTTATCTCCGAAGCAGTAAGAGGCGAAGGAGGAAGACTTATAAACTCCTATGGAGAGAGGTTTATGCTTAATTATCATCCTTTGGGAGAATTAGCCCCAAGAGACATAGTCACAAGGGCTATATACTTTGAAATATTAGAAACGCAAAAAGATGTATATCTTGATTTAAGACCAATCGGAGAAAACAAAATAAAGAGAAGATTTCCTAATATATACAAAAAATGCTTGGAATATGGAATAGACATAACAAAAGACCTTGTCCCTATATCACCTGCTGCCCACTATTTTATGGGGGGAATAGAAACTGATGAATATGGAAGAACATCCATAAGAAATTTATATGCTTGTGGAGAAGTAGCTTGTACAGGACTGCATGGAGCTAATAGACTTGCTAGTAATTCTCTACTGGAAGGGCTTGTTTTTGGTAAGAGATGTATTGATGCTATATTAAATGATAACCCATCTTTGATCTCAGAATATGATGAAAACCTAAATTTAAAAGAAATTGAAAATGACAAATTTTTAAAGGAGAGAATACAAAAATTAAAAACTCTTATGTGGGATAAAGTAGGAATTATAAGGGAAGAAAGTAAATTAAAAGAAAGTGAAAGAGAAATAATTGATTTAATGGAAGAGATAAACGGAGTATATTTGAAAAATAGAAACTTTTTTGAATACAAAAATATGTTAACCCTTTCTTTATTGATGATAAGATCAGCTATTCTAAGAAAGGAAAGTCGTGGTGCCCATTTTAGAATAGATTTTCCTACCTCAAAAAAAGAATGGAAAAAACATATAATTTGGGAAAAAGATAAGGAGGTAATATATCGTGATGTCAATTCCCCACCATCTTTTAAAAAAGATCATTGAAGAAGCTTTAATTGAAGATATTGGTACAGGAGATATTACAACCGATAGTATCGTTCCAGAAGATATGAGATCAAAGGCTATTATTTTGTCAAAAGATAACGGTATTATTGCTGGTATACCTGTAGCAAAAGAAGTTTTTAAATATCTTGATGCAGATGTAAAATTCAATGAAAATTGTAAAGATGGTGATTCCATTAGAAGAGGAGACATAATACTTGAAATATATGGAAAAACAAGAGCTATACTTTCAGGAGAAAGAACAGCTCTTAACTTTTTACAAAGACTATCTGGCATTGCAACCTATACAAGAAAATGCATTGATATAGTAAGTCCATACAATGTTAAAATTTTAGACACAAGAAAAACTACTCCACTTTTAAGAATTCTTGAAAAATATGCAGTAAAGGTTGGTGGAGGAGAAAATCACAGATTTGCACTATACGATATGGTATTAATAAAAGATAATCATATAAAATTTGCAGGAAGCATCACTGAAGCAATTAAAAGAATTAGGAAAAACCTATCTCATATATATAAAATAGAAGTAGAAGTAAAAAATATTGAGGAACTAAAAGAAGCATTAGAAAATAATGTAGATATGGTATTGTTGGATAATATGGATTTAAAAACTATAGAGGAATGTGTAAAAATAGCAAAAGGAAAAGCATTAATAGAGGTTTCAGGAGGAATATCCATAGAAAATTTAGAATCTATTGCTAAATTAGGTGTGGACTTTATATCTATGGGAAAACTAACTCATTCAGTGAAAAGCTTAGATCTAAGCTTGGAAATAGAATAATACTTCAATGTTAAAAACCAAAACTCAAAAGGAAAAAGCATATATCTTCCTTTTAATTGGCATATCAGCTATGGCTTCAGCTTCCATTATTATTAAGCTGACAAAAGCTCCTCCCCTTGTTATAGCATCATACCGTTTATTAATATCATCTCTTATTCTTTCCTTAATGAATTACAAGAAAGTAAAAACATGCTCTAAGATATTTAACAATATATTGTTAACTTTTGCAGGATTATCCTTAAGCATTCATTTTTACACATGGATCTCTGCTCTTTTTCTAACTTCTGTGGCTAATGCTGTTGTACTTGTAAATACAAGTCCTATATTTATATCTATATTAGTATCAATTATAGAGAAAAAAATACCATCAAAAAAATTCTACCTTTCAGTATTAGTAGCCCTTATAGGTGTGTTTCTTATAACCTATAACAATGATTTAAAAGTCCAAATAGGAAAAGGTGAAATATTATCCATTATAGGTGCTATAACCTTTGCCATTTATATATACACAGGTAGATATCTCTCAAAAGAAATATCCTTCATCTCATATATTACCTATGTATATTCTATTGCAGGGATATGCTTACTTTTAATTACTATCCTCTTAAAAATACCTTTAGTAGGATACTCTGCCTATACATATCTAAATTTTTTGCTCCTTGCCCTAATACCACAGTTAATAGGTCATTCTTCTACCAATTATGCTATTAGAATTTTATCTCCTACCTTTACCTCTATAGTATTAATAGGTGAAACAGTAATAGCAACAGTTTTCTCAGTCATCTTTTTAAAAGAAACTATAAATCTATATAAACTTATAGGAATAGGTTTAATAATAATAGCAGTATTCTATGCTTCTTTAGAAGAAAAATAATTGTATAATTTCCAAGCTATTTCCTCTTGTTCTCTAAAATTTCCAAAAACTACACCTTTTGGAAGAAGTTTATTTATAACTTTCCTCATATACTTATCAAATTTACCTGGAGGAAAATTCTCAAAAGGAGTTCCGGGAAGAGGCATAAAGGTATGAGCATGAATCTTTGCTCCCATTTTTACTAAATCTTCTATCATTTTGACTGTCTGGTTTATATCATCCTCATTTTCATAAGGTAATCCAAATATGAAATCCACATTCACCTTGAGACCATAGTAAGTAGCAGTTTCTACAGCTCTATAAACATCTTCTACTTTATGCCTTCTATGAGCTAAATCTAAAATCCTCTGACTACCAGATTGAGCTCCTATTACGATATTGTCATTATTAGCATATAACTTTATCAGCTCTACAGTTTCAGGTAAAACATGTTCTGGTCTTACTTCTGAAGGGAAAGATCCAAAAAATATTCTTCCTTCTTTTCCAATAATTTTTCTAATTTCAATAAGTAATTCTTCTAATTTTTTAAGATTTATTGTCATACTATCAGAAGATCCATAAGCAAAAGCATTAGGTGTAATAAATCTTATATCTTTTAAATTTCTTTTTACCATAACTTCCACAATTTCCACTATTTTTTCTATACTCCTATGCCTCATAATTCCACCAAAAATTCTTGGTGTCTGACAAAAGTAGCACCCAAAAGGACAACCTCTGCTTATTTCAATAGGCCCAAACCTACCAAATTTTTTTGAGAAAGGGAAGTAATCATTTAAATCAATTTTCTTTTTATCATGAAATATTCCAAAAATTTTTTTACCACTAACTATCTCTTTTATTAAGTTTGGAAATATTCTTTCTCCCTCTCCCTTTACCACAATATCAAATCCCATATCTAATACTTCCTGGGGATCTCCCGATGGATGAGGTCCACCTGCCATAAAATAAAGATTCTCATTACTCTTTTTAAGTTCCCTGAGCTTTCCTAATATATCTTTTATTTCAAAAAATTGAGTAGTAAAAAAGGAAAAACATAAAATACTATTTCTTAAATCTCTTTCGAAAAATAAATCATCTATTTTTTCAAAAAATAATATTGGAAGTTCTTTTAGCTCTTTATCCCCTTCTACTGCTCCAAGAAGAGCATTTATACTATATTTGTTTTCCTTAGAGTCATAGAAAAATAATTTATATTCCATATATTTCTTATTTTACAAATTTAAATTTGACTTTTAAATCTCCCTTAAATAAAATAATTGAAAACTTTCCAACCGAGAAGGAGGCTAAAAAGGTTATGAATTTTAATGAAAGATTCTTAGGAGAAGCTCTAACTTTTGATGATATACTATTAGTACCAGCATACAGTGAAGTAACCCCAAAAGAAGTAAGTGTCGATACATATATTACTGAAAAGATTCATCTAAATATACCCATATTAAGTGCCGCAATGGACACAGTAACAGAAGCAAGAATGGCTATTGCCATGGCAAGAGAGGGAGGCTTAGGGATTATTCATAGAAATCTTTCCATTGAAAAACAAGCAGAGGAGGTAGACAAGGTAAAAAGATCAGAACATGGTATGATTACAGATCCCATATTCCTATATCCAGATCAAACTGTCGGTGATGCCTTAAATATCATGGCAAAATACCACATTTCAGGATTACCTGTTGTAGAAAAAAATGGTAAGCTTGTAGGGATAGTTACTAATAGAGATCTAAGATTTGAAACTGATATGAACAAAAAAATATACGAAGTAATGACAAAAGAAAATCTTATAGTTGCTCAAGTTGGTGTAACTATTAAGGATGCCCAAGAAATTCTACAAAGATATAAAATTGAAAAACTTCCTATTGTAGATAAAGATTATAAATTAAAGGGTCTTATTACAATAAAGGACATCCAAAAAATGAAACAATATCCTAATGCAGCAAAAGATAGTAAAGGTAGGCTTTTGGCTGGTGCTGCTATAGGGGTAGGCTCAGAGGCTATTGAAAGAGCAAAAGCATTAGTGGAAGCTGAAGTAGATGTTATTGTAGTTGATACGGCCCATGGACATCATAAAAAAGTATTAGAAACTGTTAAAGAATTAAAAAAATTATTTAAAGACAATATAGTAATAATTGCAGGTAACGTGGCAACAGCAGAAGGTACAAAAGCATTAATAGAAGCAGGAACAGATGCAGTTAAAGTGGGTATAGGACCTGGGTCCATTTGTACTACTCGAGTTGTGGCAGGTATAGGAGTACCACAATTCACAGCTATATGGGAATGTGCTGAGGAGGCCAAAAAATATAACGTGCCAATAATTGCAGACGGAGGAATAAAATTTTCTGGAGATATTACAAAAGCAATAGCAGCTGGAGCTCATGCAGTTATGTTAGGAAGCCTACTTGCTGGTACTGAAGAAAGCCCTGGAGAAATTGAGATATATCAAGGTAGAAGCTTTAAAGTATATAGAGGCATGGGCTCACTCTCAGCAATGAAAGAAGGAAGTAAAGATAGATATTTCCAAGAAAATTCAGAAAAACTTGTACCAGAAGGTATTGAGGGACGAGTACCATATAGAGGACCAGTTTCAGAAGTTATTTTCCAACTTGTAGGTGGGCTTAAATCAGGTATGGGGTATTGTGGTGTTAGAAATTTAGAAGAGTTAAGAACAAAAACTAAATTTATAAAAATAACTAATGCTGGACTTAGAGAAAGCCATCCTCATGATGTAATAATAACAAAAGAAGCACCTAATTACAGTATATCAACATGGGAGTCTCGTTAAAAATCTTCATTTATTAATTTAACTACCTCTTCAATAGTTTTACTTGTGGATGAAATAAAATTAAATTTCAATCTTATAGCTCCCATATCTCCCAAAGAGATATGGGAGACTTTTTCTTCAATATCCATAACAGAACGGGTAAAGACATAAAATCTATCAAAACCATGACCTATAAGATCATTGGGTCTTAATTTATCCTTTATTAATGATGCCAGATTAAAAATAGAGGATCTTCTTAAATTCTCCGAAACAAGACCTTCAAATTCATAAGCAATTTTACCAAAGGCAAAAGATGATTTTTCTCTATAAAGTTCTCTCCAAAGGATAGGGAAAAAGTAAGGAAGAGAAAGCGTTCCCGTTAAAGGATCTACTAAAGAATATCTTCGAGGCAATTTTATTGTAAAGGTAGTACCTTCTCCTACCTTACTACTAACAGATATTTTACCATTATGGGCTTCTACTATACTCTTAACTATTGAAAGCCCCAAACCAGTACCACTTGTTGATTTTCTCAATGAACTGTCTACCCGATAAAATCTATCAAATATATGGGGAAGATGCTCTGGAGGTATTCCTACTCCTTGATCTTGCACCTCTATAATTATATCCTCCATTTTATCAGTAACTCTCACCCATACATTTCCTCCATTTGGAGAATACTTTATAGCATTATCTAAAAGATTATGAAATACCTGTGTAAGTCTTGCTGAATCACCTAAAAGAAGAGTGGGATATTCTGGGAATTGCAAAATTATTTTGTGCTTTGAAGTTTGAGTTTGAAAAAAAGAAGCTCTTTCTCTAATTATTCTTCTCAACTCTACCATATCTTTTCTAAGTTCTATTCTTCCTGATTCAATTCTTGATACATCCAGAAGATCATTTATAAGTTGAGTAAGCCTTTCTGCCTCCTTGTATATGATCTGATGATAATTTTTTATTTTCTCTGGAGGGAGATTCATTTTCATTAAAAGCTCACTATAACCCTTTATTGCAGTTAATGGAGTCTTCAACTCATGAGAAACATTAGCTACAAATTCTGACTTCATTCTATCCAATTCTTTTATCAAACTGATATCTCTAAGAGCTAAAATAAAATTAGTTACTTTTCTTCCTTCCCATATACCAGAAAGGTTACATCCAAGAATATATTCTTTCTGCCCATTCCAAGTTTTCATTTCATATTGAAGTAAGGATAATCCCTGAAAAACCATTTTATCAAGGGGACACTCAGAACACATCAACTCTCCATTTGCATTTCTACATTTTAAGACTTCTGTACATCTTTTCTGAATATCTCCCTGTGTAATATTAAAGAAATTATTTGCTACATTATTCCACATACTTAATCTTTTTCGCCCATCCAGAATTATTAGTCCATCACCAACATTTTCAAGAATCTTTTTCATCTTTTCTCTTTCCAAATTCACATTACTGTAAAGAATTGCCTTATGCAAAGCTATAGAAGTTTCATAAGATAAATTAATAAGCATCTCTAATTCATAATTAGAAAATTTCTTATTCCTTGTACTATTAACTACTTCTATTGCTCCCAATACTTCATCTCCAACTTTAAGAGGTACACATAAAATAGAACCTGTTTTGAAACCTGATATATAGTCATAATATTGACTAAACCTTTTATCTTTAGATGGATTATTTACAATAGCAGGATTTCCTGTCTCCACAACCCAACTAACTATTCCTTCTCCCTTTGCAAGCTTTTTACCTTCTAATAAATCTCCCTTTTCTCCTATAGCCTTTTCAAAGATTAAATCCCCTGTCTCTTTATCTTTAAGAAAGATGGTTCCACCATCAGCATCAAGTAATTTAACAGCAGAATCTAAAATAAGTCCTAAAACCTCTTTAGTATCCAAGGATGAATTTACAGCTTTAGTTATATCAGAGAATATCTTCATTTCATTTATTTTCTGTTCGAGTTTTAAACTTTCTCTCCCAATATAATTTAAAAACAGAGCCAAAACGATAGCCATAATTCCAAGTTCTAAAATTCTGATATAGGCAGAACTTAAGACTACATTTATTCCCTGAATTATTCCAAAAAGAATAAAAACAAGAGTAACTAAAAAAGCAGAAAGAATTGCAGTCCTAAAATCATATCTAAAGGCTGCTGCTACCACTGGAAAAACCAAGAATAAGTATAAATCACTGCTTATACCCCCAGTCAAATATACCAGAATTGATACTAATATAACATCTATAGAGGCAAATATTTCATGCTTATAAAAAAAGGGATATTTATGTACAGGGAAAATAGTAGTAAATAATATATAGATGGACGAAATAATGAGAAAAATATTAAATACTCTTACATCTGTAGGAGGCACAATATCAAACTTTACAAGAAGAAGAGCTACAAAAAGAATTAAGCCTCTAAATAAAGATAAAAAGTTTTCTCTCTTTTGATTATAGTAAACTTTCATAAAATTTCTATGCCCCTAAAAGTAGTTCTACCTTAGAAATCAAATCCGCAAGACCAAAAGGTTTAGTCATATACTCATCTGCCCCCATACTATAACCTACTTTTTTATCTAATTCGCTGGACCTTGCTGTAAGCATAAGTACCATGGTATTCATAGAAGGATCACCTTTTATTTGTTCGCATATACTATAACCATCAATATCAGGAAGCATTATATCAAGAATTACTAAATCGGGTTGTACTTCTCTTATTTTCTCTAATGCTTCCCTCCCTGTCCCAGCTTCGTGTATCTCATATTTTTTTAAAAAATCCAAGGTTTCTCTGATAAGGCTTCTAACATTTTCTTCATCTTCCACTATTAGAATCTTCTTCATAATACCTCCTATAAATCTTTAATTTAATTAACTTAATTTTAATTTTACCTTATTATACCAAGTATATTATAATAAAAAAAATATTACGAGGTGAAAGGTATGAATTTAAAAGAGCAAATAGAAAACAGACTTAGAGAAATTATAGATCCCGAGGTAGGTATGGATTTAGTAACACTTAATACCATCGATAAACTGGAAGTAGACAATGATGGAAATGTGAAAGTTGTATTTAGACCCACAACTCCTTTTTGCCCTTTGGGTATTCAACTTGCTCTATCCATCAAAAAAGTCATTAAAGAAATAGAAGGTGTAAAAAATGTAGATGTAGAGGTGGTAGATTTTATATTTGCAGAACAAGCAAATGAAATTTTAAAAAATCGATAAAAGTTAATCATTCTTTCTTAACAACCCACTCTTCGAAGAGCTCCTCTTTAGGGAGCTCTTCGATAAATATGGAAGGCTTATTAAATATATTCATATCCTTTAATCTTTTCATTATGTGAGTAATAACAAAAAGTTCTCTTTTGGCTCTTGTTACTGCCACATAAAAAAGTCTCCTTTCTTCTTCTAAATTATCCATACTTTTATAAGAAGGAAATTCTCCTTGTACTAAACGGAGAATAAAAACCACATCCCATTCTAAACCCTTTGCCTGATGAATAGTAGATAAAACCACATAGTCCTTTTCTTCTCCCTCTTCTTCTATTAATTTTTCTCCTGCATAGGTATATAAGGTAAGTTCGCTTAAAAAATCGCCTAAATTCTTATATTTTTGAGAAAAATTAATAAGTTGAACAATATCCTTTTCTCTATCTTTAAAATCAGGATATTTAGTTTCCAAATAATTTCTGTACTCTTCGTTATAAAAAACAAATAGAATATCTGAAAATCTATCTAAAGGGATATTCTTAATCTTATCCCATAAATCTCTTATCCTTCTTAAACCATCTAAAGTTCTACCACTTACTGAGATCTGAAATATCCTTTCAAAATCTCTTGTTTCTCTCAAAATAGAAGCAAATTTTTTTGCATAAGCTCTACCAATTCCTGGAAACAATTTAAAAAATCTCTGGGCAGAAAGTTCATCTTGGGGATTATATAGAATTTTTAATATGGAAAGCATATCTTTTATATGAGCTTGTTCAAAAAATCTTAAACCTCCTCTTACCTCATATGGGATACCTTGAGTAGTAAGCTCCATTTGTAAAATCATAGAATGATAGTTAGACCTAAAAAGTACTCCCATATTCTTATATTTAATACCTTCCTGATGCATATTTTTAATGATCTCTGCCACAAATTGAGCTTCTTCTTCATCATCTCTTACCCATACTAATTTGGGTTTAGATCCACTTTTTAATACGGGTCTTATAGTCTTAGGATACTGATTTACATTTCTCTTAATAATCTCATTAGCCAAAGCTATTATCTCGGGTGTACTTCTATAGTTATATTCTAAATAAAAAATCTTCGTTCCTAAAAATATATTAGGAAAATTCAATATATTATCAATAGTGGCCCCTCTAAAGGAATATATACTTTGAGCATCATCTCCAACTACCAATACATTTTTATTTTCTTCTCTCATAAGTCTTACAATTTCTCCTTGAAGCCAATTTGTATCCTGATATTCATCTACTAAAAGCCAGATAAATTTATCATTTAAGATTTTTTTTACCTTCTCTTTTTCCATAAGAAGCTTATACCAAAACATAAGTAGATCATCATAATCTACAAGATTTAGCTCTTTTTTCCTCTCTTCATATCTTTTAAAAACCCTCTCAATTAAATCTACCTTTTCTATAATATGAGGAGCCTTTATTTTCAAAACCTCATCCCAATTTTTCCCAGTGTTCACCTTATAACTAAATATTTCCAAAACTAAATTTTTACCTAATTCTTCCTCCCTCCGCTCCTCTAAACATTCATCAATAAGATCTGCTGAATCCTCTCTATCCAATATGTTATAATCTACCCTCATTCCAATTTCCTTTCCAAATATTCTTAAAATTCTATTTCCCACATGATGAAATGTACCTCCCCATATATCTTCAGCCTTTTCTCCTATTAAAGCAGAAGCCCTGTTTATCATGTTTTTAGCGGCATGGTTGGTGAAAGTTAAAAGCATAATATTCTTAGGAGAATAACCTAAAGCAATAAGATATCCTACTCTATAGATAACTGTACGAGTCTTTCCTGATCCAGGTCCAGCAATAACCAAGGAAGGACCATCTGCTTCTAAAACTACTTTTTTCTGTTCATCATTTAGGTCCTTCTCTATACGTTTAAGAAATTCTTGCTTCTTTTTAGAAGGGAGAATATAAATTTTCTTATCACTAAATTGGTTATCCATAAGAATTATTATATAATAAGAGAAAATAAAATCCTTTAAGGAGGAAATAATAAAATGAAAAAAATTATAACTTTGATTCTTATTGTAATTTTAATCATAAATTTAAGCTTTGCCCAAAATACTCAAACCCCCACTCAAAAAAATATTGTGAAAAAACCAGTTACTATATTTACCCTTCATGTATTAACATTTAACAATCTTGTAAAATCCAATTTAGAAAAAGATTTAAAAGGGCTTGATGATTCTTTTAAAATGAGTATTCCCATATATCATCCTGCGATTGGTTTAAACCTATCTTTTTATACAAAACTTTCCCAAAAAGGTAATCCTTATCCTTCCATGATAAATAGAATTCTTAAAAATTTGGTCTTTGCTTTAAATAGTTCAGAGCTTCCTGATAAAACAAATATCAACATAATCCTATATACAGAAGATGAGAAAAATATATATGATTCTAAAACCCTTTTTATCACATTTACTCTATCTTCTCTAAAAGAGTTTGCAAAAGCCAAGGATATAAATAAGTTTGGTAGCCAAATGTTAGTCTTTTTAGAAACCGAGAAACTTGAATATAAAAATGGAGTATTTTCATCTAAAAATTACGATTTTGAATGGATATTAAAAATATAAGATGAGGAGTGATATTGTGTATAAAGAAATAAGAAATACCTTTACCTATCTATTACATCCCCTGCCTGCTCTTCTTATCACAAGTATTAGCAAAAATCAAAAGCCTAATGTTATGACTATTTCTTGGATCATACCAGTAAGTATAAACCCACCTCTTATTGCTGTAAGTCTTAGACCAGAGAGATATACCTATGCCCTTATTAAAGAAACAAAAAACTTTGCAATAAACATTCCTGATTATTCTTTAAGAAAATCAGTTTTTATATGTGGAAGATTTAGTGGTAGAAATACAGATAAATTTAAAAAGGCTAACCTTACTCCCATACCTGCCCATAAAATAACTGCTCCCCTAATCAAGGAATGTACCGCACATATAGAATGTTCTTTAGAAGATATTGTAGAACTTAAGGCTGATCATCACATAGTAATAGGTAAAGTAATTTACTCTGAAGCCTTAGAAGAATATTTTGAAACCATTTATGATCCTTCAAAGTACAAAGCCCTTCTCTATTTTGGAAAAGATGTTTATACTACAACAGGTGAATATGAAACCATCAAATTATCAGAAGAAAATTAAACATCATTTTATATTAGTTTTATTATTTATTTTACTAAGCATATCCTTATCCTTAGGTATATCTATTGAAGAAGTAATAAGAAAAACCCAAGAAGCTAATAATAAAGTATCCACTCTTTATAGTATTCTTGAAGTTTATAATAGACTAGGGAATAACGAAGAATATATTACATATAAATTTTATTACCAGAAACCAGATAAAATAAGGTTGGAAGTACTAGAGGGAAAAGATAAGAGTACAATAATGGTATATCAAACAGGTAAAGTAAGATATAAAAAGGGCGGATTATTAAGCTTTATTCCCTTATCTTTAAACGTAGATGATCCCTTGGTAGTATCCATTAGAAAAGGGCAAATACCTGACCTCACTTTTGATTATATTATAGACTTATTAACTACCAATAACCCAACTGGAATAAAGGAAACTGTTTTTTTAAACTATAATTGTTACATAATAGAAATAGGAAGTAGTAGAGATAAATTATATAATTATTCTTTCCAAAGGATATATATAGAAAAAAATTTATTTTTACCTGTTTCCTTAGAACAATATGAAGATATTAAGGGAGAAAGAACATTAGTACATAGGAGAGTATATAAAAACCTTCAGATAAACATAAAAATTGATCCACAAACCTTTGAAATATAAATATGGGAATAAAAATAACTCTTGAAAATATATATAAAACTTATAAAGAGGAAGGCTTATTAAAAGAGAAAAAATTTACAAATGCCTTAGAGAATATTAATTTAGAAATTCCTGAAGGGAAAACCTTAGCTGTAGTAGGACCATCTGGATGTGGTAAAACTACTTTATTAAAAGTAATAGCAGGTTTAGAAAACCCAGATAGTGGAGATATTTATTTTAATCAACAAAAAGTCAATGATCTCTCACCCGCTGAAAGAAAAATTGGAATGGTTTTCCAAAACTATGCCCTTTATCCTCACTACGAAGCAAGAGGTAATTTAGCATTTCCATTTTGGATTAAAAAAACCCCCGAAAAAGTAATTGATGAAAAAATTAAAGAAACAGCAGATATATTAGGAGTTGATTTTCAATACTTACTAAATAAAAAACCAAAACAACTTTCAGGAGGAGAAAAACAAAGAGTAGCAATAGGAAGATGTATAATTAGAAATCCTTCAGTTATGTTATTTGACGAACCCTTATCTAATTTAGATGCAAGATTAAGGGCTATAACAAGAGTACAAATAAAAAAGCTCCTTTTAAGATTTCAAGTTACATCAGTATATGTCACCCACGATCAAATAGAAGCAACAAGTATGGGAGATATAATAGCAGTAATGAATGAAGGGAAAATATTACAGGTTGGTACTTATGATAAATTAATAGAAGATCCTAAAAATTCTTTTGTGGCTTCTTTTGTAGGGAAACCTCCAATGAATCTTATAGAAGCAAAGATTATAAATTCTCACATTATCATAGGTTCAAAAAATATTCCTATCAGATATACTATAAGAGACGGAGAATACCTTATAGGTTTTCATGCAAGGGATATAAAAATTACTTCCGAAGGAATTTTTAGAGGAGAAATCTTTTTTATTGATGGAACTCCCTCAGATAATTTAAGAATCCTAAATGTTGAAACCGAAGAAAAGAAGATCATAAAAATAGAAATAAAGGAAAGTACAAGATTTCATGTAGGAGAAACTATATCATTTTCCCTTCCAAATAGAATTTATGTGTTTGATAAGATTTCAGGGAAAAGAGTTATCTAAAATAAAAGGAGGATAATCCAACATGTGGAAAAAAGTAACTTTAAGCATTTTCTTAATAATACTTTTTCTCTCCCCAGCTCTTTCTTGGTCTGCCCATAGAGAAATGACAGAAATCATACTGAAAGATTTAGATTGGCTAAAAAAATATAGGGACATAACCGTAACAGCTTATACCTATCATGATACATCCCCATACAATCCATCATATATTATTCCCTATCGTGGAGAAAAAATAGGTGATAAGATAGATGCCATAACAATAATCACAAGATATGTAACTGAACCAGATATGGGAATGGATGAAAACATAAATCTTAACTCTATGCAAAAACTTACGGGAGGAAGCTCAGGTTGGAGACATCAATATTATATACTTTTTGGTGGAACCCTTAAATTAGGCGAAGCCCCCAAAAGAATAATCCATTTTTGGAACTTAGCCAAAGAGGCCTTCCAAAAGAATGATTATTATTGGGGTTTCCGTTTCTTTGCTTATAGCCTCCACTACCTTCAGGACCTTACACAGCCTTTTCACGCCTATCCCATGCCTCTGGGAAATGCTATTGTTAATATTTTTAATCTTGAAAAACTCATTGCCCAGGGAGAAAATCATCATTATACTTTAGAAGATTACCAAGAATGGCAAATAATAAATAAAAATCCTATATATATTCAAACCATTAAAAAGGCACAACCTCACAAGGTAGATAATCCTGAAGAAGCAGGAATTAAAGCAGCATGGGAAGCAAGAAAAGATGCAGGAAAATTATGGGAGATTCAATCTAAATATTTTCCTAGAATAAATGACAATAAAAATTATAAAGCCCCAAAAGAATTATTTAGTAAACCTTCTCAATTAAGAGAAGAGTATGATAAAATTATCCTTCATAATTTAGAAAATTTTGCAGGATGGACAAAAGGTTATTTGGAGTTCTTAAAAATTACTCTTGACAAATTAAACGAGGTATCAGGCAAATGAGAAAAGTATATATAACTATATTACTATTAGGAATCGCTATAGCTCTTTTTGCATATTTTCAAATAACTAATAGACCTGTAGATGTAGAAGTATTAAGGCTCTCAAGAAGAGATTTACCCTTATCTATAAGCGTAAGTGGTATTTTAGTTTTTTCAAGAAAAATAGACATATATCCTAAAATATCCGGAGTAGTAAAAGAAGTTAGAGTAAAACCAGGAAACAAAGTTAAGAAAGGAGATATACTAGCTACAATAGATGCTCAAGAATTAAAAAAACAGATGGACCAAATAAAAAATATGATCGATCTTTTGAAAATAAACAACGCATTAAGAGGCATAGGATTTCAACAAAGTAATACTCCTTATTTCTCACAAGATCAATTAAAGACCTTAGAAAACTATTATGATTCTTTAAAAAACCTTTATGAAGAACGAATAGTAAAAGCCCCAATATCTGGTATTATCGCCAAAGTAAATATTACTCCTGGAGAAACCATAAAATCTCAAGAACAAGTCCCTGCTACAAATTTCTTAGGAAATCTCTCCAGTCTATTATCCTTATTCAACCTTAATATTTCAAATAGTAACTCCATAATTACTATAATTGATCCTACTTCTTTGGTTGGTTTACTAAAAGTAGATGAAAACAATATTTTAAAAATAAAAGAAGGTCAAGATGTAGAAATATATGTAGACGCTTTGGAAGAAAACCCATGGAGAGGAAAAATAACATCCATAAACATGATTCCTTCGTTAAATAAAGATGGTTCTTACTCTTATGATGTTTCTGTGAATATTCCCCAACTTGGAAATAAAGTAGTAGAAGGTATGAGTATTTCTGCTACCATAAATATAGGAGTAAAGAAAAATGTTATTGTTATACCTTTAAGTACTATCTCCTTTAAAGAAGGCAAAACCTATGTCTACACTGTAGAAAATGGAAGAGCAAAAAGAAAAGAAGTTGTAATAGGAGATATGAATACTGATTATGTGGAAATAAAAGGAGGACTAAAAGAAGGAGATTTAGTAATCTTATCTCCTCTTGATAAAATCTCTGATAACTCCAAAATAAAAATATATAAAGAAAACTAAAATGAACACAAAATTTTATGAAAACCTAAAGATAGCTATTTTTACTCTTAAAAGTAATAAGTTAAGATCTTTTTTAACCATCTTAGGGATTATTATTGGTGTATTTTCTGTAGTTCTCCTTATTTCTATAGGAGAAGGTGCTAAAAACCAGACTCTTCAAATAATTGAAAATTTAGGTGGAAATACCCTATTAATCTTTCCTACATCGGTAGAAACAGAAGGAACATTTAATTCCATCAGAAATCAGAATTTTAGAAATCAAAGAGGAGTTATTCCTCAGCTCTTTAAGTATAATGACTTACTATCTCTAAGAAGAGTATTTAAAGATGAAATTATATTCTCATCTATGGTGACCTCTTACTTAGAAGTGAAATACAAAATTTTTCCTATTAATGCTACTATTTATGGTACTGATAGCAATGGATTAATCATCAATAAAGATGGAATTACCTATGGAAGATTCTTTTCAGAGTATGAAATATCTTCAAAGGAGAAAGTATGTATCATAGGACCTAAGATTGCCCAAAATATTGCATCTCAACTTCAAGAATCACTGAACAAAATAATTAAAATAGGTAGTTATAATTTTAGAGTTATAGGGGTTCTCAAAGAAAGGGGATACAGTCAAAATTTAGGTGATTTAGATTCCAGAATCATAATACCTATTACTACCGCCTTTATCTTAAAAGGAGATCAAAATCTTAATATTATTATTGCTCAAGTAAAAGATTCAAAAAATATTGATATTTATAAACAAAAGCTCATATTTATACTAAAGCAAATCAGAGGAAAATTAAATTTCATTGTTGCAAAACAAGAAGATCTTTTATCTGCTATGAATGAAATATTAAATATATTGACTTTAACATTAGCAGGAATAGCAAGTATATCACTTATTGTAGGAGGTATTGGAATAATGAATATAATGCTGGTCTCTGTTACAGAAAGGTATAAAGAGATTGGTATAAGAAAAGCCATAGGAGCCAGAAGAAAAGATATTTTAATTCAATTTCTTACTGAATCATCTTTTTTAGGAATAATAGGTGGATTTTTAGGAATCATTTTATCCATAATCACTGGAGAAATATTGAAAAATTTCGAAATACCATATTCTTTTAATATAACCACAGTACTACTTGGTTTCTTTTTCTCTCTTTTTATAGGACTTATATTTGGAGTGTTACCTGCTATGCGTGCTGCCAATTTGGATCCAATACAAGCATTACGCTCAGAGTAAACTTTTTACCATAGTAAAAATCCTTTATTCAAAATGTTGATTTTTATAATTGAAAATTATAAAATTTATTTGTAAATTTTTAAAGGAGGAAAGGATGTCTCACAATTTACCAAAATGTCCTATATGTGGTAAAGAAATGATTATCAGGAAACTTGAATGTCCTGATTGTAAGATAACTATTGAGGGAGAATTTTGGGTTAGCAGATTAGCAAGTCTAAGCAAAGAAGAAATGGAATTCTTAGAGCTCTTTCTAAAAACAAGAGGAAATGTAAGAGAAATGGAAAGAATTCTTAAAATTTCTTACCCTACGGTGAGAAGTAAATTGGATAATATTTTAAAAAATTTAGGACTTTTATCTGAGGAAGAGCCAAAAGATAAAATAAGATGGATCATTGATAAATTAGAAAAAGGAGAAATTACAGTTCAAGAGGCTTTAAAGGCTTTAGAGGAGGATAAAGATGTTTAATAAATATTTTTTGGGGATAGCTTTTCTAATTATTGGTATCTCTCTTATTGCCCAAAATTTTCAAATACCTTTGCTTAAGGATCTATGGAAATTTTGGCCTCTTATTTTCATATACTTTGGAATAAAGATTATCTACAATTCTAAAAGATATGATCATAAAAGGAGGATAAAAATGAGAGAAGAAAGATATAAAATTTTGAAATTAGTTCAAGAAGGCAGAATTACAGCAGAAGAAGCAGAAGAACTCTTAAAAAAATTAGAAGAGAATCAAAATAGAGGCAAAAGGTTACTTCTATTAAAGGTAATAGAAAATGGAAATAATATAGTAAACATAAGTATCCCACTATCCTTAGCAAAATGGGGCCTAAAATTTGCTAATTCATATGCAGAAAAATACGGAGAAAAAATAGATTTCTCTCCAGAAGAATGGGAAGAACTAATAAGCAATCCAGATTTAAAAGGGAAAATTGTGGATATAAATGTACCAGAAAAAAACACACAAGTAACTGTGGAAATAGTTTAGATATTAAACATCTATCAATTCATATTTGCCCCAAACTCCTAAATGCTCTCCTATAATAATTATTACTTGATGAACTTCTGGAAATTTTTTAGCAAATTCTAATCCTATATTTATATCTTCAGGCTTTTGAATAAGATTTCCCACTGCTGTAGCCATAGCATCTGCAAAAATAACAGAATGTGATATTATAACAACAGCATCAGCTTTGCCAAAACTAAGAGAAGGTCCCACTGTTCCAGAAGATGTACAAATACCCAATACCGAATTTTTAGGAATAAGTATCCCTATTTTATTACTCCAGGGAGATTCTCCTGCAAAGATTAACACTTTTCTTTCTTTTTTTGTAGAAATGAAAATATCTCCACCATTTTCAATGATTATTTGAGAAGAATAATTTAAAAGATCTTTTCCAACAAACTCGGATATAGCTCCTGCTACAGAAGCCATTGGCCCAACTCCTGCCTTTCCTGTCCAGTATGACATCTGTTTAACTATTAAAGGTGCATCCTCTTCCACAGTGTAAGGAGTTAAGGATACCCTAAATAAAGGATCTCTTGATATATAATCTTCTAATTGTTGTCTATAGAAAGATAAAATTTTTAATGTTTCTTCTTCAAGGTTTTTCTCAGCTAAAACAAATAGGTCACTTTCCCGAATTTTTACAGGAAAACCAACAAGATCCTCTGTTTTCACTAACCTTCTATATTTTCTTTCTATATATTCTTTTGTCATAAAAATCCATAAAATATGGGGAGAGAAATATATCCTCTCCCCATTTAAATATATCTAAACAAAGAGTTTCATCTCCATAGCATTATATGGACATAGTTCTACACAAATTCCACAAGCTGTACATTTTTGAGAATCAAACTTGACAAAATAACCTTCTCTATAAAGAGCTTTTGTTGGACAATAACTTACACAATATCCACAATGTACACATTTATCCTCTAACCATACTACATCTTGAGAAAGAGGCTGAATCTCAACACCTAAATCTTTCAAATATTCAATTCCTTTTATAAAATTATCATCTTCTCCCGAAAGCTCTAAAACCATTAATCCCTCTTCGTCTGGAGTGATCGTAGCCTTAAGTATATTAAAATCCAAATTAAATTTTTTCACCAAATTTACCACTACAGGCTTATCAGCAAGTTCCTTTGGAAAATGTAATACTATCCTCTCTGTTCTCACTTCTGCTCCACCTCCCCTAAAATCTCTTTTCCACTAAATTGTTTAAATTTTATACCTGACTCTACTCCAGGAAGTGGGGCAGAAGGAGAAGTTAAAAAGAATTTTCCTTCTTTTATCCATGATTTAAGTATTTCAGCTATCTCTTTAGCTTTAGGATAACTTGATAACGGGCTTGTAGGTATCTTCTTTCCAAAAAGCTCTATATAACCACTTTTAAGTTCCTTATAACTTACATAAGTGATAACATCAGATTCTCTATTAGGATAAGCTGTAGCATAATCTACTACTGGCGCCAGTATATCCTCATCACTAACAGAGGTATAAAAAGCCATCTCTTCATCTAAAATAGGAATTGGTACACCTATGCCTACTGCCAGTGAGACCCCATATCCTTTCATGCTTACCCCACGAAGCCATTTTGCGTTCATCTGTTTAAGATCACCAATAACTGCTAATGTACCTGCTCCACCTTTTGGTATACCCCTTTCTGTCCTCTCTACAGAAGGATTATGTTGAGTTCCATGCCAAATCACATATCCTATACCACCACCCAAAAATATACGAGTTCCGATTCCTATAGTCTTATAATAAGGATCATTTAAAAGAGGTGATAATTGCCCTGCACTGGAATAATTTGCATTACCAAACTTAGGTTTTAACATACCTAAGTATGTATACAACACTCTGTTTGAAGAGTTTACAGCCACATTATAATTTTGATACGCATTTCTTATATTAAAAAGTACAGCTTCATTAAGGTCATTTATTGTAATATAAGCATCCAAAAATCTTCTTGGGTAACAATCTGTACCATATGCTTGAGCAGTTATTCTAATTTCTTTACCTGAAACTAAATCCTCTATTACGTGTCCTCCACCATATGGGAAATCTCCGGGATAATACTTATTTCTTGGATCATCATCAGGCAAGGCATTTGCACCTAAGAATAAGTCTACTGCTGCGTAAGCAGCATAAGCAGGAACACCGTTAAGATATACTTTTCCTCCCCCGAGCTTAATTCTTGGTTTTGTATGGCCAATGTTAAAATATATACCAGAAGAACACATAATTCCAAAAGTCCCAGTTGTTACAACATCTACTTCTTTAGCTGCTCTCTCTACACCCTTTTCTTTCACGATACCAATCATTTCCTCAGCAGTAACAACCACTGCCTTACCCTGGCGGATCTTCTCATTAATTTCTTCAATTGTCTTCATCCTTTTACCTCCTTTTTCTCAATATCTATTATAACTTCTCCTATATTAACCGCCCTTTTCGGGCAAGGCATGATCCATAACAATTTCACCACCTCCTTAAATAAGGGGTAAAATTTTCCATATATAATACCAAAAACGTCGGAGTTTTGCAAGATTATAAATTGATTTTATCTATATTTCTTAGCAGTCTCCATAAAAACCTTTATATTTTCCAAAGGTGTACCTACAGGTATATCACAACCAGAACTTAAAATAAAATTTTTAACATCTCTCATTTTATTTAGAAGCTCAATAGTCTTCTTCTCTATATCTTCTTTTTTCCCTTGTAAAAAAACTTTGACAGGATCCAGATTACCTATAATATACATATGAGATGGGATTTTTTCAGCAACCCATTTTAAATCTACCAAACTATCAAGACTTAACCCATAAGCATCGCTTTTCCCCATATCTTCTATAAGATGAGATGTATTACCACAAATATGATATATGAGAGGTCTTTTAAGTTCAGATACAAGATACTTGAAATAGGGTAAAGAAAATTCCCTAAAATAAGCTGGAGAAAGTATAACTGCAGTTGGTTCCAATACCGCTACCACATCAACTCCTGCATCGAAAAAAGCTTTTGCATACTCTTTGATAACATTCACAGAAAACTCTAGCAATTCCTTTACAAAATCAGGATCATCTATTACATTAATACCTAAATCATTTACACCCATAAGTTCACCTGTTAAAGTAAAAGGACCTATAACATAACCTCCTTTTATTACCTTGAAATTCTGAGCCATTTTTTCAGCCACTCTAATAAATGTTATCATACGTCCAGAAATACCCTTCCATCTTCTTTTTATATCTTGAAGAACTTCTCTATCCTTAACCGGATGATCTAAAACAGAAGGATTTTCATTCTCAGGGAAATTAATCTTTAGACCTAAAGCTTCTACTTCTACAGTCAAATCCATAAAAGTAAATATACCATCAGGTTGAAACTCTGAAAGAATCATATCCAAAGTTTTAAACTGTATTTCTGGATTTATTAAATTTTCTTTTAAAGTAGTATTAGTCAATTTTATTCCTGGAGCACCAAGTAAAGGAATTATTAGTCTTTCTCCTCTCTTATCAAGCATTGATCTTCCTCCTCAAAATACATAAACTTTATAAAATACTCTTGAAATTTTTTATCAGAAGAAAGCTCTACATAATTGACTTTTTCTTTTATCTTTTCTACATCTTCCATAAGAAATCTATTTAGAAGTACAATCTTAGCTCCTCCAATAGCCGAATTCCCAACCAATATAATTTTTTCCAAAGGTATATGAGGTAAAAGTCCTGTTTTAATAGCATTTTTTCTATTCAAATAACTACCAAAAGAACCAGCAATATAAATTTTATCTATTTCTTTATAGATTATACCTGCTTTATTAAGTAAAACCTCTATACCAGCTCTTAAGGCAGATTTTACCAGTTGAAACTCCCTAACATCTTTCTGAGTTATCTTAACTTTACCTATATAAAATTCCCCGCCCTTCATAAATTTCCCAGTATGATCTATTATCTTTAGATCCAACATTACTGATATAGCATCTAAAAGGCCAGAACCACATATTCCTTTCTCTTCCATATCTCCAATAACCTCAAACTTAACTGTTTCTTCTAACCATACATGAGAAATAGCACCTTTCTTTGCAATCATGCCATGTGAAATATTACTTCCTTCAAAGGCAGGTCCTGCAGCCGTAGCACACGCAAAAAGAGTATCCTCTGACTTTAACACTATCTCACCATTGGTTCCTATATCAATAAGCATAACATTTCCTTTTTCATTCAATAAATTAGTAGCTATAATTCCTGCTACTACATCTCCCCCCACATAACCTGAGATTAAAGGAAAGACATAAAGTTTTGCATTAAATATATTTCCAAAAATATCTTTTGAATTAAAAATCATTCCATTTCTAAAAGCAGGAACAAAAGGAGAAAAAGCTATATTTTCCGGAGTTACACCAAGAAAAATGTGAGTCATAACGGAATTACCAGCTATGGAGATAGCATAAATATCATTTAAACTTATATTATTCTTTATACACAAATCTTGAATTATCTCTGTAATAGCTTTTATTAACTTATCTCTTAGAATCTGCAAACCCTCAGGATTATGAATAATAAAATTAATTCTTGAAATTATATCAGCCCCATAAGTTAACTGAGGATTTTCAGTAGAATAGCTATCTATATCGCTTCCATTTGTAAGATCCAATATATGTCCTACTAAAGTTGTTGTCCCTATATCCAAAGCAATACCATATACACTTTTTAGTTCTTCTTCCCTTATATCAATTATTTCTTCCTTAAAAAGTACAAGATTCCCTTTATAATTATTTCTTCTTAAAAAAGTTGGTAATCTTCTTAAAACAGAAATATCTTGTAAATATATATTTTCTTTTACAGATAAAATTCTTTCTAAATCGGATCTCAAATCGCTAAGAGAAGGAATTTGCAGAGAAAAAGCTTGTAATGTAATGACGGGAGAAAGGATAAAATTGTTATCTTCTAAAAATTCCTTTTGTATGTTTATGTCAGTACTTTCTTCTTTTAACAATTCAACCGTTAAATCCTCTTCCGCATATGTCTGACAAGCAAGGCTTATACCCTTATCTAATATTTTTACCTTACACTTTTTACACCATCCAGCCCCACCACAATAAGAAGGAATTTTTATATTATTTTCTATCAATATATCTAATAATCTATCCCCTTGAGTTACCTTAATTATTTTGTTTTCAGGTAAAACTCTTATATATGGCATTTATGATACTTTGAGTAATCTATTGACCAACTCCACAGAGGAATAAGCATCCTCTGCATAACCATCTGCGCCAATCTCCTTCGCAAATTCTTCTGTAACAGGAGCACCTCCAACAATAATCTTAACCTTATCTCTTAATCCTTCCTTTTCAATAACATCTATAGTAACCTTCATTTGAGACATTGTAGTGGTAAGAAGAGCTGACATCCCCACCACATCAGGTTTATTTTCTTTTATTGCTTGCACAAACTTCTCAGGTGGCACATCTATACCAAGATCAATTATTTGATAACCAGCTCCCTCTAACATCATAGCGACTAAATTTTTCCCAATATCATGCAAATCTCCCTTAACAGTACCTATTACAATCTTTCCTTTAATAACATTTGAGGATTTTGCAATAAGAGGTTTTAAAATTTCCATACCTTTTTGCATTGCTCTTGCAGAAACAAGAACCTCGGGAACAAAGATTTCATTTTTCTTAAATCTTTCTCCTATAACACTCATACCTGAAAGAAGTCCTTTGTCTATTATATCTTCTGGGGTAATCCCTTCTTTTAATGCCTTCTCCACTAATTCTTGAACCTTTTTTCTATCACCTGAAATTACAGCATTTGCAATTTCTTTTAATATTTCCATATTATAAACCTCCCGAAAACGTTTTTCTTTTATGAATTATATCATATTTACCTCAATTTTTACCCAAATTTTCTATTTTCTTGGAGCAGTACTCTCCCTTATCACCAACTTTGTAGGAAGTTTAATATGTTGAATAGGAAGATCTGGATTTTTTAATCTTTCTATTAAAACTTCCGCTGCTTTAACTCCCATCTCATAGAATGGCTGAGAAACAGTGGTTAGTTCGGGTATAGTAAGATTGGCAAGAGTGTCATCAAACCCCACTATAGACATATCCTGAGGTATACGAATTCCTCTTTTGACAAGTATCTTCATAATCTGAATAGCCATAAAATCACTAAAAGCAAAAACGGCAGTAGGCGGAATAGGAAGAGAAAGTAACTCATTAATTGCTATTTCTTCATTAACCTGATCATAAAATATCTTCAGGAGATTTTCATCAAAAGGAATTTTAGCATCCTCCAACGCTTTTTTATAACCTTCAATTCTTTCCCTTACAATAATACTTTCTGGATTTATAGTAATATGAGCTATTCTTGTATGACCTAACTCAATTAAATACTTAACTGCCTCATAACTTCCCTGAATATTATCAGCATATACCACATCATGTTCGGAAAATCTTGGATGCTCCAATATAACCAAAGGCATATTTTTCTTACGAGCAAGCCTACTTACTTCTTCATTTGACAGTGCTCCAACGATCACACCATCAACCCTTCTTTCCAACATAAGATTCATATATCTTAGTTCTCTCAATGATTTTCCATCTGTATTACAAAGAAGAACGGTATATCCATTATGTCTTGCCACATCCTCTATTCCCCTTGCCATATTAGGAAAGACAGGATTAGCTATATCTAATACAAAAAATGCAATAGCTTCAGTTTTTTGCTTTGCTAAACTTCTTGCAATTGCATTTGGTTTATAATCCAGTATTTTCACAGCCTCAAGTACTCTTCTTCTAGTTTCTTCACTTATTTTTATTCCAGGAGTATTATTAAGAACAAAAGAAACAGTTGAACGAGAAACTCCAGCAAGTCTTGCTACATCCCAACTCGTAGGCGCTTTCTTTTTCTTTGTCATTTTTCCACCCCTTTTATTAACACGTTTTTCTTAGTATATTAGCACAAAATTTATATTCTTTGATATAATAATTCTCAAAACATTATGAAAAGAAAAAATATATTTCTTTTATTTCTCCTTATTATACTTATATTTCAAGTCTCTGCTCAACAAAAAGCAGATCCTAAAATATTATGGAGCGCCATCTTAGATGAAAATTTTAACTATGTAAAAAACTTAGAGACTGATGATTTTAATACAAACATAGCAAAAGCTTTAATTTTTTTATTAGAAGATAACTTTACAGAATCCTGGAATTACTGGAAAAAAGCACTTCAAATAAATTCTTCCTCTTATTGGCATGACATCATAGGACTTCTTGGAGAAGGTGCTTGGGAGAATTTAGGGATATTTAAAGAAATTCCCATTATCTTAAAAGATAAAAAAAACCTTTCTCCTTTCATGGAAAATTTATATTGGAAATCTTTGCTTTCTCAACAAAAGATAAAAGAAATCTATAATTATGCAAGAAGTAAAGGCTTTATTACTGATTTTCTTTTCATCGGCCCTTTTGAAAATGTAGGAAATTCTGGATTATATAAAGAATTTCCACCTGAAAAAGAGATTTTGCTAAATCAAAAGTATAAAGGAAAAAATGGCATAGAAATTAATTGGTTTAAGCCTATGGAAAAAAGTATAAATGGTTATATCAACCTTTATAATTTGTTCTATCCTAATAAATGGAGTACTGCTTATGCTCTTTGTTATATTTTTATGCCCAAAAGCCAAGAAGTATTAATTAAAATAGGTTCGCCAAATTCCTATAAATTATTTATAGATGACTCTTTTATCTATAGCATAGAAACAGAAAGACGAAACTTGTTTGACCAAGAGATTATAAAAATTTACTTACCTTTAGGTTGGCATAAATTATTAATTAAAATTTCTAATACTATGGGTCCTTTTGGATTTTATTTAGGGATCACCAATGAAAAGAATGAACCTATATCTGGAATAAAGATATCTGAGAATATTCAGAATTATATAAAAAGGAATTTGTCCTGGGTAAAAATAATCCCACAAAAAGACTTTATCAGAGAATCATCATTATCTGAGATATTTTATTCTTTTTACGGATTTCTTTTAGGTACCTATTATGGATATAGTGATGCTGG
The DNA here is from genome assembly GCA_964654465.1 of uncultured Dictyoglomota bacterium. Taxonomy (GTDB): domain Bacteria; phylum Dictyoglomota; class Dictyoglomia; order Dictyoglomales; family Dictyoglomaceae; genus Dictyoglomus. The sequence goes on from CAZZIO010000065.1 coordinate 54,324, forward strand.
AGAAGAATTTTTAGAAAGAGCAGAAAAAATAAAACCTAAATCCTCATTAATAAAGTTTTTAAAAGGCAAGCTTGAATATGAACTTGGAAACTTAGAAACTGCTAAAAAATATATGGACATTGCCTATAAGGGTAACAGAGACATAAAACTCTCTGCATATTACTTATCTCTCTACAACTTAAATTATGGAAGATATGAGGATGCCATAAAGATAATTAAAGAAAATATACACGATAATTCATTCCTTTTAAGATCTCTACTCTCAAGAATCTTCATATCACTATCGTGGGAAAAAGAAGTAAATTCAAACGTTAATACATTATCATCTAAATATCCAAACTCTATAGAAACATTATTTTTAATTGGAAAATATTATGAGATAAAGGAAATTAAAGATAAGGCTATAGATTATTATCAAAAAGCATTATCTATAGACACTGAAAATTGGGAGATGTTTTTAACATTATATAACTTAGCCGATGAACTAAATCGAATTGATATCTTAGAAAATTTATTAGATATAGCCTTAGAAAAAGATCCAACAAGCACTTGGGCGTACTTAGAAAAGATAAGATTATACATGATTAGGGGAGACAAAGAGAAAGCATTTTCCATATTAGAAAGAGTTGAAAAAATCTCCTATCAATATCCTGAAACCTATCTATACAAAGGAAAACTTTATTTAGAAGATAATGACGAAAAAGCCATAGAACTTTTCGAAAGAACCCTTCAATTAAATCCATATTTTACAAATTTAAGAATCTATATAAACCATCTGAAAAGAGAAGAATATAATCTCCCTGATGTTTCTTCTTATTTAGAATCAAAAATTCCAGAAGAATATTTAGAATATCCAGCTGTAATCTTATTAGATCAAAAAGAAAGAACTTTTTTTAATGATGGAACTTCAAGGATGATTTATCATAAATTAATTAAAATTCTTAAAAACTCAGCAAAAGACAAATATGGCGAAATTCAAATAGACTACGATTCAAGCTTTGAGAGAGTAAGAATATTAAGGGCAAGAACAATAAAACCAAACGGTGATGAAATTGAAGTCTCAACAATACAGGATTTTCCAATACTTAGTGATTACCCTCTTTATACTGATGAAAGAAAAATTGTTCTCTCATATCCAGGAATTGAAAAAGGAGCTATCTTAGAGTGTCTATACATGGTAGAAGAATACACTGGTGGGATATATGGTAAAAACTTTCAAGATATCTTTTTCTTTCAAAACGAGATACCTTCATTATACAGTAGATTCATATTAAAGATTCCAAAGGATTTAGAGATAAAATATACCTTTTATAATGGTAACAAAGAACCTAACATAGAAGAAGATAAGAAATGGAAAACATACAAATGGGAAATGGAAAAACTTCCTGCTATAATAGAAGAACCACTTATGCCTAAAGTAATAGATCTAATACCTCAAGTATGGATAACCACATTCAAAGATTGGGAACAATTAGCAGATCTTTATTATTCCTTAGCTTACCCTCAAATTAGAGCTGATAAGGCAATTAAAGAAAAGGTTAAAGAATTAATATTAGGTTTGAAAAAAGAAGAAGACAAAATAAAAGCTATATACTATTATGTAACGTCAGAAATAAGATATGTTGGATTAGAATTTGGTATTGGAGGAATTATGCCTCATAGTGCTCCCAGCATATTTAGAGAAAAATATGGTGATTGTAAAGATAAGGCAATACTGCTCATTACTATGCTTCAAGAAGCAGGAATAGAAGCGTATTATACTCTCGTAAACACCAGATATTCCATATCTTTTAAGAAAGAAATACCTGCTTTTCAGTTTGATCATGCTATAGTAGCTGTACCTCTAAATAATAATTTTATTTTCCTTGATGGAACAGCTGAAAATACACCTTTTGGAGAAGTACCATACATGGATCAAGGAGCAGATGTTATGATTATAAAAGACGAAAAACCAGTATTTACAAAAATTCCCATGAGCAAACCTGAAGAAAACGCAAAAGATTTTAAGACAGAAATTATTTTTGAAAATGGCAAGGCTTTAATGAAAACTACATTATCTTTTAAAGGCTATTTTGCAACTTATTTTCGTTGGTTATTAGATAGTCTATCTTATGAGGAAAAGGAAAATCTTATATCCTACTTAATAAACAATACTTATCCCGGCTCTTATCTTACTTCTTGGAATATTGAAAATCTATATAATTTAGAAGCCCCTCTAAGGATAAATGTCCAATATTATAATAGCCAGCTTCTAAAAAATAATAAATATACATATATATATTCCCCATTCATTACAAAAATAGAGAAGGCTGAAGAAATATTTAAAGAAGAAAGAATATACCCCATCCAATACTACCTTCCATACGAGGAAAAAGAATTAATAACCATTAATTTGTCCTCTATTAATAAAATCCCTGAAAATATATTGGAAAATGTAAATATAGAGAATCCTTGGATAACCTACACGAGAAAATGTTACTGGGAAGGAAAGAATATTCTAATTGAAAGAAACTTCAAACTAAAAGAGATATTTATCCCCACTGAGAATTATAAAGAATACAAGAAAACAATCGAGGAAATTATAGACAGAGATAACGAAATACTAATATTAAGATAAAAATTTCATTTTACAAATCTAACCTCTATGTTTCTTACCTCTGGTATCTTTCTTAGATTTTCCTCTATTTCTTGTTTTATATGACTCTTGAAAGAATCATCATCAGATAGTAAAAGTTCTATAATTATATCTCCTTCCTCAGTAATTTTTAAATAATTGAGCAACTTTAGACTAATAATATCCATGGAAATACTCGGATAAACAATCTTAGAAAGAACCTCTATAATCTCTTTTTCATTTAAAACTGAAGAAGTATTTTTTTCTCCCAAATAATTTTTTATTGCCGACTTTAATCCATCGACAGCTAAAACAGAACAATGCATTTTTACCGGAGGCAATCCTCCAAGAGCCTCTGCCACATCTTTCCAGGTAATTTTTAAGGCTTCTTCTATAGTCTTTCCTTTTACCATCTCTGTCATCATAGAGCCTGTTGCAATATTGGAAGCACAACCGAAAGATTGAAACCTTATGTCTGTAATTATATTTGTATTTTTATCTACCTTAATATAAACAGCAATCTGATCACCACAAGCAGGACTTCCCTCTATAGCAAACCCATCAGGATTTTCTATAATCCCTACATTTCTTGGATTTCTAAAATGCTCTAAAACAATATCAGAATATTTTAAATTCAACTTAATTTATTTCCTCCTTTTCCTACTTTTTTAGTATATTTTCAAAATATATTTTATAACATAAAAATACTTTTGACAACAATTATCATATAATTTATACTATTTTAGTATATTTTAGGAGGTAAATTTACATGAAAAGAGAAGTATATTTAGATTATGCAGCTACCACTCCTATAAGACCTGAAGTCTTTCAGGCTATGAAACCATATCTAACAAAAGAATTTGGAAATCCATCCAGTATCCATCATTTCGGAAGACAAGCAAGAATTGCTATAGAGGAAGCGAGAGAAAAAATTGCTAAGGCTTTAGGAGCAAAAAATGAGGAGATTATATTTACCAGTGGGGGAACAGAATCCAATAATATGGCTCTAAAAGGAGTAGCATATGCCCTCTCTCATAAAGGAAAACATGTAATTACATCCTCGATAGAACATCATGCCATATTAGAACCATGTCATTTCTTAGAGAAACTTGGATTTGAGATAACCTATTTGCCAGTTGATAAAGAAGGATTTATTGATCCAGATTCATTAAAAAAGGCAATAAGAAAAGATACTATCCTAATTTCCATAATGCATGCCAATAACGAAATCGGCACAATTGAACCAATAGAGGAACTTACAAAAATTGCTAAAGAATATGAAATATATTTTCATACTGATGCAGTGCAAACAGTTGGCCATATACCTGTAAATGTAGATAAATTAGGAGTTGATCTATTATCCATCTCTGCCCATAAATTTTATGGCCCAAAAGGAATTGGAGCACTATATATAAGAAAAGGGACAAAAATACACCCTTTTATTCATGGTGGAGAGCAAGAACAAAGAAAAAGAGCAGGTACCGAAAATGTAGCAGGTATTGTAGGAATGGGTAAAGCTATTGAAATCTCAATTTTAGAGCTTGATAAAGAGAGAGAAAGATTAATCAATCTTAGAGACTATTTTATAAAAGAAATAGAAAAACGAATAGAGGATGTATATCTTAATGGACCAAGAGAGAAAAGACTACCTAATAATATAAATTTTAGTTTCGCCTATATAGAAGGTGAATCCATACTTCTTAATTTAGATTTAGAAGGGATAGCTGTATCTACAGGTTCAGCTTGCAGTTCTGCTTCCCTTGAACCATCCCATGTCCTTTCAGCTATAGGACTTCCGATAGAACTTGCTCATAGTGCAGTAAGGTTTACCTTAGGATACTATACTACAAAGGAAGATTTAGACTATACTTTAGAAGTATTAGAAAAAACTGTAAAAAGATTGAGGGATATATCACCATATAAACAAGGATGGAAAATAAAATAGTAATTTATTTTTATGATAAAATAATAAAGAATTTTCAAGCTTATAAGGAGAAACAATGGAAAATAGAATAAAAGCTCGATTAAGAAAACATGATTTTGTCATTAAAATGATAGAAGAATTTCTTATAGAAGATATTAAAAAACTTGCTGAAATAATTGTAGATGGATATAAAAAAGGCAACAAAGTTATATTATTTGGAAATGGTGGCAGTGCCGCTGATGCCCAACATATTACCGCAGAACTTGTAGGAAGATTTCTAAAAGAGAGACGTGGTATTCCAGCTATTTCATTAACCACAAATACTTCTAATCTTACATCTATATCTAATGATTATGGCTTTGAAGAGGTATATGCAAGACAAATAGAAGCTATAATGAATAAAGGAGATATTGTTATAGGAATAACAACATCTGGAGACTCACCTAATATTATAAAAGGATTAGAAAAGGCAAGAGAACTTGGAGGATATACAGTTGCTTTAACAGGAAAGAACGGAGGAAAAGTTATAAATTTTGCCCACTTTTCCATAATTGTACCTTTTCATATGACTCCTCATATTCAAGAAGCCCATATAACTATTGGTCATATTCTATGTGACCTGATAGAAGAAGCATTATTTCCATCAAAAAAGGTTGCTTGTTTCTTAGATAGAGATGGAACAATTAATATAGACAAGGGTTATGTCCATAAGATAGAAGATTTGGAACTTATTCCTGGAGTTATAGAAGCTTTAAAACTTTTACAAAAAAAGTTCCTTCTGATAATTGTTACCAATCAATCAGGAGTTGAAAGAGGCTACTATACGAAAGAAGATGTAGAAAGGTTTCATAGATATCTATATTACATCCTTTCTAAGGAAGGAGTATATATAGATGATTTTTATTATTGTCCCTATCTGGAAGGAGAATGTAGAAAACCAAATCCAGGTATGCTGTTAGAAGCAGCAAAAGATTGGAATATAGATCTCAAAAATTCTTATATGATTGGGGATAAAACAAGTGATATTGAAGCTGGTAAAAATGCAGGCTGTAAAGCCATAATTATAGGAAAAGAGGATGTAACTGCTGATTACTCTGCTAAAAACTTGATGGAGGCTGCAAAATGGATCTTAAATCAAGACTCATAGAAATTATTAAATCATGGAAAGGGAAAAAAATAGCAGTCATTGGGGATGTAATGTTAGATGAATACATAATAGGAAAAATTGAGAGAATTTCACCAGAAGCTCCCGTTCCCATATTAGAAGTTGAAGAAGAAAGACATGTATTAGGAGGAGCAGCAAATGTGGCAAACAATATTAAAGCTTTAAGTGGGGAACCTATTCTTTTTGGGGTTATTGGAGAAGATCACGGAGGAGAAAAAATTATAAATCTTCTTTCTAATAAAAATATAAAACATATATTAATTACAGATAAAGGAAGACCTACTACATTAAAAACAAGACTTATAGCTTTAAATCAACAAATAGTAAGAATGGACCGAGAGAAAAAATACCCAATAAATAATTATATACAGGAAAAACTCATATCAAAGTTTAAAAAACATATAAATGAAATAGATCTTATAATCCTATCCGATTATGCAAAGGGGGTCTTAACCCCAGAGACAACCCAAAAAATAATAAATATAGCCAAATCTAATAATAAAGAGGTAATTGTAGACCCTAAAGGAAAAGATTTTTCCAAATATGAAAATGCCACCCTTATCACTCCAAATGAGAAAGAAGCAAAAATCGCTACAAATATGGAGGAAGAATGGGATTTAATTAAAGGTGCCCAAAAACTCATGGAGATAATTAAAGGAAAAGGAATAGTTATAACAAGAGGAGAAAGAGGAATCTTTCTTTTAGAGAATGATAAATTTTTTGAAATTCCTGCCTTAAAATCTGAAGTAAGAGATGTAACAGGGGCTGGAGACACTGTTATATCCGCTCTATCATTAAGTTTATCCGCAGGTACAGATATCCTTTCTGCATGTATAATTGCTAATTTTGCCGCAGGCTGTGTAGTGAGAAAATTTGGTACAAGCACCTTATCAACTGATGAACTAATCGCAATAATACCTGAAAAAATTGAAATTAAGAATAACCATGTTATCTTCTGATAGAAAAATTAAAAAAATTGAAGAACTAAAAGATGTCATCGACATTCACAAAAATCAAGGGAAAATAATAGTCTTTACTAATGGTTGTTTTGAAATTTTACATCCTGGTCACATAAAACTTTTAGAAGAGGCCAAAAATTATGGTGACATTCTCGTAGTGGGTATAAATAGTGATGAGTCTGTTAAAAGAATAAAAGGAGAAAAGAAATTAATATTTGATGAAAAAAGTAGATTAAAAATCATCTCAGCATTAGAATGTGTTGATTATGTTACTCTTTTCAATGAAAATACACCAGAAAATTTAATAGAAATTATAAAGCCTCATATACATGTAAAAGGAGGAGACTATAAAGAAGAAGAATTACCTGAAGCAAAAATTGTTAAAGAATATGGAGGAAAAATAATAATTCTACCTATATTAGAAGATTTCTCTACTACCCAAATAATCCAAAAAATTCTAACTCTCTATAAGAATCATTAATTTTTCCCATACTAAATCAACTGTAATATCCATACAAGATAAGTCATCACAAACTTTATTTCTCTTATCCCATAGACATGGCTCACAAGGAAGGTCTATTTTAGCTATTTGAAATTTAGGATCATCTGGAACAATCTCTTTAGGATTAGTAGGTCCAAATAGGGCGACTAAAGGTTTCTTCAATGCTACACCTAAGTGTAGAGGAGCCGAATCCAAACATATCATAGCCTTACTAAAATATATCCACCCTATAAATTCATCCAAACCATCAGGTAATATAAACAATCCATCTTTTATTAATTTTTTTAACTCTTCTATCGTTTCTTCTTCATCTGGACCATAAACAATTACATACGGAAGTTCTTTTTGATTTAATTTTTCAATCAATTCTTTCCATTTTTCAGGAGCCCACCTTCTATCTATACCTCTTCTAATACTCATCTTACTAATTCCAGGATGTATTAATATATAAGAGAAAGGTTCTAAAGAGTACTTTATGAGTTTATTTTTTACTCTATCTTTTATACTCTCTGGTATATCTATCTCAGGCAACGAGAATTCTAAATTCTCATCTAATACTTTTAAAAGCCTAAAATGAACCTTCCCCATATACTCATTTCTTGTAGAAGAAGCCTTATGGGTATATAAAAAGCTCAAAGGATTTTCCATATAACCTACCCTAATAGGAGCTCCTACAAAATACATAAAGATAGGGATAAAAGGAGATTTTCCTGTAGATATACTCAAATCATAAGATTCTCTTCTTAATTTTGCCATAAGATATAATGTTTTAGAAAAAGAAAGTTTTTCCTTTGGATTGAATTCCTCTACATCCATTCCAAGAATATCAAATATTTTTCTTCCTCTTCTCTCAGTTATAATCTTCAACCTTTGAGGATTACATCTCTGAATAACCCCTTTAACCACTGGAAGGAATAAAATTTGATCTCCTAAACCTCCTAAATTAAATAAAAGCACCTTTTTTATTTTTCCATCATATTCAAAAAGATTTAAGAGAATAGCTACAGAAAACCAAAACATTATTTGAGGGTAAGGCCTATACCATATAGTATCTACAATTCCATGAAAAAGAGGAGCAGTAATAGATGAAATAGCTGATATACCCAATATTTTATGTTTCAGATCCCATGTAGAGTATTTTATGAAAAATCTCCTATAAAGATAATAGATCATAAGAAGAAAAACAATAAGGGCTAATATACCACCTTCTATTCCAATTTCTAAAAATAAGTTATAAGAAGCAAGGGCAGTAAATTTAGGCTCCATATAGAAAGCATACACTCTTCTAAAAACGTCATTACCTAAACCTATACCAGTCCAAAAGAAATCCTTAAAAATCTTAAAAGAACGTTCCCAAATTACAATTCTGGTCGCATTAGAAGAGTGTCCCCAAAGGGTAAAAGCAGAGAGAATCCTTTTTTGAAAATAAGAGGACTGGGAGAAAATTCCTACACTAGCCAGTATTACAACAAACAAAAACATCAATAAAATTTTCCTTATATTTCTATTTGCTACCATATAAATTATCTTTAATATCATTATAAAATATAAAGCCATAGATACCAAAAAACCCAAGTATGCTCCTCTTGAATATGTCCAAATAATAGAAAGAAAAGTTAAAATAGCAGTAATTACAGAAATACTCTTTAAGCTAAATATATAAATTGTAGATAATATAAAAGGCATAACTCCTATTAAATAACCACCTAAGAGATTAGGGTTTAGGAGAGTACCATAAACTCTTGTCACTTTCTCTCCCACAAACTCCACATCTTCCCATCCAGCTAATGGTGGGACTTTAATTATCCACTGATAAAGACAATATAAAGAAAGGAAGAACGTAGAAAGAAGAATAGAAAAGAAAGCTCTCTTTATTTTCTCATCATCTTTAAAAACATCTTTAAAGACTAAGAATATGGCAAAATAAACTAAAAACTTTAAATACCCATTAATGGCTGGTATAAGATAAGGAGAAAAGAAAGTTGCAACAAGATTTATAAGAAGAAAAATCACATATATAATAACAAAGGAATTTAAACTTTCAAAAAATTTTTTATCCTTTGAAAGAAAAGTATCAAGAAACCATAAGAAGAAAGCAATAAATATTCCTATAGCAATTTTTCCAGATGATAAAAAAGGAATAAGAAAGAGAAAAAGATATAGATAATATTCAAGAACAAAAGAGATAAGGGGGAAAGAAAAAGATTCAGAGATAACTTTATCAGTTATATCCTTTATAAATAATTCTGCTTTGTTTAATATATAAAAAAGAAAACTTTTTCTCCAAATATCTAAAAGCCTCTCCATATTAATACCTTATTGCCGATACAACTCCCGAAATATCAGCCTTAAAACTCTCCACATTTATACTCATACCAACCTTTACTTTAACCCCAAGAATAACACTATCTTCTGTTACATAACCTTTAGTAGTAAAAGTAATAAGCATATCCACATTAAATGGATTATTCACATCATCTATAAAAGTATATGTGTCATTAAAATTAGGTACCAACATTTTTTTCTCATATATTTTTACATCTTTAACTGTTACCCATGCAAATGGTTGATTCTTTATTCTTATAAAGGCTTTCTCACCTGGTTTAATTACAGATTTATCATTAAGAGGTAAATTTCTAACAATCATGTCAATTTCTATATCCTTTTCCTCCCCCTTCACTCTTGCAAGAGGAGTCCTACCTTCTTTCACTAAAAAAAAGCCTAATATGGCTAAAAATATGACCAAAACCACAAAAAGATCAAAAATATTTATTCTCTTCATAATTTCTACCTCTCCATCTACATAAGTTTATAACTAAAAGATTATACATCACAAATAAAAAAAAGAAAAAGATCTTTAAAAAATTCTTAACACATGCTATAATTTCACTAACACGAGTTAAGTAGGGAGGTGAAAGACTTTAAAAGACAAACCTTCTATAATTTATGGATTTTAAAAAACATATTTTAAGGGGGTATTAAAAAATGAAGAAGCTTCTAATTTTAAGCTTGATTCTTTTATTAGTTTTCACCTTATCTAAAGGAGCAGTTCCTGGCAAAATAACTATCTGGACGTCAGAAGCACAAGTTAAAGGATTAAGAGAAGCTGTTAAACCTTTTGTACAAAAATATGGTATCCAGGTAGAAGTAAATGAGGTAAGTTTTGGAGATATTAAACCCAAATTCATAACTGCTGCACCTACAGGAGAGGGTCCAGACATCATTGTTGGGGCTCATGATTGGGTTGGAGAATTAGTAGTAAATGGCCTTCTTCTTCCAATAGATTTCTTACCACAAAAAGTACTCGATGAATTTACACCTGTCACTTTAAAAGCCATGTCCTATAGGGGAAAATTATATGGAATCCCCTACTCCATGGAAGCAGTAGCCTTAATTTATAATAAAGATTTAGTTCCAAATCCTCCAACTACCTATGAATCCTTAGTTAGGGTGTCTAAAAGTTTAACAAAAGGTGGAATTTATGGATTCCTATATGACTATAATAACTTCTATTTTAGTTTTCCTTTCTTCTCAGCTCTTGGAGGATATGTCTTTAAAGAAACTCCAAATGGATTAGATCCATTGGACATAGGACTTGCAAATGAAGGAGCAATTAAAGGAATCGAAAAATTAGTCAATCTCTTTAAAGAGGGCATCTTAAAACAAGGAGTAGATTACCAAACAACTACCAGTTTATTCTCAGAAGGTAAATTAGGAATGATGATAAATGGTCCATGGGAAATAGATAATATCAAAAAAGCAAAAATAAACTATGGGGTAGCCAAATTACCTAAGATTGATGGAAAACCAATGAGGCCTTTTGTAGGAGTTCAAGGCTTTATGTTAAATTCCAGATCACCCAATCTAGCTATATTAAAAACCTTTGCAATTGAAGTATTAGCCTCTAAAGAATTAGAATTAAAACTCTTTGAGACAGATCCCAGAATATTGGCAAGGAAAGACGCTTATAGAGTAGTATCATCAAATCCAGACATAAAAGCCTTTGGAGCAAGTGCTGCTGATGGAATTCCTATGCCTAATATACCAGAAATGGGGCCTGTATGGAGCTACATGGGTGACGCCCTCACTTTGATAACCTCAGGCAAAAAAGCTCCTGATGTTGCCTTAAAAGAGGCAGTTGCACAGATAAAAGATGCCATACAAAAAGCAAGAAAGTAATAATACACCAAAGGAGGGAGAAATATTTTCTCCCTCCTTCTTTACAGGAGGTAACTCGAAATGAATCTTTATAAGACAATCTTTCATATTTTATACTCTATAGTAATAGCTGTAATAGGGATATTTTTTAGTTATATTATAGGAAATGTAGCAGGACTTATATGGGGTTTAATCTTTTTCATGGTTACTTTCTTCTTTTCTTTATTTGTTTTACATCCTAAAACCTATCCATGGAGATATATAGTACCTGCCTTTCTTTTAATGTTCATATTTATGATTTATCCAATTATTTATACCATCCAAATAGCTTTTACAAATTATGGTACTGGACACATACTCACTAAATCTCAAGTGATTGAACAATTAGAAAAGGAAACTTATTTACCTGAAAATACTCAAAAATATGAATACGCTGTTTATGAAAGTGATAACAAGATTAAAATCTTATTGAAAGATTCCATGGGTAATATATATAAAATTGAAAACAAAAAATTGATATTGATTTCAAAAGATAACTTTCCTTCTGAATATGAAGAATATAAATTAATCTCCCAAGAGAAAAAATTCTCTAAAATTCCCTTACTACAAAATCTTAAATTTGAACTGGAAGATGACTCCTTTCTTCAACTTTCAGACCTTAATCATTTCTCGTTATATAAACAAAGATATGTTTATATTCCAGAGGAAGATGTAATAATAGATAAACTCACTAATGAAAAATTATTTCCAAAGGATGGATTCTTTACAAGACCAAATGGTGAAAAGATAATTCCTGGATTTGTTGAGTTTGTAGGTACAGAAAATTTTGTAAGATTAATAAAGGATGATAGAGTATCTAAGCCCTTCCTTAGAGTGTTTCTATGGACCATTTTTTGGGCAGCAGGAACAACTCTCTTAAACTTTACAGTAGGATTATTTTTAGCATTACTTATGAATGATAAAAATTTAAAATTTAAAGGTATTTATAGAACACTACTTATAGTCCCTTGGGCTATCCCTGCATTTATATCTCTACTTATATGGGTAGGATTACTTAATACAGAAGTAGGAGTAGTGAATAGAATCTTGTTTTCCCTTTTTGGAGTTAAGATACCATGGTTCTTAGAAACTACATGGGCAAGAGTAGCATTGTTTGTGGTAAATTTATGGCTTGGATATCCATATGCTATGACAGTTTGCTTAGGTGCTTTACAAAGTATCCCAGAGGAGCTCTATGAAGCAGCAAAAGTTGATGGAGCAAGCTATTTTCAACAATTAAGAAGTATAACATTACCTCTTCTCCTAACAGCTATTGGTCCTCTTTTAGTTGGAACTTTTGCTTTTAATTTTAACAATTTTAACGTAATATATTTACTTACATCAGGTAAACCTCCTATGTCTGATATCTCCACAGTAGCTGGTACCACTGACATCCTAATTTCTTATACATATAAACTTGCCTTTGAAGGTGGTAGAGGTCAAGACTATGGTTTAGCAGCCACTATATCAATTATCGTATTTATCATAATAGCTTTAATAAGTATATTTAACTTTTGGATTTCTGGTATGTTTAAACGTGAGGTGAGATACGAATGAGAAAAAACAAAATCATACTCCAAATTCCCAAGCATATAATCATTTGGATATTTTTAGTATTCACTTTCTTTCCAGTAGCTTGGACTATCTCTGCATCCATTAGGGCTGGAGGTAGCTTGGTAGGGCAAAAACTTATCCCCGATAATATTACTATAGAACATTATTCCAACCTAAAAGATATTGGCTTTTTTAATTGGATAAAAAATTCCCTTATAGTATCTATAACTACAGCTATACTTACAGTATTTTTTGTTTCCCTTGCTGCCTATGCTTTTTCAAAATTTGAGTTTTGGGGTAAAAAATATTCTCTTCTCACCTTATTAATACTTCAAATGTTTCCTGCTATTATGGGAATGGTTGCTGTCTACTTGCTACTTTATCATTTAGGGAAATATCTACCATTTTTAGGTCTTAATACTCTCTCTGGATTGATAATGATATATTTAGGTGGAGGAATACCATATAATATATGGCTTATGAAAGGATTTTTTGATAGTATTCCAGATTCTCTTGAAGAATCTGCATTAATAGATGGTGCCACAAGATTTCAAGCCTATTACAAGATAATTTTACCTCTTTCTACACCTATTTTGTCAGTTGTAGCTATAACCTCCTTTATTGGAACATATTCTGATTTCCTTTTAGCAAGTATTGTATTAAAGGATCCATCCAAATATACTTTTGCTGTTGGCTTAAGAAATTTTATATCAGGAATGTATGATGTAAGATGGGGGGATTTTGCTGCAGCATCGATAGTTGGAGCATTACCTATTGTCATTATGTTTTTAGCTCTTCAAAACTTGATTGTATCTGGTTTAACTCGTGGGGCTGTTAAGGAGTAAGGTAGGTTTACCTACCTTACTCTCCCAAGTAATGATATAATAAACAGAAAACAAATTTCTTGGGGGTGTATATGAAAAAAGCTATAATAATTTTAGTCTTATTTATTATCCCTCTTTTCTCAATAATAATAGCTGAAGATATATCCTTAACCATACAAGGAAAAGAAGTAAAAGGAGAAAATATAGATGGATTAATCTTTTATATATCCAAAATTGACAAATTAGAAGCTTTACCTTTTGATTCTTCTAATATAAAGCCAGAGAAAAACCATGTCTTTTATATCTTTGAAATATATGTGCTAAACAAAACAAATAAAGAATTATTAATAAAACACGATAATTTTCGTCTTATAAATGATGATGGAATTAAAATTCCTATTAGTACATTAGGAGCTATTTATTATGGTTTAAGGGGGCAAGAAGTATTTTTCATGAGGTATATAAAACCTAACGAGATGAAATCTGGTCTCCTCATATTTGAATTAAATAAAAACAATACACCTTATAAGTTAAAAATCTTAGACATTCCTAATAAGGGAAAAAACTATACTATCTCCTTGAAGATTTAGCTCTATATAAGTCAGGTACGAACTTTTAGTATCTATTAAAATCTTTCCCATATCTCTAAAGGGAAGAAGATCTTGGAGGCTACCTTCAGGCAATATAAAATCAAAGCCATCCAATATATCTTTATGCTTAAAAATATCTAAAATCATATTTATAATCCTTTTATCTTCTACCTTTATAACTCCATATTTATACTTTAAGGCAAACTGCAAATCTTTCATTTCTTTTCCACAGTATATGCATTTAAACTTATAGTTATCTAAAATTACTTGATATGAAGCCTTTCCACAGAAAAAACATATAACTCTACCCTCTTCGTCTATCATATTTATAAAAGATGGTTTCTCTTTAATTTTCTTTTCACCAAATGACCTTCTCAAAAACCAGAAATCTTGTTTTTTATACTGCAAAAACCTATCTCTTACATAAATATCAGACAAATTTCCTTTTATAACTTCTTCTTCAAGTTTATATACTTCTGAGATCTTCTTCAAAAATTTTTCTCTATATGCTTTGGCAATTAAGGAAGCTACTCTCACTTCTATAAACTTATTTTCTGAATCAGAAATAGTAATAACTTCAGCCCCCTTTTCTTTAACATGCTGTAAATATTTATTAAGAATATTACCTATACCATAATCATCAATTACAATCCTTAAGTCTTCAAAAGGTACATTATAAATAAGATTTTTCAATAGTTTCTCATATCCCAGATCCATCAACATATTTATATTAAATCTATCTATTTCCCTTGGCATTATAAGATCAATCTTATATTTTAGATCTTCTATTGAATTCAGAGAAAAAAGCAATTTTTCCCAATATTCATAATTATGTTTTTTCTTGGTATCAGAAGTACTAAATTCTAAAGAAATATTTTTCAGAATTTCCTTAGGTACCATTACTCCTGCAAGTACAAGTGGCCCAAAAGGCTCCCCTTTTCCCGTCTCATCAAATCCCAACAAATAATTCTTTAAATTATCACTTTCACTCTTTATTATGGAATCTATTAATTCCCAAATTCTCCATATCTCATTAGAAGGAGTGCTGTAAAGCTTATTAGATGAATAGTATATAAATATACTATTTCCTAATCTTATCCTCCAAATCTCATAAATACTTTTAGGATTTTCCTCTATTCCCCCTCTTTTTATGAGCTCTTCCTTTATTTTTTCTGCCTTTTCTCTGGTTACAACCCATGTACTTCCATACACCTTTAATCTTCCTCTATTACAGGAATTCTCTTTATATTAGGATCTGTAAATATATCATATTCATCAGAATTTCTTGTAGAAAATTCTGAAACAATAGCTCCTTCATCTCCTGCCTGAAACCAATGAGGGGTATTAGGATATAAAGTATATTGTTCACCAGGATTTAACTCAATCTCATGCCAAACTGTAAAATATCTTCTCTTATCTTCTGGAATAATAGCCTTTGGATTTCTTGTTGGTTCTCCAGGAACATAAAGATAAACCTTTCCCCATCTACATCTAAAAGTCTCTTCTTTACCTAAATCTCCATTAAATGGGGGATGTCTATGTTCGGGACATGTTTGGCGAGGAAACAAAATAAGTTCTTTTGCACAAACCCTCTCAGTACTCACATATGTAAGTATTTGAAGTCCAAAAACAGACAACATTCCTAAACCAAAATCAGCCACTTCAATCTTTCTCTTTTCTTCCTCCGTAATTACTATATGGGCTTTTTCCAAAAAAGAAATGGCTTTCTCTCTTGCCTTATCATATTCACTTCTTTTCATAATCAACCTCCTGAATCTATTTATTTAAACTCTTATAAAGTTTCTTAAACTCCTTAATAAGCTCAGATGTTATTCTGCCAAACCCATATCTTACTTCAATATAAATATTTCTCATTCTTTTCAATGAATTATCATTAAAAAGATCAGAGGTCTTCTTATAGACATCGTAAGTAGTATCAGAATATCTAATATCAGCCCCCATTTCTCTACTATCTAAAAGGTATTTCCTGTAGTATTCTCTAATAGGATTAAGATTATCCCTACCAAAAAGATTTTGAAGCATCTTTATTGGATTCAAAGAGGGGAATATAAATTCTTTTTCTTCTATATAGTTTTCTTCTTTTTTATACGTTCTATAAAATCTCTTCATTACCCAATATATAATTAAAATTAGTGTTACCGTTACAAAGATATAAAATGACACAATTATAATCTTATCTAATAAATCGGAAGTTATATGTCTCCTCTCCCAAAGGAATTTGAGGAATTTATTTATCTCGGGATTCATATTCATAATTTCTCTTGAAGATCTTCCAATTAATCCTCTGTTAGCCATAAAGGAGATAATAAAGTAAATTATTTTACCTATCACATATCCGATAATAATAAAGATAACTGAAATTAAAGTTATAAAAATGAAATAAATAAAAGAGAAAACATAACTTGCTACCCAAAACAATTTATCTCTCACAAAAGGTATACTCAAAAGCATAGAGAAAACAAGAATAGCCAAGGCATATCTAATATTTAAGGACATAAGATTTTTATCTTCCGGTTTATGCTCTAAATATCTTAAAGTTCTTAGCAGAATTATGCTTGATATAAAATACATCAACAAGGATGATGATACTACACTTTCTAAAATAATAAACTTAATAGTACTTATATATCTCATAGCGAAAGTTGTAAGAAATAATAATAAAGCTAAGGGATAGGTTTTATTAAAATGCTCTAAAACTGAGCCATACGTAACATCCCTTTGGGTATAAAGAAGAAATAAAGTTAATCCTCCTAAAATTAACAAAAACAATTTCTCATATATGAAAATTGGGACAAACAAAAGCAGTAGGAAAGGGAGAAAGATAAGTTTTTTAAATCTCCTCTTAATAATAACTCCACAAAGTAAAACAAAAACTAAGGAAAGATATGAAATATAATATATCTTAAGGTTGTAAAGCAGAATAATAGCTGTACCTATCAAAGAAAAAAGAAAAGAAATTCTTGCTAATAAATCAAGAAATATAAGCCACATTTTTATCCTTTTTAACCTCATATTTCAATATTCTTTCTGAAAGATAAGGAAAATTATCACTATTTATGGATATGACAATCACTTTTGTGAATTCTGTATCTAAAGAATTTATAATAGGAATATACTCTTTCAACACATAAGGAGTAATTATAACAAATGTAGAAATAAGTAAATTTCCTGTTCTAAAAAATCTCTTTATGGTCTCTTCAAAAGGTAAATTAACATTATAAGAAACCCTTCCTAAATACTCTAACAGCAAATATAGATGAGCCTCTCCTATCCCAGGATATATAGTGTTTTCATCCCTTGAAAGTCCATAAATCAAGGAATTAGTAGAAAAGCCAAAAGGAATCTTCTTCTCGTTAAAAGCTTCAGCTACTCCTCTCGCTATAGATATACATTTCTCAATACCTTCTTCATCCATATTAAACCAATAGGGCTTTGAGCATTCTACATTAAGAAGAATCATAACATTGTTTTCAAAGGTAAAATCAAAATTTTTAACCAATAATTCTCCATGTTTTAAGGACAAAGGCCAATGAATTGTTTTAGAAGGTTCTCTACCAGTATATTCCTTTACTCCTATTATCATGGTTGGATCTTCAATAATCCATCTCTTAACCGATATATCTCCATGATAATCTCCATAAGGTATTAAACCCTCTTCCATATCCATCTTCTTAGGTAACACAACAATATCTTGCATATAATTTAAAGATTTAGTCTTAACCTTAAGCCCAAAAAAATCTCCCCCTAAAATCTCCACATTACCAAAAATATATCTTCCTCTTTTATAACATGTAGCCAAATACTTTCTTCTTATCCTTTGAAAAGGTAGTATAAAAAAAGTCATAGTATGATATAGAAAATTCTTCGTTCTTATCTTATCAACTTTAAACTTATAATCTAATGTTCCTGGAAGTTCCTCCACTACTTGCAAGAAAGTAACCGGTATAATTTTTTT
Source organism: uncultured Dictyoglomota bacterium (assembly GCA_964654465.1). GTDB lineage: Bacteria > Dictyoglomota > Dictyoglomia > Dictyoglomales > Dictyoglomaceae > Dictyoglomus. The sequence goes on from CAZZIO010000065.1 coordinate 72,629, forward strand.
GTTTTCTATTACAATTTCAATGAAAAACTCTTCTCCTGGTTCTATTAATTTTTTTGAAAAATATCTATGAAAGCTGAGACCTTCTAAAACATAATATTTAGAAAGCTCATTTATTATTAACCCTATAAGAATGACAAAAAATAAAATATAAATCAAGGTTAAATCTCCTCTACAGGTACTTTTATAGTTTCTAATAAGTTATTTATTACCTCATATATGTCTTTACTCTTCGAAGCCCCAATAGTGATTATACGGTGATTGAGAATGAAAGGAGCCAAATATTTTATATCCTCAGGAATAATATAATCCCTTCCATTAAATAATGCAAAAACCTGACTTGCTTTAAACAAAGCTACGCTTCCTCTTGGACTTACTCCAAGAAGTATAGATTCTGATTTTCTTGTTGAATCTATAATATCTAAGAGATAATCCATAACTTCTTTTGAAACCCTAACATTAATAAAATTCTCTCTTAAATAATTTATCTCATCAGTATCTACCACAGTTTCTATATCCTCAAGCATATCCCTTTTCTTGTTTCTATTTATTATCTCTATTTCTTCTTCTCTATTGGGATATCCTATCTTTATTCTCATAAAAAATCTATCTAATTCAGCTTCTGGTAGAGGGAAAGTACCATAAGTTTCAACTGGATTTTGGGTTGCAAGAACCATAAAAGGATCAGGAAGTCTTCTTGTGACACCATCAACCGTTACTTGTTTTTCCTCCATAGCTTCTAATAAGCTTGATTGAGTCCTTGGAGTTGCCCTATTAATCTCATCAGCTAAGATTATATTGGCAAATAATGGACCCGGTCTAAATTCAAATTCTCCCTTTTTTTGATTATAAAAATTTATACCTGTAAGATCTGACGGTAAAAGATCAGGAGTAAATTGTATTCTTTTAAAGCTTCCTCCTATTGTCTTCGCAAAAGCTTTAACCATTAGAGTTTTACCAAGGCCGGGAACATCTTCTATCAACACATGTCCCCCACAAATAAATGCAACCGCTATTAGCTCTATTATTTTCTCTTTGCCAACAATAACCCTTGAAACGTTTTTCACCACTTTTTCTTTAAAATCTATGTATTTTTTTATATCCATTGAAATTATCCTCCCATTATTTAGGTTCTTTTACTTTTTATTTTATCACTCTTTTAATATTAGGAGAATAAATTTTTTGAAGAATTAATCTTTTTCTAATAACACAATGTTTTCTACATGAAATGTATGAGGAAACATATCTACAGGTTGAACTTCTTTAACCCTATATCCAGAATTTACAAGAACATTTATATCGCGAGCCAAGGTTGAGGGATAACAGGATATGTAAATGATTTGCTTAACATTACTATTTATAATCGCATCCAAAAGAATCTTATCACATCCTTTTCTTGGTGGATCTAAAACCACTGCATCAGGAATTTTACCTTCAGAGATTAACCTGGGAATAACCTCTTCTGATCTACCCCAAATAAATTCTACATTTTTAACCTTGTTTATTCTGGTGTTTTTCCACGCATCTTCTATGGCTGATCTTTCTATCTCAATTCCATACACTTTTTTGGCCTTTTTAGATAAAAATAAAGATATAGTACCAATTCCACAATAAGCATCAAAAACTAAATTGCTATCTTCTGATAAATATTCTACAGCTTTACTATATAGTTTTTCTGTTTGTATCGAATTTACCTGAAAGAAAGAAACGGGAGAAATTTCAAAAATAAAACCCCCTATTTTGTCCTTTATGACCTCTTCTCCCCATATGAGTCTTGATTCCTCTCCAAATATCTCATTTGTACGCTTTGGATTAATATTAATATAAAATGATCTTAAATTTGGATGTTTGAATTTAAAATATCTTGCAATTTTCTTAGCATTATTAAGCATCTTCTTTGAAACTAAAATAACCATTAATTCATCAAAGGCAAAGGATCTGCGAGCTACCATAAATCTAATTTCTCCTTTGTGTTCTAATTCATTGTATATTTCTATCCTAAATTTCTTTATTGCCTCTTTAACTGTTTCAATAAGTCCGTCAGTATCCTCATGTTGAACTATGCACTTTTTAATATCCACAATATGATGAGTATTAGTTTTATAAAAACCAACTACTATTTTGCCATTTCTTCGCCCAACAGGAATCTTTGCCTTATTTCTATATCTATAAGGGTAATCCATACCAATAACAGGTTTAATATATACATTAACTTTACCAATTCTCTTAAATGTATCCTCAACTATCCTTCTTTTTAAATCCAATTGATATTCATAACTAACATGCATTAAATGGCAACCACCACATCTATAAAAAACATCGCATAGAGGATCAACCCTATGGGTATCTTTTTCAACAAAATCTACAATTTTACCTATAGCATAATCTTTTTTAGCTGTATGAATTCTGATCTTTACTATTTCACTAGGAAGGCCGTAATCAACAAATACCACAAATCCCTCAATATGGGCTATTCCTTGTCCTTGAGAATTAATCCCATCAATTTTTACTATGTATTCTTCCCCTACTTTTACCACTTTACTTAATCTCTAAATCCTCCTTTATCTTTCTATAAGCTAATTTGGCAAGTCCTCCCGCAACATGAGTCTTAAGCTCCTTTTTCTTAAACTCATCCTCAAGAATATCCAATACTATATCTGGATCTGCCTTTAATATATTTCTAACAGTCTGCTTAGTCAGCCCTAAAAATTCTGCAATCTCAGTCTCCGTTTTCATATATCTGTCCCTTAGTACTACTGCATAACATGCTTCAATTAAACTTGGTACCCAAGTAAGATTTCTAAAAAGAATCAATTTCCTTGGTCCCCCCAAAATCTCCAATGTTTTCAAAAAAGTTTTCATAGCAATATTATCAAGCTCATCCTCTTGTAAAGGAATATCTTCACCACTAAGAATTGGCATCTAATTTCACCCCCTTAGAAAGTCCTTTTAAAGATGGTCCTATTCTTACTAAACCATTCCTATCAATTTCAAGAAGAAAAGTATCTGTACTATGTCCACACATTCTACAACCATCTATCCTAAAAAGTCTAACCAGTTCTCCTAAAGGACGCTTATATATTCTTTCCATATATTGGCTACTTATAAGCACCTTTGAAAGTACCATGGTACCATCTACTATATGGGAAATAGCAAAGCCTCCAGCTGCTTCAGCTGAGAACTCTTCTTGGCTTGATCTCTTTTGAGATATAAATATGGCTGTTTGGTACCACTTTTTCATAAAGTTGAAAAGTTGTCTCACTATTACTCTTGCCATCATCTCTTTTGCTTCATATAAACCAGTTATTGAATCAATAACAGTAAATTTTATTTTATATTTTTTAATAGCATGTGCAAGAGTTGCAAGAAGTGTAGGAACATCCTCTCTTAATTTAGAATAAGAAGCTGCATCAATAAAAACTATATTATCGTCTATAACATTTTCCTCTACTCCCATAGCTACAGCTCTTGATTTCATAGATGTAGCCACAAAATGTGCCGGAGACTCTACTGTAATAAAGGCAACTGAATAGCCAAGAGAAGCCTGCTTTATTGCAAATTGTTCCCCCATTAAACTCTTTCCAGTATCTGATATACCAGTCAAATTAAAAACACTATATTGAGGAATACCTCCTAAAGATACAACTTTTGTTTTTCCCTTTTCTATTTTTGTGGTAAAAAATAAATTATCTAATCCCTCAATTCCTGTAGGTACTCCTCTTATCTCTACTGCTCTATCACCTATATCTCTTAAAGATAATATTGCATCTTCTACAACTTCATATTGAGACTGATACACCTTCTCTTCTTTCTCCATAATAATTCCCCCTTAAAAAAATTATTTTTAATTCAAGTCTCAAAAGTAGTATATCATAGAAAAATCCCCTGGGAGGGGAGACCCAGGGGATAGGGTGTTAAAGAGGTTAAAAGGGTTTAAAGTTGAATTAATAGATCAACTAAAAATTGGTTCTTTATCAAAATCTAAGGAATCTATCATTTGTTTAATTATTTTTGCAGAATTCAATAATTCCTCTACTTCCTTTTCAGAAAGTTTTATATTTAATACCTTTTCAATCCCATTTCTATTTATTATAGAAGGCAAACTTAATGGAATATCGTTTATACCTAATATATCTTTATGTACTGAAGATACAGGCAAAATTCTATTTTCATCCCTCAAAATAGCTTCAACAATATTTACTAAAGCTAAGCCTATAGCATAATATGTTGCTCCTTTAAGTTCAATCACCTTATAAGCAGATTCTCTTACTTCTTTCAAAATATTCTCCATAATTTCTTGAGTAAAGCAATTTTTACCACATACAGGACAAAAATCAGATATGTGAATTCCACCAATATGGGTTAAACTCCAAGCTGCAACAGCAGAATCGCCATGTTCACCTATTATATAGGCATTAACTGATCTTGGGTCTACATTACAATGTTGAGAAAGAAGATATGCAAATCTTGAACTATCAAGTACAGTTCCAGAACCTATTACTCTTTGTCTTGGGAAACCAGAAAGCTTATAAGTAACATAAGTAAGTACATCTACTGGATTTGTCACCACCAAGAAAATCCCATTAAATCCAGATTCTAATATTTTTGGAATTAAATCTTTAAATATTTGTAGATTTCTATCAATAAGTTGTAATCTTGTTTCACCAGGTCTTTGCTTTGCTCCTGCAGTAATAACTACTAAATCTGAATCTTTTGCTTCTCTTAATTCTCCAGCCTTTATTATTGTAGGTTTAGTAAAAGATACCCCATGAGAAAGATCCATGGCTTCTCCTAAAGCCCTATTCTTATCTATATCAAACAAAACAATTTCCCTAGCTATACCTCTCTGCATTAAGCTATAAGCAAAAGAAGATCCTACAAAACCCGCCCCTACTATAAATACCTTGTTTCTCATATAATCACCTACCTTTTTAGTCCAAATTCCATATAATAATAACTTAAAAACAATGCAAAGTCAACAATTTTTGTGTTAAAATTATCTAAAAAACAATTAGAAAGGATGGGAGTACAAAATGGACTTATTTGATAAATTTAGAAATATAGGACCTGATCATTTCTTAAATGAAGCAAGAGTAGCTATAGATCAAGGCATTTATCCATTCTTTCTTCCGTTAGAAGAGACAGAAGGTACAGAAGTAGTTATTAATGGTAGAAGATTAATAATGCTTGGTTCTAACAACTATCTTGGTCTAACTACCCATCCCAAAGTAAAAGAAGCAGCTATAAAAGCCATTAAAGAATATGGTACAAGTTGTACTGGATCACGTTTTATGAATGGAACTTTAAAACTTCATAAAGAATTAGAAGAGAAACTTGCAGAATTTCTCCATAAAGAGGCAGCTTTAGTATTTTCTACAGGTTATCAAACCAATTTAGGAACAATATCTGCTTTAATAGGTAAAGGAGATATTGCAATTACAGATAAGGAAGATCATGCTTCTATTATTGATGGATGTAGACTATCTCAGGGAGAAATGAAAAGGTTTAAACATAATGATATGGAGGATTTAGAAAAAGTGCTTGCTTCTTGTCCTGACAATGCAGGAAAATTGATAATAGTAGATGGTATATTTTCAATGGCAGGAGATATTGCACCACTCCCCGAAATTATCAAACTCTGTGAAAAATATAATGCCAGGTTGATGGTAGATGATGCCCATTCTATAGGAGTATTGGGTGATCACGGTAGAGGTACTGCTAATTATTTTGGAGTAGAAGATAAAGTAGATATTATAATGGGTACTTTTAGTAAATCTTTTGCCAGTCTTGGAGGTTTTATAGCAGGAGATGAAGACACCATTTTTTATGTACAACATACAGCACGGTCCTTTATATTCTCTGCTAGCATGTCTCCTGCCAATACTGCAGCTGCTTTAGCAGCATTAGAGGTTATGCAAGAAGAACCTGAAAGAATAGAGCATCTATGGAAAATTAGCAATAGAATGAGAGAGGGATTAAAATCTTTAGGTTTTGATATTGGAAATAGCTGTACCCCTATTATACCCATATATATAAGGGATCGATGGAAAACCATATATATGTGGAAAGAGCTTTTTGACTTAGGAGTTTATTGTAACCCTGTACTTCCACCTGGTGTTCCACCTAATCAATCTCTTCTAAGAACAAGTTATATGGCAACTCATACTGAAGATCAAATTGATAGGGCCTTAGAAATTTTTGAAAAGGCAGGGAAAAAACTTGGAATCATCTAAAAACATAAAATTTATAAACTATGCAATAAAAGAATTTATAGATCTACTTGCCTCAAAGGAACCTGCACCTGGAGGAGGAGCTGCAGCAGCCTTAGTTGGAAGTATTGGGGTTGCATTATCATCTATGGTTGCAAATTTAACCATAGGAAAAGAAAAATTTAAAGATAAAGAGGAATTAATGGAAGAAATTGTAGAAAAAAATGAAAAACTACAGAAAGAATTATTAGATCTTATAGAAAAAGATGCTGAAGCCTTTAATAAAGTAGCAGAAGCCTTAAAACTTCCTAAAAATAATCCTGAAGAAAAGGAAAAAAGGAAAGAAATATTAGAAAATACATTAAAAGAAGCATCATTAGTACCCCTTGAAGTCATGAAAAAGAGTTTAGAAGCCCTAAAAATTCTTGAAAATACCTTAGGAAACTCCAACCCTAATGCGGTAAGTGATATTGGTGTAAGCGCCTTATGTCTTAAATCTGCTATTCAGTCCGCTTGGCTTAATGTTAAGATAAATCTTGTTAGTATAAGGGATAAAAATTTTGTTAATGAAATTCAAAGGCAAGCTGAATCTTTATTAGAAGAGGGGATTCAGCTTGCCGACAGAATATACGAAGAGGTAGAAAGTGTTCTTCAAATATCTTAAAATACAAAAGCTGTCTTTACTAATCCATACTTTCCCCTAAGAAAGTTCATCTGTATTGCTTTTTTATACTCATCCAACTTAAAGGTAAGGGTAAGTAGAGGTGATAGATCCAAACCTTCCTTCATTAAAGTAAGAGCTATCTCATAACCTCTTTTTCTCTCTCCTCTAAATATCTCACCACTACTACTATTTGTCCCTGCAACCTTTAATTCTTTAAACCAGACAAAGGTCCAATCCACTTTTTTGGTAATTCCCACCAAACCTACAAATACTGTTTTTCCTCCTTGTTTAGTAAGTCTCAATGCATCATCAATAGAATCATCGCTTCCCACACATTCGAATACTATATCTGCACCTCCAACCACAACAGGCTTTCCTAAAACGGGTTTTAATACTTCACCTCCAGTCATCTCTACAATCTTTTTATATAATTTAGACTTTTCTAATCCTTTAGTATATATAACCTCATCTGCCCCATAATGTTTTGCAAAATCTCCTTGAAATTTATATCTCGCAAGAACTATGATTCTCGCCTTACTTCCTAAAGCTCGCAATGAACTTACAACATTTATTCCTATACTTCCTGCCCCGACCACTAAAACTGTATCTGTATCCTTGGGAAAATTTCTCATAACAGGATGTAATGCAGAACAAAATGCATCTACTAAAATGGCATTCTCATTTGTAATTTTATCTGGCACTTTAAATAATTGAAACTCATGGGCCACATAATATTCTCCCCAGCTTCCTCCTGTATCCCTACATGCTCCAATCATTAGTGCAGGTGATACACTTCCCTTATTAAAATTAAAACATTGAGAAAACTCCCAATTTTGACACTTCTCACAAGGTGGATCTATATCCCTTGCCCTACAAGAGAGAGTTGGATCAGCAATCACTCTATCTCCTACCTCAAAACCCTCCACTTCTTCACCTTTCTCTACAATTACTCCTAAATTTTCATGCCCTATAACAAAAGGAAAAGACGCAAAGGGAGAAGTTGCAGGACTATCATGAAGTTTTATAAGACCAATATCACTCCCACAAATTCCCCCCATAAGAGTTTTTATCTTTACCCACTTAGGTCCTGGAAGTTTTGGCTCTGGAAAATCTCCATATCTTATACATGAAAATACATTATAATAAAAAGAATGGTGAATATTTCCTAAGGTTTTACTTAGCAAATATCGAGGGATACTCTCTTCAAACCATATTGCTTTCATAACAATCCCTCCTAAGTATTTTTTATTGCCTATTATACTACTTATAATGTGGCCTCATATAATTCATCAAAATAATTTTGAAGATCTTGTCCCTCTAATAACTTCCTTCCAAAAGCACTTCCCACTATCACACCATCTACTAAACCATATAAATTTTCAATTTGATTTCTATTCCTTATACCAAACCCCCAAATCAAAGGTTTATCTGTTTCCAATCTTACTTCTCTTGCAAAATTAATTCCCTCTTGAGGAAGTTCATCTCGTTCACCTGTAACACCCTTAACCGATATAAAATAAAGAAAGCTTGGAGCTATTTTTATAATCTTTTCTCTTCTTTCCTTCCTTGTGGTAGGTGATATAAAAAGCACTAAATCTAAACCATATTTATTGAAAATGGGTAAAAGATCTTCACTCTCCTCAAGAGGAAGATCTGGTATGACAAGACCTTTTATTCCAATATCCTTAATTTTTTGAAGTCTTTCTTCTAATCTATCATACAGAAGATTAAAGTATAAAAGAAAAACTACATCTACCACTTTTGGTATCTCTGTATCTTTCAACCAACTTAATGTATTTTCCAAACTTACTCCACTTAGAATAGCTCTATAATTAATTTCTTGAAGTACAGGGCCATCTGCTACAGGATCAGAGAAGGGAATACCAAGTTCCAATATATCAATCTTATCTTTATTTTTAATAATAAAATTCTCTAAAAACTTAAAATCAGGAAAGCCAGCTACAAAAAAAGGGACAAAAACTAATTTCTTTTTTCTGTTTATTATTTTATATTGAAGGTTACTCATTTTTCCCCTCCCATAGAGCATAAATTATTCCAAGATCTTTATCTCCTCTCCCTGATAAATTAACAATTATAAGAGGTTCTTTTTCAGGAAAATCATCTCTATGCTCTATCAGATATCCTATAGCATGAGCACTCTCTAAAGCTGGAACTATACCTTCTAATTCTGAAAGGGCATAAAATCCTTTTATTGCTATATCATCAGTAGCAATATCATACTTCACCCTTCCTATTTTAGCTAAGTAACTATGTTCGGGACCAACCCCTGGATAATCAAGACCAGCAGAAACAGAGTGAGTAGGAGAAACATTACCATTTTCATCTTGGATAAGATACATTTTAGCACCATGAAGTATTCCAACTTTGCCAAAGTTTATACTTGCTGAATGTAGACCTGATTCTATACCCTTTCCTCCTCCCTCTACTCCTATAATCTTTACATTATCCTCTAAAAAGGGATAGAAAAGCCCTATAGAGTTACTACCACCGCCTACTGATGCAATAAGATAATCAGGTAATCTATCTTCAATTTCTAAAATCTGCTTTCTTGCCTCATCTCCTATTACCCTTTGGAAATCTCTTACAATCATAGGATAAGGATGAGGACCAACCACAGATCCTAAAAGATAATAACTATCTTCTGGATGAGCGACCCAATCTCTTAAAGCCTCATTTATTGCCTCTTTTAATGTCCTTGATCCTACCTTTACAGGAACAACTTCAGCTCCTAACAACTTCATTCTCAACACATTCATCTCTTGTCTTTTACAATCTTCTTCTCCCATATATACAGTACACTTAAAACCAAATAGTGCAGCTACAGTAGCAGTAGCAACACCATGCTGACCAGCCCCTGTTTCTGCTATTAATCTTTTTTTATTCATGTATTTAGCAAGTAATGCTTGTCCTACTGCATTATTGATTTTATGAGCTCCTGTATGACAAAGATCTTCTCTTTTTAAATATATCCTTGCTTTTAGCTTCTCAGAAAGTTTTGAGGCATAATATAGAGGAGTAGGTCTACCCACAAAATTTCTTAAATAATATTCATATTCCTTTTTAAAATTTTCATCTTGTTTTAGCTTATAGTATGCTAATTCCAGCTGTAATAAAGGTTCCATCAAAGTTTCAGGAACAAATCTTCCCCCAAACTCACCAAAATAGCCCCTTTCATCAGGAAGCTTTTCCGTCCTCATAACTGTAATCCCTCACCTTTCTCATAAATTTTGATATTTTTAAAAGGTCCTTCTTACCTATTTCAAATTCCACACCACTCGAAAGATCTATACCAAATGGTTTTAACCTAAGAACATCATAAACATTATCTTCTCTAATTCCACCTGCTATAATCGTTTTTGAGTTTATAATCCTTTTAGCCCTGCTTAGAAACTCCTCAAAAGATAAAGCAGAATTTTTACTCCTATCTAAAAGAACATAGGAAAACTGAGAAAAATAACTAACTCTTTCAGCCCAGTCTTCATACTGATCTGTGTTTATTGCCTTTATAAGAAAATACTCTCTAAACTTTTTCATAAACTCTAAATTCTCATCTCCATGAAACTGAATACCATCTAAAGAAACAATATCGAGAATTTTTTTAATTTCTTCTTCGCTCTGATTCATAAAAACTCCAATCTTCATAATTTTTAATCTATTAAGATGGGGACCAAGCTTTTCAAGCTTTTCAAAAGATATAAATCTTGGTGACCATGGTACAAAAACCAAACCAATAGCTGAAACTCCTTCTATCTCACAATGTAATGCAGTAATAATATCAGTTATTCCACAGATTTTAATCCACATCCTTCATATAGCTCCTTTATCTTTTCCTTGGGATTTTCTGAAGTTACAATACTTTCCCCTACAAGCACACCTCTAACTCCATACCTGTATAAAATTTTAATATCTTCTTTATCTTTGATACCACTTGCACTAATTACAAAAATATCCTTAGGAATGTATGATAAAAGTCTTATAGTATTTTTAATGTCAACTCTAAAACTACTAAGATCTCTATTATTTATCATTACTATTCGAGGATTTAGTTTTAAAACCTTCTTCAAATCCCTTTCATCATAGATTTCTATGATAGGTTCCATATCAAGTTTCATAATAAGCCTATATAAAGACTCCAGATCTTCCACTGGTAATATTCTTGCAATAAGCAAGATAGCATCAGCTCCTAATAATCTACCTTCATATATCTGCTCTGGAATAAGAATAAAATCTTTTTGAAGAAGGGGTTTTTTAGTAATATTCCTTGCTAGTTGAAGATTAGCAAGAGTAGCAGAGAAACTTTCTGCAGTAAGAATAGATATTGCAGAAATTTCATCTGCCATATCATAAATTCTTAAGATTTCAGAAATACTTAGAGACATGAGACTACCTTTTACAGGAGAAGATGGTTTTACTTCAGCTATTATATTAAATCTATTTTTTACGAGAGTATTGAAAAAATAGTCCTTTTCTTTATATGGAAAAGATGTTTGTATTTTATATATTCTGTTATATATTATTTTTCTTTTCTCCTCCACAAGTTTATCTAATATGTTCATTTATTACCCCTCCTCAGTCTCTCTAAATATTCATAGGTTTTACCAGAAAGAATATGGTTCTTTACATTATCAAATCCTTCTTTGACACTATTGACCTTCCCTAAAACCCAAAGAGCAAAAGAAGCATTTAAAGCAACAATATCAGTTTGGGCATCAGTTCCTTCCCCCTTAAAAATACTTTCCAAAATCTTAGCATTTTCTTCTGCAGTACCACCTAAGAAATCCTCAAATTTATACCTTTTTAAACCAATATCCTCAGGGGTAAAGTCAAAATAATCTATTTTATTACCTTTTACATAAGCCATAATTGTAGTACCACAAAGAGAAATCTCATCTATCCCATCGTCCTTTCCATGATAGAATAAAATATTCTCTCTTCCCAAAATAGAAGCTGCCTCTGCCATTTTCTTCATTAAATTTTCAGAATATACTCCTATTATCTGGCCTTGCAATTTTGCTGGATTAAGCATAGGTCCTGCCATATTAAAAATTGTTCCAACTCCTAACTCTCTCCTTACTTTTACTGCCTTTCCTACAACAGGATGGAAATAAGGAGCAAAAATTATACCAAGATTATTAGTCTCAATATTTTTAGCAATCTCCTCAGGATTATCACTACACTTAAAGCCTAAAACCTCAATAACATCAACACTTCCTGACTTACTGGACATGGCCCTATTACCATGCTTTGCTACTTTTATTCCCATACTTGCTAAAACAAATGCTACTGCAGTAGAGATATTAAAAGTATTAGATTTATCCCCTCCTGTACCACACACATCAATTGCAGGAGATACGTTTGGGATTTTTTTAGCTTTCTCAAACAGCCCAGAGACAAAACCTGCAAGCTCTTCTGGAACTTCTCCTTTAACCCTTAATCCCAGTAAAAATGCCCCCAATTGTGCTTCTGTAATCTCTTCCATATCCAAAATTTCAACCACATTCTTTGCTTCCTCAAATTTCAAATTTTTACCCTCAGATATCTTTTTAATATATTCTTTAATCATTACAAAACACCCCCTATTTTAAGGAAATTTTTAATTATATCCTTTCCAGATGGAGTAAATATGGACTCTGGATGAAATTGAAGACCATAAACTGGATTATCTTTATATTGAATTCCCATAATTAATTTATCTAAAGTCCAAGAAATTACTTTTAAATCAGGATGTAAGGTCTCCATATCCACTACTAACGAGTGATACCTGGTAGCTTGGAAGGGATTCTCTATGCCATTAAAGATAGGATTTCCATCATGATAAATAAGAGAAACCTTGCCATGCATAGGAATAGGTGCTCTTATAACTTTTGTGCCAAAAGCTGATGCTATAGCCTGATGTCCCAAACATATACCAAGAATGGGTAATTTATCCTTAAATTCTTTAACCACAGGAATACTTATACCTGCATTTTCAGGTATAGATGGACCTGGTGATATAACTATTGCCTTAGGTTTTAATCTATATATATCATCCAAAGATATATGATCATTTCTATATACTAAAACATCTGTATACTCTGCTAAATATTGATAAAGATTATAAGTAAATGAATCATAATTATCTATTAACAAAATCATAATCCATCTCCCCCGCCGTCTTTATAGCTTCAAATAATGCTTTCGCCTTATTTATACATTCCTCATATTCTCGTTTCTTTATAGAGTCATAAACAATACCAGCACCAGTTTGTAAATAAAGGTTTTTCCCATCTAAAAAGAATGTTCTTATGGAAATACATGTATCCAAATTTCCGTTTAACGATAAGTAACCAACACCTCCTGCGTAAGGTCCTCTTCTATATTTTTCAAGTTCTTCTATAATTTCCATTGCTCTAACCTTGGGTGCTCCAGAAACTGTCCCTGCAGGGAAGGAAGCTCTTAATACTTCAAGAGGATGAATTCCCTCTTTTATTCTACATGATACCGTACTAACAAGATGCATAACATGAGAGTATTTCTCTATTTTCATTACATTTTCTGCCCTCACTGTTCCTATTTCAGCTACTCTCCCAAGATCATTTCTTGCTAAATCAAGAAGCATGGTATGTTCTGCTCTTTCTTTTTCATCCTTTAATAGCTCCTCTTCCAAGTTTCTATCCTCTTCTTCCGTTTCTCCCCTTCTACGAGTTCCAGCAATAGGTCTTATCTCAGCCCTGTCACCTTCTACTTTTACCAAAGCCTCTGGAGAAGAACCAATAAGATACCTATTTTTAAATTTCAGATAAAACATATAAGGAGAAGGATTTATCAACCTTAAGGCTCTATATAAGAGATAGGGATCTCCTTCATATTCGGTATAGAATCTCTGAGAATAAACAACTTGAAAAATTTCTCCAGCCTTAATATATTCAATTGCCTTCTCCACGTTATTTTCATATTCTTCTTGAGAAGTTAGAGCTTCAATAGAAAACTCCTTTTTATAAGCTGGTACTCTTTGGGACTCTTTTTTAAATAGTTCCTTTATTTGAGCTAATCTTTCATTAATTCTCTCTTTTAATATTGGGTTTTCAATTTCTTCTTCTGGAACAACAAAAATCACACTTATTTTTCTTTTTAAATGATCAAAAACAACAAGAAAATCTACTAACTGGAACTCAGCCATAGGAAAGTTTAAATTATCTAAGGTTAATTCAGGAATTTTTTCCCACTGTCTCACAATATCGTAACTAAAATAACCCACAATACCCCCAATAAATCTTGGAAGTTCCTTCTTATTCCTTACATTTAAAACAGGATACTTTTGGGCAAGATAATTAATAATGTCATAATTTACATTCTTATCAAAACTCAAAATTTCCTTAGGTCCCCAGCTTATAAACGAATACCTACCAATCCTTTCTCCTCCTTCAGCACTCTCAAGAAGAAAAAGATATTCTTCTTCTCTTATCTTAGAGAGAAGACTGGTAGGAGTCTCATAATCTCCAGGAAAATCAAAAACCAAAGGAACATAGGTCTCTGTCATAATTTTCTCCATAAACTTTCACCTCCTTTTTACGAAGCTCAAAAGCCTATAAATAAAAAACCCTCTCACCCTTTAAAGGGCGAGAGGGTTTACTCTCGCGGTGCCACCTTTCTTGAGCATCATTGCCCATCTCTTTTTCGGGTACAGGAGAACACCATCGACTCCGATACCCTTTGCCCTGATAACGGTGGCAACTCCGGCATAGCTTACTCGGGAAGACTAATTTCTTCCCTTTCAGTATGCAGCTCCCAGGCCCATTCACTCCCCGCGCTGATAGCCGGCTTCCACCTTACCCGGCCTCTCTGGATCCCGCTTGGGAGCTACTCCTCCTGTTCACAGCCTTTATAGGGCAACTCTATTTAACTTTGGATGAAATTATACAACAAAAAGAAAAATTTTTCAAATTAACTGGAAAATTTAATTTTTCCTAATTTTTTTTCTCTCTCTATTACTCCTCCACATAATACAAAATCATCTTTATAACAAACCAATATCTGCCCAGGAGTAACAGCCCATTGAGGTTCATCAAAAACTACAAAAACTTCCTTTTCTGATAAGATATGAAGAGTAGCTGGCGACGGTTTCATATTATATCTTATCATAGCATTTACTCTTAGCTCTTTCTCCTCAGGAATATATGACGGATAATTTACATTTACAGCATAAACCTCTCTTCTAAAAATTTTCTCTTTTTCTGCCACAAACACATTACCACTTTTTGTATCTATATCTTTTACATATACAGGCTTACCTAATGCTACCTTTAAACCTCTCCTTTGACCTATAGTAAAGGAAAAAATACCATCATGATATCCCACTATTTTCCCATCTTCCGTAACAATTTTCCCTGATTTCTCATTCACATATTGCTTTAAAAATTTTCTATAATCCTTGTCAGGTAAAAAACAAATTTCTTGACTCTCTCCTTTTTCTGCTACTATTAATCCATTATCACGAGCAATTCTACGTACTTCCTCTTTCGTTAAATTTCCCAAAGGAAAAAGAGCTTTGGATATCTGATCTTGGGTTAAAAAACTTAAAAAATAAGACTGATCTTTTTTCTGATCTTTTGCCCTTTTTAATAAAAAAACATTTTTTAATGGATCCCATACTTTCCTTACATAATGACCTGTCGCTAAATATTCAGCACCTAACTCTTGAGCCTTTCTTAGTAAAAGATCAAACTTTATCAACCTATTACAAAACACACATGGATTTGGAGTATACCCATTTATATAAGAATCAATAAAATATTTAATTATCCTCTCTTCAAACTCTTTTTTAAGATTTACCACAAAATGAGGTATACCAAGACTATGTGCAACCCTCATAGCATCATTAATAGAACTCCATGAACAACAAGCCTCATATCTTTCCTGAGGTGTCAACGCTATATTCATAGTTAAACCAATAACTTCAAAACCCTCTTTCTTCAATAAGAGAGCAGTAACCGAACTATCAACTCCTCCACTCATGCCTACTGCAACCTTGATTTTTTCACGCATAAACAACCCTTAACAAATGAATATTAAATATTCTCATCATTTTTTAAAATATTTATTTTTTTCTTGACAAATTTCACAATCCATTATATTTTATAAAAAATTTTTGATTTTTGAAGAGACAAAAAATGAAAATTGGAAGACCACAATTAATAGATGAGGTTAATAAAGGACAAATTTTAAAACTCTTAAGAGAAGAGGGTCCGATTTCTCGTGCAGAAATAGCTCGTAGACTTGGTCTCAGTCGACCTACTGTTTCTACTCACATAAGAGAGCTCATAAAAGAAGGATTAGTATATGAAGTAGGTAAAGGAAAAAGTAGTAAAGGTAGAAAAGGTATTTTATTAAAATATAATGCTAAATATGGATATTTCTTAGCAGGAGACATTGAAGGATCTATAATGAGATTTGCAATATCAGATCTTTGTGGAGAAATTCTTTATGAAAAAGTATTATCCTTAAATGAACTTAGAGAAAAAAATATGATGCAACCCGAAAAACTTGTAGAGATAATGAAGACCTTTGTTTACGAAAATAAAATAAACTCTGAACACATAAAAGTCATTTCCATAGGAATAGCAGGTATAATTGAGGAAGGAAAACTCATTTTTGCCCCAAACCTTCCAGAATGGAATCATACACCTCTAAAATCTCTCATAGAAACAGGATTTCCTAATACCTTTATAATACTGGAAAACGATGTAAATATGGCTGTAATGGGAGAATTTTGGAAGGGAGCAGGAAAAGGCCACAAAAATATTGTATATATGAATTTAAGTACAGGAATTGGTGCAGGTATCATGATAGATGAAAAATTATATGAAGGAGCAAATAAATTTGCAGGAGAAATTGCATATATGGTTTTAGGCAACCGACATGATGAATATCCAGGATTAGAATATACACCTTTGGGAGCCTTAGAATGGGTAGTTTCAGGAATAAGAATAATAGAAAAGGCAAAATCTATAGATCCTAAATATAACCTAATAGAAAAAATATTTGAAGATTATAATAAGGTATATGAAATTACTGAGCTTATTAACAAGGTAAGCGAATACTTAGCAAAAGCGGTGGTAAACATTGTAAGTATATTAGATCCAGAAGTTATAATTGTAGGCGGAATTGTAGGAAAATTTTTAAACATATTACTTTCCAAAATGCAACCTGTAATAGAATATTACTTACCAATTCCAGTAAAAATTATACCTTCTGCTCTATATCCAAAAACAGTAATCTATGGAGCTATATATAAGGCTATAAATCATTACCACACAAAACCCGTTATTGTATAGTCAAATCTCAATTAGCTTTTTAGCTTTATCAAGTCGATCTTTTAAATTTCTTAAAGAGTCTAAGTATCCAAAAGTTGGCTTTTCAATCTTAATATTATATATGGTTAAAGATTGCGGGTTATGCTCATGTCCACATATTACAAAATCAGCCTTATTTTTTAAAATAACTTCCCCCAATTTTTCACTTCCTAAATAAGCAGAAAAGAAATTTTTTATCATTACTAATTCCTTAAAAGGAAGCATATGAGTTATAACTATCTTATTAAAATTTTCAACCTTATAAAAATCTTTTTCTAACTCCTCAATAAATAGCTTACAAATCTCTATATTACTCAGACAATTTCCATTGATATTAGTAAAATTTATTAATTTCCAAAACGTTTCCCTCCATTTTAAACCCCTAAATACTCCTTTATCATAATCTTCCTTTGGATAGTCACTATTACCCAAAGTGTAATCATACCAACCTAAGGTACCCAAAAATGCCCATTTACCAGTAATAAAAGGATTTCTGGGAAGAAAATGAATCCCAAAATCCTCACAAATATTAGGCAGTATGTAGTAATATTTATCGGTACTGGTTATTTTCCCTTCTTTCCATACATCATGATTTCCAGGAACAAAAACAATATTAATGTTAGTATAAGAAAATTCTTCAAAAAATAGCTCCACTTCCCATATCTTAGAAGATATATCTCCTCCAATAATCAAAATATTTGGATTATCAGTTAATAGATAATCCCTAATTTTTCTTAAAATTTCTCTCTCTTCCTGTAGATTTAAGCCATTTCTAAGTCTAATATAATCTAAATGAAGATCTGAGATAGCAAGGATTCTCATTTAACAATCTTGAGAAATTTAAAGAAATGGAATAAATTTAAGATAAATTTAACTACAGGATCAAGAAAAGAATAAACAAGAGAATCCTTCAGAATAAGAATTTTGTAATCATTTGGCAAAAAATTTATTAACAATGCATAAACAATAATTATAATTCCGCCGCCTAACACAACCCTTAAAAGGAAATTGGGTAACACTAAAAGAAAATAACTGAATACAAAGGTCAAAATAAAACTTACAATGTTAGCAGGAAGATGAATAGGGATTTTAATATATTTCATATAAAGAGGAGTAAGAAAAGAGGAAAAATAAAATGCTATAACCAAAGAAATTAAAAGCACTATTTTATTAGAAAATATATCTTTTAAGCCCTTAATAGCCAAGCCCAAAATTGTAATAGCACATATTAAATCAAAGATCATGATCCCTACTCCTCATAAGTTATCATTACTCTTAAACTTTTACCACTCAATCCTACTTCTATTGCTTTATGAATTTCAGATAAAGGAAACTTATGAGAAACTACTTTTGAAACATTTATTCTTCCATCTTCTATTAAGCGTAATGCCCTACTATTTGTAAAAGGATTAACAAAAGATCCCATAATAGTCAACTCTCGATAATAAACGTCAAAAGGAGAAATACTTATCAAATCTTCCTTTGGAGAAACACCAAAAATGAGTACTTTTCCACCTCTTCTTACATTATTAATTGTCAACGATACAGTTTCTTTCTTTCCCACAGCTTCAATACCCACATCCACTCCTCTACCATTCGTTAACTCTTTAATAAAAGAAGAAACTTCATCAGATGGACTTAAAACATAAGACGCTCCAAGTTCCTTAGCTATTTTTCTTTTCCCTTCGTCTATCTCAACTACAATAACCGAACTTGCACCATAAAAATATGATAACTGAAGAAGTATCAAACCCAAAGCTCCTGCTCCAACTATAAGAACTGTATCTCCCAAATGAATACCTATTCTTTCAATTCCATGTAAAGCACATGCAACTGGTTCCATCATAGCTCCTTCTATAGGAGAAACCTTTTCTGAGAAAGAATATGCCTGTTTAAATGGAACCTTACAATACTCAGCAAACCCCCCATCCATATCAACTCCTATAGCCCTCAAATTTTCACATAGATGTATTTCTCCTCTTCTGCAGAAATAACAATGCCCACAAGCAATATTAGGATCAACAGCCACCAAATCACCCTCTTTTATGCCTAACACATTTCTCCCTACTTTAACTACTCTTCCAGCAAATTCATGTCCTCTTACAATATCGTCCTTCGCATAGCCTTTACCAGCAAAAATATGTAAATCAGTACCACATATTCCTGATGCAAGCACCTTAATTAATATCTCATCATCATTAACTAAAGGTTCTGGTTTATCTATTAAATTGATTTTCCCCTTTTTCCAAACAGCAGCAAGCATATTAAAACCTCCCGAAAATAGACAATTTAATTTTTATTTTACAATATAAAATCTATGTGGTAAAATTTTTAAAAAGTAAATTAATTTTATTTTTTCTTCCCCCTTAAAACTAATAAAAAAATCCATAATTAAAGGAGGGTAAAAGATGAGGTACAGAAAGATGAATAAAATTGATGTAACTGTTTCCTCATTAGGCTTTGGCGCTATGAGACTTCCCACTTTAGGTAGTGATTCTCAAATAGACGAGCCAAAAGCTATAGAATTGATTAGATATGCCATAGATCATGGGGTAAATTATGTGGATACCGCATATGGTTATCATGGTGGACAGAGCGAGATATTAGTTGGAAAAGCCTTAAAAGACGGTTATAGAGATAAAACATATCTTGCCACAAAACTACCTGTTTGGTTTGTTAACAAAAAAGAAGATATGGATCGACTCCTTAATGAACAACTGAAAAAATTAGACACAGATCATATAGATTTTTACTTGCTACATGCACTAAATAGAGAAAGCTGGCAAAAAGTGTACAACCTTGGTGTTCTTGAATGGGGAGAAAGGATGAAAGAAAAAAATCTAATAAGATTTTTTGGCTTTTCTTTCCATGATGACTTAGACACATTTAAAAAGATTATTGATGCTTACGATTGGGATTTTTGCCAAATTCAATATAACTATATGGATGTAGATTATCAAGCAGGAAGAGAAGGACTTTTATATGCCTATAATAAAGGGATAAATGTGGTCGTAATGGAACCTCTAAGAGGAGGCAGATTAGCAAGACCTCCTAAGGACGTCATGGATTTAATCAATAGCTACAAAATTAAAAGAAGCCCTGTGGAATGGGCTCTCCTATGGCTATGGAATCATAAAGAAATATCTACTGTACTTTCTGGTATGAGCACCTTAGAGCAAGTTAAAGAGAATATTGAAATTGCAGATAAGGCTGAAGTTGGTATTCTATCCCAAGAAGAGTTAGAATTTGTAGAAAAACTAAGACTTGCATTTCTTGGGAGGAAAGCTATTGATTGTACTCAATGTGGTTACTGTATGCCATGTCCATATGGGGTAAATATTCCAAGAAACTTTTTCCTATATAATGAAGGTATCAGATATGATGATTGGGGTGCTCCCCGTTGGGAATATAATTATTCCATGAGAGAAGAAGAAAGAGCAAGCAATTGTCAAGAATGCGGTGTATGTGAAACAAAATGTCCTCAACAATTACCCATAAGAGAACTCCTTAAGAAAGTACATGAGGCGTTAGCCCAAAAATAATAAGGGGAAGGGATTAACCCTTCCCCTTATATTTCTTTAAATGCTGAAGGACATATATCTTTTAAGATACATTCTTCACATTTTGGAGTTTTAGCTTTACATATGTTTCTTCCATGATGTATTAAAAGATAAGAAAAATTAGCCCATTCATCTCTTGGTACAATCTTCATCAAGTCTTGTTCCATTTTATCTCTATTTTTCTCTTTACTAAGATCTAATCTTTTAGAAAGTCTTGCCACATGTGTATCTATCACAATTCCTTCATTTTTGCCATAACCTGCTGAAAGAACCACATTAGCAGTTTTTCTCGCCACACCAGGGAGCTTTAATAATTCCTCCATAGTATCGGGAACTTTTCCACCATATTCCTCTACTATAATTTGGGCACAACTTTTTATAAATTTAGCCTTGTTTCTATAGTAATTTATGGATTTTATATCTTGTTCCAACTCCTCTTGAGGTACTTTTAAATAATCTTCAGGAGATTTATATTTTTTAAATAAATTTTCGGTAACCATATTAACTCTCTCATCAGTTGTTTGGGCCGAAAGAATTGTTGCAACTAAAAGTTCCCATGGATTAGAAAATTTTAGAGCTATTTTAGGCTCATAAACTCCTTTAAGTCTATTAATCAATTCCTTTACTCTTTCTTTCTTGTCCATAGTATAAAACCACCCCCAAAAATAAATAGCTATTAAAGTTTATCATAAACTTGTATAATCAATTAGTGAACTATAAAAAGTGAAAGGAGGCTTAAGAGTGGATATAAAAACTATACTAAAGAACCTATCAAATCTGGATGGTCCTTCAGGTTATGAATATAAAGTAATAGAGTATATAAAAACCGAAGCAGAAAAAATCCCAAATACTACCAACTATGTTGATAATCAGGGAAATCTTATCGTAAAAAGGGAAGGAAAAGGCAAAAAAATAGCCCTTTTTGCTCACACCGATGAAATAGGTTTTGTAATTACTAAGAAAGAATTAGGTAATTATTTCAGATTTCACACCTTTGGTGGAGTAGATCCTAAGATTGTAATTTCTCAAAGGCTGAGAATACATACAAAAAAAGGTATAGCTTATGGTGTGGTAGGAATGTTAGAACCTCATTTACAAACGGAAGAGATGAGACAAAGAGTTTTAACTTTTGATGACTTATTCATGGATGTGGTAGAAAATTCAGAATATGTATCTATAGGAGATTTAGCTACTTTTTCATCAGAGGCTTTTGAATTAAATGAAAAGTATGTAACGGGAAAAGCCTTAGACAATAGAGCAAGTTGTACTACTTTACTTTATACTTTATATCTTTTAAATCAATATGTAGTAGAAAATGAGGTATATTTTGTCTTTTCTGTAAGAGAAGAAGATGGAACTTCAGGAGCTTCTACTTCTGCATATCACATAAATCCTGATCTTGCTATAGTATTAGATGTAACTCATGGGGATATATATAGACCAGGTTATCCCAAAATTGAAACAGGTAAAGGTCCAGTATTAGATATTGGAACCATGGTTGATTATAAATATTTTGAAAAAATCAAAAATATCGCTGAAAAAATATCAGTAAACTACCAAATAGAACCAAATGGAGAACACAGTCATACTGATACAGACAGAATCCAAATAACAAGGGAAGGTATTCCAACTCTACTAATCTCTATACCCTTAAGATACATGCATACACCATATGAAGTAGTAAATATAAAAGATATAGAAGAAACGGCAAGACTTCTAAGTTATTTCATAGCTACTGGAGGTGAATAACTATGCTTTTAAAAGAACTCTCCAACCTTTGCGGGGTTTCTGGTTTTGAACAAGAGATAAGAAATTTTATAAAGGAAAAAATAAAAGATAAAGTAGATGATATAAAAGAGGATAAATTAGGAAACTTAATAGCATTCAAAGAGGGGAAAAATAATAAAAAGCTAATGTTAACAGCTCATATGGATGAGGTAGGATTTATCGTAAGTAATATAGAGGAAGACGGAAAAATTAGTATTATTCCCCTTGGATCCATAGATCCGAGAGTGGTTCTTGGTAAAAAAGTGGTAATTGGAGAGAAAAAAGTACCTGGAATTATTGGTTCAAAACCGGTCCATCTAATGACAGGTTATGAAGGCATTTCCTCTTTTGAAAATATAAAAGTTGATATTGGAGTTTCCAAAAAACAAGAGGCAGAAAACAAAGTAAAAATTGGTGATTTCGTTAGTTTTGCCCCCAATGCTATGCTACATAAAGATTGGATATCTGGAAAAGCATTGGATGATAGAGGAGGATGTTCCATACTTATAGATCTCATAGAGGCCAATATAGAACCCTTTTATAATACATATTTCACCTTTGTTATTCAAGAAGAGACAGGATTAAGAGGATCAGGGGTAGCTGCAAATCAGATAGACCCAGATTATGCCATAGTTATCGAAACTACTACATCAGGTGATAATCCAGAATTTCCTGAGGCAAGAAGATCAAGCGAACTTGGCAAAGGACCCGTGATTACACCAGCACATAGAGGATATGTAAATGATGAAAAACTTTTTAATTTTGCCATTAAAGTAGCTCAAGAAAATAATATTCCTTATCAAATAAAAAGAAGAACCGCAGGGGGTACTGACGCTGCAAGAATTGCCATAACCACTGGTACTCCCTCTTTAGTCATTTCCATTCCATCCCGTTATATTCATTCCCCAATGTGTGTGGTAAACCTTCAAGATTATCAAAATACTTTTAAACTCTTATCCATTATCATTACAAAGGAGGTAAATTAATGAAAGAGCTAATTAAAAAACTTACTACCACCCCTTCTCCCAGTGGAAGGGAAGAAAAGATAAAACAGACCATATTAGAAGAATTACAAGGATATATAGATGGATATAAAATAGACAAATTAGGAAATCTTATTGTATGGAAAAAGGGTAAAAAAGAAGGAAAAATTCTTTTAGATGCTCATATGGATGAAATAGGGGTTTTAGCTACTTATATAGATGACAAGGGATTTATAAGAATCGAGCCTATAGGGGGTGTATCTCCTTATAACCTCTTGGGAAGCAGTATTCTATTTCCAGAGATTGAAGGATTTGTAGGAGTAGAAGGAGAAACTTCAGAGGAGATGGCTAAAAATATTAAAAACCTTGATTTTGATAAGATATTTGTAGATATTGGAGCAAATAGTAAAGAGGAAGCTGAAAGTTTGGTTCCTCCTGGCACTTTTGGAGTTTATTCTTCATCTTTTAGAGACCTTGGAAATCGTGTAGTTTCAAAAGCTATGGATGATCGAGTTGGTTGTGCTATTATTATTGAAGTATTTAGGAGATCAACTCCCATTTATGATTTGTATGGAAGTTTTTCAGTACAAGAAGAAGTCGGCCTTGTAGGTGCAAGTGTCGTAGCTTTTGATATACAACCAGATGTAGCCATAGCTGTAGATGTAACAGCTCATTCTGATACCCCAAAAGGATTAAAAAGAATATCTTTAGAACTTGGCAAAGGCCCTGCAATAAAGATAAAAGATAGTGCATCCATAAGTGATAGAAGAATTGTAGAAAAATTAAGGTGTTTAGCAGAAAAAAATCAAATACCTTACCAAATTGAAATACTCCTAAGAGGGGGTACAAATGCTGCTGTCCTTCAAAGAACAAGAGCAGGAATTATAGCAGGAACACTATCTATTCCAACAAGATATGTCCACTCTCCTCACGAAATGATAGATATAAGAGATGTAGAAAATGCTGTAAGATTATTTAAAATCTTTGTAGAATCAGAGGATTCTATAAAATTATAAAATAATGGGGAGGAATAGAGGTATATTTCCTCCCCTTTTATTACTATTAACAAGATTAAAAATTATGCTTAAAATATTATCATGAATGTGGGGAAGAGGATTAGAGAATTAAGAAAAAAGAAAAATTTCAAATTAGAAGACTTGGCTCAAAAAACAGGTCTCTCTCTATCTTATATATCCTTAGTAGAACGAGGCTTAAAAAATCCATCATTAAAAGCTTTAGAAAAAATAGCAAAAGCTTTTAATGTGCCTACTTCTTATCTATTTTCAGGTGAAACTGAAGAAACCTTAGAAACTTTTCTCAGAGCTAACACCTCATTGGATGAAGAAGAAAGAAAAATGATAATTCAGTTAATAAAGTCATTAGAGAGTAGGAAAAATGTACGAGGATCTGACTAAAGAGATTTTAAGTTACTTCTTTATAAAGAAGCCACCTGTAAAACCTGACGTAATTGCTTATGGTTTAGGTTTTAATATAACATTCACCAAAGTCCCAACTCATAAAATATCTGGAATAATTTACAATAAAGAAATATTAATAAATTCATCAGATCCAATAGTAAGACAAAGATTTTCCTTAGCTCATGAGTTAGGACATTATTTCCTACATGATCAATCATCCACCATTTATAAATTTGATAAAGAATATATAAGAAAAGAACAAGAAGCAGATTTATTTGCTGCATCTCTTTTAATGCCCATATTTATGTTAGAGAATTATTTATATCTCCCGTTAGAGAAGATAGCCAAGATATTTCTTGTATCCAAAAAAGCAGTAGAATTAAGATTAAAAGTTATAACAATCTAATATAATCCTTATTTTCCAATGATTTAAAACTTCTTTAAAGATATCTTGACAAATTTAACATTATTTTAATATACTATTTTCGTTATTAACACGTGTAAAGTTTATTTTTTTTAAGATAATTAACACGTGTTATAAGGAGGTGATTAGAAAATTACAATAAATAATATTCCAAACTTTTCCATCAATGATTTTAAATATTAAAACAAGAAGGGGGAATAGAACTATGAAAAGGTTTTTATT
The DNA here is from genome assembly GCA_964654465.1 of uncultured Dictyoglomota bacterium. Classification (GTDB taxonomy): domain Bacteria; phylum Dictyoglomota; class Dictyoglomia; order Dictyoglomales; family Dictyoglomaceae; genus Dictyoglomus. The sequence continues at coordinate 98,225 of CAZZIO010000065.1, forward strand.
GTTTGGATTACTTGTTGTGTTATTTATATATTCGTTTTCTTATGCTCAAGAAGTCACCTTCTATGGATATAGCGAAATAGGAGTCCATAGCGAATTTCTTAAAGACTCAAATGGAAATTATTCTAATACCTTAGGTCCTGTAAACCTTGATTATTGGAATACATACTTTAAAGTAAAAGCAGAACCATCGAGTTTTCTCGAAAGCTATTTTGAACTCAAAATGTATCCAAATTTCAGTAATTTATTTGATCCAGGAATAATTGAAGTACAAAAAGCCCATTTAACTGCAAAAAGTTCTTTGCTAAATCTTAGAGTTTATTATAAGGAAGACGCAACTCCCTTTGGTGATCCCCTACTTTTAAATAAACCTGGAGATCTACCTGGATCTTCCTGGATATGGGGGAATGGATTTGAATTAATAGGAAAACTTTTTAATACAAATATCTTAGCTGGTATCAATTCTTCTGATCAAATTTCTTATTTAAGATTAAAAAGAAGCTTTGCTCCCCTTCTTATTGGTTTCACAGCAATGGGAACAAATTGGGGAGAAGCTAATAAAGGAAAGAGTCTGTTTGGTGTTGATGTTACTGGAAAAATCGGACCTGTAGATCTTAAAGCTGAAGGAATATATGGAAAATGTGTATGGGGACCTAACCCTACTGATTCAGAAGGTGGTTTTGTCTTCTTTGCTGACTTTTCTTCTCAAATTAATTCTATGATAAGAGTATATGGAACAGCTAAAAAAGTGGATTTTGGATATATTAATCAATTTGATTGGTTCAAAACAGATCAAACCCAATTAATTCCAGGAACAAGCAAATCAGCAGGTACCTATCTAAAACTTGGAGCATTTTTTACACCCCTTTCAAATCTTTCCATTGAACCTATAGTTGAGTTAACAAGTAGAGAGGATATAACAGAAAAAACAACAAAATTAACGGGTATTGTTACTTATAATCCTACAAAACAAATTTCCTTAAAAGGTACCCTTGTAAATAGCACTGTTAACAATACAAATTCCACCAGCATAACAGGTGAAGTAACAGTCACTCCTTCTTCTATACTTACTGTTTATGGAAAAGTTTACTATCCTTTAAATAGTAAATCATCAATTAAATAGTAAATTATCAATATATGGAAACACAACCATTACTCCTCTTACAGACCTTACTTTCTATGGTGCACTATCATCTGATCTTAATTCCAATACTACCTGGATATATATTAAACCAAGTTATAAATTATCTAAAGATGTAACCTTAACAGGTATTTATCAATATAAAAAGATAGGAGAAACAGAAACCCATACTACATATTATATAAGCTTAAGTTTTAACAATGCCACATTATATTTTGGAAACGCTCCATCAGAAGAAGGAGCAACCAGTGATTTTGTAAAACAAATTGGAGCTAAAATTTCCTTTGATTTCTAAAAGAGAAAACAAAAAGGTGGGGAGTTAAACTCCCCACCTATAAAGGAGGTATAAAAATGAAAAGATATCTTATTTTAGTATTCTTAATTCTTCTTTCCTCTACTCTTTTTGCTGAATCTGTAAAATATCCATTAGTTTTTAATGACCCTGTAAATGATGATAAAGGACCTGGAACATACGTATACCCAACAGATGCTGTCTTTAAACCTGGAAGCTTTGATTTAACAAAAGTAGTAATTGATGCTGACAATGAAAATGTATACTTTAAAATTTCTTTTAGAGTTCCCATAGAAAACCCATGGGGAAGCCCTCTTGGCCTTTCCATTCAAACTATACATATTTATATTGATAAAGATGGAAAAGAAAATTCAGGTTTTAGAGATTTTATACCAGGAGTAAGGGCTCAAACCACTCTAAATAGTGCTTGGGATATGGCTATATTGGTAGAAGGTTGGCCTACCGAACTAAAGGCTTCTGTAAAGTCTGCAGTACCTGAAATGTATAAATACTGCATATTCCCTGCAAAGGGTGTAAGTGTGGAAGGAAATACCATTATAATTCCTGTACCTAAAAAGAGTTTAGGAGGAGATTTTGTGAAAGGCTGGGGCTTCCAAGTTTTTATCCTTGGACAAGAAGGTTTTCCAACACAAGATCCTGTATCATGCAGAATTAGAGAAGTACTATCTTCTCCACAACAATGGAGATTTGGTGGTGGCGATGATTTCTATGGAGATCCCAATATTATTGATTTATTAGATTATGAAGGAATAAATCAATATGAAGTATTAAGCAAATACAAAAGTGATGCTAAATACGAGAAGAATGTATATGCACAAATTCCCTTCATATACGTGAAATAATTAGGAGGGAGATTGTATATGAGAAAACTTTACTTAATCTTTTTGTGTTTGATACTTTTTATCAGTATAGGATTCTCGGAAAATATAACACAAATACCAGTAAACCCATATATCTCTAATGTAAAAAAAGTAGAAAAACCTTTATATTTAGCTATAATATGGCACAATCATCAACCTTTATATTATGATCCAATTGAGAATTTAAATATAATGCCATGGGTCAGAATGCATGCAATAAAAGATTACTATGATATGGCATATATACTAAAAAACTATCCTCAGATTAAAGCTAATTTTAATATGGTCCCCTCCCTCATATATCAATTAGATCTCTATGCCAATAAAGGATTAAAAGACAAATACTTAATTCTAACAGAGAAACCAGCTGATGAACTAACCCCAGAAGATAAAGACTTTATTTTAAGAAGATTTTTTGATGTAAACTGGGATAGAATAATAAAAAAATTCCCAAGATACTGGGAACTCCTAAATAAAAGAGGACAGTCGATAGATGATAATGTCATTTCAAAAGCAATCCAGAACTTTACAGTTCAAGATTTTAGAGATCTTCAAGTTTGGTTTAATTTGGCATGGTTTGATCCTGACTTTCAAACTTACGATAAAGATTTATCCAGATTAATACAAAAAGGAAAAGACTTTTCAGAAGAAGACAAAAAAATAGTAATTAATAAGCAGTACCAAATAATGTCAGAGATCATGAGATTATATTCAGAATTGCAAAAAAACAAACAGATAGAAGTTGCCACTACACCTTTCTTTCATCCTATAATGCCTCTACTATATAACATTAAATCTGCCAAAGAAGCAGTACAAGATATAAAGATACCAGACTTAAATATCAGCTATCCAGAAGATGTAGATGCTCAATTAAAAATGGCAGTAAATTACTATAAGAAATATTTTAAAGACAGCCCAAAAGGTTTATGGCCCTCTGAAGGCTCTGTAAGTCAAGAGATCATTTTTTCTGTAGTCAATAATGGCTTTCAATGGATGGCAAGTGATGAAGATGTTTTAGCAAAATCCTTAGGTGTTCCTATTACAAGAGATTCTAAAGGTAATGTTACAAATCCAGATGTTCTTTATAAACCATATATTGTAGAAGAACAAGGTAAAAAACTATATATGGTATTCAGAGATAAAAATTTATCAGACAAAATTGGATTTGTCTATAGCGGAATGAAAGGAGCTAATGCAGCAAAAGACTTTGTAAATTATTTAGAGAATATTTATGAAAGGACAAAAGATACAAAAGACCCATACTTGGTAACAGTAATCTTGGATGGAGAAAATTGTTGGGAATATTACGAAAATGACGGAAAAGAGTTTTTAAATTCACTATATAAATTATTATCTGATAACCCTTATATTGAGACTGTAAGAATATCAGATTTTTTAGACAAATTCCCACCTAAAGCTAAAATCAACAGATTACATGCTGGATCTTGGATTGATGGTACTTTTCTAACTTGGATAGGAGAAAATGAAGAAAACAAAGCATGGGAACTATTAGACAAAACAAGAACAAACTTAATATATGAGACAGTCAAACAAAAAAAGAAAATATCACCAGTACTAAATCCAGTTAATTTAAAATCAGATTTAGAAAAAGCATGGTTTGAATTATATGCAGCAGAAGGAAGTGATTGGTTCTGGTGGTATGGAGATGATCAGGATTCCACTAATGATATTGCTTTCGATGAGTTATTTAGAAAACATTTGATAAACATATACAAACTAATTAAAAAAGAAATCCCACCAGACTTACACTTACCTATAGTAAAGATAGGAGAAGAAAAACCTATTCAAAGTCTACAAAGAAAATTTACCCCCAAAATTGATGGAAAAATATATCCTCAAGATGAATGGAAAGATTCCGCTATATACAATGTAAAAATTGGAACAGGTACATTCGCAAAACCAGGTAAATTCTTAGAAAGGTTATACTTAGGCTTAGATAACGATGCTCTCTATTTCTTGATTGAAAGTAAAGAAACTCTAAAAAACCTGCTTAGAAAACCTTATTATTTAGCTATTTACTTTTCTAACCCATACCTAAAAGAAATAAATGTTTATCCAAGAAATTCAGATAAAAGCTTAGGATATGGTATAGGTTATGAAATATTAATAGATTTATCACAAATAAAAGATCTTGGAGAAATAGAAGTACCTCTAAATCAAGCCTTAGGCAATAATCAATGGAAAGAAATATCAAAAATAAAAGGAGGAATATCTGAGAAATATGTGGAAATAGGAATACCATTCAAATCCATGAAATTACAAGGCAGAGATCAAATTGCAATCAATGTGATCTTTGGCTCAGACAAACCTGAAGATATAGTCCCTTACTATATACCCATTTATGTAACAGTACCAGAAGCAAAATTAGACATAGTTTATTTCTCCATTGATGACCCACAGGGAGATGACTACGGTTGGGGAAGCATAGTTTATCCTACTGCTCCAGTATTTAAATCTGGAGTCTTTGACATAATTCATGTTGAAATGGGAAAAAGTAAAGAAGATATAGTATTCAGGATAAAAATTAGAGGGGATCTTGAAAATCCATGGGGTTCACCTACAGGGATTTCTGTACAAACAATTGACATTTATATTAACGATGGAAAAGAAGGTCCATACTATTATAAAGCATTACCTGGAAGGCAAGCTAATATACCTGAAGGATGGAATAAAGCAATATGGGCTGAAGGCTGGATACAGGAATTGATAATTCCTGTCTTAAACGAAAAAGGGAAGGTAGACTTAAAGGAAATTAAAGGAGTAGTACAAGTTACAGCAGATCCAACCGAAAGAACTATAATAATTTCAATACCAGAAAAATACTTGGGTACTGTAGATCCAAATTGGAAAATACTTATAATAATGTGCGGCCAGGAGGGATATCCAAGACCAGGAAATTGGAGAGTAAGAGAGGTTGAAGAAACAGCAAAACAATGGAGATTTGGTGGTGGTGACGACTTCTACGGAGATCCAAATATTATAGATATGATTGTTCCTCCTGGAATAAAACAAGAAGACATATTGTCTAAATGGAAAAGTAGTGATGAAGAAGAAAACGTATATGTAGATCTACCTTTGATCCCCCTTAGGGTTTTAATGACTCAATAATAAAGAAGGAGGGGATATAAGGCCCCTCCTTCTTGTTAATCTATCCTATTTTTACATCTTCACAAAAAAATCAATTAGATATAAAATTATTTTTTGTTATGGTAGGCAAGCCTCTTTTTAGGCATATTAAAAAAATATTATTAAAACATAAATGGAAGTATATCTCAGGAGCGTTCTTTCTGCTTCTTACGGATATTTTCCAACTAATCTCCCCTAAACTTTTAGGATGGGGTGTAGATTATCTTAATAAGGGATCATTATCTTTGAGAAACCTATTTTTAATATTTTTAGCTTTAATTATTTTTGCAATACTTACAGCCTTTTTTAGATATCTTTGGAGGATGCAAATTATTGCTACTTCTCGTCATATAGAAGCTCAAATAAGAGAAAAATACTTTACCCATCTTCAAACTTTATCATTAAACTACTTTAACTATCATAAAACTGGAGAGCTCATGGCTCTTGCTACCAACGATCTTGGAGCTGTAAGAGAGATGTTTGCTTTTGGTATCGTTATGCTCCTTGATACAATCTTTTTAGGTATTCTTTCTATTTTTTTCCTTATAAGCATAAGTCCCAAACTAACATTATACACAGCTATTCCTTTACCAATAATTACATCAACTATATCCATATTTGGAAAAATAACTCACAAAAGATTTAAATTGGTACAAGAAAGCTTTGCTAATCTAACGGATAAAACTGAAGAAACTATAGCAGGTATAAGGGTTGTAAGAGCTTACGTACAGGAAGAAAAAGAATTAGAGAATTTTTTAGTAAAAGCAAGAGATTTATTAAATAAAAATATAAATCTTGTTAAAGCATGGGGATTTATGTTTCCTACTATAGAACTATTAGCTAATCTATCTATGCTTCTTGTATTCTTCTTTGGAGGGTTGGAAGTTATAAAAGGAAATATCACCCTTGGTGACTTTATAGCCTTCAATTCCTATTTAGGCCTTTTGATATGGCCTATGAATGCCTTAGGATGGGTAATAAACAATTTCCAAAGAGGAAAAGCATCCTTAGAAAGAATAAATGAAGTACTTGATGAAATACCTGAAATAAGAGAACCTAAAAATGCAATAAAAAAAGAAAGGTTAAATGGAGAAATTATATTTAAGAATGTATTCTTTAAATATCCGTCAAGTAAAAACTGGCAACTTGAGGATATAAATATAGAAATAAAACCTGGAAAATTCCTTGGTATCACAGGTCCAGTAGGTTCAGGGAAAACCACCTTAGTAAGTCTCATATCAAGACTTTTTGATATACAAAAAGGAGAGATTCTAATAGATGATATTCCTATTAAAAATCTTTCTTTATATTTTCTCAGAAAAAACGTTGGATTTGTACCCCAAGATAGCTTCTTATTCTCAGATACTATTGCTAATAATATAAGATTTGGCAATCCTAATCTATCAGATAACGAGGTTAAAGAACTAATAAAAATCGTTGCATTAGAAGAAGATCTAAAAGATTTTCCAGACGGTATATATACAGTAGTAGGCGAAAGAGGTGTTACATTATCTGGAGGCCAAAAACAAAGAGTCGCAATTGCAAGAGCTTTAGCCATTAATCCCCCTATTTTAATCTTAGATGATGCTTTATCTGCTGTAGATGCTAATACAGAAAAACAGATTTTAAGTAATCTATTGGAAATAAGGAAAGATAAAAGTCTTATAGTAATAGCCCAAAGGCTATCAGTTATTCAAGAGGCAGATGAAATAATAGTGTTAAAAGATGGAAGGATTACGGAAAGAGGAGATCACAATAAATTAATGAGACTTGGTGGATATTATGCTGAGCTTTATGAACAACAACAATTAGAATCTAAGTTGGAGAGGGAAATAGATGAATCAGTTTTATGAAGAAGAAATATTAGGAAAAGCATATGATTCAAGAATAATGAAAAGATTATTAAAATATGCTAAACCTTACTTTTCTTATCTACTCTTTGCTCTATTTCTTATTATAATCATAACCATTTTAAAGCTTATAAATCCATATATTATAAAAACTGCCATAGATAAAAACATAAACCCCTTTGAAGTTATAAAGGTAGAAAATAGAGAGATAAGAGTATATTATATTGAAGATAATTTAGCCAAAACACTAATTAAAAAATATCCTTCTCTTATCAAACCTTTAAATGGGAAATATTATATTTCCCTTGAAGACATGCAAAAGATTGATATTAAGGACAGATTCTCATTGAGGTGGAAAAATATCTCGAATTTACAAAAAGCAGCTCTATTGTATCTTCTTATTATATTCATGATTTTCTTTCTAACATATATACAAGTCTATATCTTGAACTTAACATCTCAAAAAATAATATATGACCTAAGGAAAGAACTATTCCAGCATATATTAAAACTTCCTATGAGAATTTTTGATAGAAATCCTGTAGGAAGATTAGTAACAAGAGTAACTAATGATACTGAAACCCTTCAACAGATGTACAACTCTGTAATAACAAGTCTTGTAGTAGATATATTCTTGCTTACTGGACTTTCTATTGTAATGTTAAGCTTAAATTGGAAATTAGCTATTATATGTCTAATATCCCTTCCTATAGTAGGTTATATAAGTTTTCTATTTAAAAAATATGCGAGAGAAGCCTATAGAGCTTTTAGAATTAGACTTGCAAGATTGAATGCCTATTTAGCAGAACATATAAGCGGTATTAGAGTAACGCAACTTTTTGCAAGAGAAAAAGAGAATGAAAAAGAATTCAGAGAAATTAATAACTTACTTTTACAAGCAACTCTAAGAAACGTTTTCGTTAATGCCATATTTAGACCTATAGTTAGTGCCTTGGGAAGTTTTGTCTCTGCCTTTCTTATATTCTTTGGTGGCCTACAAATAATGGGAAATCAAATGAGTTTTGGAACTTTATTTTTATTCATATCTTATCTGGGAAGCTTTTTCCAACCAATTCAAGACTTAGCAGAAAAATATGATATAATGCAAGATGCTATGGCTTCTGCAGAAAGAATTTTTTTGCTTCTTGACGAACCGGAACATATAACAGAAACACCTAAGATTACAGTTCTAAAAAATATAAAAGGAAAAATAGAATTTAAAAATGTTTGGTTTGCTTATGATAGTGAATGGGTTTTAAAAGATTTATCCTTTACTATAGAACCGGGCGAAAAGGTAGCTTTCGTAGGTCATACAGGAGCAGGAAAAACTTCAATCATAAATCTACTTACAAGGTTTTATGATATTCAAAAAGGAGAAATTCTTATAGATGATATTAATATAAAAGATATAGATCCAAAAGAATTAAGAAAACATATTGGTATAGTCCTTCAGGATGTACACCTCTTCGCTACTAATATTTTACAGAATATAAGATTAAATAAAGAGGATATTCCGGAAGAAAAAGTCATAGAAGCAGCAAAACTGGTTAATGCAGATAATTTTATAAGGGAACTTCCGCAAGGATACTATACTCCTGTTCAAGAAAGAGGAGCTACATTATCTTCTGGACAAAGGCAATTAATAGCCTTTGCAAGAGCATTAGTATTTGATCCTAAAATATTAATTTTAGATGAAGCTACAGCTAACATAGATACAGAAACAGAAAAATTAATCCAAGATGCAATAGAAAATCTCATAAAAGGGAGAACCAGTATAATTATTGCCCATAGATTATCTACAATAAAAAATGTGGATACTATTTATGTAATGCATAAAGGTAAGATTGTAGAAAAAGGAAGTCATAATGAACTCATAAAGAAAAAGGGACTTTATTACCATCTTTACAAACTCCAAAGTTTAAATTATGCTAACATATAGTTTTAATAAATAGAAAAATTTTTAAATCGTTTTAAAAGGAGTCCTTATCATATATGAAAAAACTAATCAGTTTAGGTATAATTTTTCTTAGTATATCTGCTGGTTTTTCTCAATTTATTGATCCTTACTTACTAAAAGAAATATCTCTTGGAGAAAATAGTGTAAATTATTTTCTAATTTATGAGAATTTTTTAATATATAACATAAAGGATCAATTAGCAATTTTAGATCTTAAAAACCTTAATGAGAACAAAATAAGAGTGAGATCAAAAAATGCAAGAGACTTTAACACAATTATCAAAGAATTTAAAATAATAGCTACTAAAACGATAGCTGTCGTTAACAATGAACCCTACGCTCTAATTTATAACTTTGAAAAAAATACATATACAGAGCTTCCATATAATTTGGAAAGTAACATAAAAATAAATAACAATTTTTGGTTTTCTATTTCGCAAAATATACAAAATATTTCCTTTTCAAATACCGGAAAATATATACTAGAGAAAAAACTCGTTGAAACTTACTTTCTTGGATTTATACCTACTGAGAATCATTATGAATATCGTATATTAAGCTATCCATCCCTAAAAGAATTAATCTTCTTTTCAACTCAAGATGATTTAGAAGAATCTCTGAATTTCTCTCCTAAGGATACTTTCTTAATGCTAGCAAACTCCTACAACCCTATGGACGATAAAAATGACGATATCTATGGACTTATCCTAATTGATCTTAAAAATATTAAAACGATACCTTTGTTTAAAGATGAGAAAATAATAAGTTACGATGTTTCAAAAAGTGATGATTTATTAGCAATTTCCTTTGAAAAAATAACTAAAGTTATAGACTTTAAAAATCTTTCAGAAATATTTTCTTATCCTATGGGTGGAAGTGTAAGGTTTACTGAAAAAAATGAATTTCTTATTATTGAAGGAACAAAGGTTTCCACCCTTATAGATATAAAAACAAAAGAAGTAATAAACACATATTTAGGGAATAATCTATGTATATCACCAAATGAAGAGTTTTTAGCGTATACTACTACCAATAATCCCTTCTCTTTAATAAAAGAAATTCAATTAGTTCATAGAAAATCAGGTACTCAGAAAAAAATAAGACTTAACAACGAATACTTCTTAGAGCATATGAAATTTTCTAAAGATGAAAAATTCTTCATCCTTTTATTATCTGGAAAGGATGGCTATAACATTAATATTTATAAAATACAACAATAACTATCTTAAAATTCTTGTAATAATCTTAACATCTCCCTATCTAACTTATGTCCATACCAATCCTCATATTCCACATCTTCTCTTTCAGAGTCAAGAATTCCAAAAGGTCCTTTAAAGTTCCAAAGAGCATAACCCATACCTCTTTCTTTAAATATTTCCAAAAGATCTCTCATCCAAGAAAGTACTACCTTATGAGGTGTATACTTAAAGGCTCCCATCTCTCCACAATGAACACCTATGCCTTTATCCATCAGACTTACCCATCTATCATAATGTTTTTCAAGCTTACCCCTATCCCAATATTCTCCGTAATGCCAAGCTCCAGGCCACCTAGGCTCAGGCCAGCTTTCCCCTCCCACCCAACTTGCTTTATAATGGGTAAGTCCCATAGGCAAATACCCTCTACAACTTTGTACAACATTAAGATCAATTAACTCAGGTAAAGGCTCATTTCCATAAGAGATGCCATCTATAATAATCAGCCTTTCATTATCAATCTTCCTTATAAAATCTACCGTTTTCCTTATTACCCTCTCATGATCAGTTCTTGTCATAATATCATCTGATACATAGGGTGGTTCATTAATCAAGTTAAAACTCAAATCTTTTGAGGATATACCTTTGTATCTTCTTGCAAAATATCCCCAATGGTAACAAAAAGCACTTAAAGCCTCCTCATCTTTCCATAAATTAAATTTCTCTTTTAATTCCTGATTAACACTGTAACCTGGACCACGATGAAAATTTAAACATATATGTACATGATATTTTTGGCCCCATGAAATTACCTTATCTATTTTTTCGAAGAACTCTTCCCTTATATAATAAATATCATCATCTTTTATCCAGAATCTATAATTTAGAGGAATTCTTACAAAATCAAATCCCCAGTCAGATATCCATTTAAAATCTTCTTCTTCAAAATCTTTATAATGATAATATGAAAACAAATTGGGTAAATTAAAACCCCTCCATCTTGGAATTACGTTTTTAGCCATATTTACCTCCTAAAAATTTAATTCTGGTATTAAAGCTCTTAATAAAGGAACTCTCCATTCATCTTTTTCAGGATCATAAACTCCGAATCCAGAGAAAAATTCCCAATATGCCCAAGCTATTCCTCTCTTTTCTGCAGATCTTGCCACAAAATCCGTCCATCTAACCCTTGATTCCATATCTGCTTTTGAGTATGCTCCAAATTCTCCCATATAAAGAGGTATATTTCCATGTTCTTTAGCCCAATTAACCGCTATATCAAGTTCCTTTTCTATCATCTGCTTTTCTTCATCTGTACCTAACCATCTAACTCCCACCGGTAAATCTATTTTTACCCATCCTGCTCCTTGATGTGTAAAATTAAAAGGATTATAATAATGAAAAGTTACTATAATATTTTTATCATTTTCAGGAATAATCAACTTATCAAGATTATAAAGGCTATTCCAATTATCAGGTCCTACTACAATTTTTCTATCAGGATTAGTCTTCCTAATAATTTCTATAGCTTCCTTTAAAAATTGATTCCATAAATTACTAAGCAAATTATAAGTAGGTTCATTCAATAATTCAAAATATAAATTATGAGGATAATCTTTATAGTGCTCTGATATTTGCCTCCATATAGCTAGAAATCTATCCTTTTCTTTCAGTGGATCTTGCATTATTTCATCATAATGATGGATATTTATAACTATATAAAGCCCATTATTAAAAGCTTGCTCTATAAGATGATCCACTCTATCAAAAATCTTTTTTTCTATATCATAGGGAGATTCCCTTTTTGAATATATACTCCATTTTATTGGAATCCTCACATGGTCAAAACCTACTTCTTTTACTAACTTAAAATATTCGTCTTTAATAACATGCCCACCCCATGCACCTTCAAAAGGCGCTTCTAAGGCATCTCCAAAATTTATACCACGCCTAATCGGAATATTCATTATAAATTTACCTCCTTAACAAACACATTTTATTTTTTAAAAACATCGATCATCTTATTTTTGTTTCTGGGATTAACACTTTTAAAAGATGTATTCTCCACATTTTATTTAACCCATCATATACTCCAAAACCTGCCGATGCAAAATCCCAATATGCCCAAGCTATTCCTCTCTTTTCTGCAGATCTTGCTACAAAATCCGTCCATCTCACCCTTGATTCCATATCCGCCCTAAAATATGCCCCAAACTCTCCCATCCACAATGGTACATTCCCATTTCTTTTTGCCCAGTCAACAGTAAAATCAAGTTCCCTCTCTATCATTTTCTTTTCTTGATCTGAACCAGTCCATCTAACACCTATTGGAAGCTGAGGCTGTACCCAATCTGCTCCTTGATGGGTAAAATTGAAAGGATTATAGTAATGAAAACTTACTACAAGATTTTTGTCTTCAGGAAGTTTTAAAAAAGAGATAGTGCTATAATTTGCCCAATTTGCTGTATCTACTACAATCTTCCTCGTTGGATTTGTCTTTCTAATTATCTTTATTGCTTCAGCCAAATATTCGTTCCAAATCTGAGGTGTAAGATTTGTATTTGGCTCGTTTAAAAGCTCAAACCATAATGTATCTGGATAATTTTTATAATGCTCTGCTATCTGATCCCATAACGCAAGAAACCTATCTTTGTGTTTTTCAGGATTTTGCATTATTTCATCATAATTATGGATATTTATTATTACATACAAGCTATTCTTAAAAGCAAGATCAATCACTTGATCCACTCTATTAAATATGTAATCCCTTATAGTATATGGGGGTTCATATAATGCATGACCATTCCATCTAACTGGAATTCTCACATGGTCAAAACCCGCTTTTTTTACTAAATCAAAATACTCATCCTTTACATATACCCCCCATGAACCTTCAAAAGGGGCCTCAAGACCAGTAAGATTAACTCCTCTTCTAATGGGTAATTTGGCTTGAGAATGGACTTCCTTAAAAGAAAAAGAGAGAACAAATAGGAAGATTAAGGAAAAAAGTAATATCTTCTTCATCAATAATCACTCTCCTTCCCCTAATAATTCTATTTTTATTGCCAAATCTCTTTCAAACTCAATAATAGGAATTACATTTTTATCTAAATCTAATTCCTTAATCTTTTCACCTCTATATGTGTCATAGTAGATTACTTTAATTGGGGGTTTTATTAATAATTCAATACTGCCTAAGAATTTCGAACTATCCATATTAGGAATATCTTTTTTATATTGATAGGCCTCTTTAGCATTATAAAGCCATAAAAGTATATATTTCTTACCTTGAAGTCCTATAACCTTAATCTCTCTATTATAGACGTTAAATTTATAATTTGTTAACCTTTCAAATTTTTCCTCTAAAAAATTTATATCCTTAACAAAATCCGCTAAAGCCCTATAATGAAAATAAAGATTATTAGGATGAATGTGATTATCCCACCACCAAGACATTGCAGTACCAGAAGCACCAGACAAAATGGTAGTCCAAATAGCATTATGTATAACATACCCATTAGGATCTACCCAAAGATCATTTCCACCAGCATCCAACCCAAATTCTCCCACAAGATGAGGTTTTCTATATTTTTCTTTATAAGCTATAAGAGATAATAGGGCATCAATATATCTATTGCTTTTATAAATATGAGTTTGTACAAAGTTTAATCCAGAGATACTGTCAATCTCAGGTTTTCCAGGAGAGAAAGCAAAACTTGTAGTTATTAGATGTTTCCAGGGATCAATACTATTAAGATATTTAGCCATATCTTCATGCCACTTTTTAACCTCTCCTATAACAAAAGCAGTTGGAGAAATAATATCTACCTCATTCCAAAATTCCCAAGCAAAAACATTAGTGCTATAACCATATCTTGCCACAATATATCTTAACTTATTTTTATAATATTTAATCATCTCATTATTAGTCCAAAAATCTTTGGGTTCTTTCAAGGGTCCTCCATTTTTTTCATAATGGGGTGTATGTTCCCAATATGGATATGCTCCTTCCTTCTGATATCTAAGTTCATTGTAACTGTCAAAACAAAACATTATGTACATATTTAATTTTTCCGCTAAATTTAATACATAATCAAGTTTCCACGCATTTTTAAGATCATATTCTTTAACAGATTCCCTTTCCAAAGCAAAAGTAGCCCATGAAGGTCCAAGCCAAACTCTAAAATAATTTCCACCATTTTCAGCACATTTAGGAAGCCATACATCGTAATCATAAGTACCCTTAGATGTTGCCCAACAAATGTTCGCCCCAATAGGTAAAAATTGTCTCCCATTATCAAACTTAAAATATCGCCAATTCTTTTCGCTAACCCTTATATACCCGGGTTTTTCAGATTCCTTTACATATATAGTATATTTATCTGATGAGACTTCTCTTCCTGTTTTATCTTTAACTTTTATAAAAAATTTATATGAGCCTATATTTATTGGAGAAAATCTTATTTTGAAATATGGATCCCCCACAGGAACCAAATATTCGTAATCATTTTTTAGTTCTCTTTTATATTCTTGATAGAAAAATCCTGGAACCCTATATTGATTACCATACTGATCTTCAAAAATTCCTTCTACATCTATTTCTTGGGGGTCAAAAGGATTCAAGTATGAACCCTGTAGAAAAATAGACACTTCAAATAAATTATACCTTCCTAATTCCATTTTAGAGATATCTATCCCTAATATATTCAAAGGTCTATTGTCTTTATATCTTGACTCATAAGATCCTATACTATTCCTTACACTACTTTCTTTCATACACCCACAAATAATTAATATTATTGACAAAATCAAAAACAATATGAAATCTCTCACAATTGAACCCCTCTCACCCCTTAAACACCTATACTAAATGACATGCCACAAAATGTCCTGGAGAAACCTCCCTTAAGGCAGGTTCTTGTTTTCTACATGTTTCCATCACATACTCACATCTGCTTTGGAATCTACAACCTTGAGGCAAGTCTATAGGAGAAGGTACTTCTCCCTTTAATGCTGAAAATCTTCTTTGCCTTTCCCCATCTCTCGGCATCTTAGGTACAGAAGCAAGAAGAGCTCTTGTATATGGATGCAATGGATTTGTATATAATTCTTCCTTTGGAGCCATTTCTACTATAGTACCAAGGTACATAACAGCAACTTTATCAGATAGGTATCTTACCACTGCCAAGTCGTGGGATATGAAAAGGTAAGATATCTTAAATCTTCTTTTTAGTTCATAAAGTAGGGAAACAATTTGAGCTTGTATAGATACATCCAATGAAGAAACAGGCTCGTCTGCAACAATAAATTTAGGATTTAAAGCAAGAGCTCTTGCTATTCCTACTCTTTGCTGTTGACCCCCAGAAAATTCATAAGGAAAAGCATCTATTACCTCTCTACCTAAACCTACTATTTCAAGAAGCTCTTCTACCGCTCTTCTTCTTTCTTCTCTTGTTCCTATATTGTGAATTATTAAAGGATCTTCTATGTTTTGTCCGACTGTCATCATAGGATTTAATGAAGCTAATGGGTCCTGAAAAATTATCTGCATAAATCTCCTCTTTTGCCTTAACTCTTCCCCCTTAAGCTTCCTCAAATCAGCCCCATCAAAAATTATCTCTCCAGCATCTGGTTCAATCAGTCTAAGTATAGATCTACCTAAGGTAGATTTTCCAGAACCACTTTCTCCCACGAGACCTAACGTTTCTCCTTGTTCTAAAGAAAAAGATACATTATCTACTGCTCTCAAAAACTTCTTTTTAACAGGAAAATACTTTTTTAAATTTTTAACAACTAAAAGTTCAGGCATTGAATTTTCCTCCCTTCACTAAATGACATGCCACATAATGTCCATCTTCTACTTCCTTATATTCTGGCTCTACTTCTCCACATATATCTTGAGCATATGGACACCTTGGATGGAACCTACAGCCAGATGGGGGATTCACAAGGCTTGGTGGGTTTCCAGGAATAGGTCTTAATGAACCCTCTTTTGCATTTATATCAAGAGTAGATGAAATTAAACCTTGAGAATATGGATGTAATGGATTTCTAATAAACTTCTCAGTAGATGCATACTCTGATATCTTTCCTGCATACATAACCATTATTGTATCAGCAAAATTCATAGCCAGTGTAATATCGTGAGTAATAAATATTACACTAGTTTTAAATTCTTCCTTCATGTCAGAAAGAAGATTCAATATTTGGGCTCTTACTGTAACATCCAAAGCTGTAGTAGGCTCATCAGCTATAACAAGCTTAGGATTACATGCAAGAGCTATTGCAATCATAACCCTTTGTCTCATCCCACCTGAAAATTGGAATGGATAATCCCAAACTCTCGTCTTATATTCAGGAATTCCTACAAGCCTTAAAAGTTCGATAGCTCTATCCCTTGCTTCCTTATCAGACATTACTTTATGCCACAAAATAGGTTCCATTATCTGGATACCTACTCTCATTATGGGGTTCAAACTGGTCATTGGATCTTGGAAAACAATAGAAATATCTTTACCCCTTACTTGTCTCAGTTCTTCTTTATTTAGTTTCAATAAATCCTTACCATCAAAAATAGCTTCTCCATCTACTATTCTTCCATTTCTTTTAATAAGCCTTAAAAGAGAAAGAACCGAAACAGTTTTTCCAGATCCACTTTCGCCCACAATCGCAAGAGTCTCCCCATAATTTACCTTATAACTTATACCATCAACCGCTTTTACAACACCATCATATCTATCAAAATAGGTCTTTAAATTATTAACTCTTAATAGTTCTGCCATGGCTTTATACCTCACTCCTTGGATTTAATGCATCTCTTAAACCATCACCTACATATGTAAAGGCAAGAAGAGTAAGAGCAAAAGTAGGAATGGGAAGATCACCATATGAGGAAATCCCATTATATAACCAATTCCAGCTCCAATCATATTACCCCAAGAAGGCATTGGTGGTC
Organism: uncultured Dictyoglomota bacterium; assembly: GCA_964654465.1. Lineage (GTDB taxonomy): Bacteria > Dictyoglomota > Dictyoglomia > Dictyoglomales > Dictyoglomaceae > Dictyoglomus. The sequence goes on from CAZZIO010000065.1 coordinate 115,641, forward strand.
TTACTCCCATTCCAATTAAAGCAAGACCTGCTTCAATCCATATTCCATTTGGTATACCAAAGGCTAAACTTACAATAATTGGTCCTAACATATTGGGAAGTATATATTTTCTAATAATATACGATTCTTTAGCTCCTAAAGCTCTTGCCGCTTCAACAAATTCTGCATGTTTTAGATACATAACCATACCTCTTATTAAACGAGCCATTCCTGCCCATCCTGTAAGTCCAACAGCAACAAGAATTGTAAAAAGACCTCTACCCATAACAGTAACTAAAATAACGTTAAAAAGGAAAGTAGGAAACGCATACATTATATCTGTTATTCTCATAAGGAGTGTATCTATCATTCCACCTCTATATCCTGCGATAGAGCCTATTATTACTCCAATAATAAGTACCACTATTTGGGAACCAAAACCCACTAACAGAGCATTTCTCATAGCATATAAATTTCTACTAAACATATCTCTTCCAAGGTCATCAGTACCCCACCAAAATTTGGCACTCGGCTTTTCAAAAGTATGAGCATAGTGGGGTTCATCATAAGGATAGGGAGCAATCCATGGGGTAAATATGGAGACAATTATTATTATGATAATATAGATTAATCCAGCAACTGCCATTTTATTTCTTTTAAATCTTCTCCAAGCAGAACTCCAATAGCTTGATCTTTTAACCTTTCTATTTATTGCAACTTCCATTTAGTAAAAACCTCCTTTTTCCTTTGAGCCTTTTATTCATATTTAATTCTTGGATCAAGAAATGCATATATAATATCAACCAACAAGTTCATTGACATTACAGAAAGAGAAAGGATAAAAGTAGATGTTACCAATAATGGATAATCTCTCATAGATGCAGCATTAACAAAGAGCTGACCAAGACCAGGCACCCTAAATAGGTTTTCAATCCATACAGTACCTGTAAACAAAAAAGCAAGTTGAGGTCCAATAATAGTAACAATTGGAATCAAAGAGTTTCTTAAAGCATGTCTCATAATAACTGCTCTATCAGGTCCGCCTTTTGCATAAGCAGTTCTTATATAATCCTGATTAAGAACATCTAAAAGACTTGATCTCATAAATCTTGCAATTACTGCCATAGGACCTAAACCGACAGCTATAACGGGCATAATCATTTGTTTTGGAGATTCCCATCCCGATGAAGGAAGCCATCTTAACCAAACACTAAAAACAAGTACCATAATAACTCCAATCAAATAAGCTGGAATGATACTTCCAAGCATAGAGAAGAACATAGAAACATAATCTATCCATGTATTTCTTTTAAGAGCAGCAATAATTCCGAGAGGAATTCCAACAAGTACAGCAAGAGCCATAGATAAGATAGCAAGAGTAAAGGTAACTGGGAATCTTCGTGCAATTTGAACCTCAATAGGCTCATTAGGATTTGAAAAAGAAGGACCAAACTTAAATCTAAATGCATCTTTCAAATAATTCCAAATCTGTTTCCACAAAGGTACATTTAAACCATATTTTTCTTCAAACCCTTTTATTAAAACTTGCAATTGCTCAGGAGTTAATGTTGCAACTTTACCTGCGCTTGCCTGGAACTGAGCAATATTGAAAAAATCACCAGGTGCAAGCCACATAAGAATATATGTGATAATAATTACCACAACAATTGAGACAAAAATAGTAAAAAGCCTACGTATTATATACTTTATAAGCCCCATACTTTACCTCCTTTTAATAACAATTTAAAAAAGGGGAGGGCAATTATCCCTCCCCCTATTCTATCAAAAACTTAATCTATTTTTAATCCTTGAGATTTAGATATTTGAAATTGAAGAATCCAGGACCCCAAGAGAACTTATAGAGCATCAAACCTTCAAGTTTTGGATTCTTTACCCATTGAGCCTTTGCAAGATAAACTGGCACCATATAGTATCTATCTTGCATACCCTGTAATGCATAATGGGCAATCTTAACTGCTTCACTAAATGGTCTATTTATAGCTCTAAATCTCCATCTATATGCTTGCTTACTTTCCTTGGAAAGGTTAAGATACCAGTTTTGGAATATTTCTTGCCCTGTAATTTCTCTTCCAGCAAGTCTCCAATAATTTGTCTTCTCTTCCTTTGTCTTTGCTGCCTTCCATTTTTCATATAATTCATCAAAACGCTCAAACCAGGTTGGTTTTCTTGCAATATCTTCTTTCCAAAGTTTCTCAGGTTCATTATCTACAATCTTCTTCCAAGTTTCATATAATGTCTTCCTCTTCTCAAGAAGTGGTGCCCAATCTGCCTGTGTTAATCCACCATCTTTTCTTAACCAAGCATCATTTTCTTGGTTAAGTTCATGATATCTCTTCCTTGCAGAAGTTGGGAAGTCATAGAACCATACTGTATGATCAGAGTTCTTAAAGAGAGCTCCAATTTCCAAGTTGTTCATTGGGGCACCTATTACAGTAAATCCTGCCTTAGCATCTGGTGAGAATGATGGCCATACATAAGAGTTCCAATAAAGTCCAGACTCTACGTTTTCTATTATAACATTTATACCAAGATTCTTTTTCCATTGATCTACTATAAATTCTACAACAGGATCTCCGCCACCAGTTATGTAGAATACAAGAGTCTTAAGTCCTTTTCCTCCTGGATATCCTGCTTCAGCAAGTAGTTGTTGTGCCTTCTTTACATCAAATGGAATTGCCTTCATTTTGTCTCCTATTGGGTTACCATCTGGCCAATACTTGGCAAGAGGCAATGCCCTACCACCAAGTACATCTTTACAGAGTTTTTCCCTATCTATTGCCATTGCGAGAGCTTGTCTTAATTTAAGATTGTCCATTACAGGATCAAATCCACGAGACCATTGATAACCATTCCAGAAACAATCCATTACATCCTCATGAAATTCCTTGGAAAGTTTTGGATCTGCCATGACAAACCTATATTCTGCAACGTTTCCTATCATTGCTGCATCAAGCTCTCCTGCCATGTATTGTTGAAGTCCAAGTCCTCCGAACTTAAGCACAATCTTATCTACATTACCAGTTTCACCTACATATTTTGGATTTTTGACTAATACCATATCTTTACCAGGTGTCCATGATACCGGTATATATGGTCCATTTACTACTATTTTCCCGGGTCTCCACCAATTCTGTGGATCTGCCTCTACAGACTTCCTGTGAATTGGTACTCCCTGTGCTACGCAGAGCCATTCTTTCATATCGTATCTTGGTACATCAAGTCTAATTTCTAAGGTGTAATCATCAAGAGCTTTTACTCCAAGTTTACTTGGATCTTCCGCACCACTTTTTACTGCCCAGAAATTCTCAAAAAACTGAAGTGGTCCTGCCCACGCAGGTAAATCTTGAATCTTTGGACTTGCATAATATCTGAAGGACCACTCAAAATCTTTTGCTGTTACTGGATCTCCGTTAGACCATCTCTTATCTTTTCTCAATTTGAATGTCCATACTTTATAATCTTTAGATACCTTATAGCTTTGAGCAATAACAGGTACTACCTTTACTCCACCAAGTCCCTTAGGATCTGGTGCATATCCAAATAGACCTTCAAATATTGTACCTTGAGCTAATATATGTTGGGCTTGCCAATAGTAAGGAATTAATCCTGGTGTATCCCAAAATGGTAAACTAACGACTTTTTCTTTTTGTCCACTTACCACTCCAGAAAGAAGAAGAACAGAAATCAAAACTAACAAGATAATTAAACCTTTTTTGTTACGCATCTAATCACTCCTCCCCCAAAAAGATTAAAGGTTCATTAAAGAAAAACGTTTTGAGAATTTGTTTTTGCTTAAATATCACCTCCTTAGCTCGCTGTGAATATTTTCAAAATAATTTTATCTTAAACTAATTTTTTTTGTCAATAGAATTTTAAGAAAAAATTAAGAAAATTACATTACTTTAAAGATTTCTATCTGAAAAAAACTTATTATTTTCAATTTGCTATAATTATTGTAAAGTTTGTATAATATCATACAAAAAAAATAAAAAGGGGTGAAAAATAATTGAAAAAAGTAAAGATAAACATAAGAGACATAGCAAAACTTGCAAACGTATCAGTAGCAACTGTTTCAAGGGTTATTAATGGAAGTCCTAATGTTAGTGAAAAAACAAGAAAAAAAGTATTAAAAATTATTCAAGAATATGACTACCATCCCAGTGCTTTTGCTCAAAAATTATCAAAAGCGAGAACTCAAATTGTTTCTCTCATTATCCCATATGAAAGAGGGTTTATTCTTTCAGACGCCTTCTTTCCTCCTTTGATTAAAGGAATAACAGAAATATTAGATAGAAATGAATATAATATTATGTTATCAATGCTTGAAACACCCTATATTCCAGAAAAATATATATCTTTATATAAACAGGGTGTAGTAGATGGCTATATATTAGCAAACGTGAAAAAAGACGATCCTTTTCCTGAAATGTTATATAATGACAATATACCTTTTGTAAGTGTTGGCAAAGTTTCATCAAAACTTAAAAAATATCCATATGTAGATACTGATAACGTAAAAGGAGCATATGATGCCACTATTTATTTCTTAGAAAAAGGTCATAAACGTATAGCCCTTCTTAAAGGAAATAACACTCATAGCTTTATACAAGAAAGATATGAAGGCTATATTTTAGCATTAAAAAGATATGGAGTTAAACCTGATCCAAAATTAATAGTTGAAGAAAGCTTAACTATTGACGGTGGCTACAAAGCTATGAAGAAACTTTTAAAACTTGAAAATCCACCCAGTGCTGTGTTAGCTTGTAGCGACTACATGGCAATAGGAGCTATAAATGCTGCTATAGAAGAAAATTGGGAAGTACCAGATGATATATCCGTAATTGGTTTTGACGATCTATATATAGATGCAAGAATAGATCCACCTCTTGCTTCTGTAAGACAGGAAATTGAAGAGATGGGTCAAGAATCAGCAAGACTCTTCTTACATATTCTTGATAATCCTAACGATTACGAACCCAAAATTATACCAGCTACTTTTATATGGAGAAAATCCGCCGGATAATGTCAGATAATATCTTTTTCCTCTGAAATAATCTTTACATTACCTACACCAGCTTTAACCCTTAAATGTATTATTTCTTTACTGCTTTCTTTTCCTTGTTCTATATTCTTATCCACTGTTACCTTTCCAATTCCAGCTTCTGTTGTAAGATCTAAAACACTACCTTTTGGAATATATACACTTATATTACCTACTCCACCTTCTACTTCTACATAACAGGATCTCTTGGGTAAAAAAATTTTTATATTGCCTACTCCACCTTTCACTTCCAAATTATTTAACTTAAAATTTCTCATATCTAAGGTGCTATTTCCAACGCCTGAATTAAATACAAGATCTATATTAGTATTAGAATTGATTTCTATGTCTACTTCATCTAATTTACCTATTCTTCCAAAAAAAGGAATCTCTCTATCAAAATCTTCAAAATTAAGACATAAACTCAAACTACCATTTATTTCTTCATCTTTTACTTTATTAATCTTAAAACCTGTATTAGAATTTATATATATCAGATCTCCTTTATTATCTTTCTCAAAACCTCTTAACAATACATTTCTGTTACCAACAGAAATACTTAAACTAATAGATTTTAAATTCTCTCTAAAAGGATACCTCCATTCTCTATAAAAATTATGGCCTCTGTTCCTAAAATATTGACTACTATAAGGAGAGAAAAAGATTATTAGTATAACTAAGCCGATAATTATCAAAACTAAAACCCAACCAAACCATCTCTTTTCTCCTAATATTAAATCAAGTCCCCAAAAAATAAATATTAACGGCCAAAATCTAAGAAAATCTTTTAAATAGAACCTGATTATTCCTATCTCTGATAATAACAATAACACTCCTATTAATATCAAAAAAATTCCAAATATGGATACTCTTCTCATAATCTTTTCCTCCTTTTATTTTTTGAACATCAATAAAAATCCTATGATTATAAGAGTTAAAGCCAAAACAATATTAAAAGATATGGTAAAAAAGTTAAAAGTTTTTCCCAAAAAATAAACTCCTATAGCAAGAAGAATCCAACCTAAAAGTTCATTTTTATGAGCATATATATCCTTTCTTTCTAATTCTCCATCTTCCTGTGATCCTTCTTCATACCATGGAGCTTCTGGTATAACTATTGCACAAAGAAGGTATAAAAGAAAACTAAAAGGACCCAATATTAAGATGGAAAATATAAAAATTAGTCTAATAATAACTGGATCTATACCCAAATACTCACCTATACCACCACTTACACCAAGAAAAACCCTATTTTTTTTGCTTCTATAAAGTCTCTTCATTTTTAAAATCCCCCTTTCTTATAGATGTTGAATTGGCCCAGAAGGTGTTATATCATCATGTTCATTCTTCTCAGAAATATCAGGTTCTTCCGGTATTATAAGAGCAGAAAGAAAATATACTACAACAAGGGAAAAATTGAAGGCTATCAAAAAGAAAATAAAAATAAGCCTTATTATTGTTGGATCAATATTCAAATATTCTCCTATACCACCACATACACCAAGTATAACTCTGTTTTTCTTACTTCTATATAATCTTTTTTCCATAAATTTATCACCTCCTCTACATATAATACGAAGAAATATTAAAAAAAGTTGCCTTTTAATTAAGTTTTAAGAAAATTTTAACAATAACTCAAATTTCTCTTTTTAAAATATGTAGCAAAAATAAGAAAGGTAAGGTGATGGGTGTTGAATTATAAAAAGATACCAGTTTTGAGCTTAGGTTTAGCATTACTTATCTTGGGAAGTTATTTAAGTTTTTATCTACCCTTTACTACAGTCCCATTTACTCTACAAGTATTATTTTTGTTTTTAATAAGTCTTTTCTTTTCACCTATGGAAACTTTCTATATTGTTTTCTCTTACCTAATATTAGGAGGTTTAGGGATTCCTGTATTCGCTGGAGGAAGAGGAGGCCTAAATATCCTTTTTGGAGCTACAGGAGGATATCTTTTTGGGTTCTTATTGGGAGGTATAACCATTTCTTTATTAAAAAGATATTCTGAGATCTTAGCCCTTATCTTTGGTATTTTTGTAATTTATTTATTAGGAAGCATGTGGCTTTCTATTGCTATAAAAATACCATATACAAAAGCAATCTTAACAGGAGTATTACCTTTTATACCCTATGACTTATTAAAAGGTATCATAGCACTAACAATATGGAACAAATTAAAAACTCACATAAAATCAAATAGTTAACTTCGCCAATATTTCTTCGGGTATAAGATCAGATACTTTTATTTCAGCAAGAGCCATAACTTCATCTGCACTACCATAATATATCAAAAGTTCATCGTCTAATTCTAAAATTTCATTGGAATCTTTGCTCTTTGGTACAACACCACAGGTAAATACCACATTAGGGACCCAACCAGTAGTTTCATATAGTTCTTCAGGTTGAAGAATAGGCTCTGATGATCTATATAAAATTTTTTCTGGATCTTCAAGAGATGTTAGTACAACTCCCAAACCATAGGCTCTTCTTCCCATCCAATTACCAACCCCATGATAAATATGAATCCACCCAAAACGTGTCTTTAGAGGTGGGGCTCCTGCCCCAATCTTTATACTATCCCAAGTATTAGGAGAAGGCATCAAAAAGGTTTTACCAACTTTTATACTTTTAGCTTTAAGCTCATCTGTATAAAGTATCTGCATATCAGGAGGTATTCTATGAATAAGAGCTACTTTCTTATCCAAAAGTTCTGGGAAAATTGTTACAAAATCATCCTCTTCTCTTTTACCATTTGAAAATTCCCTATTTCTTTCATTTACAACATAAAGTACTGCATCTTTATCTTCTAAGTACTTAAATATCGGGCCATTTCTCACCCAAGCATTATTCCATTCTTCAAAACTTTTAAATTTCTTTACCCCATCCAAAAAAGTATTTAAAGGTATCTTTGCCATAGCAAGCTGTACCACATCTCCATAAGCTGTATAGGTCATATATAACCAATCATCAATGAGAGTAATTCTTGGATCTTCAGTACCTCCTACCTCTCTAATCATTCCAAATGTTCTCTTCTGCCATTTTCTACGCTGTTCTGGCTTCTTTGGCATTTCATATTCTTCCTTAGGACCAAATATAGGATAGTCAAGTCTTCCTTCTTCTTTATAACCATCCTTTGACCACCACAATCCAATGCGAGAAACCCCATCTTCTCCCAAAGCTCTATAAAGCACATAAATAGTTCCATTAATTCTAATAGCTCCAGCATTATAAACTAACCTTTCCCATTTTATCTTCTTTCTGTTTATGTTTAAGTAAACATTTGGTCTTGCTCTAAATAATGGATTATTCTGAAATCTAATAGCCTTTTTAGATGCTCTATATTGGGGTGGTTCTAATAGTTCTCTAAAGATAAATAAAAATTGACTACCAACAAGTTCAGGAGAATGAGCATAGGCAAATGCTCTTGATGTACCGAGAATTATATCTCTTAGGTTTTTATTTTCAAATAATAGTTTTATTTTGTAAAAAAGATCATCTTTATTTTTAAACCTCAAAACACCTGTATAAAGCTCGGTTTTTGATATTCCCTTTATTTCTGTCCTTTCTTTACCATCAAATTTTATGGCTTCATTGTATAAAAAATTATTAAATATCTTATATTTTATAACGAGAGGTGTCCCCCAACCTATAAGTTTATAAACCTCAAAAGGTTCCACTTCATCTCCTCCATCCATAATAACCATTTCGGAAGCTCCCACGATTTGCAAATCATCATCCCATATTCCACCTAATATAACAGAATCCACATTAAGCTTATTTTTAGCAACAAATTTTTCAACCTTCAACTTCCTTTCATAAGTAGAAACTAAAACAACAATATAAAGATTTAATAAACTTTTTACATAAGAAAGATAAAATAGGACATTCTCAAAAGAATAATCGCCCATTACAAGAATTATCCTTTTATCTTGAGGAAATCCCAACTTTTCTCTTGAGATCTCCAAATTCTTTTTAAAAACAGGATAAGAAGGAAATTTTACCAAATATATATTTTTAGGCAAATATTCTTCCCAAAAAAAGGAAATAATTCCATCCCACTTATGTCTCCATATAGGATGATCAGAATTTTTAATTGTTTTAGGATAATTTAAAAAAAGAGTTTTTCCTTTAACATTTCTAATCTCTTCTAATAACATTCGCCATGGAATATGATCCTTAGGACTATCAACAATTAGATATATCTTAGAATTTATATCCCTAATTTTATAGTTATATTCAATTTCTACATTAAATCCTTCTTCTTTCCAATAATCAACTACTGGAGTTAAAAAATCATGAAACCCTAATAATGTTATTTTATCTCCCTTTCTTAATCCTGCCATCATAATACCTTCAACTCCTCCATCAAGTCTTTCTCTAATTCATTCCAAAGGATTATATTAATAGAATCTATAAAAAAATCAAGCCAAAAAAGTTACAAAAAAATCATGTATAATATTAAGCATGTGGTTAGAAATTATTTACAAAAGATTAATAAAAATCCTTCTTTTTTTATTTGTCATTGTTTACTTTACCCTTTCCAATACCTACGAAGAGGAATTTAAAAATCTATCCTTAGCTTTTGCAGGGGATCTTTTTCTCCAAAAACATTTATCAAATTCTTATTATGATCCATCAAGCAAGAAATATTATTTTCCTCCTGATATATTTGAAGAAATAGAGGAATATATTAGAAAAGATTTTTCTTCCATTGTGATTGATACTCCTATTGCCTCAAATATATTTCAAGTATCAGGTTACCCCCTATTTAACGCTCCAGTAGAAATTTTAGATCTTCTTAAAAAAAGTGGATTTAATATTATGATTCTGTCAACAAATCACATATTTGATAAGGGTGAAATAGGACTAACAGCTACAATAGAGAATATAAAAAAGAGAGGATTATATTATGTGGGTGCATATACCTCAGAAGAGGACAGTAAAAATTTCCTTGTTTTATCTAAAAACGGCATAAAAGTAGGAATTCTTGCATATACATTTAGCATCAACGGTTTTAGTTTACCTAAAAACAAAGAATATATGGTTAATCTCATAAATGAGGACAAAATCAAAGAAGATATAAGAAAGATAAAGAATTTAGTTGACTTTACAATCATTTATCTACATTGGGGATACATAGAATACTCTGAAAAACTTGAATCCTATCAAAAATCGCTTGCTAAAAAAATAATATCATGGGGTGGAGACTTGATAGTAGGAAGTCACCCCCATTCAGTAAGACCTTACGAGAAGATAAATGGAAAATGGTGTTTTTATTCATTGGGGAATTTTTTCACAGACCAATATGGACTAAATATACCTCAAGTAAAATTTGGATTAATATTAAATATAACATTGAACAAGTATAAAAATAAAACCTTTATCATTAGAAAAGAGATAATACCTATATTCATTTCAAAGACCACAAAGGATAAAAATAATCCTCATAGATATAAGGTTATAAAAGCAGAGAAAATAACTAATTTGACATATGTAGAATCTGATTCTAAAATATACCTAAAAAAAGTCCTTAATTATATATCGAAAGGGGAATAAATTTATGAGAGAAAAAGCTATGGCTATCCTTTTAATATTTATAGGTCTCCTTTTGCTCCTAAGTAATTTTGGGATTCTTTCAGGAAATCTCTTCCTTTTAATTATTAGTGCCATATTTTTGTTTTCATATTATAGATTTAACAGAAATATAGGATTTCTCATTCCAGGATGTATCTTATTAAGTATAGCTTTATTTAATATTTTACAATCCCTATACACTATCAACCCTGTATATATCATTTCATTTATAGGATTTGGATTTCTAATGATTTTCTTTATTCATTCATCTAAAAAAGAGTACTCCTATGCAGAAAAGTACTGGTCTATATATCCAGGAATCATCCTTATCTCTTTTGGTATCATACTAGGCTTAATATCAAAATCTCCAGAATATATAAGATATTTATTCCCCATACTTCTTATAATTATTGGAGCTTTACTACTTTTTCGTTCTATAAAATAATCAGTTTATCCTAATATTACATATTTCAAAAAGTAGACACTAAAGAAAATAAGAGAAAAAGATGCTAAATACAATATAATCTTGTATAATTTATTCCAAAGAGGAAGGGCTAAACCTTGTCCTACAAAGCCAATAAAAATATACCATACAAAATCAGAAAAGATATGGCCCACATAAAAACTTAAAATTCCCAACATAAAAAAACTCCTTGCTTGTCCGAGAAAAGTTACCCCTACTGTAACCCACCATATCAGCCAATAAGGATTTGATAAAGAAACAAGAGCTCCGGCTAAAGGAAGGGGAATTTTTATAGGATCAGAATTCTTTAGCTCTAAACTACTTTTTTTAATAAGTGATATAAATAGAGATATACCCATATAACTCAAAAATATACTTCCTAAAAAAGTAAAAATTTTTAAAAAAGTCGGATCTTGAAGAAAAGGTTGTAAACCTAAGAGCAGAAGTATAATAAGAACAGCTTCCAACATAGCATGCCCAAAAACTATTTTGATAGAGTCCTTCCAACCTTTAAGGCTACACTGTGTAATTACCATTGTCATCATAGGACCAGGAGCTGACGCCCCTGAAAATCCTACTACAAAACTAGTGATGAATAAATTAAATACAACCATTCTTCACACTCCATTCTATATTTAATCTTCTAAAATACTTCTTCATATTATCTAAAAAATTCTCTTCCACTTTTATAAGATGAGAATCACATTTACAGTCTGATGATCCAAAGCGAGGAACTTTCTCTCCATCTATCAAAGATGCAATCTTACATTCCCATTCTTTACAAAGATGATCATTATATAAGGCTTCTCTTACTCTAACAAAAGGAGATTCCAATAGATAGTCAATATGCCAATATAATTTTTTATTTTTACTAAGATGCCTTTTTATTCTTTTCTCCATACTATTTTGTGCTGATCCTACATAGATATAAAGGCCCCTATTAAATTTTATAACTCCAAGTCGCCCTACCCTACACTCTATATCTTTTTCTACCTCAACAACCAAAAGATATATTCCTTTCATAATTAAATTCTAATAACCTTATAAGAATTTGGTTCCAATCTGATTTTCATTTCTTTATCCTTATTTACTAATGTTACCTCAGTTCTATAGGATAAAAAGGACTCTAAAATACAATAACCATTATCATACAAAAACATTCCTATTTTTTCATCTCCTTTGAAATAAATACCTAATTTATTCAAAAATATTTTTCTTATTTCATTAAGTACCTCTATGGGTAACAGATAAATATCTGAATAATTATCGGGAATATTTAAAACATAGATCCTTCCCTTTCCATAAAAATCTCTGAGAAGAATAGGAAAATTATTTTCTCCATTAATTCCTACAATTATTGGCCAAGAAGAATTAGTGTGATACTCAATAATCGGGAAAATAATTTCCTTACGAGAATATACATATTTACTAAAACCAGTCATAGCAGGATCTATAGCAAATAAACTTAATAATACTTTTTTATCTGTATATTTTATTGATGTAAAATCCTCCATATTTCTACCCAATCTTCTCAAAAAACCAGATGTAATGATCACATCTCCACCACTAAGAAGAAAACTTTTTATTTTATTTAAAATTTCCTTATCTTCAGCAGAATTTTCAGGTAAAAATAAAATATTTGCATCATTTGGAAAATAAGGTGTAGGATCAAAGGGTATCCCAATCATTCCTAAATAAGAAGAGAGATGATTTTCACCATCAGAATGAAATGGATGATAAACCTTAACACCAATTGGGTTTCCTAACTCTGAAAGATATTCATCCAATTTCTCAAGCTCTAAGGAAAGGGAAGGAATAAAAGTTGATCTCCTTAAAGAACTAAAATCAAAAAGAGTAATTTCTTTAGCTTTAGAGAAAAGAGTAAGATGCGCTTGTTCTATATACTGATTTAAGTTACATTCAAAAGAATCAAACCATCCTCCTTTATTTTTCCCAGGCTTCACATTTTCGAACCATCTCATTAAATAATAACTTAAGTAACGAGGAAGATGTTGTTGTGTATATTTAGGATCTCTTGTCTCTGTCCCGGTATATAACTCATCAAAAATATCTTTTTGAGATTCAGGATTATAACCATTTTGATGATATGAATCTATCCAATTAGGATATTTTATAATCATATTAACCCTTGGATTTACTTTCTTAGCTGGTCCTACCACATAATTTTGAGATATCTCCGCCATTAAGTTAAGTCTATATTCTTTCCATGATAATTTTCCTTTTCTTTCTATACATTCAGGACAAGAACAACTTGTAAAATAAAAATCATCAAGAATAACCTCATCAAAAATTGAAGCAGTATACTCTACAATTTCTCTTAACCTATTTTTCAATATTTCGTTGGAATAACAAAATGTATGAAAAATTCTCAAATCATGAACCAGATCACCAGGAAGATCTATCGTAGTTGTGATTCCTCCCGATGTTTTAATTCCCTTTTTATCAAAAAACTCTTTTATTTCAAGAATTTTCTCCATAGGAACATCATCCTTTCCTCTATGAGTTTCCAGATATACTTTATTTATTTTTAAGTATCTTTCAAAAAAAGCAAAATCTTCCTCCAATTCTCTTAAAGAAACTTTATTTAAAAATGGGGCAGTACAATATATGGCCAGAGAAAAATTCTTATACATACTTAACCTCCCACAAATTCATAAATAAAATTTAAAATTTATTATTTCGTTATTATATTATTGAAAATAATTACCCACAATATATAATAGTGAATAAAATTTATATAGATAACTTACTTTCACTGAGGAGGAAAAAAATGGATTTAAAAAAAGTAAAAAATGAGGTAAAGAAACACCTTACAGAGAAAATTATACCTTTTTGGACAAAACTCATGGATAAAGAAAATGGAGGATACATAGGATATGTTTCTTTTGATTTAAAGAAAGACCCTTACGCTCACAAAAGCTTAGTTTTAACTACAAGAATATTATGGTTTTTTTCTGCTGTATACAATCTTACAAAAGAAGAAGATATTATTCCTTATATGAATCACGCTTACAACTTCTTAATACAAAAGTTTTGGGACCATAAAAACAAAGGTTTTTATTGGATGGTAGACTACAAAGGAGATCCTGTTGACAAAAGAAAACATATATATGGGCAAGCTTTTAGCATCTACGCATTATCAGAATTTTATAAATCCACAAAAAAGGATGAAGCTCTTAATATTGCATTGGAAACTTATAACCTCATAGAGGAAAAGTGTAAAGATGAATATGCTTATATAGAAGAGTTTGATGAATATTGGAATCCAAAGGAAAATAAAGCTATCAGTGAATATGGAGTAATAGCTGAAAAAAGCATGAATTCCCTACTTCATATATTGGAAGCTTATACTAATCTTTATACAACATGGCCTAATGAGAATCTTAAGAAAAATATAGAAAATCTTGTAATAATTTATAAAGATAAGATTATTAACCCAGAGACAAAACATTTAGGTGTTTTTTTTGATAGAAAATTGATTCCTATAATTGATGCCATTTCATACGGACATGATATTGAAGCAACCTGGTTATTAGATGAAGCTTTAAAATATATTGATGATACTAACCTTAAAGAAGAGATTAGTAGAATAACCTTAGAGATTGCTGAAAAAGTGTTAGAAGAAGCCTTTGAAAATGGTAGTTTAATTAATGAGAAAGTAAGAAATATCTTAGATAAAAGTAGAATTTGGTGGGTTGAAGCAGAAGCCTTAGTTGGTTTTTTAAATGCATATCAAAAATCAAGGGAAGAAAAATTTTTAAATGCAGTAATAGTACTTTGGGAATTTATTAAAAATTATATGGTAGATCAAAGAACAGAAAGTGAATGGTTCTGGAAGCTTGATGAAAATTATATTCCAGCTCCTATGCCTATAGCAGAACCCTGGAAATGTCCTTATCATAATGGAAGAATGTGTATAGAAGTAATAAAAAGAATAGATGGAGACTAATCTTTTTAGAGCATTAAAGAGCAGAAATTACAAGTTATATTTTACTGGTCAAGCAATCTCTCTTATTGGCACATGGATCCAATCTACAGCCTTGAGTTGGTTAGTTTATAGATTAACAAATTCATCAGTTTTATTAGGCACTATTGCTTTTTTATCCCAAATACCTAATACCTTTTTATCACCGATTATAGGTGTATTTTTAGATAGATTTAGTAAACATAGAATTCTCATAATAACCCAATTTTTACTTATGTTACAAGCTCTTATTTTATCTATTCTCACTCTTACAAATCAAATTCAAATTTGGCATATTCTTCTATTAAGCCTTATTTTAGGTATTTTTAATTCTATTGATGCTCCTACAAGGCAATCCTTCGTTATGGAGATGGTGGAAAGAGAAGAGGATCTAAGTAATGCTATTGCATTAAACTCCTTTTTATTTAATAGTGCTCGCTTAATAGGGCCAAGCATTGGAGGTTTTCTTATTTCATTTCTTGGGGAAGGAATATGCTTTACGATAAATGCAATTAGTTATTTAGCAGTTGTTATTGCTCTACTTTTCATGAGAGTAAAACCAATAACCTCAACAAGAACTTCCCATCTCGTTTCTGAACTAAAAGAGGGATTTTACTATGTCTTTAAAACATTAGTAGTAAGACACATTTTAATATTTATTGCATTATCAAGTTTACTTTCAGCAGTCTATAGTGTATTATTACCTATCTTTGCAAAAGATATACTGCATGGAGGCCCTGAAACTCTTGGAATACTAACTAGCTCAATAGGTGCAGGAGCGCTTTTTGGCGCTATATTCCTTGCAGGAAGGCAAAAAATAAAGGGTATTGAAAAAATTATAGCCCAATCTTTTAGTACAGCAGGTTTAGGCCTTTTAGCTTTTTCCTTATCAAGAAATTTATATTTATCCCTTTTATCATTATTCATAACTGGATTAAGTTTTATGCTTATTAGTGTTTGTAGTAATACATTAATCCAATCTATTATTGATAACCACATAAGAGGGAGAGTTATGAGTATCTATGTAATGTTCTTCATGGGAGCTATGCCTATCGGTAGTTATTTAGGAGGATACCTATCCAAGTTCGTAGGCCCAGTGTACACAATCCATTTAAGTAGTGTCTTATGTTTCGCATCTTGCATCTTGTATACTCATCGTCTCATCTCATTGAGATCCTATATTTATGAAATATTAGAAAAGAAACACCTAAATTAAGTGATTAAAAACTCTCCTTCTTTAAGTTCAAAACTAAACTCTTTTTTAAAAGTTTTAACAATAATCTTCTTTATAGAACTCTCATATCCCTTCTTTAAAAATTTTATACCTAAATATTGATTACCATCTTTCATAAATGTATAAAATTCAATCAAATTGAACTCTCCCTTTTCATAATTCCATGAGACTCCATCATCTTCATAATACAAAAACTTTCCTTCTCCTTGAGTAATTTTTAAATAAAGATTTTCTTGTTTCTTTTCTCCCACATAATTTTGCACATTCCACATAGGAATAATACTTCCCTCTTTTAAGAATAAAGGAATCCTATTTAAAGGAGCAAAAACTTTTATAATACTTCCCCCTCTATACCTTTTTCCAGTATAAAAATCAAACCAAAAACCCTTAGGAAGATATACCTCTCTTTCTCTTTTGCCCCTTAGGTATACTGGAGCTACAAGGATAAATGGACCAAACATAAATTCATCCTCATGAGATAAAACTTCTTCATCTTGGAATTCTAAAATAAAACTCCTAATTAATGGAATACCCTTTTCCTTTGCCTCATAAAACAAAGAATAAATATAGGGAATCAATTGGTACCTAAGATTAATATATTCTTTAGTAATTTTTTCTATTTCTTCTCCAAAACTCCATGGTTCTTGATCTCTTGTATTCTTAGCAGTATGTATCCTAAAAAAAGGATAGAAAACACCCAGCTGAATCCATCGTATAAAAAGCTCTTTCTCACAATCTCTCCAAAAACCCCCCACATCTTCACCAACAAAAGGAACTCCAGAGATCGATAAATTTTGAAGAGTTACTATACTGGAATAAAGATTCTCCCATGTACTTTTGTTGTCACCACACCACACTGCTGAATATTTCTGTATACCTGAAAAGCCAGCTCTACTCAATATAAAAGGTCTTACCTCTTTATTTATCTTTCTAAACCCCTCAAAAGTTGACTTTGTCATCAAAAGCCCATAAACATTATGTACTTTATTATGTATAAAAATTTCATCATCACCATGTACTACATCTTGAGGTAATGTCTTTTCTTTTATTTGCTTAATTCTTTCTTCAAAATTTTTAGCCTTAAATGGATCTGGAGGTTCTTTAAAATGAAAAACATGAAACAATAATTTCATCATGTAATAGCCAAATTTAGAAAAATTGGAGGGTTCATTCATGTCATTCCAAAAACCATATATACCGTTGTCTATAAACCATTTATGTTTTTCGCCCCACCATTTTCTAACCTTCTCCTTGAAAAAATCTGGGAATACTGTTTTCCCAGGCCATACATACCCTACAAAAATTTCTCCCGTTCTTTTCTTGCAAAAAAGTCCATCCTTTAACCCTTCAATATAAATCTTATACTTTTTATCTACCTTTATCCCAGGATCTATAATAATAACAACCTTAAAGCCTAATTTTTTTAAATCCTCAATCATCTTTTCAAAATTAGGAAACCTTTTTCTATTAACCGTAAATACCCTATAACCTTCCATATAATCAATATCTAAATATAAAGCATCACATGGAATATTCTTTTTTCTAAACAATTCAGCAATTTTATAAACCTTATCCTCTGAATCATAACTCCATCTGGATTGGTGTAAACCTAAAGACCATAAAGGGGGCATATAGCACCTACCTGTAAGATAAGTATAATTCTCTATAACTTCCTTAGGTGAAGGGCCGAATATAAAATAATAATCTAATTCATCATCTTCGGTAAAAAAATAATAGTAATTTTTACTTTCAAATCCCATATCAAAATAACTAAAAGCTGTACTATCATAAAAAAGCCCATAACTCAAATCTGAGTATGCAAGAAAAAAGGGATGGGATTGATACAATGGATCTCTCTCAAATTCATGATTTGGCTCATCTGTATTCCAGTTTATAATCTTTTTACCCTTTTTATTAAGCGACCCCAACCTTTCTCCAAATCCAAGAAAAGCTTTCTCTCTTCCCATCTCTTTATATGAATATATACCATTCCCTTTCTTAACATAACCCAAATCCATATAATCAGAGATTATTAAATTACCTTTCCTATCATATATTTGTATTTTACTTGGATTTTTATATATCCTAATATCCAAATCTGAAGTTAAAAAATAATGAGCCCTATTGTCCTCCCTATGTTCACAGTCGACTTCTTTAAATTTTTCCAGGTTAACGCAAAAAGAATAATTCTTCTTCCAAATTCTATCTTTTGAGAAATGAAATCTCACTATTTTGGAGGTTATAAATTCAATCTTGAGAAGTTCATTATTATATTCAACAATCTCCATATTCGTTAAATACCCCCTAAGGATATTCTTTGTAGTTTAGTTTAATATATTTTATAAAAAATAAAAAGGGGAGAAAATTATACTTTCTCCCCTTTCATTCAATAATCTTATTTATTGACCAATTAACCCATTTCTACTGTTACCTGATGAATTTTTCCATCATTAAAAACAGGTAATAAATTCCCTTCTATCTCTTTTCCATCCAATAATATTCTTTTAATACCTTTCGAGACTCCTTTACTATTTTCTATCTTTATATCATACACAGCACCCCTGAATTTTCTAACCACTCTAAATTCTTTCCAATCAGGAGGGATACAGGGATCTATTCTGAGACCATCATAATCCGGTCTTATACCCAATACAAATTGGGATATTAACACAAAAGCCCAAGATGCAGTACCAGTAAGCCATGAATTTTTACCTTCCCCATGTCTTTTAGCATCTTTTCCAGCTACCATTTGACAATACACATAAGGCTCCATTTTATGGATCTCACTTTCATCCTCAAAATATGCGGGTGTAATCTTCCTATATACCTCAAAGGCTCTTTTTCCTCTACCTATTACCGTCTCTCCTATACCTACCCAAGGATTATTATGGCAAAATATTCCTGCATTTTCCTTGTATCCTGGTGGATAAGAAGAGATCTCGCCCAATTCTATATAATATCTGGAATAAGCTGGCTGTTGTAAAACCATACCATATTGGGTATCTAAATACTTAATACAAGAATCTAAAGCAGATATAGCTCTCCCATCTTCTACTCCAATTCCTGCCATAGTACATATACCTTGAGGTTCAATAAATATCTTTCCTTCTTCACATTCTTTGCTTCCTACTTTTCTACCAAAGTAATCATAGGCCCTTAAAAACCATTCTCCATCCCATCCATACTTGTTAATCGCTTCAATCATTTGCTTTCTTGCTTCTTCAGCCCACTTAGCCTCTTCTTCCTCTCCCATTGCTTTACACATTCTTATATAATCTGGTGTAGCATATACAAAAAGCCCTGCTATAAATACTGACTCTGCAGTACCACCTTCTACATTAGAGGTAGTCTGGAAAGATTCATCAGGGGTTTTTGAGAAACAATTAAGATTAAGACAATCATTCCAGTCTGCTCTTCCTATAAGAGGCAAACCATGTGGTCCTAAATTATTTGTTACATGATGATAAGCTTTCTTAATATGTTCAAATAGTGTACCTTTCCTATTCTCATCATTATTATAAGGAATTATTTCTTTTAATATATTAAAATCCCCAGTCTCTTTTATATAAGCTCCTGTGGAAAGAATAATCCACAAAGGATCATCATTAAAACCACTTCCTATATCATTGTTCCCTCTCTTTGTCAATGGTTGATATTGATGATAACAACTCCCATCTTCAAACATAGTTGAAGCAAGATCCAAAATTCTCTCCCTTACTCTATTTGGAATCATATGAACAGAACCTAAGATATCTTGATTTGAATCTCTAAAACCTATTCCTCTACTTATTCCTGATTCAAAATATGATGCGCTTCTTGCCACATTAAAGGTAATCATACATTGATACTGATTCCATATATTAACCATCCTTGAAAGAATTTCATCATCATGATTAATTTGATATTTTGATAATATCTCGTCCCAATACTCTTTTAATTCTAAAAAGGCATTATCAACAGATTTTACATCTTTAAATCTTTCTATCATTTCATAAGCTCTTTTCTTGTTAATTACCCCTGGCCTTTCCCATTTTTCCTCATCAGGATTTTCAACATAACCTAATATAAATACAAAATCCTTAGATTCCCCAGGTTCTAAATTAACCTCAATATAATGAGATGCAATAGGTGCCCATCCTTCTGCCACTGAGTTAAATGCCCTTCCTTCAACAACAGCTCTTGGTTCATCAAAACCATTATACATACCTATAAATGTATCTCTGTCTGTATCAAAACCCTGAATTGGAACATTTACAGAATAAAAAGCAAAATGATTTCTTCTCTCCCTATATTCCGTCTTGTGATATATGACTGATCCTTCTACTTCTACTTCACCGGTAGAAAGATTTCTCTGAAAATTAGTTTGATCGTCCCAAGCATTCCATAGACACCATTCCACAAAAGAAAATAGCTTTAAATATCTCTTAGTATTAGAATTATTTTTTAATGTCAATTTATGTATCTCACCATTAAACCTCAAAGGTACAAAAAAAAGTATTTCAGCCGAAATTCCGTTCTTCTCCCCCAATATCTTTGTATATGATAGTCCATGCCTACACTCATATTTATCTAAATCCTTCTTCGTGGGCTTCCATGATGGATTCCAAAAATCTCCATCTTCCCAAATATAGAAATATCTTCCACCATTATCCAAAGGTACATTATTGTACCTAAATCTTAATATTCTTCTAAGCCTTGCATCCTTGTAGAAACAATAACCTCCTGCTGTATTTGAAATTATGGAAAAGAAATCCTCAACCCCCAAATAGTTAATCCAAGGAAACGGAGTTTGAGGGGTTGTTATAACATACTCCCTATTTTTATCATCAAAATATCCAAATCTCATTTTTAATTCTCCTCCTTTATCCCATAATTACTATTATCTCATTATCATCTTTCAAATCTTCTTCTAAAATAAAATTACCCTCAACCTCTCTTCCATTGAGGTTAATAGCTTTCACACCCTTCTGTACCCCATTTGGATTTTCCACTTTAATCCTCAATTTTTTACCCCTAAAGACTTTCTCTATATAAAATTCTTTCCAATGAGATGGTACACAAGGATCGATCACTATACCGTCATAATCAGGCTTAATTCCAAGTATTCCTTCTACAGCAGCTACCATCATGCTGGAGGCAGTACCAGTTAACCAATGAACATGTGCTCTCCCATGATAAGGACTATCCTTTCCTTCCACAAACTGACAATGGACATAAGGCTCTGCTTCCCTTATCTCTGCTTTATCATTCATATTGGCTGGATTTACTTCTTGATAATATTTGAAGGCTCTATCTCCATTACCAAGAATGGTCTCTGCTTTTATAAGCCATCCTTGGGGATGGCAGAAAATTCCTGCATTTTCCTTCATACCTGGATTGAAGAGAATCATTCTAAATACAGGAAATCCCCAAGTCCTTACAGGTGGATACATAATCATAGCTCCATAGTCAGTATTAAGTATTTTTTCCACATTATCCATTGAAATCTTTGCTTGTTCTTCTGTAGCCACCCCACTTAATACAGCCCAAACCTGTGGATTAAGCCAGAAACTCGCCTCATTGTTATTCTTAGACCCTATAACTTCATCTCCTATAAATCCTCTTACAAACCTGTCTCCTTCCCAAGCATATTTCTGTATGTTTTCATATAATTTAAGGGCTTCCTTTTCAGCCCATTCTACATCTTCTTTTTTACCTTTTCTTTCAGCAAACTCAGCAAATATCTTTAGTGCAAGATACAATTGCATGGATGCAAAAACTGTCTCTCCTTCTTCCCCAAGTCTTAAAGTATCATTCCAATCAGCATCTAATCCAAAAGTCAATCCGTGCTTACCTAATTTACTAAGAGAGAATAAAATACCTTTTCTTAAATGTTCATATACTGTATCTTCCCCATAATCAGAATAAGGTATTACTTCATCCAAAAATGCCAAATCTCCAGTTTCTTTAATGTATTGCCTTATGGTAATATACAGCCACAAATGGTCATCACATCTATATTCAGTGTATCCAGTTCTCTTTACATAATACGGATTATCCAATGATAAGCCTTGATTAGGTTTAATCTCATAATCAAAAAATACTAAAGGCAAAGCTACCCCTTTAGATGTTTGTCCCGCTAACATAAGTCTTAACCTTTTCTTTGCCTCTTGTGGTTCAAGATGAATTATTCCTTGTATATCTTGTACAGTATCTCTATATCCGTATCCATCCCTTTGCCCCACATAAATCATAGAGGCAGCTCTTGACCAGAAGAAAGTAATAAAACATTGATATGCATTCCATATATTAACCATAGTATCGAAGTTCTCGTCTGGAGTCTTAACTTTAAAGCCTTCAAGTTTTGATTGCCAATAATTCTTAAGTTCATTCCACTCCTTTTCAACTATACCTTTTTCTTTATATTTTGCCATGACCTGTCTACCTGTAGCTTCTGCTCCTTGACCAAGTACATATATTACTTCTCTTTCTTCTCCTGATTCTAAATCCAAAACAACTTGAGTACCAGCACAACTATTTTTACCATAATTTAGACTATTACTACACATTCCTCTTTCCACTGCAATAGGATTTGAGTAATCTCTATAACTTCCTATAAATATGTCTCTGTCACCATCATAAGAAACAACTTTCTCTCCAATCACTCCAAAAAATCTGTTAAATCTTCTACCACTTATTCCTTCTTCTTGAGGTATAACTCTACCAATCTCTGAATAATTTTCATTTATTGTCTGTATTATAAGATTATCTTTATAATAGGTTTTAGATATATAAAGGGTATATTGCATATTTACTAAATCTTGCGTTTCATTGGGTTCATTTGTAAATTCTGCATAACTAAAAAGGGAAATCTTTCTTCTTCTTCCACTATTATTTCTAACTTTTATTGCCCATACTTCATATAGTTCATTTAAGGGGACATAATATAAGGTCTCAGTTTCTATACCATCGTATTTTGAAGTTATAATCGTATAAAGAATACCATGTCTACATATAGATTCATACTTTGATAAATCTTTTTTTACAGGAAGCCAAGATGCGGACCAATAATCTCCATTCTCCATATCCCTAAGATATATATATCTTCCAGGAGCTGTGGTAGGTGGAACATTGAATCTTCCTCTTAATATTCTTCCGCTTGCCCCTGATTTGACGAAACTATAACCTTGAGCGTTATTAGTAATAATAGCTCCATATTCTAAAGATCCAAGATAATTAGTCCATTCCCTCGGAGTATCAGGCCTGGTAATAACATATTCTTTTCTCTCACTATCAAAATAGCCAAATCTCATGAATAAACCCCCTTATCTATTTAATTTTTCATAAACTTTATTAAGAAACCAGTTATAATTTCATCAAGAAACTTTTACTTAATATGTATAGTACAGACTTAGATAGCATATGTCAATAAGGGTATTAAACTAATTATAAAAAAGGCTGGAAAGATAATTTAATATCCTTCCAGCCCTTAAAAAATACCTTTTATAAAATTAAAATTTTATTACGATCTTGCCTTTTTAATTTCCTCTATATAATTTTTTGCTCTCTCTGTTAATATTTCGAATTTTTTCTCTGCAATAACCTTTTTATCTACCAAATTTCCCCCAACTCCTACAAAACAGGCACCAGCCTTAATGAATTCTCCCACATTTTCTAAACTTACTCCTCCTGTAGGAGATATTCTAATATATGGCATAGGTCCATGTATAGCTTTTATATATTTAGGTCCTAATGTATCTGCGGGAAAAAGCTTTACCACATCCGCTCCTTCTTCCCAAGCAGTTAATATCTCTGTAGGTGTATAAGCTCCAGAAACAGCTATTTTATCATACCTATGACATAAATTTATAATTTCTTTCTTTAAAACTGGAGAAACAATGAAATCTGCACCAGCGAGAATAGCCATTCTTGCAGTTTCAGGATCTAATACTGTACCCATACCAACTATGGCTTCTTTGCCAAGAGCCTTCTTCACTTTTGGCAAATATTCTATAGCTAAAGGGACTGTCATTGTAATCTCTAAAGAAATAACTCCTCCGTCATATAAAGCTTTAGTCACATCCAATAAATCTTCGGGAGAATCTGTTCTTATTACCGCCACTATTCCACATTCTATCATTCTTTCTAAAATATCATATCGCCCCATAATAATTCCTCCCCTTACCTTTTAGATTCCCTTATAATTTTCTCTACCGCTTTAATCCACTTATGATTAGGATCATCATTAATAATTGACTCCCTTATGTCTCCTGCAAGTATCCAGAGATAGTAGAGTTGGTATCCAGGAGCAGAAACTACAGGATGATACCCTCTGTTTATTAGGAGTAAGGAATTATCTTCTATCAAATAAACATTATCTATATCCCTTTCAGGTGTATAAACCCTTTGCAACCCAAATCCATTAGGAGGATTTAATTTATAAAAATATACCTCCTCCATCTTCACCTCTTCAGGATAATTATTGGTATCGTGCTTATGAGGTGGATAGCTGGACCAATTACCTGGAGGATTTATAGTCTCTCCAATTAATAACCTTTTTGCCTTTATTCTCCTATCAATAATATCCTTTACATCTCTCCTCCAATTATGTACTCCCACATCTCTAATTATCACGTCCCCAGGTTTGATTAATTTTACCTCTTCATCTGTTTTTACCCTTGTTTTGCAGATAGCAACCTCTATATTTTCCAAAGCTTCAATTTTCACCTCTTTATTATTAGGTATATAAAGTGCATAAGCATTTCCATCGAAAACATTTCTTCTTGCCCCTAAATTATCATATTTTATATCATCTATAGTTACATTAAGTTTACCTGTCAATATAATAAGGCCAATTTCATAATCTTTTGAATTAAAAGAATAGGAATCTCCTTTCTCTCCTTTAAATATATCTAATTCTATGTATTCCATTTCACCTGGTTTCACAAGGGAGTTTAAGCCTTTCTCAAGAATAACCTTTCTAAACATATTTACTCCTCCTTTTTTATCACTAAAAAATAATAGAGGCATTATTGAATGATATAATGATTAACTTTTTTTGTCAAGAGTAAAAATACAGCAAGCGTTTATTAAATCAATATTAAAAAATTAAGGGATTCCCCCTATAAAGGAATCCCCTAATAATGAATTTTTTGTTTATTATAAAATATTTATTGCAAATAATTAGACAAATGAAGTTCTAAATATAGATCATCATATCCGTAAGTTGTAGGATCCCCGTCACTATCTTTACTTCCTGAAATCTTCAAGATAGGATCATTGGTATTATCCCCAACAACAGAAGAAGATGCAGAAATCATAAGTTTATTATCTATATTTATATTATTTTCAAAGTCAACATATATAGCATAAATAGAAAACTTTCCGGTTAAAACTGGGAAATTGTTAAAATTACTTAATTTAACCACACCTACGTTTTCTAAAGACATTGTCAGTCCAATTTTATTTACTTTATTTGGATCTGTATAACCATATAAATAATAAGAAGATCTCAAACTTACAGGATAAGCACCATCAATACCATTTTTTATGTCCTTATTAAAAATAAAATACCCTTCTATACGCGCTCCCAACACTTGATTATTTAATTGAGAATACCCATCTAATACATATTCAAGTCTCTTTACTGAAGAATAATATCTTACTTTTAGGTAACTTCCAGTATCAATTTGTAACATATACCAACCATTAGCATCTGGCCCTTGCCATTCATTTGTAGGCTCAATTGTTATTTTCTCGAGTGGAGTCTTTATAGCTTCTTTTAATGACATGGATTTGCTAATCATTAGATTATTAAAGCTTCTACTAATTGGTGATACCAGTGAACTTCCTTGATTAAAAACAACACTTGGTATGTCCATATAAATATCTATGTTCTTGGCGTAATCCGAATCAGTATTAATTACAGTAGCATAAATATTGTTTAGTTGATCTTGGGTTAAATCTTTATCTGGTTGTGGCTCCTGTTTTACACAACCTGAAAGAAAAATCGCAAGGATGGCTATTAAGATTAATATCAAACATTTTTTCATGAACAATTAATCCTCCTTCCCCAAAATTTTATACATTATTATTATAGCAATATATCTTAAAGGGTGTATTAAAAAATTTTCAATTCCTAAAAACTAATTGTTGATATAATAAAATACACTTACAAAATTAATTTTAATTTCTTTAGGAGGTATATAAAAAAAGATGTGTAAAAAGATAACTTTTATTGGGGCTGGAAGTCTTGGATTTACAAGAAATTTAGTACGTGATCTCCTTACCTTTCCTTCTTTTCAAGATGCTCATATTTTTTTAATGGATATAGACGAGGAAAGATTGAATTATTCAAAATTGATGGTAGAAAAAATAGTAAAAGCTGGAAATTATCCTGCAAAAGTATTTGCCACATTAAATAGACAAGAAGCATTAGATGGAGCTGATGCAGTCATAATAACTATTCTCGTTGGTGGAGTACAAATTTGGAGACATGATATAGAAATACCTAAAAAATATGGTGTAGATATAAATGTAGGAGATACAAGAGGCCCCGCAGGAATTTTTAGGGCTCTAAGAACTATTCCTGTAATGATAGATATTGCTAAAGACATTGAGAAACATTGCCCAGAAGCAATAGTTTTAAACTATACAAACCCTATGGCAATGCTCATAAGAGCAGTACAAACAGTTTCTAAAATTAAAATCGTAGGACTATGCCATAGCGTACAAGGAACGGCTGAAATGCTTGCCCGCTGGATAGGAGCACCTATGAATGAAATTACTTATTTTTGCGCTGGAATAAATCATCAGGCCTGGTTTTTGAAATATGAATGGAAGGGAAAAGATGCCTATCCTCTTATTAGAGAAGCAATTTTAACAAGACCTGAAATTTATAAAGAAGAAATTGTAAGAAACGAAATGTTTTTACAATTAGGATATTATGTCACAGAATCTTCAGGGCACAATTCGGAATACAACCCTTGGTTTAGAAAAAGACAAGACCTTATTGAAAAATATTGTCTTCCAGGTACAGGATGGAATCCAGGAGAATGGGGTTATATATTAAAAGAATATCTTAAGAGAGAGAACACTTGGAGAAAAGAGGTTAAAGAGTGGATTGAGAAAGAACCAATCAACCTTGAAAGAGGGCATGAATATGCTGCATATATATTAAATGCTATTTTAGGCGATGGGACCATATTCGAATTTAATGGTAATATTAGGAATTTTGGTCTTATTGATAATTTACCTTATGGGGCTTGTGTAGAAGTACCTATTATTGCGTCAAAAAGAGGTTTCGATTCTATAAAGGTAGGTAATCTTCCACCTCAGGTTGCTATCTTAAACTACATAAACTCATCTTGTGAAGAATTAGCTGTAGAAGGATCTCTTGAAGGTGATCCTAAAAAGATATTCTATGCAATAGCTTATGATCCCCTTACATCAGCAGTTTTATCCTTAGCTGAAATAAAACAGATGGTAAAAGAGATGTTTGAAATTAATAAAGATTATCTTCCTCAATTTAAAAATTTTGAGATATAAAAAGGTAAAAAGATATGAACAAATTGTTAGCTTTAGTATCTGTAATAATATCTTGCCTCTTCTGGAGCATCTCTTTTTCTGTTTCCAAAATACTTCTAAATGAATATTCTCCTTTTGAACTATCCTTTATAAGATTTTTTCTTGCCTTTATATTTTCTGCTATTCTTTTTTATCCAAAGATTAGAAAAACTCCTTTGCATTGGAAATATCAAAAACCTCTATTTATAGCGGGAATGTTAGGGGTCACATTATATTTTGTCTTTGAAAACTCTGGTTTAAAATATACCGACGCTTCAGAAGGAGCCCTTATTGTGGGCTCCTTTCCTGCCTTGGGATTAATTGTAGAATTTCTCACCTCAAAAGAAAAAATACCAATGAATAGATTATGGGGTGTAGTACTTTCCATAATTGGAGTATTACTGATCATAGGAGATTCTGGAATTAACTTAAAATTTAACAATTTATTTGGTGATATTCTTGTACTTCTATCAGGGGTGATGTGGGTAATATACAATTGGGAAATAAAAAAGGTTAATCATCTTTACTCCCACGAAGTAATAACTACCTTCCAAATGCTATGGGGAACCCTTTTATTTATTCCTTTTTTAACCTTTACAAGAATGCATATAAAAATTAATTTTCCTATTTTCTTATCACTTTTTTATTTATCATTCTTTTGTTCCGTATTAGGCTACCTACTTTACAACTATGGTTTAAAACATCTTTCTGTAAGTCAAGTTGTAAATCTCTTAAATTTAATTCCACTTTTCGGAGCTATTTGGGGTGTAATTTATTTAAAAGAGACCTTAAGTTTTTTAAAAATTATAGGCGGAATATTCATTATCTCAGGCGTTAGTCTATCATCTAAAAAATAATAAGAGCCTACCCTTTACTCGGGTAGGCTCTTTTCTAAAAATCTCTAACCAAAGATTTTATTTTTCAAGCTTTAAATTTCCAAAATAGGAAGCATTTCTCCAAGCCTCATTATCCCACTCATTCCATGCAACTATTCCAACTCTATTTGCAAACATATTTGCATCATTTACTTGTAAATCAAACCCAATTACCATTCCTTCACTTAATTTCCTTGTTCTCATCTTTACCTGAGCTTCTACAACATACCCAAAATCAGTCTTTCTTGTAGCTGTTACAAAATAGTCTTTAGAGGCATTAGTTCCAAAACTTTGATAATTATCGAAGTTTACTCTATACTGAGCATCATTGTTATCATACGAAGAAGCTTTCTCATTTCCTTCGTCCACAAATATCTCTACAGAATCTTGTTCCCAAGGATTAGTATTATCTTTATTTAAAAGAGAATCATAAACTTCTGCCAAAACATATATACTATCTTCATCCCACAATACTCTAAATTTAGCATAAGCTACTTTACCCTTTGTACCTGATACATATCTATCTGTTACATACTCATTGGCAGACTTCCAAACCTCATCCATTTGGGCATCAATTTTAGGTTTGCCATATTTAGCTACTGCAGTTTGTGTTTGTTGTCCGAGAGTCAAAGATGCTAAAATAAAAAGAACAAATAAGGATAAAATCAGAATAAAACTTAACTTTTTCATACCAACTCCCCCTTTAATAAAATTTTAATAAGAATTATAAAGTTAATTAAATAATTCTGTCAACCGTTCTTTTAATATTCCCTTACTCTAACTCTTCCGCAAATTGGCTCATATATAGATTGTAATAAAATCCTTTCTTTCTTATAAGTTGCTCATGAGTACCTCTTTCAATTATCTCCCCATTATACACAACCAAGATCATATCAGCATTTCTAATAGTGGACAATCTATGGGCTATAACAAAACTTGTCCTCCCTTTCATTAAGTTTAACATTGCATTCTGAATATACTTCTCTGTCATTGTATCTACATTACTAGTTGCTTCATCCAAGATCAATATCTTAGGATTAGCAAGAATAGCTCTTGCAATAGCTATAAGCTGTCTTTGTCCTTGGCTTAGGCCTCCCCCATCTTCCGAGAGAATTGTATCATAACCTTGAGGTAATTTAATGATAAAATCATGAGCATGGGCAAGTTTAGCTGCTTCTATAACCTCTTCATCAGTAGCATCCAATCTTCCATATCTGATATTCTCTTTTATAGATGTAGAAAAAAGAAGCGTATCTTGTAAAACAATTCCAAGATATGATCTTATATCCTTTCTTTTCATTCTTCTTATATCAATACCATCTATCAGAATTTGTCCTTCATCTACATCATAAAATCTTGCTACTAAACTTGCAATTGTAGTTTTTCCAGCACCTGTAGGCCCCACAAGAGCTATCACTTTCCCTTCTTTAACATAAAAGCTTACATTTTTAATAACAGGATTACCTTTTACATAAGAAAACCAAACGTTTTTAAATTCAACTTCTCCTTTGATATCTTTTATCTCCATTATATTGGGATCTTCTTTTTCTTCCTCTTCTTCAAGAACCTCAAAAATTCTTTCTGCACTGGCTATGGCTGATTGAATCATATTATATTGATTTGCAAGTTCATTAATAGGTCTTGTAAATTGTCTTGAATAATTGATAAATATAGTAATATCTCCTATAGATATCATCCTTTTAAAAGCAAAATAACCTCCAAATCCTGCAATTATTGCAAAACTTAAATTATTAAGAAGATTCATAAGTGGTCCAATTGAACCAGAAAAAACCTGAGCCCTTATTCCTACTTGAGTTAGTTCTTCATTTAAAGCCTCAAACCTTTTAATTTCCTTTTCTTCTCTATTAAATATTTTTATTACTTTTAAACCAGAAATATCCTCTTCTATCAAACCATTAAGTTTTCCTAAAAGAGTTTGGTTAGCATAAAAATAATTACGAGTTCTATGGGATATGAAGTTTGTTAACCAAATAGTTAAAGGAATGGTAATCAAACTAACAATTGTCATAGGAATACTTATTCTTAGCATCATAAATATAATGCCAATTAAAGTCGTAATACTGGAAAAAAACTGTATCACACTATTAGAAAGAACCATGCTTATATTATCTATATCGTTAGTAATTCTACTTATAATGTCCCCATAAGATCTTAAATCAAAAAACTTAATTGGTAGTCTATGAATTTTGCCAAAAAAATCCCTTCTCATTTCATAAACCAAATTTTGAGTGGTTTTCAACATTACATAACCTTGAATCCATCCAAGAAAGGATAATAAAAGATAGATTCCACCGAGAACTAATAGAAAGCTAAGAAAACCATCAAATCTTTTAGGAATTATATAAGTATCAATACCCTTACCTATGAGATAAGGACCTACAATTCCCAATATGGAAGAAATAAATGTCAAAATAAAAACAAAAATAAATCCCCACTTAAATTTTTTCATATATTTAAAGAGCTTTCTTAAAGTACCCCATGGATCTTTAATTTCTACTTTCTCAAAATTAAAATGTGGTCCTAATCTTCCAGGCCCACCAAATGGTCTTTCGCCTTCTCTACGCATACCTCATTACCTCTTCATCTATCTGAGATTTATAAATTTCCCTATAAAAATTATTTTCTTTAAGTAATTCAGAATGAGAACCAAATCCTACTATTACTCCTTTATCAAGTACTATTATCTTATCTACATTCATCATAGTACTAATTCTCTGAGCCACAATAAAAGTAGTACAGTTTCTTATTATCTCTCTCACTCCATGGATAATCTTTTGCTCTGTAACAAAATCAACAGCACTAGTGGCATCATCCAAAATCAGTATTTTAGGCTTTCTTACTAAAGCCCTTGCAATTGCAATTCTCTGTTTCTGACCTCCAGATAATGTAACTCCTCTCTCTCCTATAACAGTGTCATAACCTTGAGGAAGTCTTATAATAAACTCATGGGCCTGGGCAATTTTTGCAGCATTAATTATTTCTTCCTCATTAGCATCCTCTCTTCCCCAACATATATTCTCCCTTATAGTACCTGAAAAAAGTATAGTTTCTTGTGGAACCATGGATATAGCATCTCTAAGTATCTTAATATCCATATCTCTAATATCTTTTCCATCAATTAAGATTCTCCCTGAAGATATATCATAAAGTCTTGGGATAAGATTTACTAAAGTAGATTTACCAGAACCGGTTGTTCCAATTATCCCTATAACCTCACCCGGATTTACCTCAAAATTAATATCTTTTAGTACATATTCCTCTTTATTAGAATAGCTAAAATAGACATGTTCAAATTTGATCTTGCCTTCACTTATAGGGTTCTTATCTGCATTTTCTTTGCTTTGGATATCAATTTTCTCTTCCAAAACTTCTATAACCCTTGAAGCAGAAGCTGAAGCCCTTGATACAAACATTAAAATATTACCTATCATCATTAATGAGAACATAATCTGCCCTATATAGTTAATATATGCCATTACTTCCCCCACCTTCATACTTCCACGATTAACCAAAAGACCCCCAAACCAAAGTAATCCTAATATACTGAAATTCATAACTAACATGAAAAGAGGCATAGCAATTATTAACAACATAACAGCTTTAATAACTGCATTCATTAATAAAGAATTTGCATATCTAAATCTCTCTTTTTCATAATCTTCTCTTCTAAAAGCTCGCACCACCCTTATACCAACCAAATTTTCTCTTACCACGTTATTCATATAATCTATTCTTTTCTGGATCTCACCAAAAAGAGGGAAACTTTTCTTCATAATAACTAAAAAGGTAAGGATTAATATGGGGATAGAAAACAAAAAAATGACTGATAAACTTTTATTAAGGGAAAGAGCCATTATAATACCACCTATAAAAAGAAGAGGAGCTCTAACCATAATTCTTAAAGACATCATAACAAGAGTCTGAACTTGATTTACATCATTTGTTAATCTAGTTATCAAAGAAGAAGTATGAAATTTATCTATATTTTTAAAGGAAAATTTTTGTACTCTTTTGAATAATTCATTCCTTAGATCTCTACCAAAGTATTGGCTGGCTAAAGAGGAAAAAACTGTACAACCCACTCCACCTATCATTCCAATAAAAGCAATACCAAGCATTATGAGTCCAGTATTTAGAATTAAAGAAAAATTATTTTTTAAAATACCATTATCTACAATGTGGGCAAGAAGAGTTGGTTGATAAAGATCACATATCACCTCTATGAGCATAAAAATAGGGGCTAATATAGCAAAAAGAGTATAAGGCTTCAAATATTTTATAAGCTTCTTCATTTACCAAATCCTCCTATTATTCGTTTAACCTTCTTAGATTATCTATTACTCTCCTTAAAAAATTCATTAATTGATCCTTTTCCTCATCAGAAAAACCATTAAAACATTCCTCTTCCAATTGTCTATATATCTCTCTTAATCTA
This sequence comes from uncultured Dictyoglomota bacterium, assembly GCA_964654465.1. Classification (GTDB taxonomy): domain Bacteria; phylum Dictyoglomota; class Dictyoglomia; order Dictyoglomales; family Dictyoglomaceae; genus Dictyoglomus. The sequence goes on from CAZZIO010000065.1 coordinate 148,813, forward strand.
CAAATAAATTTTTTTCCATCCTCAGTTAAATACACTTTCGTATATCTCTTATCTTTTTCATCCCTTTTACTTGAGACAAGACCTCTTTTTTTCATCCTTCTAAGAATTAGAGTGACGGTAGATGGCTTTATCTTTAATTCTTCTGCTATCTCCTTCTGAGTTAGGCCATTTTTTTCAGCCAAAAGAAGAAGAACAGGAGCTTGCCCCCTATAAACCTTTAGATCAGAAAGTAGCTTTTCTCTTCTCCTAAAATGCTCCTTTATTACACCTTTAAATAACCCATATAAAGACTCTTCTTTTCCATAAAACATATATCCACTCCAATAATTAGCTAACTAATAGTATATCAATTAAGTATATCCAATGTATATTTATTTTGAAAACTAAAAAACATAGATTTTTTATCATAAGCTAATTTCCTTACAACTATTCCTTACAACAAGCTCCGTAGCTATAATGACTTTTTTTGAATTTTTTCTATTTTTTTCTATCCTTTCTAACAATAAATTGATGGCTGTCTCAACTAAATCTTCAATAGGAATACTTATTGTAGTAAGAGGAGGATTCAAAAATTTAGATATAGATATATTGTTAAAACCAACAATACTTATATCTTCAGGTATCTTTAATGAAGCTTCAAATAAAGCCCTATAAACACCTATAGCCATCGAATCATTTGCCACAAAAATTGCTGTTGGATTTATATTATGTGCTAAAAGCTCCTTAGCAGCTTTATACCCTCCGTTAGGTGTATAATCTCCACGTTTTATATAATTCTCATTTATAGATAATCCCTTTTCCTTCACATATTTTCTAAAATAATATTCTCTTTTATCCATTATATCGCCACCTATAAAACCTATCTCCCTATGGCCTAAAGAAAACAAATAATCAATAGCATCTTTCACAGCTTGTTTCATATTTATAATTACGCAGTCTATTACTGGATTCTCAACATAAGCATCTAAAACTACAATATTAGAAGATTTGGTTAAAAGATTACTTAACTCTTCATTGTTAAGTACACCAATAATAGCTATTCCATTTATATCTTTTAAATCAATATTAAACATATCGTCTTTATGAATAGTTACAGTATCTATATTCATATATTTAGCAAGTTTTTCTAATATTACTCTTAGAGATAAATAATATAAATCTTGCATTTCTAAATCTTCAGAAATAGTCCTTATTATCAATAATCTACTTGTCCTTTTTCTTTTTTTAGGTTTTACTTCATAATTTAACTCTTCAGCCACTTCAAATATTTTTCTTTTTAATTCACTTGAGACGTTAAAAGTTTCATCATAATTTAATACACGAGAAACAGTAGTAATTGAAACTCCTAACCTATTCGCTATATCTTTAATTGTTACGTTGTTTTTACTTCTTTTCATATTAACTCTTTCCCCTTACCGACTTCCTATTAATGATATTACTAAATTCTTACTTTTTTCTCAACATAACCTAAAATCCGACTTATTCCAAAATAATTTTACTAAAAATATTGACATTTTACTAAAATTATTTTAAACTATTCTTAACATTACCTATAAAGGAGGTATATAAAATGGCCTCTAAAGAAAAAAGATCATTACCCAAAACCTTATTTTCCCTTCTTATTTTTCTTTTATTCATTACTATTTCATCACCCCAAAAAATAACCACAATAAGATTTGCAACATGGGATACTGGAGAGCTTTTTCAAATTGAACAAGCTATAGCCAAAAATTTTGAAAAACTATATCCTAATATTAAGGTACAAGTAGAAAGTTATGGCGATAATTTTGATCAAAAACTTGCAGCATCCTTTGGGGCCAAAAACCCACCAGATGTTATGTATATGTGGGATTTCCCAACTTATGCTGAATCTCTTTTACCGTTAGATGATTTAATTAAAAATGAAAAAAACATAAATCTGAACGATTACTATCCTGCAGTTCTCAACTATTGTAAATATGAAAATAAATATTATGGTCTACCTGTAGGATTCACAAGCCACGTAGTTTACTGGAATAAAGATTTATTCAAAAGAAATAATGTCCAACCCCCTTCTCCCAATTGGACCTGGGATGAATTAATAGATAAAGCTAAAAAAATAACCAATCCTTCGCAAAAAATCTACGGTTTTGCCTTTCCTATTAGTCCAGATCCTTATGATTTTGAACAATTCTTATGGAGTAATGGAGGAAGATATTGTAGTTTAGATGGAAAAGAAATAGAAGGATATTTAAACAGCAAAGAAATGATAGAAACTTTAGCCCTATTTACTAAGATGTTAAGAGAAGGTATTGCTGTTCTAACTGGCACCCAACAAATACAATCTGGAGGCGATTTATTCAAGGCAGGAAAAGTTGGTATGTTAGAAAGTGGCATATGGCGTCTACCCGAATTTCAAGAAGCAAAATTAAACTTTGGAGTTCATATTCTCCCAGCCTTTAAAGGGAAAAAAGTAAAAAGTATATTAAATGTTTCTGCTATATCAATAGCAAAAGATTCTAAAAATATAAAAGAAGCATGGGAATTTGTCAAATATTACAGTTACAACAAAGATGCAATAAAAATGAGAAAAGGAGATTTACCCACAAGAAAAAGTGTCGCATCTGAAATGGGATTCTTAAAAGATCCATACTATCAACCATTCTATAAAATGGTTGAAGCCTCTAAAGACACTGTACCTTCATTTAATCTCAATAGAAATATGAGAAAAGTATATGACGAATTAGCAGTAACAATAGAAAAGATATTCAGTGAACAAGCTGATGAAAATAAAATTAAAGAATATTTAAATGAACTTGTTACTACATGTAAAAGATTTCTTAAGTAGCTAAAGATAATATTAAGAAATATGGGAGGAGATTTTGAAAGTCTCCTCCCATATCTCAGATAAAATGGAGGAAAAACAAAACCATGAAATACAATAAATATATTCCATATCTTTTTATCCTTCCCTGGATAATAGGATTACTATCATTCACTTTAGGGCCATTAATTTTCTCATGTATAATGAGCTTCTATGATTGGCCTATAGTAGGGAAAACCAATTTCATAGGTCTTAAAAATTATATAGACATGTTTCAAGATCCACTATTTTACAATGCTCTTAAAGCAACATTTAGATATGTCTTACTTTATGTTCCTTTGAATACCATCTTTGCATTATTTTGTGCAATACTAATTAACCCAAAATTTAGACTTACATCTATGTTTAAAGTATTGTTTTTTCTTCCAACTATAGTTTCAGGAGTAGCTATAGCTATAGTATGGTCATGGATCTATGATAAAGAATATGGAATTTTAAATTATTTTCTATCCTTATTGGGAATAAGTGGAATAAATTGGCTTGGGGATAGAAAATGGAGTATTGTTTCTTTGGTTATAGCCAGTTTATGGACTATGGGTAATACAATGCTTATATTTCTCGCTGCTCTTAAAAATGTTCCAATAGAATTATACGAAGCAGCTTATATAGATGGAGCAACTAACTGGCAAAGATTTTTGAAAATCACTTTACCAATGATATCTCCTTCCATCCTTTTTAATTTAATAACGACCCTAATAAGCGCATTTCAAGTTCTAACATTAGCCCTATTGTTGACAGGTGGAGGTCCAGCAAGAAGCTCCTACGTATTTGCTATGTATGTATACCACAATGCTTTTAGATACTCTCAATTAGGATACGCTGCTGCTAACGCTTGGTTTATGTTTATTATAATCTTTATTCTAACTATGATTTTATTTAAAACATCAAATTTATGGGTTTATTATGAGGCAGAATCATAAATAAAATAAAGGAGGTATTATTTTGAAAAGGTTGTTAGTTAGTTTAGGTTATTATATATTGATGATATTTCTATCAATATATTTTGTATTTCCTATAATTTGGATGATCATAAGCTCAGTAAAACCCTCAACTGAACTTTTTACTTATCCTCCTAAATTTATACCATCCTCATGGCATTTAGAAAATTTTAAAGAGGCCTGGAATGCACAACCATTTAATTTATATCTCAAAAACTCTTTACTCATTGTTATTTTCAATACTTTAGGTCAAATATTTTCATGCACACTCGTTGCCTATGGCTTTGCAAGATACAAATTTAAAGGAAGAGAACTTCTATTTACAATTCTATTGGCATCTATGATGATACCCTGGGATGTCACAATGATTCCTCAATATGTACTTTTCAAAGCCTTAAAATGGATAGACACTCTTAAACCCTTTATCATACCAGCATGGTTTGGAGGACCTTTCTATATTTTTCTTTTGAGACAATTTCTATTGACCATACCAAAAGAATTAGAAGAAGCTGCTGCCATAGATGGTGCAAATCCATTACAAACATTTACAAAAATTTTCTTACCACTTATGAAGCCCGCTATAGCTATATTAGCCATTTTTAATTTTGTAACTTGTTGGAATGACTTTTTAGGACCTTTAATATTTATAAATAATCCTCAAAAATACACTCTTATGTTAGGTGTAGCTCAGTTTAGAGGATTACATCACATTGAAATAAACAAAATCATGGCAATAACAACCATTGTATCATTACCACCATTGCTATGTTATATTTTGGCACAAAAATACTTTACTGAGGGAATTGCAAGTGTAGGAATAAAGAGGTGATTTAATGATAAAAAGCAAATATGAATTAAGTAAGATACCATTTACAAGAAGAGGATCTTATATAAGAATTTTACTTGATAAAGATGACAATATTTTAATCGGACATCTAACAGGTGGGGATGATGTTGAAAAAGAGATTATAAAAATCATTGTTAATGAAAAGATAAAAGATATTTCTATGTTACCGTATTTACTAAAGATAGAATACAAAGTTGGAGAATTATATATCTCTTTTAGTAATCCCAACATCTTAAAGATAAAAACTTACAAACTTCCTATTAAATTGGAATTTTTAACAAAAAGCTACGACTATGTAATTGAAAGAAACAATTCTTTAATAGAGTTTAATTGTTCTCATAGGAACAATTTATTTCTGTTTATAAAAATTGAAGAGGGAGAATACAAACTAATAAATAAATGGAATGGATTAAGAACAGAATATTCCATCCTCTCTATTACACCTATCAGAGAAAGTTGTGAATTAGCTGTTTTAGATTTTAAATGTGAAAATCCCCAATATACTATACCTTCCTTCGATGAGTCTGTAAACAAAACAAGAAAAGAATTTGAAGACTTTTCTTCGAAATTTAAGATAAGTAATAACAATTTTCAAATAACCTTAGCAAAATATATTCTTTGGGCAAATACAGTATCACCCAGAGGATTAATAAAATACGAAGGATATTTCTCTTCAAAAAATAAAATGACAAATATATGGAGTTGGGATGTATTGTTTACAATAATTCCAATTATAGAAAAATTTCCAGATTTAAGTTTTGATAATCTAAGAATTTTCTTCTCTATTCAGGGAGAAGATGGATTAATACCAGATTTTATAAACGACATATACTTTCATGAAAACTTCTGTAAACCCCCCATTATTGGATATATTTTTAAATACTTCCTAAAAAATAATCTTATAGCTTATGAAGATTTAAAAGAATTCTATGAACCTCTTAAGAGTTGGGGATTTTGGTGGTTAAATCACAGAGATGATGATAAAGACTTTCTTATTCAATATAATCATGGGAATGAAAGTGGTTGGGATAATTCAACAGTTTTCAAAAAAACTATACCTGTTGAATCTCCTGATTTAAATTCATATCTTATTATTCTATTTGATCTTCTATCTGATATGGCTCAAAAATTAAAAAGATATAATGATTACGTAAATTTTAAAGAAATTTCAGAAAAGTTATTTGACAAATTAATAAAATTATGGAATCAAAATGAATTTATTGTTTTTGATCAGAAACACAATATTGTAAACTGCAATAGCTTACAAAAATATATTCCTCTAATACTCACTAATAAACTTCCACTTAACATTATTGAAAAAATAATCATTAATATCCAGAAAAGATTTATTACCCAACATGGTCTTACCACAGAAGCAATAGATAGTCCAGATTTTGACCCAAAAGGATACTGGAGAGGCCCTATTTGGGGTCCCACCACATTTCTACTTACTTCTTCATTAGAAGATTTAAGCTTTAAAGAATTTTCTACAGATATTAAAACTAAATTTATAAAATTAGTTTTAAATAGCTATTTTAATGAAAATTTTGATCCAATAACAGGAGAAGGATTATGTGACACTGGATTTAGCTGGACTAGTAGTATATTTTTAAAATTCTTAGAAGAAATAGAAAAGGAGGGAATCTATGAAACTCTGGGAAAACTATAAAATCACTGGAATAAATGTTCTAAAACCAAGAGCATACTTTATACCTTTTACAGAATTAGAAAAAGCAAAAACTTATGAAAAAGGTTTAAGTATAGGATATAAACTCTTAAATGGAGTTTGGAAATTCATGTTTATTGAATCTCCAGAATATTCACCTAATAATTTCTGGACAGAAGAATTTGATGACACTAATTGGGATGAAATAATCGTACCATCACCCTGGGAAACTCAAGGTTACGATAAACCATACTATACAGATTTTCTTTACCTTTTCCCTATAAATCCACCTTATGTACCCACAAAAAATCCTTGTGGTATATATAGACGAAGATTTAATATCGACAAAAGTTGGTTGGAGAAAAGAATAATTTTAAGATTTCATGGTGTTTCTTCAGCTTTTAGTGTTTGGTTAAATGGAAAAGAAGTAGGATATAGTAAAGGGTCAAGATTAACTTCCGAATTTGATATAAGTCATGTTGTAAGAGAAAACGATAATTTAATTGTAGTTAGAGTATATAAATGGTCAGATTCAAGTTATTTAGAGGATCAGGATATGTGGAAACTTGGGGGAATCACAAGAGATGTAGAATTAATAGTTGAACCTGAGGATGGAATTTATGATTATTTTGTAATTCCGTATCTTGATGAAGATTATTCAAAAGGATCTTTAAATTTGAAAATTGAATTTAATAAAATTTTAGAAGACTATAAATTAAAGACAATATTAATGGATGAGGAGGAAATAATAATATCAGAAAATATATATGAGTTCTCAAAAAACAACTCTTTAGAATTAACCATAGGCAACCTTAAGATTAAAAAATGGTCAGATGAAGAACCATATCTTTATGATTTATTTATAGTCTTAGAAAAAGATGAAAAAGTTATAGAAGTAATTCCCCAAAAAGTAGGATTCAGAAAAATAGAAATAAAAGGAAATACCTTCACTTTGAACGGCAAAAAAATTAAATTAAAAGGAATAAATAGACATGAATTTCATCCTAAATTAGGATACTATACTCCTAAAGAAGTAGTAGAAAAAGACATAAAAATCCTTAAGCAACACAATTTTAATGCTATAAGAACGTCTCATTATCCAAATTCTCCATATTTTTATGATCTATGTGATAAATATGGAATTTATGTTATTGCTGAATGTGATTTAGAAACCCATGGATTTGAAATAATAAACAAATACAATTTCATCAGCAATAATCCAGAATGGAGATTATCCTTCGAAAATAGAATTGAAAGAACAGTACAAAGAGATAAGAACCACCCATCCATAATAATGTGGTCCTTAGGTAATGAATCTTCTTTTGGAGACAATTTTATTTATGCAGCCCAAAAGATAAAAAGTATTGATAAATCTCGCTTAATCCATTATGAGGGAGATAAAGATGCCAAAATTGTAGATATATATTCTACAATGTATACATGGATAGAACCAGAAAACTCCAATAGATCTCTTAAAGAAATAATTGAAAACACTAAGAAACCCTATATTCTTTGTGAATATGCACATGCTATGGGTACTGGTCCTGGAGGCCTAAAAGAATATGAAGAATTCATGGAAAATTATGATAATTTTCAGGGTGCATTTATTTGGGAATACTGCGATCATGGCCTATTAATAAAGAACAACGAAAATTTTATCTTTGGTGGGGATTTTCCAGAGGATTCAAATTTCTGTATTGATGGTCTCCTATTTCCTGATAGGAGTATTAAGCCAGGACTCTTAGAAGCTAAAAATGTATTTTCTCCAATCAAAATTAAACCTAAAGATTTAAACAAAGGGGAATTTATAGTAAAAAACTTATACTATTTTTCAGACCTATCAAACATTACCCTATCTGTAGAAATTTTTAGTTTAAACAAGATCCTATTTAATAAAACCATAAATAGTCTTAATATTGATCCTCAAGAAGAAAAAACCATAGTGATAGATGATATTCCACAAATACTTAAAAATTACAATGAAGAGATCTTTATAAACTTCGTCTTTCAACTTAAAGAAAATACAATTTGGGCACATAAAGGTCATGTTATCTCCTATTATCAATTTAAACTAAAAGAAAATAACAACACAAAACGTAAAATTATGACACCTAAAGATTATTCTATGGAAGAAAATGAACAATATATTACTATAAAAGGAGAAGATTTCAACATAAAATTCGATAAAGTAAATGCTAAATTAACTGATGGTTACAAAAATAGTTTCAAGTTACTATACAAGGGACCCTTTTTTAATTTATGGAGAGCTCCAATAGATAATGATAGAAATATAGTAAAAGATTATATCGAGAAATACAGACTACCATTTTTACAAGAGAGAATCGATAAAGTAAACATTACACCCCACAAAAGTTTTGTTGAAGTTTACGTAACTGCTACATATGGAACTTTAAATTCATCATGGTTATACATTTTAGAATATAAATATCTTATAATTCCGGATGGGAATATATATATAAAAATAAAAGGAAATACAGAGGGGGACAAGCATTTAGCACCTACAATGCTTCCTAAAATAGGCTTTAAATGGTACTTAGACAAAAATCTTGAAAAGGTATTATGGTATGGTAGAGGCCCTGAAATAAATTATCCAGATATGAAAGAAAGCTCTATAATAGGCATATATGAAAAAAATATAAATGACCTAATAATAAAATATATTAAACCTCAAGACGCCGGGAATAGAGAAGAATGCAGATTTGTAAGCCTAACAAATGAATTAGGATTTGGATTATTTGCTGGTTCAAAAACACCTTTTAGCTTTAGTGCATACTATTATGAAGATGAAGATTTACAAAAAACTAAATATTTTCATGAACTCCAAAAACGTAATTACATTGTTTTCAATACCGATTATAAACAAAATGCTTTAGGCAGCAATTCTTGTGGTCAAAATCAACTCAAAAAGTATAGATGTATATTTGAAAATTTTGAATTTAGTATATTGATATCCTTATTTAACAAGTACGAAATATCTGAAAAATCTAAATATCTTAATGATGTATTAATAGAGAATGAATGTTAAGGTATTAGCAATTATATTATTATTTCTATCTTCAATAATATGGGGAGGGGGATTTGTCGCAGTAAAAAATTGTACTCTTTATTTATCTTCTTCTTATATTATCTTTCTTAGATTCTCTATTGCATCTTTACTGCTATTTTTCATTTATTACAAAAGATTAATAAACACAGATCTTTTCTCAATTATTAAAGGCTTTATATTAGGAACCTTTTTATTTTTAGCTTTTTGGCTACAAACAGAAGGAATAAAATTCACAACTCCTGGCAGAAATGCTTTCTTCACAAGTACAAATGTCATAATAGTCCCTTTTTTATATTGGCCCCTAAGTAATAAAAAACCATCCCTAATTCATATTATAAGTGCCTTTATTTCCCTATTAGGAGTTCTTCTGCTCTTTTATAACGGTGAAAGATGGAATATAAATACAGGTGATATTCTCAGTCTATTTTGTGCCTTATTTTTTGCTCTACACATTATATACACTAAAAAATTTGTGAGTACCATAGATCCAATTTCTTTAACTTTTTACCAATTCTTATCTATATCATTATTATCTTTATTCACAATCATATTATACAAAGAATCATTAAGCATAATAATAGACAAAACTTTTATAATATCTTTAACTTACATTTCACTATTAAGTACTTTTATAGCTTATATTTTTCAAACCCTATCTCAAAAATACTTACACCCTAGTGTTGTTTCAATAATACTTAGTACAGAATCAGTATTTGGTTATTTCTTCTCCCATATTATTTTAGGAGAAGAAATTACTGTAAATACCATATTAGGTGGATTGTTGATTTTTATAAGTGTAATGATTGCCTCCTCAAAAGAGCCTTAGAGCTAATAGAATATCTTAACAAGTTTCTTTTTTAAAGCAGAATCATACCAAGCAGAAATCACCTTCATATCCTTTAACCCTTCAAATCCCGATGTTTTGGGATCCCTTTTATTCAAAATAGCATCCTCCATATCCTTTATTTCTGCCACATATTGATTCTCTCCATAAAAAGTATAAAGGGTAAAGTTGTTTTCTTTTCTTAAAATAACTTTACCATCGTATTCCTGATAAAGAGTATCTAACACATATAAAATTCCATCTCTACCCCTTATCTCAAAAGATACAGAAAGAGAAGTATCATAACTTGCATCCATGAGTACTAAAACCCCATCATCAAACTTTGCTACTGCTCCAGCATTTTGCTCTACTTCATACCCATAATTATCATTAATCGCACATATCTCAACGATTTTATTATTAGGTCTAAAAAAATGTAAAGTGTTAATTACATGAACCCCAATATCCATAACAGCTCCTCCACCTGCAAGTTTAAGATCATATCTCCACTTATCTCTATTTAAGTTAACAAAGGAAAAACTTGCTTTTACTATTCCAAGTTTTCCCACAATATTATCTTCTAAAAGTTTTTTTGCACCTATATTATAAGGATTAAATCTACCCATGTTAGCTATTCCAAGAACTACTTTATTTTTTTCACAAGCTCTTATCATTTCCTCTGCTTCTTCCACATTCATAGCCATAGGTTTCTCACAAAGAACATGAATACCCTTCTCCGCACATTTTATCGTTTGTTCTTTATGAAATTTGTTAGGAGTAGCTATATATACCACATCCACATCTTCTAAATCCTCAATTCTTTCGTAAATTTTAGCCCCGTATTTTTCAGCTAAATCTCTTGCCTTTTCAGAATTTGTTGTAACTATCGCAGTAAGCTTAGCACCCATTACCTCTTCAAGAGCCGGGAGAAATCTATCCCTTACAATCTGTCCAGTACCAATTACTGCCCATCTCATAATCTTTACCTCCTATGTATGGAATTCTAAAATATCTTCATCTTTTACTTGATAATTTTTCTCCACTGGAATTCCCTTTACACTACCATCTCTTGTATAAAGTTTTGCATATTTTAAATTTTTGGCTATATCTTTATGAATTAATTCAGCCACATCAAGCACTTTTGCTCCCTTCTCTAAAATATATGGATGTTGCAAATCTGGAGGATATCCGGGCTTTTTAGTATAGACTCTTACTACTTCTAAAGCATTAAATATCTCTCTCTTTGCTTCTTCCATATTAATTCCTTTCTCAGCAGAGATTAAGCACAACTTTAAATCGTCCTTTAATATACTAACATCTTCTTTTAATTCAGAAGGATCCAATAGATCAATTTTATTTATCAAAATCATTCCTCTAACCTCTTTTATAGGTGAATAAGGATCTTTACTAGGATTCTCAGAGACCAATTTAATCTTCCTATTCTGCAGCATTTCTTTAATCTTAACATATTCCTCTAAAATAGAACCTTGATCTGGGGAGAGAAAAATTAAGGTCAAATCTGAATTTCTTATAAGATTATACATCCATGAATCTGAATTTTCCCAAAAGGGCGGAAGATCTATAAGCTGAATTTGTATGTTTTCAAAAGGCATCATACCTACCACAGGATAAATAGTAGAAAAGGGGTAATCTGCCACAAAGCTTTGTACTCCTGTAAGAAGACTAAAAAACAAAGATTTTCCAGTATTAGGTGGACCTATTATAACAACCTGCCCTGCTCCTTCTTTTTCTATATAATCCCATGATCTACCACCACCTTTTTTTGACCTTTTTTCAGCTTCCTCCATAAGTTGAGAGAGTTTTCTTCTTAAATCTGCCTTCATTTTATCTGTACCTTTATGCTTTGGTAAAATAGCAAGCATCTCCTTAAGAGCTTGAATCTTATCCTCTATAGTTTTAGCTTCCCTAAATCTCTTTTCAGCCTCAAAATATTGTGGAGGAAGATTAGCAGGCATATGGATTACACCCCTTTTGCTTATTATACTTAAAAAATTATACACCAAAAAATTTCTTTTTTATATATAAAATGATATAATTAAAAATAAATTCTAATTAATTCTTTTGATAAAAACTGAACTAATTAGAAAATTTTTCCCTAAGGAGGCGATTCTATCTTTAGATTCTTCTTTTTTCTAAATTATCCTATTTTAAAAAATTTAAACGGAGGTAACCAATCAGTGAAGAAAATTATAATATGGCCAATAATTTTAATTCTCAGTATCTTTCTCTCTGGATGTAATCCACCACCAGAGAATCCATTGTTAGGAAGTTCAACTATCCAAGGAAATGTCTATTATTTTGATAAACCTGAGAATCAATCAAATAATATAAAAGTAAATCTAATACCGCAAACAGAAGATTCACCCCTGAATATAAATAATACCTACGTAGTTACAGGAAATAGTGGATCATATAAATTTCAAAATATACCAGCAGGTACTTACCTTATTTTAGCACAAGATATAGATAAAAATTATCAACCAGCCAACGTAATAGTGGAAGTCGCTGACAATCAAACTATTACTGCTGAAACAATGATATTAACCAAGGTTATAAAACACATAGTAATATTTAGAGAAACAGAAACAGGATGGTCAAATGCAGGAATTCCCTCTTCAGTAATAGGTGATATATTAACAACAGAAATTGGAATGACGGAAGGAACAAGTCAAAACCAGTTTGAATATAGAAGTATAAGAGATCAAAATCCAAACCTAAACTTAAATATAGGAGACCTAATAATTATTGAAGGCGATCAGCCTCAGGACTTCTATGACTTCTATACAAACAATATAGAAACCTTTAACAATTTCATAGCAAATGGTGGCACAATTTTTTGGATAGCATGTGATAATGGTTGGGCGTATGGAAACTATACTTCTCATCTTCCTGGAGGTGTTACTTGGAGGGATGCCTACGATTCCTACAATAACTTAGTATATTTTGAACATCCTATTACTAAAAATTTCCCAGAACAACTATACGGAAATTATGCAAGTCATGGTGGATTTGATAATTTAGATACCGCTAATATCGCTAACTTAATGATTTACATAAAAGAAAAAACAGGAGATGGTGTTAATACTTTTCCTACATATATAGAATATAGATATAATAAAGGTAGAGTTTTAGCTACCACAGCACCCTTAGAATGGTATGTAACAAATGGACCAACAGAAATTCCTGAAGGATTTAATACAACTTATAAAGACTTATTTAAACTAATGTTAGTAAGATCTTTGAGATATATCATGAATTTAAACGTAAGTCCTGATATCCCAATTTCTGAAACTATAAATGTTCAAATTCTAAAAGTAAATGGAGTTTCTCATAAGTAGATCATAAAACATATCAAATAGGGGAGGGAGTTTGCCCTCCCCTATTAAATTTCAAAAACCAATCGTTATATAATAGTATAAATTTCCAGATTCATTAGGGTTAGGAGTTCCTTGCCATACAGGGAAAGCATATCCTATGTTTAAAGAAAAGGGAATTTCAGCAACAGTAGTAAATCCATATTTAATTTCAAAACCAAGGCCTAACTTTAAATTATTCAATGAAACAACATTTATATCATCACATATCCCACCAAATTCCAAGAAAGTATTGAAATCTAAATTCCTCAATATAAACAGGTTAAAGTATTTTTTCTCTTGATCCCTAAGTATAGGTAAATCCCAATTAGCCAAAATTCTTAATTTAAATTTTCCTAAGTATTCATCTGTTAAAGATTTAAAATCAGAAAGAGACAACATCTCTTCATAATCTGGATTCCCATTGATATAACCCACTATTCCATCCAAACTCAAATAACTCTGAGGAAAAACTAAAAAATACTTATTAAAACCAGCTTGAATCCTATAAAAACTAAATCCAGTAGAAGAAAACGCCAATCTTAAATCAACATTACTTAAAAGTGCTCTTGAATAATAATCAGCAAATCTTTGAATCCCAAAATCGACATATAATTTATTATTAAGCATTTGATTATATAACAAGGAAAAGTTTAAGACATAGGCTTTATCCCAATAATTTCCACTTATACCAATATCAAATTTCCTCCATATATTTTTTGTATATGATATACCACCAGCTATCACATTAGGATCCATATACCATAACTGGAATAAAAAGGAATCATCTTTGGGAAGATTATAGATATAAGATAAACTAAATCCCTTGTAATCTTCTCCATAAAAACCTTCAAGAGATAGATTAAAATTCATAGGGTCATAAATTTCCAAATTATATGATGCATAATTTATCTTCCCTGTAGAAAGATCAATACTAAAAGACGGAACAGTGTTATAATAAACCACATATGCATCTAAAGAGGCTCTCCTCTTGGAAGTATAGATAATCTTCCTTGGATACCAATTATTAACTCTATTTGCATCTGGAATCTTAGAATCTGGATCAATTACTGCATACTTAAATGAACCTTCTAACAGTACATCTACAAAACCTGCTTCACCATCATACTCAACTCTTACAACTCCTGAACATATATCCCTTGAATTTACACTTTTTTCTCCCACTACTTCCAATTGCAAAGGCATATTTATATTACCATTATTTTTGATATATATTCTTACAAAATTCTTACCATCTTTATTAATATTCTCTACCCTATATATCTCATAGTCCACCTTTCCTTTAGAGTAAAACCAATCCTTAAAAAACTTATCACAATCTAACCCAAACTTATTTTTTAAGTAATTCTCTATTTCTGTAGTCTCCAAAATTTTGTACTTATAATCACTATACAATTCCCTTATTATTTCATCAAATTTTTCCTCTCCAACTTCAAAAGCTAAAGCCCTTAAAGCAAGATAACTCTTATTATATACCTTAGTACTATAACCATTTAAATAACTGTTCCAATAATCTTTAACTATTTCTTCATCCCATCCATCTTTTAAATACATTAAATATGGAAGTTCTGAATTCCACTCTCTTAAATTAAGTTCTCCAAAAACGTAATCTTTTAGAAGTTGTAAAAAGTAATCATCTCCTAAATCAGGAAATAGATTTCCACCTTTTGCCCCATACTTCCTTTCAAAATATGTAATAGAAAGATATTCAGCAAAACCTTCTGATATCCAATTTTCTTTATTTAAATCCATACCTATACCTATTCCCCACCAAAGATGAGCAAATTCATGAGCAATTAAATATTCTAAAAGTCTCTCCCAAAGGTAAGGAGTAATAAGATCTGATGAATAAAAAGCTGTATTACCTAAAATCACAAAACCATCAGCAGCCATTCCCCAAAAATTATTTATTTGCCCTTCAATTATATTAATTCTCCTATGTTCAGAACTTCCATAAACCTTAGAATAATAATCATAAACTTCTCTCGCAAAAGATGCTAAAATCCTTGCTTTATATTCTCTCCCAGGATAAAAGTACACGTATATTTCAGGGAATCTTCCATCTGCCAATCTATATACTTGATAATCTGGACTTATTGCAATAGGTAAGGATCTCCTTGGGCTATCATTTACCCCAATTACTCTTTTCCAATTTCCCTCTACTTCTTCTCTTACTTCATCCATACCTACTGCAACTTTGTATTCTTTTGGCACTAAGAGTTCAAGATAAAAATTACTTGAAACAAGTCTACCTCCTTTGTCCCATTCATCCTTTACATAAGGAATCTCATATGGAAACCACCCAAATCTCCATACAAAAGCATTTTTACAAAAAGCCATATCTCCTGCATAGGACTCTGGAAACTTGGTAGAAAAATATATAATTAAACCATAAGATTCTCCAGGACTGAGTTTCTCAGGAAGTATTACCTTCAAATAGTTATCCTTTAATGAATAATTTTGAAGAAGAACCTTTCCATTTTCTAAGGTATAACTTATATCCTTTCCTGAAAGATCGGTAACCCTTGATATATTAGTAAAACCTGGATCAAATCCCCTCACATACCCTGAATCCTGTAATATTGGGTGAAGATACGGATTTCTTTCCTTCAGAAGATTAGCAGGAAGATAAAAGTAAATCTCTGAAAGCTCTTTTTCAGTATTATTCACGTAATTTACTTCTACTTTTCCACTAATAATTCTTTCCTTAGGTGAAAGCTGAGCAAATACTTTGTAGCTGGATACATCAGCAAAAGATATTGATGAAATATAAAAAATTAAAATAAAGATTCCCAATAAGTATTTCCTCATATTAACTCTCCTCTCTTTAAATTTTTTAATAACATATTAAAAAACAACAACACTAATATTAGAAGGGAAGTCCCTATAATAAACAAGTACCAAATATTACGCATAAACATTTCATAAAAAGGATTAACAACTAACTTGAAAGATATTTCAGAACCAATATATATGGCCAATACTACCGATATTATTTGTAAGACCTCAAACCTCTTTTTAATAATTAAATACAGAGGTAACAATATATAGGGAACTATATAATTAAAAAACACTTCTAATAAAGGCAATTTCATAGGAAAACCAATACCTTCCCAAATGAAAGAAAAATCTGCTCCCAAGAATAAATTTGTAACCATACTACTGAAAAAGATCAAAGATAAAGATAGAAACATAGAGGATATGAATAAATATTTAAAGCGTCCAGCCTTTTTGTAATAATCCTTAGCTAATTTATAAGAGAAAATAAAAAGAAGCAAATCTGCCAAAGTACCTAATGGAAAAGACAACACACAAAGAACAGCTGCTAGAGGAAAATTTTTAAATGGATTTTCATCATATATACCACCTTCATATCCCTGAACTTTTGGGGGTTCTGGAATCTCTCTATTAAGAATAATCGCAGGTAGTACAAAAATTCCATGTCCTCCTTCATGACAAAGTATATTAGTAATTGTAAATATAGGATTTAAGAGAATAAGCAAAAGAACAAGCAAAATATATTTTAACAAAGAGTTTTCTTTAATGATTTTGTTAACTAAAAACCACATCTTATTAAATTCCCTCATAATCACTATTTTATCTCCATTTTTTTCTCAAAAACCCAGGAGTTTAACATTAAAAAAGAGATAGTAACAATGATATCAAATAATATTACAAAAATATTAATACTATAGCTACCACCAGATACACTTATTGAGGTTTCTAATGAGCCAGTAATACTCTCAAAATTAAATTGAGGTAAATTAAAATTAAGACTGTATGGAAACCACTTACAAATTATAGCTCTTATTTTATCGCCAAAAACCAGAATAAGAATTACTATCATATAAAGCATCCTTTTAAAAGGATTTTTCTCTGAAGGAAGACCATTTGCAATAGGAAAGGTTGAAGCTAATATAACAACTTCCCATAAACCAGGAATTAGAAGTATTATGGTGTAAATTCCACCCCTTTGTAAATAATTGATAATTAGACTTTTAAATGCTGGATTCATATGATTAATTATTATGGTCATGAAGCTTAGATTTAAGATTAAAATATATAAGCTTTCTAATAATCCCATAAGCATTCTACGAATATAAATATATTTAGGATTAATTGGAATGGAGTAATAAAGAGATTTCATATCCTCTGATGCTAAACTTGTAATATTAAAAATCCCATTTAAAATTATTGACACCAATAACAATATAAAAGATAAAACAAAACCATCTTCAGGGGTTAAATTCCTAAAATAAAGATATCCTATAAAAAGACTGATGTATACCCCAATAGTTACAATAGTAATAATTAAATAATATCTCTTTTTTCCTAATATCCCATATTTAAATAAATTTAACATACCCGTAACCTCCCTTAAAATGTATTCCTAAATAATTTATCTATGGACATCTTCTTTTCTTCTCTAAGAGTCTCTGCTTTCCCATCAATTAGAATCTCTCCATTGGAGATAAATACAGCCCTATCAATAATAGACTCTACATCATCAATAAGATGAGTGGAAATTATCATTAAACTATCCTCTCTATAGTTCTTCAAAATACCAGTTAATATTCTTTCACGTGACGCTGGATCTATTCCTCCCAAAGGTTCATCCAAAAGATAGACCTTTGCTTTTCTTGAAATAGCAAGGCTCAAACATACTTTTTCTTGTTCACCTTTGGAAAGTTCTTTTATTTTACTCTCAAATTTTAAATCAAAGTACTCCAACAAATCCTTAAACTTTTTCTCTTCAAAATAAGGAAAAAAATCTTTATAAAAATTAAAGGCATCTTTAATCTTCATCCATGAAGGAAGCAAATTATTATCAGGTAAAAAAGAGACTATAGCTCTGGTATTATAGTTTATATCTTTACCGTCAACTTTTATACTCCCAGAAGAAGGTCTTAAAAATCCTATAATTAATTTTAATAAAGTGGTTTTCCCACTTCCATTAGGGCCAAAAAGCCCTACAATTTCTCCTAAATCTCCAGTCAAATTTACATTCTTTAATGCACATTTTTTTCCATAATATTTATACAAACCTTTAACCTCTAAAACTCCCATTTAATTAACCTCCTCCCAATATTTGGCTAATAGAAGATTCAAGTCTTCCTTAGATAAATTAATTTCCTTCATCTCCTTTATAAAAGCCTTTATCCTTTCACTTGCTAAATTTTCTTTAAGCTTCATAAGTTTCTTTTCATTGCTTATCACAAAGGAACCTACACCTTTAACAGTTTCTATTATTCCTTCCCTTTCTAATTCTTGATAAACTCTCTGAACAGTATTAGGATTTACCTTTAATTCCAATGCCAACTCTCTTACTGAAGGCAATTTATCACCTCCTTTTAATTCACCCTTAATTATTTTTTTCTTAATCAGATCCATAATTTGAAGATATATAGGAATACGCTCATCAAAATCAGTCATTTTACACCTCCTTTCAATATGTATTACTGTATTAGTTATATAATACAGTATGACAATAAAATTTGTCAAGGGTATGATAGAATATTCAAGAAATATATAACGAAGAAAGGAGGAATGATTATTTTGAAGAAATCTAATTCTAACCTTTTCCTCTATCCCAAAATAAGATGGATTTATATACCCTTGGGAATAATCATATACATATGCTTAGGAACTGTATATTCATGGAGTGTTTTTAGAAAACCCTTAGAAAATCTTTTAAACATAACAGCAACCCAAAGTGGTATTCCTTATATGCTCTTTTTGTTCTTTTTTTCTCTCTTCATGGCTATTTCGGGAGGATTTATAAACAAATTTAAGCCTAAATATGTTATTATCTTTGGAGGTTTATTGGTTGGTTTAGGTTGGATTCTTTCTGGGTTTCTACCACAAATCAACTATATCTCAATAACATATGGAATAATAGCAGGAAGTGGTGTTGGAATAGTATATGGAGTACCCATTGCTGTAATATCAAGGTGGTTCCCAGACAAAAGAGGACTTTCTATGGGTCTTGTAATATCAGGCTTTGGATTATCTCCTCTTATAACTGCTCCCTTAGCAAGACAGCTAATAAGCTTATATGGACCCTTTAATACTTTTAAAATCTTAGGAGCTATTTTTATATTTTTAATTACTTTTACAGGATTTTTCTTTAAATTTCCTTCAGAAAAACTTGATTTAAAAAAAACTCAATCCACACAAAAGAGAATATTGTCTGAGTTAAATCCAAAAGAAATGTTAAAAAGTCCTAAATTTTATGGGCTATGGTTTTGCTATTTAATAGGAACCTTAATAGGATTAATGATTATTGGAATATCAAGTCCTGTGGGAGAAGAATTAGTAAAATTAGATCCAAATATTACTGCAAGACTTATATCTATTTTTGCTATTTTCAATGCTTTAGGTAGACCACTATTTGGTTGGATAACCGATAAACTACTACCCATGAAATCTGCAATTACCTCTTATATTTTGGTAATAATAGGTACTCTTCTTATGCTATTATCACAGGATCGAAATCCAATTTTTTATATTATTTCTTTTTCGCTATTTTGGTTAATTCTCGGAGCTTGGCTCGCAATAGCTCCAGCATCTACCATCATTTTATTTGGAGAGAAAAATTATAGCAAAAATTACGGAATTGTCTTTACAGCTTATGGTTTCGGAGCTATTATAGGAGTTATGATTTCAGGGATGCTAAGGGATATTTTTGGCAGTTATTTATATGTTTTTTATTTATTAATAGTCTTGGGAATTTTAGGAATTATCATTGCTTCCACATTTTTAAAAGATAAATCAAATTTGTATGGGTAATTAAAAACATTAAGATGAAGGCAATGGTATTAAAAAGAATATGCGATCTTTCAGAATGTAACAATCCATTAGTACTTGAAGAGCTACCTATTCCATCACCTAAGGAAAAGGAGATTTTAATAAAGGTCTCTGCCTGTGGAGTATGTAGAACTGATCTGGATATTATTGAAGGAAGAACTCCTCCCACAAAACTTCCCATTATCTTGGGACATCAGATAGTTGGAAGAGTAGTTGAAAAGGGAGAAAAAGCCAAAAGATTTGAGATAGGAGATAGAGTTGGCATTGCATGGATAAACTCTTCTTGTGGTAAATGCAAATTCTGCTTTTCAGGACAAGAAAATTTATGTGATGAATTTAAAGCAACTGGAAGAGATGTGGATGGTGGTTATGCAGAATACGCCATAGTATCAGAAGATTTTGCATATAAAATTCCTGAAAATTACTCAGATGAAGAAGCTGCCCCTTTACTTTGTGCAGGAGCAGTAGGTTATAGATCTCTTAAACTTGCTCAAATAAAAGATGGAGATAATATTGGACTTTCTGGATTTGGGGCTTCAGGTCATTTAGTATTAAAAATGATAAAAGCTCTATATCCTAATTCTAAAATTTTTGTATTCTCAAGGAATGAAAAGGAAAGAATCTTTGCTAAAGAACTTTTAGCCTTTTGGACAGGAGATTTTGAAGAAGAAACACCAGAAAAATTGAAAGCAATAATAGATACTACTCCTGCTTGGAGACCTATTGTATTGGTCTTAAAAAATTTAGAAAAAGGAGGTCGACTTGTAATAAATGCCATAAGAAAAGAAGAAAAAGATAAAGAATTTCTTTTAAATATAAATTATGAAAGAGATTTATGGATGGAAAAGGAGATAAAATCAACAGCAAATGTAACAAGAAAAGATGTAGAAGAATTTTTAACTCTTGCTCAAAAGTTTAATTTTAAGCCAGAGGTTCAAATATATCCATTAGAATCTGCAAATTTAGCTCTTTTAGAATTAAAACAAGGTAAGATAAGAGGAGGAAAGGTATTAAAAATATGATAAAAATAGAAAATTTTACCGAAAGAAAGGAACATTTCCATTCAAGAGAAGTAAGAATTTTAGAATTTAACTTCTCCATATTAGAAGAATCCTATTACGATTTTTATATTTACTATACTTCTAAGGAATATCATTTAAAATGTTATTGCTTCCTAAACGATCTTGCCTTGGGAGAAGCTAATCTTTTTCCTAATGAAAATTACCGCCTCATGGGTGACCTAAAACTAAAAAAGGGAAATTATACCCTTTCCATAGGCCATATTCCAGAAGATTTTAAAATTCATCATATTGAACTTTTTAAGAAAGAAAAAAGTAACTTTAAATTTCCTGAATTTAAGATTAGAAATAATTTAGCCAATTCTGCCAAGAAACTTTTAGAATTTTTTGAAAAAATATACTCCAAATACATAATTGCAGGTCAACATACAAATACGTCAGCAGGGCCTGAAATAGCCTACCTTGAATATATTACAGGTAAACTTCCTGCTTTAAGAGGTTTTGATCTTTTAAGTTATTCATCTAAAACAAGGACTGAAAACATGACACAAGATGCAATAATAGAGATAGAGGGAAATAAAGGCTCTATAGAAAAAGCCATAGAATGGGGTAAAGATTATAATGGAGTTGTAACTTTTTGCTGGCATTGGTATGCTCCAACAGGTGGAAAAGATAAAACATTTTATACAATTAACACTAACTTTGATCTAGAAGAAGCCTTAAAACCTGGAACAGAAGAAAATAAAGCATTGATGTTGGATATAGATTTAATAGCTAAGGAACTTTTAAAATTAAAATCAGCTAATATTCCTGTATTATGGAGACCACTACATGAAGCTGATGGGAAATGGTTTTGGTGGGGAGCAAAAGGACCCAAAGCTTACAAAGAACTATATTATCTTCTTTTTGACATTTTAACAAATAAATACGGATTAAATAATCTCCTTTGGATTTGGAATGCTCCTCATCAAGAATGGAAAATTGATGATGAGTATTATGATATAGCTGGTATAGATAACTATGTCCCTGCTGGAAATTATGGTCCTATGAAATTTTCTTATGATTATCTTTCCCATTTAACAGATTATAAAAAACCTCTTGCTTTAACCGAAAATGGACCTATACCCGATCCTGATTTACTTTTTGAATATGAGGCTTGTTTTTTATGGTTTATGCCATGGTTTGGTTCTTTTATATTCGATCATAACATTAATTCAAAAGAACATTTAATTAAAGTTTATAATCACGAACGTGTTATAACATTAGATAAATTTCAATGCTATAATAATTAATAAACATAGAGGGGAGGTATAAAATGAAACGCTTACTTATCTTTATTTTTCTCCTTCTTTTTATGATACCTATATTAGGGGCAGAACCACGCTATAAAGATGCTCTTATTCTTAGAGAACCTTCTTCTGCAGATATCAAAACTAAAAATCTTCCTCTTACTATGGAGCTTAATTTTTGGAATATTTCAAGCTATGAAGGAGAAACTTGGATGGCATTTTATGAAAAAGATGATACAGTAGAGTATTATGCAGACATAAAAAATATTGTATTAAAGGATAAAAATTCATGGGTACATGGATACCCAGAAGTCTATTATGGGTATAAACCATGGTCTGTTCGAGGAACATATTGCGAAAAACTTGTTCTTCCACAAAAAGTATCTAAATTCCCTGACATCTATTTTAACTTTAAATACTCTTTATGGCATGAAAGCTATCTACCAATAAATTTTGCCATGGAAACATGGATCACACGTGAAGAAAAACAAAAATCAGTTTCTTCTGGTGATATTGAAATGATGGTATGGCTATACGCCCAAAAATTAGGACCAGCTGGTAGAAAGGTTGCAGAAGTAAAGATTCCAATTATATATAATGGAAGGGTTAAAGATATAATTTGGGAGGTCTATGTATCTCCTATGTCATGGGATTATATAGCCTACAGATCAAAGGAGAATTTAAAGGAAGGAGAAGTAAAGATACCTATAAATGATTTTCTAAAAAATTTGAGAGATATTATTAAGCAATACTCTAAAAGAATTACTCCAGAACAGTTTGACCAAATGTACGTTACAGATTGGGAAATAGGAACTGAATTTGGAGATCCTTATACTACATCTGCAAAATTTGGATGGACATTTTCAAATTTTGATATAGAAAATAAATAAAAAAGAGGGGAGAATTACCTCTCCCCTCTTTCATACTTATACTTATACATCTTAAAATCAGCCCTACTTATTAATTCATAAGGTGAAGTAATATCTTCGGAAGAAGTCTCTATTCCATAACTTATTTTTATTTTTCCGTTGGTAGAATTATCAATATGCATTTTTATCCTTTCCACCACTTTTAAAGCATCATCATAATCAGCCTTTCTCAAAATTACAAGAAATTCATCTCCACCCCATCTAATAGCAGAATCGTTTTGTCTAATTGAATTTTTAATAATATTAGCAACTTCTTTCAATAAGTAATCACCATATAAATGTCCCAAAGTATCATTAATCTTTTTAAAAGAATCTATATCTATAAATACAACGCTAAATTTCTCTTTTTCTCTTACAAAGTCAGAAAAGGCTTCTTCTATTTTTCTTTCTCCATAAGATCTATTAAAAATACCTGTTAAAGGATCATAAATTCCATATTTTTTCTCCCAAAAGATAATAAAATTCTTAAGTATATTTCTCATAATAAAGAAGACTTTTGGAGAAGGTTTTTCTAAGGAATAAAGCTTAATTGTATACGGCATTCTTCTATAAGTAGGTCTTAAATGAGAATCATATAAAAGTCTATTTCCTTTCTCTAAGACTCTATCCCCTATATCTATCCTTACCATAAAATCTTCCAAAAAATCTGTCAAAATTCTATATATAATCTCCATAGCCTCTTCCTCTTCTCTTGCCTCCATCAGTGCTTTTCCCATATAAAGATCAAGAGCTCTTAATTTGGAGTGTTCTTGTATTATCTCCTTATAAGTATCACCCATCTTTTCTTTTATTTTATTTATCACATCTTCAATCCCAAGAAGAATAGCAAGCTCAAAAGCTTCCAATCTTACATATGGAAGAAATCCCATAAAAAATTCTCTCTTAACCATATATTCATCAAGAAGCATGTATGAATATAAAGCATCTAAAAACTCCCATCTTTCTAACATTTCATCAATGTAACCTATAAGATTTAAAAAACTTTCTCTTAGAATAAACCCCTTCAAGAAAACATGCAAAGGAAAGTCTGTAGGATATTCTCTTAATGACTTTGAAAGATCAAATCCTCTTTCAGCAGAAAGTTTCATATATAAGGTAATTATTTGTTCCTCCTTAGTATTAAGGACTTCTTCTTCAGAAATATCATATTCCTTATTTAGAAAAGTCTTTAATATCTTCACTAATATTTCACTCTCTTTTATATTTTTAATTTCTTCCAGTTTCTGAATTATTCTTTCCAAATCATTTAATTTTCCATAAGAAAGATATGATATTGCTAATCTCCTATAACCTGAATATAAAAAATAATCAAATTTAATATCCTCTAAAAGACTTTCAAGGATATTGATTAAACCTATCATTTCTTCATAATTACAATATTGAATCTTATTCTTTATAAGATTTCCTAAACTTATAACCACTAAATTTGGTGATAGATATTTTGAAAGCTCGTATGCCTTCAAAGAAGCAGAAATAGACGCTCTCGGACCGTTCAAGTAAGCCTTCAAATCCCCTATATTATTCAATAATTTATGCAAAATTACTTTGTCCTTTGTCTTATTTGCAAAAGAAAGGCCAGTCTCAAAAAAGGATAAAGCCTTCTCATATTTATTCTCTCCCATAGTCAAAAGTCCAAGCATGTTATAAAAATTAGCCAAATACTTAGGAGAAGATTTGAGATTTATAACTTGATCAAGATATTTGTTAAAAAGATATAATCCATCCTCAACCTTCTTAGATAAGAAATAATAACTTCCTATTCTTGAAAGAATCTCTGGGGTTTCATAAGATACAGAAATATCCATAAAATTATTCTTAATAATTTCTTCTGCCTCTTCATATTTACCAAGATAAGATAGACATCTAACCTTAGTTGCTAAATCTAATAAATTATTTTTTTCCAAATCATTTATAAGTTCTAAAGCCCAAGAAAATTCTTGGAAATTAATAAGTAGATCAATTAATTCCCTTCTGTAAAGATCCTTATTGGGTATCTCTTTTTGAAGAATCTCCTTTAGAATATTGCTTTTTCTCTGTAGATTATATGTACTTCTATATTCCTTAAGTTTAAATAAAGTCCAACTTCTTATATCATCCTCTGAAAGTAAAGCCAGTCTTCCCCATAAATCAGAGTAATTGTATGAAGAAAGCTTTTTAGCAAATTTCTCTCTTAAAACTTTTTCATCCTTTATATAGCTTCTAATATTATTAAGTACATCTTCTGAAGCAAATCTCCATAAAGGATATTCCCATTTTAGAATTCTGCTTTCAGCAAATTCCTTCATAAATTTAAGAGGGCCATAAATATCCTTAACAGCCTTTATAGTAGTAGAAGAAAATGTTTTACCCACTATGGTGAAAGTAAAAAGGGCATTTTTATCACTCTCAGAAAGGTTAGAGACTTTTTCATGTATAATCTCATCTAAAGGTTTAAATTGATTCACAAAAATAATTTCTGCATTATTCCAATTACCCTTACTTAAGTTATATAATTTTTTAGCTTCTTTAGGGGTAATATTAAAAGCCTTAGACATTTCATAAACTACAATACCTTCCTTAGTTATAGGTACAACATACTTATCAGGATTAAGCCTAAAACAATTCAAAGCAAAATCCTTCCCCGCAATTAAAAATCTTATATCATACTTTTTCCTTAAATAGGGGATTAGTTCTGAAAAAATTTCATTAAAATACAAGTATTCTTGCCAATTATCGAAAAACCAGTATTTTATAGTTTTACGTTCAAGAATTACCTTAATAATATCCAAAATTTGAGAGATCTCAGCATCTTTTGTGATTACCTCTTCAGCATCATAATCTTTCAAAAGACACAAAAACCTTGGATGTATATAACGCCTTAAAATAGGTCCAACTATATGACCCTTCTCATCTAAAAACCTTTTTTTATCAATCAAATTAAGCAATGATAAGAAAAATTCACCAATAGGAGTCCTATGTGATGCATAATGAGTAAAGATAGATTGGGATTTTAATTTATTGTATAAAGACTTTAGTATATATGTTCTTCCACTTCCTTGTGGAAAATCTAAATATACTATTCTCTCCCTATCAAGGAGAGATTCTAAATAATTAATATTCTGCAAGATTAACCCCATTTATTTATTTTTATATCATTTATTAATTAAATTGTATCACAAATTCATTAAAGATTTAATTTCTTTTATCAAACATTGAGCCTCATAATTTAATCTTTTCTCCCCAAGTTTTTCATCTATACTTTTAAGAGCTTCTTTTGTAAGCCCAACCTTTACATCCACATTATTGCTTCCTATTCTATCAAGATCAACATAACCTAAATCTATACTCATCATTTCACTGCTTTCCTCTATTCCGGCATGCATAGGATTTGCTGATACAAGTTTCTCTGGATACTTTACCTTACCCCAATGCCATCCCAAAACCTTCATAACCCTGCCCCTATATTCACTTTCCAATCTCTCAATAACCTTGATCTGTTCTTTAGCCATATGTCCGCTACAAACTACTGCCATTTTAAATCCTGTTCTCTCTAAAAAGAAAAGTACATCACTAAGAAGATAATAAAGAACATCTTTTTTCACAAATACGCTTCCTGGAATTTTTTCTTCTGCAAACATCTCCATTCCCCATAAATTCTCTCCATTTTTTATCTTTATACCATCAGCACCTATAAATAAAGTAGGAAATAAAACTCCCCCTATTTCATCCCATACCAACTCCAATACTTTTCTTGCCCTAAAAGCATCGGTACCAAAAATCAAATGTTCTCCATGCCACTCTATAGGACTTATAGGTAAATAAACTATAGGTTTACTATTTAAAACTTCCCTTAGTTGATGGGGAAACATATTTTCATATCTATATTTCATCATATTCTTAACCCTCCTAAAATTTTTTCTCTAAAAATATTTTATCAGGGTCTATTTTTGTCACTTTATTATGGTACTCTCAAAATAAAAATTATAAGATCGTAAATAAAATAGAAATAAGTAATAACGTATAAGTATAATATTATAGTATAATTATAAAAAGGGGGAAGATATGAGAATAAAATTAACATATGAAAGCCTAGATGGGGACATAATACTTCCAAAACATTATAACTACCATATTCAAGCTCTCATATACAAAACTTTTACCCCTGATCTTGCCACCAAACTTCATAATGTAGGTTTTCCCTTAGGAAAAAGAAGATTTAAACTTTTCACCTTTTCCCGCATATTAGAAAAAGGAATTCCCACAAAAGATAATGAAAAATTAATATTCAAAAGAAAAATAACCATATATTTCTCTTCTCCCATAGAAGATATAGTAGGGAATTTAGCTGAAAGAAGTTTTAAAGAAAGAGAATTTAAATTATGCAATAAAAAGATATACATCTCTCAGCTTGAAATAGTAACTACTCCAAAGATAGAAAATAAAGTAATAATTAAAGCTTTATCCCCTATTACCATATACAGCACTTTATATAAAAAGGATGGTGAAAAAATTGTACATTATTACAAACCAATTGATAAAGAATTCTCAAAACTTATTGAGAAAAACGCAAAGAAAAAATATCATCTTCTTTACGGAAAAGATGCAGAACAAATGTCTCTTGAAATAAAACCTTTAAAATTCTCAGTACAAGAAAACTTAAAAATTATAAAATTTAAGGACACCATTATAGAAGGATACACTGGCATCTACGAACTCCTAGGGGATCCAGAATTAATTTATCTCACCTACGAGACAGGCTTAGGAAATAAAAATTCAGCAGGATTTGGAATGTGGGAAATATGGAGAGGAAAGGAGAGTGATGAAGATGCTTGATGCGGTTAAAGAGATAGGAGATATATTACTAAAAAAGGATATCAAAAACCAGATTGAAATCCTTATAGAAGATCCAAACCCTAACCAAAAATATAATAACGTTTTTTGCTTAACTTTTGAAGAAAATGGTGAAATAAAGTATATAGGAATTGAACTTGAAGACTATGAATCAGACAAGATAATAAAATACCTATACAGAAGCGGACCCTCTAACGGACCTAACTTTACACCTTCAACAAAAGTTACAGAGATAGAAAAAACTCTATACATTAAAGTTTTAAATTGGTTCAAAGATGTGTTTTCCCGAAAAAATTTAGAGCTATCCAAAGAGGAAAAAGAGTATTTAGAAAAGATTTATACAGTATTAAAAAATCACGAAAATGAAATAATTGAGGAATTTAAGCAAAAATCAAAAGACATTTCGAAAAAGGAAGGTATATTTCTAACCTTAAAATTCAAAAAAGAAGGAAAAACAGAATATATAGGAGACAAGGAGGTTTTTATAAAAACCTTAGAAAAATTGGTAAAAATAAAAGAGAGTAAAAAAGGTTCTAATATAGGCCAATGCTCTATATGCTTAGAGGAAAAAGAAGTTACCATAGGAGACGGTATATATGCCTTCTATACAATAGATAAACCAGGATTTATCTGTGGTGGTTTCAAAGAAAAAGAAGCATGGAAGAATTTTCCATTATGTGAAGATTGTAGACGAAGTTTAGAAAAAGGAAAAGAATACATTGAAAAAGAGCTTACTTTCAAAATGGCAGGAATTTCTTATCAACTTATTCCTAAATTCCTCTTAGGAAGGGAATTTATAAAAGAAGATGTTTATAATATATTTTTCGATACTCCAAAACTGCTATCTCTAAAGAAAAATACTGCCAAGAGATATCTTGGAGATGAAGAAGATATTTTACAGTATTTATCTGATACCGAAGATTACATTACTTTAAACTTTTTATTTATAGAAAGAAAACAAAGTGCAGAAAAAATCCTTGCACTCATAGAAGATGTTTTACCCTCTCGACTAAGAAGTATATTTAAAGCAAAAGAAAAAGTAGATAAGTTATTTAACACAGATTTCACTATGAGAAATCTATGGACATTCTTTTCAAAATCAGATCCTGACAAAAGAGAAACAGACCTTGTAAATTACTTTTTAGAAATTGTAGATCGCATATTCAAAGATAGATCCATAGACAAAAATTTCATATTTCAATTTTTTACGAGGAAAATAAGAACTCAGTATGTTAGAGATGAATATTTCTCCTATGTAGTAAAAGATGCCCTAATGTCACTTTTGTTTCTACTTTATTTAGATTTAATCCCTATGGAGGTGATAAATATGGAAGAAGAAAGATTATTTGAGCCTATATTTAAAAAATTTTCTCCAACTTTCAATCATCCTATTAAAAAGGGACTTTTCTTGCTCGGCGCCTTAACCCAAATGCTATTAAATGTACAATATTTAGAAAGAGGTAGTGATCCTTTTAGAAAACAACTAAAAAGTTTAAAAATGGAAGAAAAAGACTTTAAAGGGCTTCTTCCAAAAGTAATAAATAAATTACAAGAGTACGATTCCTTTGATATAGGAAAACAAAAATTAGCAGAAGAAGCTTCCTACTATCTACTTCTCGCTGGAGATAACTGGAAACTTTCAAATGATGAGCTTAATTTCTACTTTGCATGTGGTATGAACCTATTAGATGAACTAAAACCATATATTTATCCAGACAAAAAATAAAATAGGAGGTGTTTTAGATGGGTGTGCTAAAAAATAGATCTGAAATTCTTTTTCTCTATGACGTAACAGATGCAAATCCAAATGGTGATCCAATGGATGAAAACAAACCAAGAATAGATGAAGAAACAGGAACAAATATTGTTACAGACGTAAGACTTAAAAGAACAATAAGGGACTATTTATATGAATATAAAGGGTTAGAAGTTTTTGTCAGAGAAATAAGAGATGATAAAGGAGAACTAAAAACTAAAGAAGATAGATTAAAGGAATACAAAGATAATAATGAGATTATTGAAAAATGCATTGATATAAGACTCTTTGGAGCAACCACTGCAGTAGAAGGGAAAACCATGACTTTAACTGGACCAGTACAGTTTAAATTTGGAAGATCTCTTCATAAAGTTGATCTGACTTATATAAAAGGTACAACAGTCATGCCATCAAAATCAGGCAAAACTCAAGGTACATTTACTGAAAAATACATTCTTCCTTATTCTTTAATAGCCTTTTATGGAATAGTAAATGAAAATTTAGCAAAAGTCCAAAATATTCCCCTTACCGAAGAAGATATCGATCATATGTTAGAAGGAATTTGGCATGGTACAAAGAACCTGATATCTACCTCAAAATTTGGTCAAGTTCCAAGATTATTAATACAAATTATCTATAAACCTGACTCATATTTTTACATAGGCGAATTAGATAGAAGAATAAAACTTATATCAGATATAGAGGATGAAAAAATAAGAGATATATCCCAAGTAAAAATAGACATCACAGAACTAATAAAGGTATTAACGGAAAATAATAATAAAATTGAAAAAATCAGATATAAAGTAGACGAAAGAGTAAACTTAGTATTAGACGGTAAAGAAGTATCGTTAAATGAGTCTCTAAAAGATTTCCAAGCAGAAGAACTACCGATTTAGGAGATGATTTTTAATGAAAGTCTTGGTTTTTGATATTTTTGGAGAATTTGCCCATTTTAGAAAATTCTATACCACATCATCTCCCCTTTCCTTTCCTTTTCCTCCCCCTCCTACCATATTCGGTATGCTTGGAGCTATTTTAGGAATAGATAGAAAAGAATATTTAGAAACATTTTCCTTTAATAATTGCAAAATAGCTTTGCAAATTATAAATCCTATTAAAAAGATAAGATTAGGCTTAAATTTGATAAACACAAAAGGAAACATTTGGATACCAGTCAAAAAGAAAAACCATGATGCAAGAACCCAGGTAAAAACAGAGTTTATTAAAAATCCAAGATATAGAATATATTTTTACCATAAGAATGAAGAATTATTTAATAAATTTGTAGAAAATATTAAAAACCATAGAAGTTATTACACATTCTCTTTAGGCCTTTCAGAACTTTTAGGAGATTTTCAGTTTGTTGGAATAAAAAACTTTACAGAGAAAGAGAATAATGAAATTTA
This sequence comes from uncultured Dictyoglomota bacterium, assembly GCA_964654465.1. Classification (GTDB taxonomy): domain Bacteria; phylum Dictyoglomota; class Dictyoglomia; order Dictyoglomales; family Dictyoglomaceae; genus Dictyoglomus. Next base: position 180,451 of record CAZZIO010000065.1, read on the forward strand.
TGTATCCACAATAATCCCTATATCCCAAATATTAGAAAACAAGATAATTTTTGAGGAAGGAAAAAGCTATTTTAAAGAAAGAATTCCATTAATAATGAATAGTAATAGAATAGTAGAAAGATACGAAGATATTATCTTTGAAAGCCAAGGAAAACCCATCAAAGTTAAAATAGATAAATTTTATCAAGGAGAAGATGGAACAAATGTCATATTTCTCTAATTTATTTTCCCATCCAAATAAATATTTAGAAGTACACTTAAATAACACTATGAATCTTGCTATCAGTTTCTTAAACGATGTACCTATGGAAAACTTATTCCTATCAAAGGAACAACTACAAAAATTAATAAAAATTAATACTTTATCCCATGATATAGGAAAAGCTACAAGTTTTTTCCAAGAATATTTACTTTCTGGAGAGGAGGAGGGAAGTAAAGAAACAAGGCACTCTCTCCTCTCCTCCTTCATTGCTTATTACATCACTAAGAAAGTTTTTGAAAAAGAAAATATTTCGGATAATATCAAAATAATACTCCCCATGTTCTCTTATATAAATGTTAAAAGGCATCATGGAAATTTTTTAGACATACTCATAGAAATTGATATTTCTGAAGAAGATAAAGAATTGCTCTATAGACAAATTGAAAGTATAGATGAAGACAAATTTAATATATTGATAAAAAATATTGATGAAGCTTTATTTAGTGAAATTACAAAAGATAAACTTAAAGACATCGTAGAAGCAGTATCAAAAGATATAAAGATTAAAAGAATAAAAATCAAAAACCTTAAACACGAAAATGCTACAGAATACTACTTATTAAATAACCTACTCTTCTCCCTCTTAATAGATGCAGACAAAAGTGAAGTAACTATAGGAAAGCCAGAAAGAAACCCCTTAGATATTCCATACATAGTAGTAGATCATTATAAAAAAGATTTAAAAACTGACAAAAAACCTATAAATGAGCTTCGAGAAAATGCATATCAAGAAGTAATAAACAAAAAGATTGACCTTGATCAAAAAATTTATTCTCTAACTCTCCCAACAGGTCTTGGAAAGACCTTCATTTCTTTTGCCTTCGCCCTTAAGCTAAGAGAAGAAATAAGAAAAAAGAAAGGATATACCCCAAGAATTATATACTCATTACCTTTCCTAAGTATTATAGAGCAAAATGCAAGTGTACTCGAAAAAGTCCTAATAAAGTATTTTGGAAACATAGATTCTACCATAGTATTAAAACATCACCACCTTTCGGAAATCTACTATACATACAATGACAATGAAATAGAGCCTGACCATGCAAAAATATTAATAGAAGGCTGGAATTCAGAGATAATAATAACTACATTTGTACAACTATTTCATACATTGATATCAAATAAAAATTCAAATCTAAGAAAATTACATAGAATATTTGGAAGTATTATCATATTAGACGAAGTACAATCTATTCCTATTAAATATTGGTACCTTTTAAGGGAAATATTTAAAGAACTTGTAGAAAAATTTAATACCTATATTATTTTCTCTACAGCAACTCAACCCCTTATATTTAAAAAGGACGAAACCCTCAACTTAACAAACGCTGAAGACTACTTTACAAAATTAAATCGCACAATATTAATTCCTCGTCTTAATGAATCTCTCTTATTAGAGGAATTCATTGAAAACATTGACATCAAACTTGACAAATCTTATATGTTTATCTTTAATACAATAAACTCAGCTCAAAAATTTTACAGTCTTTTAAAAGAAAAAACTAAGGAAGATATAGTTTTTCTTTCAAGCCACATAATACCAAAGGATCGTTTAGAAAGAATCGAGAGTATAAAAAAAGGAGAAAAAAGAATAGTGGTTACAACTCAATTAGTAGAAGCAGGTGTGGATATTGATTTAGATATTGTTTATAGAGATATTGCACCCTTGGATTCTATAAACCAATCAGCAGGAAGATGTAATAGAAACTGGTTAAAAGATATAGGAGAGGTATATCTATATTCATTACAAGATGATAAAAGAAGATATGCTTCATACATATATGACAAAATTCTTTTGGATGTTACTAACAATATTCTTAAAAAAGATGAAAAAATTGAAGAAGTAGAATTTCTCAACTATATACAAAATTATTTTTATGAGATTAATGAAAGAAAGGCCAAAGACATATCTAAAAACTTCTTGGATGCAATTTATTCATTAAGATATTCGGGATATACAGAAAATGAAAATGATAAATATATAGGTATTGAAGATTTCAAACTTATTGAAGAAGATCAACCCAAGATTGACGTATTTATAGAATTAAATGAAGAAGCAGAAAATCTATGGAATCAATATATAAAACTTAAAGAAATAAAAGATATTTATGAAAGAAGAATAGAATTCCTAAAAATAAAAAGTAATTTCTATAAATATGTAATATCAATCCCTGTAAGAGCAGAAAATCTACCAGCTATTGAATATGGCTTTGGATATATATCTAAGGATAATTTAGAAGATTTCTATGACAAAGAAACAGGATATAAAATTAAAAGCGGTATCCTACTCTGGTGAAATATGATTACAGGAAGTTTAATTGAGAGTTTCTTAATATGCGAAAGACAAGCATGGCTTATGGCCCATCAAATAACTCCAGACCAAGACCATCCATACTTAGAGCTTGGTAGATTAATAGATGAAGAAAGTTTTACAGACGAAAAGAAAAAAATAAGCTTAGAAAACATGATTATAGACCTTATAAAAACTGAAAATAAAACATTAATTTTAGGAGAGATAAAAAAGAGTTCAAAAGTGCAAGAAATCGCCAAAATTCAACTCGCTTTTTACCTATATTCTCTTAAAAATAACTATGGCATAAAAGCTGATGGATTACTTATATTTCCCAAAGAAAAAAGAAGAGTTAGAGTAGTATTAGACAAAGAATTGGAAGAGAAAATTGAGGACACTATTAAAAGGATCGAGATTCTCATATATAAGGGAAAACCCCCGTTACCCCAAAAAATTCCTTATTGTAAACTCTGTGCATATAGGGAGTTTTGCTGGTCATGAGTGAAAGTATATATATTTTTACTAGTGGGGAATTAAAAAGGAAGCACAATACTATATATTTTGAAACTTCTGATGGTCAGAAAAAATATTTACCAATAGAAAATGTAAGAGACTTACATATATTTGGTGAGGTAACTTTAAACAAAGAAATTTTAGAATATCTATCTCAAAAAGAAATAATTCTCCATTTTTACAATTACTATGAATATTATGTGGGAAGTTTTTATCCAAGGGAGCATTACAATTCAGGATATATGATTCTAAAACAAGCAGAATATTATTTAGATCAAGAAAAAAGACTAGAATTAGCAAAAAGTTTTGTAAAAGGAGCTATTGATAATATAAGAAAGGTTTTAAACTATTATACAAATAGAGGTAAGGATTTATTAAAATCTAAAATACAATCCATAGAAGATTTGGCTGAAGGTATTGAAGGTTGCAAAAAAGTAGATGAAATCATGGGATTAGAAGGTAATATAAGAGATATTTATTATTCTTGTTTCAATGATATTACAGAAAATGAGGATTTCTTCATTAAGGAAAGGACCAAAAGACCACCTTCTAATTATATGAACGCCCTTATAAGCTTTGGAAATTCCCTACTCTACACAGCAATCCTCTCTGAAATATACAAAACCCATTTAGATCCAAGAATAGGATATCTACATGCTACAAACTTCAGAAGATTTTCCCTTAATTTAGATATAGCAGAGATATTTAAACCAATAATTGTGGATAGAATTATCTTTTCTATGGTAAATAAAAAAGAGATAACACCTAAAGATTTTGACGAAAAATTGGAAGGTGTATACCTTAAGGAAAAAGGGATGAAACTCTTTGTGCAAAACTTTGAAGAAAAAATGAAAACTACTATTCAATATAAAGATTTAGGAAAAATCTCTTACAGAAGATTAATAAGATTAGAACTCTATAAACTTGAGAAACATTTATTAGGAGAAGAAAAATATTCTCCTTACATATCTCCTTGGTAAATGTATATAATAATGGTTTATGATGTAAATCAGAAAAGAGTTAATAAAGTACTAAATACAGCAAGAAAGTATTTAGAATGGATACAAAATTCTGTTCTTGAAGGAGAAATTACAGAAGCAAAATATGAAAGACTAAAAAGAGAAATAGAATTAATAATAGATGAGGAAGAAGATTCTGTTATTTTCTACATTATGAGAACCACAAAATATTCGGAAAGACAGATAATAGGAATAGAGAAAAATAAAAGAGAACAGATATTATAAAAGACTTTTATATATATCTAGCACTTTTCTTTTTAAAACTGGATGTATAAAGTCTGGCTCGAGCTCAGAGATAGGTCCCATAACAAAGATCCTATTATGGGCATCAGGATGAGGTATTATTAATTCTTCCGTTTCAATTATTAAATCATCATAAAATATAATATCCAAATCAATATTTCTCGGACCCCATTTAAAAATCCTTTTTCTTCCCAACTCTTCTTCAATTTTTAGCAGAACTTTTAATAAGGAAAATGGATCAAGATTTGTCTCTACCAAACAAACAGCATTTAAAAAACTGTCCTGATCTTTATATCCATAAGGTTCTGTTTCTATTATAGAAGACATTTTTAAAATATTAATTCCTATTTCTTTAATCTTTTCTATAGCTATTTCTATATTTTTTCTTTTATCACCTAAATTACTCCCTAATGCTATGAAGACCTTATGCATTTTATAGCCTCTATAACATCAATTACTCTCTTATTTTCCTTTACATCGTGAACTCTAACAATATCAACATCCTTAAGTGCACAAAGAGCTGTAACTCCAAGAGTACCCTCTAATCTTTCCTCAGGAGGAATATCACCTAAAACTTTTCCTATAAAACTTTTTCTTGAAGCTCCTATTAAAATAGGTTTTTTCAAACTTTTAAATTCAGTTATTCTGGCTAATATTTCTAAATTATCCTCATATCTCTTTCCAAAGCCTATACCCGGATCAATAATTACCTTATCCAGATCAACCCTATATCCCTCTGCATAATTTAATCTTTCTAAGAAAAACTCATATATTTCTTTAATTACATCATCATAATATGGATTTATTTGCATATCCTTAGGTGTACCTTTCATGTGCATTAAAACATAAGGAATTTTATATTCAGAAATAACTTTGACAAGATTATCGTCAAATCTAAACCCACTAATATCATTTATCATATCTGCCCCCAATTCAATTGCTTTTTCAGCTACTCTTGCTCTATAAGTATCCACTGAAATAAAAATATTTGAAAAATTTTCTCTAATTATCTTTACAGCAGGAATAACCCTATTAATTTCTTCCTCTTCATCTACAGGATCAGAGCCAGGTCTTGTTGATTGCCCCCCTATATCAATAATATCTACCTTGTTTTCTATCATATATTTAGCAGTATTTAAAATCTCTTCTAAATTTATCTTACGAGAATTGGCATAAAAAGAATCTGGGGTCACATTTATTATTCCCATTATTAAAGTTCTATCAAAAATTATTTTTCTCTTCCAAGGAGATTCAATATAAGATACTTTATCCTTCTCAAAAAAATTCTTTAAAAGATTATAAACTTTAGGAATATCGAAATAATTGATATTTTCCAATTTTTTAATAAGAATATCATAATGTTTTTTTGTCCCAAGAAGAATTACATCATTTTTGTTTATTCCACAATTAACAACATTTTTATGAACTACAACATCTCCTCCAATAGAAAGCATCTCCTGCTTCAAAATATTGGCAGTAGGAGAAGTAATGTCAAAAATCTTTAATGGAATAATTCTACTTTTTCTTAGAAAAATTGAAAAAGAATCAAAATGAGCTCCTACTTTTTCCATCTCTTTAATTAAAAAATCAAGTGTTAACTCCATTATCATTCTTTAGCCACCCCTTCTCTACACATGCAAAAGCTTCATGATTATGAATACTTTCAAAACTTATTACTTCCACCCTATACCACTCTATTCTTTTATCCTTATCCAAAATAAAAACTATATCTCTTACTACATCTTCTACAAATTTTGGATTATCATATGCCATTTCTGTAATATATTTTTCATCTGGACGTTTTAAAAGAGAATAAATTGGGGCACTTGCAGAACTCTCTGCTATTTCAACTAAATCCTCAAACCATATAAGTTTTTTCGACTTAACTTCTATATTTGCTATAGCTCTTTGATTATGAGCTCCAAATTCGCTTATCTCCTTAGAACAGGGACAAAGAGTATGAATAGGAACTTTTACCCCTACAACCATCTCCAAATCTTCAAAAAGCTCCGCCTCAATTATACATTCTATTTTATTAGGAGACTCCATTTGCGAAATTGGAGCCTTTTTCCATATAAAATAAGGGAAAGTAAGTTTTATATGGCTACTTTCTGCTTTTAACTTTGTCTTAACCTTCTGCAAAATTCTTTCTAAATTTTCAGGTCTAATTACATCAATTTCATTCAACACTTCTACAAACCTACTCATATGTGTACCTCTTAAATCGTGTCTAAGATCCACAGAAAGATCTATTTTTGCTATCGTATATTGGTGCCCTCTCCTTTGATCAAAAACCTTTATGGGATAATAAAAATTCTTAATCCCTACTTTTTTCAGGGATATACCTCTCTCATCTTTTTCATTTTGTACATCTTTTAAATTATCCACCTCTATATATCACTCCACTATCTGATGTTTCCCATATTTGTACCTCATAAAGAGAAAAATTTTTACCTCTTAATTTTCCTTCTAATTTATTCCAAACCCATATAGCTATATTCTCAGCTGTGGGTTGTGAGATTATATCATTTATATAACTATGATCCAGTACATCAATAATTTCCTTTTTCACGATATCCTTTAATTCTACAAAGTCCATAATCATACCTTCCTCATCAGGCTTACCTTCCAAAACTATTACTAATTCATAAGTATGTCCATGTAATCTCTCACACTTTCCTTTATAGCTTACTAAATTGTGAGCTGCATCAAATTTAAATTTTTTAATTAGAAACATTTTTTTACCTTACTCCTTACTTGATTTATATAAACCTCTTAATAAATCTCTATAGATTATACCATTTAAGTCAAAAATTTATAACTTCTCTATATCATCGTAAGTCTAAATTCTTGTTACATAAAAATCTCAATCAAATTAGGCTTATTCATATTTTTTTGAGATTGACAGAAAATGTAACAATTAGGGATAACCTTCTTTTATTGCACAACTTGATTCTTACTAATTTCTTAATGATTTTTTATCTCAAATATTTTCCAAAATAGTTCTTTACTTCATTAGAAAATATTTTAGCTTATTCTTAAAAACTATTTTTACAGTCTACCCCCGATAACCCCAAAACCCTGGAGGATCGACAGAAATATAAATTTTCACATCAAAACCTATTTACATCTAATTTTTCTCATGCTATACTACCAACAAAATTGTAGTGTACCTATAAGGGTAGTAATTTTTAGAGAGATCTTTTTT
>CAZZIO010000066.1:0-2764 GCA_964654465.1 uncultured Dictyoglomota bacterium
TGGCATGGACTTCTGTATGTGCAAAACAAATGCAATCTCTTGAAGAGAATTATGCAAGATTTCTTGAACTTAATGTAATACCAGTAGGTATAAGCGTGGATCCTGTACCATCTAAAAAGGCTTGGGCTGACAGTTTGGGAATAAAAAAGTTGAGAATATTATCGGATTTTTGGCCGCACGGGGAAGTAGCCAAAAAATATAACATATTCATAGAAGAATATGGATTTTCGGAAAGAGCGAATGTAGTTGTAGATGAGGATGGAGAGATTATCTTTTTTAAAATATATCCTCTTAAAGAGCTTCCTGATATAGAAGAAATATTTCTTTTTTTAAAAGATTAATTTTGATTTAGCCTCATTAAAAGGTAATAAAATCTACCCCACTATCTATATTTCCAATTTTAATTTTTAACTATTGACATTTATATTTTTTAGGTTTATATATGTATGTAGCATATATATGGAGGTGAATATATTTGAAAGGATTTAGACAAGGAATGGGAAAAAGAGATGTAGGTTTTGCCCCAGGATTTTGGCTCAGAGTCTTTGTCCTTTCTGCTCTATCTAAGAAGGATCTTCATGGTTATGAGCTTTTGAATATGCTTGATGAGTATTTTCCTGAATTTTGCTTTTGTAGAGGACCTTCTGGGATGGGTACAGGTTATAGAATTCTTAGAATACTTGAGATGGAAGGCCTTATAAGATCTCGTTGGGAAACTGGAGAAGGTCCTGCAAAAAGAGTTTACTCAATTACACCTGAAGGGTTGATGGTAAAAAAAGAGTTAATAAATTACATAAAGGAAATGAGAGATAGAATTGATAAATTTTTGGAATTTGTTGAAGGAAAGGAGGTGTAAAATATGTGGAGATGGTGGAGAGGTCATGGATGGGGTTTCGGAGGTTATGGAGCTCCTTGGTGCCCATGGTCTTTTTGGGGTCGTAGATGGTGGTGGAGAGGTGCTGGATATTATCCTTACTCTGGGCTTACCAAGGAGGAGGAGAAGGAACTTTTGGAAGCTTGGAAAAAAGATCTTGAGGCTGATCTTGAGGATATAAAAAGACGCTTGGAAGAACTTAAGTAAAAAGGGGCGGGGTTTATCCCGCCCTAAAATTTTATTAATGGAGGGTAATTTTATGAATGAAGAACATGTACATCATAATCATCATAGTGGTTTAGGTCCTGAGGGTTTTTGCATATGCCCTAAATGTGGTTATAAAAAGGTACATACTCCAGGAATTCCCTGTAGAAATGAGCGTTGTCCTAATTGTGGATCAGCTCTTATAAGGGAAGGATCTTATCATCACAGATTGATAGAGGAAAGGAGAAAGAAGAATGAATAAAATTAAGCATAAAATCGTAGTAATGAGTGGAAAAGGAGGAGTTGGAAAAAGTACATTCTCTGCAAATCTTTCTGTGGCTCTTGCTATGAAAGGATATAAAGGAAAGATAGGAGGTGGATATCATGAAGATTGCAGTTGCTTCTGATGATGGAAAAATAATTTCTGCCCATTTTGGAAGGACAAAGGGTTTTTTAATTTTTGATATAGAAAATGGAGAGATAAAAAGTAGAGAATATATTCCAAATACCTTTACTGGACATGCCAGGGGATTATATGAAAAGGGACTTCATCATCAATATGATACTCATGCGGTTATTATTGAAAACTTAAAAGATTGCAAAGCTGTAATTTCTCATGGGATGGGAAGAAGACTTTATGATGATTTGACTTCTGCTGGAATAGAAGTTTATGTGACTGATGAAACGGATGTGGATAAAGCTATAGAGCTCTATTTAAAGGGTGAACTTACTAATGTCTCAGAACTTCTTGACTAAAATAACAGTTTTGTGTGACGATAGACTCTCCTTTCCTCTATTAGCAGAGCATGGCTTTTCTGTGCTCATTGAAAAAGAGGGAAGATTTCTCCTTTTTGATACAGGAAGTACTGATGTGTTTATAAAAAATGCTAAGATTTTGGGAAAAGACTTGTCAAAAGTTGAAAATATAATCATAAGCCATAGTCATTATGATCATGCAGGAGGACTGAAATATCTTTTGCCCTTTAATAAAAAATATAAAGTCATTCTTAAAGAGGAAGCTTTTCTGCCTAAATATAGTAATGAACGTTTTACAGGGATAGAATGGGAAAGTTTAAGAGGATTTTTAGATTTTGTGGTTATTAAAGATGAAGTGCTTAAGATTTCTGACTCTATTTATGTATTTGGTCCTACACCTTTTAAAAATGATTTTGAAGAACCAGACCCTTATTTTTATGTGTTAAAAGGAGACAAAAAAGAGAGGGATTTTTTTGAAGAAGAATTGAACTTAGTTATAAATGAGGGTGATGGTATAATATTAGTTACGGGATGTGCTCATAGAGGAATTGTTAATATAGTAGAATATGCAATAAAGAAATTTAATAAGAGAATAAAGATTCTTATGGGAGGTTTTCATCTTTATAAGTCATCGTTGTTAAAAATAGATAAGGTTATTAAAAAACTAAAAGAGTTTGACATAGAAGATATATCTCCATATCATTGTACAGGGGAAGATGCTATAAAAATTTTAAATGAGGGAAAATTATGATTAAAAAGCGTGTTCTTTTTATCTGTACCCATAATTCTGCAAGATCACAGATGGCAGAAGGTATTATGAATGCTTTGTATGGAGATAGGTTTCAAGCTTTTTCTGCAGGAACTAATCCCTCTAAGGTAAATCCTCTGGCTATAGAAGTACTAAAGGAGATAGGAGTAGATATTTCTCAT
>CAZZIO010000067.1:0-18928 GCA_964654465.1 uncultured Dictyoglomota bacterium
GGATGTACATATTCTGCTATAGAAAAGGCAAAAGTTGATATAGATAAAGAATTTACAAAATTAGATTATATAAACCTTGAAAATTTAAAAGATAAATTTACAGAATACTTATTAAGAAACTTATCCCAATTAGATTCAAAAACATTAGAAAGATTAGAAAAAATATACTATGCTTTTATTGAAAATCTAAAAGAAAGAAGTTTTAAAATATTTATATCAACTTTAAACTGGATTTTAAAAGAGGAAGAACAAGAAGGAAGAAATACAGGTATATTTCAAGATTACATATCTTTATTAAGAAAGTTTTTGTTCTACTATTTAGATGATGAAACTCTTCACTATGCAGAAAATCTCTTGCATCAAGCAAGAGTGTTAATAAGTGATTTTTCCGAAAGATTCCAAGGTTACAGAAGTTATAAAACGGAAGAAAGGATGAATTACCTTACTCAAATAGGAATAAGCTTAACATCAAGTTTTGAAAAGAGAGAAATATTAGAGCAAGCAAAAAATAGTATCATCAACTTAGGAATAAGAAGTTTTTATATTGTTGAGTATAAGGATTCAAAAACTCCTTTAAAAGAGGGAATTTTAGCCTTAGGATATAAGGATGGAAAAGAAATCATAACTAATGAATCTTTTGATATATATCAAATTATTCCTGATAAATTTTTACCTTCTTACAGAGCAAATTATATTGTATCTCCTCTATTTTACAAAGAGAACTCTATAGGTTATGCCCTTTTTGAAATAGGGCCCTCAGAAGGTATAGTTTATGAACTTTTAAGAGCACAGCTTAGTGCAGCATTACAAGGTGCAATCATATTTAAAGAAAGAGAAGAGTATGAAAAAAGATTAGAAAGTCACATAAAAGAACTTTCAATACTTAACGACATTGGTAAAAAAATAACATCTGCCCTTGAAGTTGAACTCCTTTGGGATCTAATCATAAAAGAAATATCGAAACTTACTGATTTTGACGCTCTTTATATAGTAAACTGCAAACAAGAAGATTCTAACTGCAATTTTGAGATTGTAGCAAAAAAAATAAACACAAAAGAAGGAGATCAGATAACAGCTAGTGATAGAAAGAGAATTTTAAAAATTATAGAAACCAAAAAGTATCTTTTAAAGAAAAGCAAAACCAAAAAGAATAAAGTTTTCTTAGGAATACCTATAACCATAGGAGATAGAGTAATAGGAGTCGTTATTTTAAAACATCACCAAATAGATGCATATAACGAACATACTATTAGACTACTTTCTACATTGTCAAGTTTTATTGCAATAGCCTTAGAAAATGCTAAACTATTTGAGGAAACTAAAAAACTTGCAACCACAGATCCTCTAACAGGTATATTAAACAGAAGAGCTTTAGAAGAAACATTCCAGAAAGAATTAACAAGGGCTCGAAGATATAATCGTCCTCTTTCTGTGATGATATTAGACATTGATAACTTTAAACTCTTTAATGACACATATGGACATACCTTTGGAGATGAAGTACTAAAAACGGTAGCGAGTATATTGAAAAAATCCTGTAGAAAAGTAGATATTTTAGGGAGATATGGAGGAGACGAATTCGCTATTATTCTACCCGAAACCCCCATAGAAGGTGCAAAAAGGTTGGCAGAAAGAATACTAAATAATCTTAAAAATATACCACTATTAACTCCACAAAATAATAAAATACCATTAAATATAAGTATTGGTATAGCATCATACCCCTTTGATACATTGGAACCCGAAAAACTCCTTACATTAGCAGATACTGCCATGTATAAGGCTAAAACTTCCGGAGGTGGAAGATTTGCTCTACTTTCTTCCTCTGATATTACTCCTCTAAAAGAAGAAATACCTAAATTTGATATTTTCTTAGGTCTTGTAAATGCAATTGATAATAAAGATAACTATACTTTTACGCATTCTATAGATGTTTCAAAATATGCTAAAAAAATTGGTGAAAAATTAGGGCTTTCTAAAGAAGATCTTGAAATTCTTGAAATTGCAGGTAAATTACATGATATAGGCAAAATAGGTATACCCTCTGAGATACTCAAAAAGCCTGGACCGTTAACAGAGGAAGAATGGAAAATTATAAAAGAACATCCAAGACTTGGTTATCTAATACTCAATCAATTACCAAAAATGGAGAAACTTCTACAAGCAATTCTTTATCATCATGAAAGATATGATGGTAAAGGATATCCCCAAAGTCTTCAAGGAAAAGATATTCCCCTCTTAGCAAGGATTTTAGCAGTTGTTGATGCTTATTCCGCTATGAAATCAGATAGACCATATAGAAAGGCTCTTTCTAAAAAAGAAATTATAAAAGAGATTAAAAAGAATGCTGGAAGACAATTTGATCCCGAGATTGCAGAGATCTTTGTTGATCTTCTTGAAAAAGGCGAAATAGATTAAATATTTGAAAATTATTTTAGATTGTAAATTTTATCTTTAAGCAATATAATTTTCTAAAATCTTAAACCGAAAGGAGGACTAAAAATGAGAAATTTTGTTTTTCATAATCCTACAAAAATTATATTTGGAGTAGATACCACTGAGGATGTAGGAAAAGAAGCAAAAAATTATGGAAAAAGAATTCTTCTTGTAATAGGACAAGGAAGTGTAAAAAAAATAGGACTTTATGATAGAGTTGTCAAACGCCTAAAGGAAGAGGGCTTAGAAATTTTTGAGTTGGAGGGAGTTAAACCAAATCCAAGAGTAGACTTAGTAAGAAAAGGAATAAATATGGTAAGAGAGAATAATATTGATCTACTCTTAGCTGTTGGTGGTGGTAGTGTTATCGACACTGCTAAAGCTATAGCTGCAGGTTTAACCTATGAAGGAGATGTTTGGGATCTATTTAAGTATAGGAAGCCTATAAAACCTACAATACCTATTGGTGTAGTACTTACCCTTGCAGCTACAGGATCAGAAATGAATGGAAATGCAGTAATATCCAATTTAGAAACTCAAGAAAAATTAGCTATTTCAAGCCCTTATATTTATCCCAAATTCTCTATATTAGATCCTAAAAATACTGCTTCCGTTCCTCTTAACCATACCCTTTATGGTATTGTAGATATCCTCTCTCATGTATTTGAACAATATTTTGATAGGGTTGATGATGCTATTTTACAAGATAGATTTGCAGAAGCAATAATGAAAACTGTAATAGAAACAACCCCCAAAATTATTGAAAATCCAGAAGATCTCAACGCAAGGGCAACCATACTATGGTGCGGTACAAATGCCCTAAATGGAATAATCGGTGCTGGAAAGGAACAAGACTGGGCAACCCATGCTATTGAACATGCTATATCTGCCATATATGATATACCCCATGGCTTAGGTCTTGCTATTGTCTTTCCTCATTGGATGAAATATGTATTAGATGTGATACCTCACAAATTCGCTAATTTTGCAAGAAATGTTTGGGGTATAACAGGAGATGATGATTTTGAAGTAGGGTTAAAAGGGATTGAAAGATTAATTGATTTCTACGAAAGTATAGGTGTACCCACAAAACTTTCAAAAGTAGGAATAAATGATGAAAAACTTGAAGAAATGGCAGAAAAAGCAACTCAATTTGGACCTATTGGTAATACAAAAAAATTAACAAAAGAAGATGTTTATAAAATTTTACAAATGTGTCTATAAACTATTGACAATCTTAACTTTCTATTGTTAGCATTATCAAAAGGTTATTTTAGGAGGTAGAAGAAATGAGAAGTGATGCAGTAAAGAAAGGTATAGAAAGAGCTCCTCATAGATCTCTTTTCTACGCAATGGGATATACTAAGGATGAATTAGAAAAACCTCTTATTGGAGTTGTTAACTCAGGAAATGAAATGATACCAGGACATATCCATTTAGATATGATTACCCAAGCAGTAAAATATGGAATTTTAGAAGCTGGCGGAACCCCAATGGAATTCAGAGTCATTGGTATATGCGATGGTATTGCAATGGGACATAAAGGTATGAAATATTCTCTCGCCAGCAGAGAATTAATAGCAGATTCAATAGAAGCTATGGTAGAAGCCTACCAGTTAGATGGAATTATACTTATAACCAACTGTGACAAGATTGTACCCGGAATGCTTATGGCTGCAGCAAGATTAAACCTACCTTCTATTATTTTAAGTGGTGGACCTATGCTTGCTGGAAGATGGCAAGGTAAAGATGTAGATTTAATTAGTATTTTTGAAGGTATAGGACAAGTAAAGGCAGGAAACTTAAAAGAAGAAGACTTGCTTGATTTAGAACAATATGCCTGTCCAGGATGTGGTTCCTGCTCTGGAATGTTTACTGCAAACACTATGAATTGTCTATCTGAAGCTCTTGGCATAGCTTTACCTTTTAATGGTACTTTACCTGCTGCTTTTGATGGATTAAGAAAAAGATTATCAAAAGAAGCTGGGAAGAGAATAGTGGAATTAGTAAAAGCAGGAATAAAAGCAAGAGATATATTAACAAAAGAAGCCTTTGAAAATGCTATTGCTGTAGATATGGCTTTGGGAGGTTCCACCAATACAGTTTTACATCTATTAGCAATTGCAAAAGAGGCAAAAATAGATTTACCTCTTGATACTTTCCAAAAAATTAGTGAAAAAACACCCAATATATGTAAGTTAAGTCCTGCATCCTCTCAACATATTCAAGATTTACATGAGGCAGGAGGAATACCAGCAGTAATGAAAGAACTTTTGAAGGGTAATCTATTACATCCCAATGCCATAACAGTTTCAGGTAAAACCATTGGAGAAATTGCAGAATCTGCAGTTATTAGAGATAGAAATGTGATAAGATCCTTAGAAAATCCATATGCCTCTGATGGTGGACTTTCTATACTATATGGAAATTTAGCCCCAGAAGGTGCAGTAGTTAAAAAATCTGCGGTAAGCCCTAAGATGTTAAAACATACAGGGCCTGCAAGGGTATTTAATAGTGAGGAAGAAGCCATAAAAGAGATTTACGCGGGCAAAATCAATAAAGGAGATGTGGTAATTATAAGATATGAGGGCCCAAAAGGAGGGCCTGGAATGAGAGAAATGTTAAGTCCCACTTCTGCATTAGCAGGAATGGGACTTGATGAAGATGTGGCATTAATAACCGACGGTAGATTCTCAGGAGGAAGCAGAGGAGCAGCCATAGGACATGTATCCCCTGAAGCTGCTGAGGGTGGACCTATAGCTCTCCTTAAAGATGGAGATATTATTGAAATAGATATACCGAATAGAAAAATAAATGTGAAATTATCTCAAGAAGAATTAGAAGAAAGAAAGAAAGAATGGAAACCTATTAAAAGAGAGATTGAGTTTAGCTACTTAAGACGTTATGCTGCTTTAGTAACATCTGCAAGCCAAGGAGCAGTATTAAAAGATATATATGGAGACAATTAATAGTAAGGAGGTTTAAAGATGATAATTACGGTTGTAGATCATTATCCTAAAATACCAAATCCCCCAAGAGAACCAAAATTAAGGAAAGCAATTCATGCTTATGATCAAGGAAAGATTACAAAGGAAGAATTAGAGAAAATTTTTGATGAAGTAACAAAAGAAGTAATTGAAGAACAAATAAGTGCAGGAGTAGAGCTTATTACAGATGGTCAGATAAGATGGGAGGATGGTCAAAGTTATATAGCCAAAAAACTTGATGGTATCGAAATAGGAGGATTATTTAGATATTTTGATAATAATACCTACTATAGACAACCAATCATAAAAGACGAAATAAAATGGAGAGAACCTATCATACTTAATGATTGGAAAAAAGCTCAAGAGTGGGCAGGTAATATTCCTGTTAAGGCAGTTCTAACAGGCCCATATACTATTGCAAGATTAAGTAGAGATGAGTATTATAAGGATTTAGAGAAATTAACAAAAGCATATGTAAAAGCATTAATTGAAGAAGTAAAGTTATTAGAAGAAAATAAGGTTAAATATCTCCAGTTTAACGAACCTTCTATTCAATACTATCCAGAAGATTTTGATCTTCTCCTAGAAATATACAAGGAAATTAGAAAATATTTTTCAGGAAAATTAGCTATATATACATACTTTCATACAGTCTTATCTTTAAAAGACAGAATAAAAGATTTACCAATTGATATATTTGGAATAGATTTTGTATCAAGAAAAGAGAATTTTGAGATACTAAAAGATTTTCCCAAAAATATTGGCTTAGGCTATGGCATAGTTGATGCAAGAAATACAAAATTAGAAACACCTGATCAAATCGCCCAATTAATAAAACAAGCTCTAAACTACGTAGAAGATAAAAATCTCTATATTAGCCCAAGCGCTGGGCTTGAATATTTACCAAGAGAAAGAGCATATGAAAAATTGGTAAATTTAGCTAAAGGAGTAAACTTAGTAAGAGGTGAGAAAAAATGAAAGAAATAAAACTTCCCATACTTCCCACAACAAGTGTTGGTAGTTTTCCCAAACCAGACTATCTCGTCAAAGCAAGAAATCAATACTCAAAAGGTCAAATTCCCTACTCTACTCTTCATGAGTTAGAGCTCAAGGCTACAGAAGAGGTTATTAAAATGCAAGAAGAAATAGGCGTAGACATATTAGTACATGGAGAAATGGAAAGAGGAGATATGGCCACGTATTTTGCAGAAAATTTAGAAGGCTTTACTATAAGTGGTCTTGTCAGATCATACGGAAACAGATACTATAAAAAACCAATTGTAATAGGTAAAATTAAAAGAACAAAACCCATAACAGTAGATATGTTTAAGTTTGCCCAAAGTCTAACTAAAAAGCCTGTAAAAGGAATGTTAACAGGTCCATATACAATAGCAGATTGGTCCTTTAATGAATATTATGAAAATAAGAGAGATTTAGTTTTAGACCTTGCAGAAGTAATAAATCAAGAAGCATTAGATTTAGAGAAGGCTGGAGCATTATTTGTACAGATTGATGAACCTGCTGTCCCTACCCATCCTGAAGAAATCCATATAGCAAAAGAAGCCTTTCAAGTTTCTACCAGAGGTTTAAGAAGCTTTATAATTACTCACATATGTTATGGAGATTTCAGACCAATATGGAAAGAAATAATAAATTTCCCTGTACACCAATTTGACTTAGAATTTACAAATAATGCAGACAAACTTTATCCGCTAATAGAAAATGCAGGATTTCCACCCGATAAATATATTGCAGTAGGAGTTATAGATGTCCATACCCATAAAATAGAGAGTGTAGATGAGATAAAGCAAAGAATAAGGGAAGCTCTTAAGCATTTTCACCCTGAACAAGTATTCATAGATCCTGATTGTGGATTAAAGACAAGAACCTGGGAAGAAGCAAGAGCAAAAATGGAAAATATGGTAAAAGCAGTCAATGAGATAAGAGAAGAACTTATAAAACAAGGCTATCCATCAGAAATTACTATTAAATTAGAACTATGAGAAAATACCTCTTAGAGCAATGGAATTTTTGGCTTGATGAAATATATGCCTATTCAATAATTAACAAGTTCATACTTGATGAATGGTATTTTACTGATTCTAAAGAAAAACTAAATGATAAAGATTTAGAGATTATTAAATTAGGGGAGAGATGGAAAAAAATATCTCTCCCTGTTTATTTCAGAAAGAAGATAAGTCTTCCAAAAGATTTTGAAAAATCCTCCCTTTACATCTTCTTAGATGTAGGTGGAGAAGCCTTTCTATTTATAAATGGTACACCATATGCTGGTATAAACCAATATCATAAGGAACATAAAATACCCTATTTCGAGGAGTTGGATATTATTATTGAAGCTGTACCTAAGGGATTATTTGGCCAACACCAATATAATCCAGTACTCAATGAAGCCTTCATATTTCAAAAAGATGAAGAAATCTATAAAGCATGGCTTATCTTCAGTATTATAAGAGAATTTGCCCTTTATTTAGAGAATATAAACCAAGATCTACAACAAAAAATAGAGATTATACTTGAAGAAACCCTTGGAAAGATAAAACTGATAAGTAGTAATGAAAAATTCTTGGAAAAAATTCAAAACACAAAATTTACCATGGATATTTTGAAAAATTTATGGAGTATGCCAGAATTTCCAAAGACAGAAACACCTATACCTTATAAACTAAAAGAAGAAATAATATCACAAGCTTACGAAGCTCTCAAAAAAGTCAGAAACCTAAAAAAGAAATATCCAAATATAGGAGAATATTATGCTGTAGGACATTCTCATATAGATTATGCTTGGCTCTGGCCAAGAGAAGAAACTATAAGAAAAGCCCAAAGAACTTTTTCCACTATCCTTCAACTTATGGATCTTTATCCAGATTTCAAATTCTTACAGAGTAGTGCCCAAATCTATAAAGATATAAAAGAAAATAACATTTTCCTTTTCCAAAAAATAAAAGAAAAAGTTATGAAAGAACAATGGATAGTAGAAGGAGGAATGTGGGTAGAATGCGACTCTCAACTCCCATCAGGAGAAGCCTTAGTAAGACAGTTTTTATATGCCCAAAAATTCTTTGAAAAAGAATTTCAAAAAACATGTAAAATAGCATGGCTTCCAGATACCTTTGGTTTCAATCCTAATTTACCTCAAATTCTTAAAAAATCAGATATTGAATATTTTGTAACCACAAAACTTTCATGGAACGAAACTAATCTATTTCCTTATGATTTATTCCTTTGGAAAGGGATTGATGGAACTAGAATAATTGCTCATATATATGCCAGATATGGTGGCTATAATGGATCAACAGAAATAAAAGAAATTATAGAAAATTATAGAAATTATCAACAGAGAAATTTATCAGAAAGAATGATCTATACTTTTGGATATGGTGATGGTGGTGGTGGACCTACTTATGAAATGATAGAAAGATTAAATATAATGAAAGATTTACCATTTATTCCAGATATAAAATTTGAAAATCCTATAAAATTTCTTGAAGAGATATCTAAAGAAAAACTTCCTGTATATTATGGAGATCTATATCTTGAACTCCACAGGGGGACCTTTACAACCCAAGGAAGAACCAAAAAACTTCACAGATTAGCAGAAAATTACCTTTTCACCCTCGAAAGTCTATCTGTTATCTTAAACATTGTGAAAGATCTACCATACCCTTATGAAAAGCTCACTCAACTCTGGGAAAAGCTATTAAGAAATGAATTTCATGATATACTACCCGGATCTTCAATAAAAGAAGTTTATGAGGATACTGAAAAAGAGCTAAAAGAAATATTAGATGCTAAATTAGATATTAAAGAAGATAGTTCTCAAAAGAAAATTATTATCTATAATCCTACCTCTTTCCCTCAAGAATTAAAAACAGAATTAGAAATGAAAGATATGGAAGGATTTCATTATAAAGATACAGAGATACCAATTCAAAAAACAGATAAAGGAGTATTCCTTTATTCAAAAAATATAACCATACCACCCTTAAGTTTAATTACTTTAAATATTAAAAAAGAAAATAATAATTTAACATATAATACTGATCTTCAAGCTTATAATAATGTCTTAGAAAACTCATTAATAAGACTGAAAGTAAATGAAGATGGCTCTTTCCAGGTACTATATAAAGAGAAAAATAAAAATCTCTTTGTTGATAAAGGTAATATAATTATTGCCTACTCTGATAGACCAAGAAATTGGGAAGCCTGGGATATCCCATTAGAGTATGAGAAATATGGCGAGGAGCTCAGGGCTGAAAAAATTGAATTAACTGAAAGAGGCCCATTAAGAGGAAAAATTAAAGTAATAAGAAAGTATAGAAATTCGGAAATAATTCAATACTATACCCTCCATTCATTCTCACAAAGAATAGACATAGAAACAGAAATAAAATGGAATGAAAAAAGAGTAATGTTAAGAGCATATTTCCCATTTGATCTACTATCACCATTTGTAACCTATGAAGTTCCCTATGGGACATATACAAAACCTACTCATAAAAATACTTCATGGGAAAAAGCCCAATTTGAAATACCAGTACACAGATTTATAGATTTATCGCAAGGAGATTTTGGTGTAAGTATTTTAAACAATGGAAAATATGGACATAGCGTTAATGAAAATATTATAGGAATAACCTTATTGCGATCGCCCTTTTCTCCTGACTATACAGCTGATCTTGGAAACCATAACTTTACTTATTCCATTCTACCCCACAAAGGAACCCTGGGAGAAAAGACTTTAAAAGAAGCTGAAGAATTGAATAAAACCCTTATCCCTATAATAGGTAATTTTTCAATTGAAGATGTGTCTATTTTAAGCTGGGATAAAAATAACATAATTATTGGTGCTTTAAAACAATCAGAAGATCACAAAGGATTGATATTAAGATTTGCAGAATATTTAGGCAAAGAAGAAATCATTAATTTCAAATTTAATTTTCCAGTAAAAAAGATATATGAAACAAATCTTTTAGAGAAAGAATATAGTGAATTAAACTTGAAAAATCAGATCTTAGAAATAAAAGTTAAACCTTTTGAAATAAAAACCTTGAAAATAATTTATTGAAAAATACATAATACTTATGATATAAACTAGTATTGAAAATTATATTTTTGAAATTAAAGCGTGACAATTAAAGGGAAGGGGATATTTTAAAGAGGGAATGAAATTAAAAAATAAAATCTTTTTATTCTACGCGGGAATATCTCTCATATTTTTTATTCTTATAGAGATAATATTTATAAGCATTATAAAACACGAATATTTATTGATTTTTAATAAAGAGATAGAAAACTATGTAACTACATATATGGATAGAATTGAAAAGGATCCAAAAGATATTCTTAATGGAAGAGTTTTTGAAAAAAGTTTTTACCTTGGCAAAATTGAGGGAATTTTAATTCAAGAAAACCCTAATAGTATAAAACTTAGACTAAACACTGACTTTGAAAGATTACCTGAAGAGATATTAATTAAAGATAAAGGTTCGATTCTTGATTTGAAAAACCATAAGTATTACTATATATATTCAAGTAAGAGCAAAAATTTAAAGCTAATTCTCAGCTTTAATACTCATCCCTTTGAAGAAAGATTTTTAAAATCTACTATTTCCTTCTCAATTCCCCTTATAGCACTACAAATTTTTTTCCTCTTGTTATTTTATTACTCCATGAAACATACATATGTAAAACCATTAGAAGAATTAGCCCAAAGCCTTTCTCAAGATAATCTCTTAAACCTAAATAGGGACAAATTTTTTAATAAAAATGATGAAATAGGTGATCTCTCAAGAAAAATCTTTGATTTTGAAAGCTCTTTAAGGAATATCATAATTACTCAAGAGGAAACAATTAAAAATCAAGAGAAATATCTAAATTTACTACTTAAATTTATCTCTGAATTTAATCTCTCTAAAAAATCTATAGATGTGATTAACGTCATACTTAAATTTTATAATCCTGAGTTTCCAGTAAAAATTTATGATATATATCTTGAAAACTCCTTAACAAGAGAAGATCTATATCAAAATTTGCAAATCTTGAATAAGGATGAGGCAAAAGAAATATTTGATATGCTAATATTCCTAAAAGACAACAAATTATTTACATATCATGACCTTAAATTCTTTTGTAAAAATATACCTGAAGACTATGTATTAATTCCATTAAGAACAAGTGAAAGACTTTATGGTTTTATAAGTATCTCTATGATAACTTTTGAAGATTTACAAGATACCTTCATTTCCATCTTATACCATCTTACAATAGCTTTAGAAAATACCCTTTTATATGAATACACTGAAAAATTATCAACAATTGATCCTTTAACAGGTGTCTTCAATAAAAGAAAATTTGACGAAATCCTTGAAAATGAAATAAAAAGAGCTCAAAGATTTAAACATCCTTTAAGTATACTTTTTATTGATATAGACCATTTTAAAAACATAAATGACCTATATGGTCATATAGTGGGAGATTCATTTTTAAAAGAAGTTGCCCTTTTTCTCCTAAGAAATACTCGTTCTATTGATAGCATAGGAAGATTAGGAGGAGAAGAATTTGCCTGTATATTACCTGAAACTGATTTAGCATCAGCCTATAACGTAGGAGAAAAAATGAGAGTAAAATGGAATACTGAAAAACACATAATCCCAATAGATATAGAAAAAAGAATAGGAACATTAAGTATAGGTATAGCAAATTTCCCTGTACACACAGAAAATCCCAAAGAATTATTGATACTTGCAGATGACGCACTATATATGGCCAAAGAAGAAAGAGATAAAGTATTTATTTATAGTAAAGATTACAATAAAGATTTAATATAATTAATTGCTTTTTCTGGATCTTCAACCTTTCCTTGCAAAAAGTATTCTCCTTTACTTCCTTTCCATCCTATTTCTGTTAACTTTTCCAAAATTTTATTAAAAAGCCCTGTTGACACATCATAGCTTCTAAAGATTATCGCTTGTCCTTGTGAATTTAAAATTATACCCAAAATACCATTTTCTTTCATTATCTCCTGAACAACAAACTTGATTGTATTTATATCTTCTTCTAAAATATTTAAGACTATTCTTATATTCTCTTTATTTACAGCTAAACCTATAAGTTCTTTTGCTACATACTTGTTTATCCTTTCCCTCAATCTTTTATTATCTTTTTCTAAGGTTTCCAATTTTGTAAACAACTTACTAATACCATCATAAATATCAGGATTTCCTAATTTTTCTTTAATGTACTTATATTCTTCTTCCCTCATACTTAATCTTTTCAAGATCCTTGAACCAGCCACAAATTCCACCCTCCATAAATCATTATTCTTTTTGTAAAAATCTACTATTTTAAACAATCCTATTTCTCCTAATCTATTCACATGGAGTCCTCCACAAGGATTCACATCAAGGCCTACTATTTCTACTATGCGAATATCTTCATCCTTCCAATATACCTTCACAGAAATATCTTCTTTTATGTACCTATTCACTGTACTCTCTATCTCATTCACAAAACCCTTAGGATCAAAGCCTCTATATGGTATCTCTATTTTTGTGTGGTCTTCTAAAATTTGAAAACCAGTAGTCTCCAATGAATAATTCTTTTCTATTAAAGCAGAAAGAAGATGTTGAGCTGTATGTTGCTCCATGTATTCTCTACGAAGATCAATATCTACATATAACTCAACCTTTTCATCAATTAAAGGTTCTCTACAACCATTTAAAATGCCTTTGTGCCAAATTTTACCATCTTCTTCCCATACGTGGGAAACTAAAAGAATCCAATTATCTGATCTAATTTCTCCCTTATCATAAGGTTGTCCTCCACCTTCTGGATAAAAAATGGTTTCAGAGAGGGAAAGAATAAAAAAGTTGTTTTCCTTTTTAATATCAATAACTTTGCTTTCCCAATTTACAATATTTGGATCATTATAAAAGATTTTCTTAGTATTCATAATGTTAATTATACTATAAAACAAAAACCCCTGCCATAAATAGCAGGGGTTTTGTTCTTTTTTAAATTATCAGCTAATAATTTAAAATCTACGATTGTGAGACCTATTGGAAGTTCTACGATCTTCTCTTGGCTTTGCTTCACTTACAATGATCTTTCTTCCATCAAACTCAAGACCATTGTAAGATTCAATTAACTTTTGAGCCACATCTTCTGATGTTTCTACAAAAGCAAATCCTTTGGATCTTCCAGTATTACGGTCAGTTATCAACCTAATACTTTGTATATCCCCTTCTTTTGCAAAAAGTCCTCGCAGATCATCCTCTGTGGTCTGCCATGATAGGTTTCCTACATACAGTGTCTTAACCAATTTCACGTACCTCCTAAAAAATTTTATCCTTTAATTATACTCCTTTAAAATTATTTGTCAAATCTTATTTCTGAGATTAGTCGAAAGTCTCCCTTATAGTGCACCTCCAAGATTAGGATTTGTAAAACAAGGTCCTCAATTAATTACCGCCTTTATAGATGAAGCCCAAAATATGGTTGTTGGAACCTATGCTCCCAAACAAATGGTAGACAGGTTAATTGAAAGATTTAATGAGATTATGAAGTAAAGATGCTAAAATAAGGAGGGTAGCCAGTGAAAATCTTTCGTTGGCAATATAATCTTTTTATTCTTCCTGCTCTCTTAGTTATGGTTATATTTTTTGTATATCCTATACTTTTAACTTTATATTTTAGTTTTCTTGACTATTCCATTATAAGACATACCAATAAATTTATTGGGCTTGCAATCTATATAAAAATTTTAAAAGTAATATTTTTATTCAAACTGCTTATAATACTTTTATATGGGTTATAATATCTACTTTTATCCCTCTATTTTTAGCAAAACTGGCGGCCCTCCTTACCTATAAAAGTTTTTTAGGATATAAAGTTTTCAGAAGTCCTTTCAGTTTACCCATGATTTTTATCCCCTCTTCGACTGCAATTCTCTGGGCTTTAATGTATAGTGAACCTTTTGGTTTAATTAATCATATAATGGAATTTCTACGTTTACCAAGAGAAATTTGGCTTGCTAATCCTAAAACTGTTCTTCCTGCAGTATCTATCGCAAATGCATGGTATGGAACCCCTATGTCTTATTTGATGATATTAGCAGGATTGGAAAGTTTAGATACAGAACCATTGGAAGCATCAGAGGTAGACGGAGCTACCTATTGGCAAAAAGTAAGGCATATTATTTTTCATATGGTCTATCCTATAATATTATTAGTAGCACTTTTAAGACTTATTGATGTTATCAGAAGTTTTTCTTTAATTTGGATAATGACTCAAGGAGGACCTGGAACTTCTTCTACTA
The DNA here is from genome assembly GCA_964654465.1 of uncultured Dictyoglomota bacterium. Taxonomy (GTDB): domain Bacteria; phylum Dictyoglomota; class Dictyoglomia; order Dictyoglomales; family Dictyoglomaceae; genus Dictyoglomus. Next base: position 14,761 of record CAZZIO010000067.1, read on the forward strand.
CTCTTCCAGTTGCTACTTTTAAAGTTTCTTTCTTACAATATGATTATGGTATGGGATCCGCATGGGGAGTTATTAATGTTATAGTAACATTTGTAATTACTCTCCTCATATTAAGGAGACAAAAAGGATGAGTCCTTTTAGAACATTTTTTATTTTTCTTATTGTTCTTTTTCTCTTAGGATGGGCATTATTTCCTATATTTTACTCCTTAAATATCTCTCTTTCTGGTTTTTGAACTTCCTACTAAGTTTGGATTTCCCAAAGAAATAACTTTAAACAACCATATAGATGCCTTAAAGGACAAAGAGATCTGGAATGCTACTTTAAATTCTCTTATCATTGCATTTTTTGCAACTTTTCTCTCTATTTTTACATCTATTCCTTCTGCTTATGCTTTTTCCAGATCACAAAATAAACTTTCTAAATTTTTATATTATTTATTCTTATTATTTAGATTATTTCCTTGGTTTGCGCTTGCCTTCCCTATATTTTATTTAATGGCAAAATCAAAATTAGTGGATACCTATTTGGGAGTAGGAATTAGTCATTCTGTGGGGATAATCCCTACAAGTATCTGGTATTTAAAAGGTTTTTTTGATATGGTTCCTTTAGAAATATAAGAATCAGCCCTTGTTGATGGAGCTTCTCCTTTTCAGATCTTCCTAAAAGTTGTTCTTCCTAATGTATTGCCAGGACTTATTGCTGTTTCAATATTAGCCTTTATGTCAAGCTATACTGAATATTTATACTCATTAATTCTAACTCGAACTCATACTACTACTCTTCCTGTGCTTATGGCAGGCTACCTTTCTTAGTTTAAAGTAGAATGGAGAAAAATCTCTGCTATATATATGCTATCTACTATTCCTATGATAATTTTCTACTCTTACACTCTCAATTTTATGAAAAGAGGAACTCTTTCAGGGGTAATAAAAGGATAGTTCGTAAGAAAATACTACTATATCCTCTTGTAACAGCATCTTTATTTTTCTGATCATCTAAAGATAGAAAATAACTAATATTACAAAATGTGATATAAGTCATTTGAATTCATATTTAATTGTTTTATAATTATTTAAGTTAAAAATTAGAAAGATAGAAAAGGAGGATAAATATGAGACTTAAATTATTATTTATTCTTCTATTATTCTATCTTGTAATATTCTCTTTATCATGGGGACAGTTTGAAAATCCTCAACCTAATTTTACAAAAATACCTTCATGAGTAAAGCCTGGAGTTACCTTTGTGTATCAAACAAATATGGGTTCAGGTACCAGAATAGGAGATGATTTTTCTGGAGGAGCAGCTCAAGGATACTATATCTATGTTGTCACTAATATTGATAAGTTAAATGTCTACAGCATAAGCCTTCTAATTACTCAAAGCATATCTTCTGGATACCCATCTTTAAATTTATCAACAGAACTTCTTAATGGTAAAATTTTTATTGATCCACAAGAAGCGGAAGATTATGTTAAAAAAGTAAAAGTAGCTGGTCTTCCTCCTGGTCTAAAATACGAATTTGGACCTTATGGAAATAATCTATACTATTTCCTTATAGAGGCTTCTGATTATCAATCTATGGAAAGAATTTTATTTATTCTTGATAACAAAGGAATAGTACAAAAAATATCTATATTAGAAAAGCAAAGATTAAGCTCATCTACAGCTGTAGAGCTCCAGTTAGTAGGAGTATATAATACTAACATTCCACAAATTACCAGTCCTCCCCCAGCTGTTAAATTCTCCCCTACTTATCAATTTTATTCATCTGTAAGTTTGTTCCAAGGTTATCACGGTATGAGTACTCCCCTTGGAATGGGTAGATTTGCAGCATTATCTTCTTCAGGTACTTTATTTTTGATTGATGTTCAAGGACAAGTAAGAAAGCAAGCAATAGGAAATTACTACTTAGGACCATATTATATAAACCCTCAACTTCTTAGACAAAATTCAATTATTAGCATATCCCAAATTGGATTATCTTGGGATATAGTAGGAAGAGGGCAATATGGAGGAATATTAACTCAGGTCAACATGAGAGAATATCCAATTGCTCAATACGAATATGAACCTAACACAGGACTTTTATTAAATGCTACTATACCACAAGGAGAAGGGCTCTATGTAAGTATGTTTTTAGTAAGTAAATAAAATATGTTAAAATAAAATAAAATTAAGTAGAGAGAAAAATGGGTGTTAAGGAGAAGTATAAAAATTTTCCCACTTTGTCAAAGGATATAAAAGAAAAAATAAATAATCTAAAAGAAGTATTTATTAAGAATAAAGTAAAGATTGCATATCTTTTTGGATCTATTTTGAAAGAAGAAAATCCTGAAGATATAGATATAGCAGTAATTCTTGAGGGAGATTATTTTAGATTACTTGAAGATATAAAGGAATTCCTTAACACCCAAAGAATAGATCTTATAGACTTATCCCAAGTCTCTCCATTTATTGCTCTACACATTATAAAGAATGGAGAAATCATTTTTAAAGAAAATACAAAAATAGAAAACGAATACGAAATGAATATTCTCAAAAAATGCCAAGATCTCGAAGCTTTTAGAAGAAAACAGTTAGAATTTATTAAAAAAGCATATGACATTTGATAAAAACCTGATAAAAGAAAACTTAATAGAGCTAAATAATATTTATGGAGAACTTCTTAAATACAAAGATATTGAAGAAGAAGAGTTCATAAATAATCTATCAATTAGATGGACCCTTGAAAGAGGACTTTTAGCAGGGATAAACATAATATTAGACATTGGTAATCATATTTTAGCTTCACAATATAAAATATACCCTAATACCTATGAAGGATATATTAAAGGAAATTTTTGGGAAAGGTATAATATCTCAAGAAGTTTATTCAAAAATTAAAGGTATGGGAAGCTTTAGAAATATTCTTGTCCATGAATATATAAAGATTGACCCAAAGAAAGTCTATAAAAATTACAAAAGTTTCTTAGAAATAATTCCAGAAATCTCTAAAGAGACTCTTAAATTGATTTAAATAGAATTTAGTGATTATAAACATCTAAAAAATTTCTTGGGCAAATCATCCTATTGAAATAATAAAAGAAAGACTCTTTTAATTTAGCTTTTTAGGATTTCCTTTCTAAAATTAACATATCTCCTTATTAATTATATTTTACGTCTAAGATAATCTGAATAATCAATTACTAATCTTTTATATTCTCTATCCCTAAGAGGAGATGAAATCAAAAAATCAGCTGTGGATCTGTTAGATGCTATAGGAATATTCCATACTACAGCTATTCTTAAAAGAGCTTTAACATCTGGATCATGAGGTAAAGGTTCTAAAGGATCCCAGAAAAATATGAGGAAATCTATTTCCCCTTCTGCAATCTTTGCTCCTATTTGTTGATCTCCCCCTAATGGTCCACTAAAAAATCTAATTATTTTTAACCCCAATTCCTTTTCTAAAATTTCACCTGTTGTTCCCGTTGCATATAGTATGTGTCTGGATAATGTACCTTGATTAAATCTTACCCATTCTAAAAGCTCATTTTTCTTATTATCATGGGCAATAAGAGCAATTCCTTTTTGAATACCCATAGGAATCTCTTTATAATTCATATTAGATCTCCTCCTTATATTATAAGTTCTGAAATTAATTATAACTCCCAATGTATCTCCAAAAAAATTAAAAAAAACATGAACTAATTACTTTTTGGGTTTTTACTGTATTACTCTCCCCTACCCAATAAAAATTATCTTATTTTATGGATAGGGGAGAATAAACTTAGAAAAACCAATTATTATAAGCCTTTTAATATATCTTTACAAATGAACTAAGAAAATTTATAAAATAAGCTATAATCTTTACAAAAATGGGAATTAAAGTATATGCAACAATAATTAAAACAATAAATTGAATAAGAAATAATATTGGATGCTTCTTTAAGCTCATAGAACCAAAAATATTTTTAAAAATTTTAATTACTCTTTCCATATATTTTTTGTATATTAACCTCTATTAATATGACTTTCCAATTTCATTTCTATGAATTTCCAGATGAAACTAAAATTATTTTGTTCATCTCATCCTTTATGGCACTTTTTAATAGAAAGAAAATTTTTCCATATCTTACCAAAAATGTTTTAATACTCTTTGAACTTTTTTCAAAAAGTTGGAAA
>CAZZIO010000068.1:0-19359 GCA_964654465.1 uncultured Dictyoglomota bacterium
ATATTTGTCAATTACAATCTCAAAGAATCCCTATATATAACTTGAGCAGGTATTAGTACCCTCTTTTGAGTTATATTCTTGCCATGATTAATATCAATAATTATATTCAATATCTCTTTGACTATCTTCTCTACGTCCCATTTAAAAGTAGTTAATGAAGGCTTAATTTCAGTAGAAAGAGAAATATTATCACAACCTATTATACCAATTTCTTTACCAATATTTAATCTCTTCTCTTTTAACCTTTGTATTAAACCAATTCCCATCCAATCATTTGCAGTAAAAATACCTATAGGCTCTCTAATTTTATTGTATATACTATAAATTTCATCGCCAATCATATACCCTGATGTATAATTCATTTTTGATTCTATAACCCTATAATTTATTCTAGTAGAACTTTTCACTCTATCTAAAAACCCAATTTTTCTAAGATAAGATGCGGTATATCTTTCTGGCCCTGCTAAATGTATTAAAAATAAATATCCAGACTTAATTAGAATTTCAGCAGCCATCCATCCTATCCTATAATCATCTACAGAAACTTGTATAATCTCGTCATGATTCATATACTGTTCTATGGTCAAAATATACTTATAACTTCTCTTAACTTTTTCTATTAATTCATCATTTAAAAGACCTATCATAACGATAGGGATATCTTTATTTTTTTTACTTTCATTAGTAAGACTTTCTACATTTACAAAAAGGATCTTAAAACCATTAAGAGTAAAAATATTAGTTAGCTCCACAAAAAACCTTGCATAAAAAGGATCATCGCTTTTTATGTCAGGAGAGGATAAAATATGCACAATTTTATCTCGAGTCTTAGGTACAATATATGTGCCTTTCCCTTGAAATTGAATAAGTAATCCATAATTAATTAACTCTTTTATTACAGAACGTATAGTAGTACGACTAACCTGAAAAGTTTCAGAAAGGTCTCTTTCTGAGGGTATTTTTACATAATCATACCCTCTATTCTCTTCTATCAGTTTTAATATTTCTTCTTTAACTTTTTCTTTAACTAATGGTTTAAACTTCATTTTTAAACACAATACCATTTAAATACCACTTTAAATATAAAGGTATCATATTAGAAAAAAAAGTCAATTATTTTTAAGATTGACTATGTGTAAGTTTAAATTTAATATCTTAACTATAAACATATTTAAAGGGGTGACAAAATATGAGAGCTTTTAAAAAAGCTAACACCCAGAAAAATGAAATAATAATTATCAATCTGGATCCTGAAGAATTTCTCATTGAAAGTATAGTTGATTATCTTAAAAACAATAATATTAAAAATGCTTGCGTGATTAGTGGAATTGGCACCTTAAAAAAATTAACATATCATCGTGTTCTTTCCACATCCATTTATCCCGAAAACGAATATCTATCTTTAGAAGGACCTTTTGAACTATCTTCTCTTCAAGGAATGATAATAAACTATGAACCACATCTCCATTTCGTAGCTTCAGACTTAAAAAATACATATTCAGGCCATATTGAGTTTAATTCTCAAGTATTGTATCTAGCAGAAATTGTCTTATTAACATTGAATAACTTTTCTCTTAAAAGAAGGCTCAATGAAAAAAATATAAACATTATCGAGGAGGAATAACCAAAATGGTTTTCAATGATAAAGAAAATCAAGAACTTTTGAAACTTTTTGAGGGATTAAGAGTGGCAGATGTAAGAGATGGACTTGATTATCTTTTGTTACATCATAATTATAGTATTCCCTATACTATAAAACCTCTATTTCGTACAAGAATTGTTGGTATTGCAAAAACTGTTAGATATCTTCCTTATAAAGGAGAAATACCCAGAATGTCACCAAAAGAATATGCTGAATGGATGGGTTATTATTATAACAATATATGTACATATCCATGGTTAGATACAATTAAAAAAGGAGATTTTATAGTAATAGATCAAAGTTGTGTAGACGCAGGATTAATGGGATCAAACAACTCTCTATTAGGTTTCACTAAAGGAGTAGTTGGATATTTAACCAACGGAGGTCCAAGAGATTCTGATGAATTAATATTACAAAAGATTCCTTTTTGGTGTAAATTTATATCTCAGAAAACAGTAATTGGAAGGTTGCAGTTTGATGCAATGAATATTCCTGTTAATATAGAAGGCGTAATTGTTAATCCAGGTGATATTGTAGTAGCAGATGGGGATGGAGTAGTCATAGTACCCCGTGAAAAAGCTTTTGAGGTAGCTATGTATGCCAGAAAAGAATTAGAAATGGATAAAGAGGGAAGAAGAAAACTATATGACATAATGGGCTGGAACTATGATGAAACAGTAAAATAAAGAGGGAGGAGAAAAATCTCCTCCCTCTTTATCTATTTTACTATTACATCACTTGAAAATTTTCTTTTCTCAGTTATTACTTTTGTCTCTTTAATCTGGAAATTACCTTTAAGTTTGATGTCTTCAGATGAAGACCCAATCATTACCTCAAAATTTCCTCTTTCTACCACAAACCTCATAAACTCATCATAGAAAGCAAGTTGCTCAGGATACAAAATAAACTTAATAGTCTTTTCTTCTCCAGGATTTAAATAAATCTTTTTGAACCCCTTCAATTCTTTAACTGGCCTTTCTAAGCTTGCTATTTCATCATGTATATAAAGTTGTACAACTTCTTCTCCAGCTAGTTTTCCTACATTTTTTATTTTAAAAGTTATTTCAACAGATTCCAAGGAATTAACTATTTGAGGTTTTATCTCTAAATTGGAATATTCAAAATTTGTATAAGATAGACCATGACCAAAAGGATATAGGGCTTTAGCTTTAGCATCAACATAATCAGTAAAGGCAGAAGGCTTTCTATTATAATATACCGGTATTTGACCTGTTACAGCCGGAAAAGATATAGGAAGTTTTCCTGAAGGATTGTAATCACCAAATATAACATCAGCTACTGCATTTCCTCCTTCTTCTCCTGGATACCAAGCAGTTAAAATAGCATCCATATTTTCATCTTCCCATTTCAAAGCCAATGGTCTTCCATGGATAAGAACAAGTATAATAGGTTTACCTAACTTCTTAAGCTCTTTGAGCAATTTCCTTTGGATCTCAGGAAGTTCTAATTCTGATCTATCATTACCTTCTCCAGATATACCTCTATGGAAAAGACCACTCTCTTCTCCCATAACAGCAATTATAACTTCTGACTTCTTAGCTTCTTCTAAGGCATTTCTTATATCTTCATCAGAACCATCCACTATATCACATCCTTTAGCATAATGAATATCTGTATTCTTAGAAACTTTATTTCTTATTCCCTCAAGTATACTTACTGTTGGTACAGCACATACTTCTTCTATCTTCTGGCCTTCTAATGTTTCAGAAACAGATGGAATATGTACAGTATAACTATAATCACCATGTAGATTTCTTGGATTATCAGCATTAGGACCTATAACTGCAATAGATTTTATATCTTTTGGAAGAGGAAGAATTCCATTATTCTTAAGTAAGACAATTGATCTTCTAGCAACATCTCTTGCCAGTTCACGATGTTCAGGAAGATCAAAAGTTTCATATACTTTCTTAGGCTCTTTCTCTTCTTCTTCGAATAAGCCTAAAAGGAATTTTGCTCTCAATACTCTCTCCACAGAAGTATCTATAACTTCCTCTGAAATTAATCCTTCTTTTACTGCTTGAATGAGAGGTTCACCATAACAATCAATTTCGGGTAACTCAATATCAATTCCTGCTTCAAGGGCTAAAACTGCAGCCTCTTTAGCATCCTTTGCCACTCTATGAAAATTTTCTAACATCCTAATAGCAACATAATCAGAAACCACAAACCCTTTAAAGCCCCATTCCCATCTTAATATTTTAGTTAACAAAAATTTAGATGAAGCACAAGGTACACCATCTATTTCATGGTATGCATTCATTAAAGAACCAGCTTGAGCCTCTTTTACAGCCACTTCAAATGGGAAAAGAAATACTTCTCTAAGTTCCCTTTCTCCAATTTTAGCTGGTCCTAAATTTCTCGCACCTTCAGAAATACCATAAGCAGTGAAATGCTTAATTGTAGCAACTATTCCTTCTTTCCAGTCCTCACCTTGAAGTCCTTTCACGTAAGCTGAAGCCATTCTTGAAACCAGATACGGGTCCTCTCCAAAAGTTTCTTCTGTTCTTCCCCATCTTGGATCTCTTGGGATATCAAGAACTGGAGCTAATCCTTGGTGAACGCCTACAGCCCTCATTTGTTGCCTAATAACATCAGTAACCTTCTGAATAAGATCTGGTTCAAAGGTGCTTGCCATACCAATCGCTTGTGGAAAAGTAGTAGCACCCTTTGCTAAATATCCGCTAAGACATTCCTCATGAATAATGGCAGGAATTCCAAGTCTTGTTTTTTCTTTAAGAAACTTTTGAATCTTGTTTCTCAAAATAACTGCTTTCTCAGGTTCTACACCCTTATCACCAGCCAATCTTGTAATTTGACCAATTCCGTATTTCAAATATTTTTGAGCTTTTTCCTCAGAAAATTCCCCATTATCATCTACTAAATTTTTAGCAAATACTGCTTGCAATTGTGCAATCTTCTCTTCGAGAGTCATCTTTTTAATTAATTCTTTAACCTTTTTACTTAACTCTTTTTCTTCCATGATAATACCTCCTTATAAGCAAACGTTTTTATCTTAAATTATAAACTAATAGGATAAAAAAATCAAAAAAGAATTACTAATCAAAATAATATATGTTATTATTATTTAAGACTACTTTGTTATGGAGGTAACTATGGATAAGAATATAAAATTTAAAGTGGTAACAGACACTACGTCTGATATACCTACTGAGATAGGAAAAGGGCTTAATATTAATATAATTCCTTACTATATTCATATGGATGGAAAATCTTATGAAGAAAATGTTGATATTCAGCCTGAAGATGTTTGGGAATATCTAAAAAAGGCTCCAGAAAATAACCTTCCTAAAACAGCATGTCCTGGTGTAGGAGAATATTATGAGGTATTTAAAAAAATTTTAGAAGAAGGCTTATCTGTCTTAAGCATACATTTAACATCATGGGGAAGCGGTGCTTTTCAATCAGCCAGTACAGCAAAATCTATACTAAAAGAGGAAAATCCAAATTATGAAATAGAAGTTATAGATTCTAAAAGTGTTTCGTTAGGAACTGGGTTTATGGCTATAGAAGCTGCTCGAGCTGCACTAAAAGGATTATCTCTAAAAGAAGTAGTAGAACATATCCAAAAAATAAGAGAAAACTTATTTCATGCTTTTACTAATGAAACATTAAAATATCTTGCAGCTGGTGGAAGGATAGGTAAAGCAAAGTATCTTTTAGCTGAAATATTAAATATCAATCCCATAATTTCAATTGATAAAGAGGGAGTCCTTTTTGCTTTAGATAAAGCAAGAGGAAGGCTTAATTCCTATCAAAAAATTATATTTCATATGCATGATTTTTTTAAAGAAAAAATCAGTTTGAATATAGGATTACTTCATGCAAATGCATGGGAAGAGGTACAGAAATTAAAAGAAGAAATTGCTAAATATTTTGAAATAAAAGAAGTACTTATTAATAAATTATCAGCGGCTCTAAGTGTTCATTCTGGACCTGGCACTGTAGGTGTGATTGCCTATCCATCATCCCTTTCCATAGAGTAAATTTGACAAAAACCATAATTTAATTTAAAATTATCGGCAAGGTATTACCTTCGGGGCAGGGTGAGGGAAGAGATAAAGCTCTTCCCAATTCCCGACCGGCAGTGATGGTATCTCTACAAGAGATACCTAAGCCTGCGAGCAAGTCTTTTGGCTTGCAGACCTGGTGAGAATCCAGGGCCGACGGTATAGTCCGGATGGGAGAAGGTAATTTATTTATTTGTAAAAAAAGCCCTGGGGGTAAATACCCCCAGGGCTTTTTTAATTCTAAAAAAGGAGGTTGATAGCATGACCACTAAAAAGCTTACAACAATTTCTATCTTAACAGCCTTATCTATCATCTTATCAATAACAATCTATTTCCCCATTCTCCCCCAAGCCCCCTATTTATTGTATGATCCAGGAGATATTCCTTTATTATTAATAGCTTTGTATTATGGTATTTCGGAGGGTATCATTGCAACTCTTATTGTGGCAATTTTGATGGCCATATTCACAGGCCAAGGTGGACCTATAGGAGCTCTTATGCATTTTATAGCCACAGGCACCTTAATAACAGTAGCTGGCATATTATACAGAAAAACAAAAAATAGAATTCTATCTCTATTTTTTGGAACAATAAGTATGGCTATAACAATGGCAATTGCAAATTTAATACTCACTCCCATCTACTTAGGAGTACCAAGAAGTAGTATTATTCCATTAATTATTCCAGTGATAATTCCATTTAATTTAATTAAGGCTGGTGTCAATTCAATTATTGCTTATCTTATTTCCTCCATAAATACATTAACTAATTATCTATTGGAGAAGAAGGAATAGAAATGAACAAAGCTAAGAGTATAAGAAAAGCTCCAATAAACTGAATAAAAGATAATGATTCTTTTAATATAAAAAAGGCAAAAACAGTAGCAAAAACTGGTTCTAAGTTATATATTAAGGCTGATTTCGTAGGAGTAAGGTACTTTTGACCTATAAGTTGAAGTGTCAGAGTTAAAGAAGTAGCAATAGTACCTAAGTAAAAAACAGGAAGAAAAGATATAAAAATACTTTTTAAAGGGAGACTTCCTGTTTCAAAAAAAATATGGAACAATAATGCTAAAAGAGCTGTTAAAAAGAGTTCAGAAAAAGCAAGATCTAAAACTTCTTTTTTATGAACTACATATGCAATATAGACAATCTGGATAGCATAGAGTAATGCGCAAATAAAAACCAGGAAGTCTCCCCAATTTACATAACCAATCTGCTTAAAATCGACAGTAAGCATAGTTAATCCTAAGAAGGCTATAGAAACCGAAAACCATAATCTAACACCAATTTTACTTCCCAAAAATATTCTTTCAAAAAATGGTACCATTAAAACAGAAAGCCCAGTTATAAAAGCACCTTTAGTAGCAGTTGTAGATCTTAATCCAAAAGTTTGAAAAGCTATAGCTGAAAAATTAATAATTCCTAAAATTGATCCTGCCCAATTTATTGTTAAAGGATCCCTTTTAGCTATGAAATAAATACTTAAAGATAGACTTCCCAAAAAGAATCTTACAAATAAAAGAAAAAAAGGAGTAAGATATTTTAAAGATATCTTCGTCAAAGAAAATGTACTTCCCCATATTAAAGTTACAAAAATTAAAATTAATGTACCTTTAATTTCCAATTTTCTCATCATATAGCAGAATTATATCACAACGATTTACAAATAAGCATATTTGGGTTAAGATATGATAAAAGGTCAATCAAAAGAGGTGAAATATCATGATGGTTGAGGTTTATATAGCAGGGCTAAGTTTAGATCCTCAAACCAATCAGTTTGTTGTTCTTTTAAGAGAAAAGCCAGAAGGAAAAAGATTCCTCCCAATATGGATAGGTCCTTTTGAAGCAAATGCTATTGCTATTGCTTTGGAAAAAATAGATATAGGGAGACCTCTTACCCATGACCTTCTAAAAAATATAATTGAATCTTTAAATGCAAAGGTAGATAAAGTTTATATACACTCCCTAAAAGAAAATACTTTTTATGCGACCATCTTCTTAAATGTAAGCGATAAAACATTAGAAATCGACTCCAGACCTTCTGATGCTATGGCCCTTGCTTTAAGAACTCAATCTCCCATTTATGTAGATTCCCAAGTATTGGAAGAAGCTGGTTTTGTAGAGGAATATAATGCAGAAGAAGAATTAACAAAACTATTAAGAGATTTAAATCCTGAAGAATTCAAAAAACAATAAGAAGGAGGTTATATACTAATGCCTTTCTCTCTTATTAGTGTTTATGACAAGACCGGAATTGAGAATCTTTGCCTTGAATTAATCAACCATGGATATCATATTATTGCGACTTCTTCTACTGCTAAATATCTAAGGGAGAAAGGATTTGAAGTAAAAGAAGTATCTGAATATACAGATTTCAAAGAATTAATTGGTGGAAGAGTTAAAACACTTCATCCCAAAATATTTGCAGGAATTTTGGCTAGAAGAGATAAAAAAGAAGACATAGAAGACATACAGAAAAAAAACATCCCTTTAATAGATATTGTTGTTTGCAACCTTTATCCTTTTGCAAAAGTTATTTCTAAAAAAGATGTATCTTTAGAAGAAGCATTAGAAAACATCGATATCGGAGGTGTAAGCCTTTTAAGAGCAGCTGCAAAAAACTTTCCATATGTTCTTGTAGTCCCATCCCCTGAAGATTACGAGAAAGTAATTCAATATTTAAGAGAAAATAGTAATGATATTGAATTTAGAAGAGAGATGGCTATTAAAGCCTTTTCTATTACCTCCATATATGATCAAACTATATCCTCCTATTTATCTCAAGAATTTTATGAAAATATAAATCTTAATTTAAGCAAGAAAATAGATTTAAGGTATGGAGAAAATCCTCAGCAAAAAGCAGGATTTTATACTTTACCTTATCAAGAAATACCTTTTGAGAAACTTCAAGGAAAAGAATTATCCTATAATAATCTCTTAGATATGGATTCAGCTTGGAATTTAGTTAAAGAATTTACAGAGCCCACTGTAGCAATTATCAAGCATAACAATCCTTGCGGTGTAGCTTCTGACAATAACCCCACTAAAGCCTTTTTAAAAGCCCTTGAAAGTGATCCTGTATCAGCATATGGTGGAATTATAGCATGCAATTTTATTTTAGACGAAAATACAGCAAAAGAGATAACAAAATCTTTTTTTGAGATTGTAGTAGTACCAGGTATTACAGAAGAAGCTAAAAATATTCTTTCTACTAAAAAGAACTTAAGAGTTTTAATATATAAAGAAAATATTCCAGAGAATCCTTTTGAGATAAGATCTTTAAGGAGAGGATTCTTAATTCAAACCTTCAATAATGTAATGATGAAAAGCTATGAAGTAAAAACATCTATAAAACCTGATGAAAAGGATATAGAAGAATTACTTTTTGCTTTAAAAGTTGTAAAACATGTTAAATCAAATGCTATTGTGGTTAGTAAAAACAAACAAACCTTAGGAATTGGAGCTGGACAAATGAATAGAGTGAATTCAGTAAAAATAGCACTAGAACAAGCAGGAGAAAAAGCAAAAGGGGCTTATCTTGCATCTGACGCTTTCTTTCCTTTTCCAGATTCCATAACTCTTGCAGCCCAATACGGAATAAAGGCTGTAATTCAACCATCAGGGTCCATAAGAGATGAGGAAGTAATAAAAGAAGCAGAGAAAAATGGAATCATATTAGTCATGATAGATACCAGACATTTTAGACATTGAACCAAATAGAAGAGATTTTTAAAATTCTTTTTGATAGATATGGTCCTCAATATTGGTGGCCTGCTGAAACTCCTTTTGAAGTAATAGTAGGAGCTATTCTTACTCAGGCCACAAGTTGGAATAATGTGGAAAAGGCAATTAATAATTTAAAAAAACATAATCTTCTTGATCCTTATAGTATTTACAACATCTCTGAAAAGGATTTGTCAAATCTTATTAAACCATGTGGATTTTACAAGATAAAAGCAAAAAGACTTAAAAGTTTTATAGAGTTTTTTATTAGTAAATTTGAAGGAAACATATCCAAGATGAACGTTTATCCCACATCATATCTAAGAAAAGAACTTTTAAACATAAATGGCATAGGTATGGAAACCGCAGATTCCATTTTATTATATGCATTAAATAGACCTGTTTTTGTAATTGACAACTATACCAAAAGATTATTTCACTGCCTTGGACTTTTTGACTACAAATTACCTTATGAGAAATGGCAACAAATTTTTCACAACTCTTTATTCCCAATTTACCAACTATATCAAGAATATCACGCACTGATTATAGAACATGGTAAAAGAAAATGTAGAAGATGCAATGATAAATGTTTTCTTAAAAAGACTTTATATTTAAACCCTACTTTTGGATAAAAGCTTTTTCTAAAGGTTCCTTTTTTATTTCTCTTATGGATAATTCTTTCATTACTTTTATAAAAATTGTTTCTACATAATTATCAGGAATATCACCCACGAGAAGATAATATTTATTATCTTTCTTCCAAACTATAGATTTCCACAGAATATTAGATGCAAAAAATACCTGAGTACCATCAATAATAATAAGCTGTCCAGTAGGTCTGAAAGGAATATTGCCCTCAAAAAGGGATAAATCAGAAACTCCATCTGAATACTTATAATAATGGGTTATTTTATCATTATCTTCTAATATAGAATAAAATTTAATAAGCATATATCCTAAAGGAAGCTCAAAAGGTACTTTTGCATTATTAATTTTTTCCTCGACTAATTTACTCTCCTCTATTTTCGTATTCTTATTTCTTATAAAGTCAAGATTAAAAAGATTCTCAGAGAACTTAGGATTAAAATTGATCTCTATAAACATCGTTCTTCCCACAATTTTTCCATTACTATTATACTTATCCGTTCTCAAAGATATATATTTTTCACTATCTATCCACATTTTACTTATGAGTTTCTTAGTATATTTAGAAACGAATAGAATAACATATACCCTCCTGCCTAAAAATACCTCTTCATTTTCTATAGTAACAATATAATTTTTCCTTATTAATCTTATTTGTCTTTCTATCTCATCTTTAGTTCTTATGATAAAAGATGAAGGAGAAATTCTTACCACATTAATTTTAGGGTCAAAATCATATTGATATCTTCCATTATCTATAACTACTCTACCCAAAAGGAAGGGTGGAGATAAATAATCTTTTCTAAAAAGATAATTACCATTAGAATAAACCTTAGCAATACTTGTTTTCTCAAAATTAGGATCATCAAATAATATAGAAACCTCTATGCCTGAAAATGGTACTATACCATTATTTTTTTCATAATTTCTAATAATTTCGAAAGGATCTTCAGCAAAAACAGTTGTAATGTAAAAGAGACTTATAAACAGTACAAATATCCTTTTCATTACTCATTTTCCACTATACTGATAAAGTACAAGATCGACCAAAGTATTTTCATTTATTGAAGTACTCATTTTTCCGTGAAAGTTATAATAACTGTATATGTTTTTATCAAAACTCTGAGATTTAAAATAATTCTGGGCAAGAAAGATAATTGCACCGAAGAAAGCAATAAAACCAAGAATTAAAAGGAATTTTCTGAACGGGTTCTTTAAAAATTCATCTTTCTCTAAGGTATATTTTACCCAGATTTTATCTGACAATTCTTCGTAAGGTTCAATTTCAGGAAGTTCATGGATTAATTTCACTATTTTCTCCATCATTTCTAATTCCCTTCTACAATAAGGACAAGTTAAAAGATGAGCTTCTAACTCTCTCCTTTTATCTGGAGAGATTTCACCATCAATATATGACGATATCAATCTTTTGGCCTCTTTACATTGCATAATTTACATCTTCCTTTAAAAGTTTCTCTTTCAATTCTTTTCTTGCTCTAAAAAGTCTTGATTCTACAGTACCCACAGGACAATTTAGTATTTTAGCTATCTCCCCGTATGACAATCCTTCATATTCCCTAAGTATTAAAACTTCCTGATATTCCTTAGGAAGCTCCTTTATTAATCTACGTACTTTACTTTTCACATCTTCCTTTTCTACTATATCTAAAGGATCCTTTGTATCTCCCGCTATTATACTTTCAAATGTATTATCATCTTCTTCATTTATTGAATTATCTAAGGAATATACTTCTTTATTTTTTCTTCTATAATCATGAGCAATATTAATCGTTATTCTATAGAGCCATGTAGAAAACTTTGAATCTCCTCTAAAACTATTAATACTTTTAAAGGCCTTTATAAATACTTCTTGTACAAGATCTTCCAAATCTGGAATATTTCCAAGTTGAAGATAAAGAATATTCAAGATTTTCTTTTCGTATCTTTTCACAAGGATAGAGAAGGCCTCTCTATCTCCACCTTTGATATAAGAGAGAAGAGCATGATCAGATAACTTGCCTTTTTCCTCCTCAGAAAGGGAGGAAAAAGGCTTTAATTCATTATCAGATATAGTTTTCTTTCCTTTAATCACACTAACTAATTCTCTATACATAATATTTTCTTCCCTTCAGTTTAAAATTTAGGAGCCTTTCTATTATATATCATTAACAAGTATCTTAACCTTGCCACATCCCCTTTATCTAAAACATTGCTTATCTCTTTCCACATTTCTTTCTTCGTATCCTTTTCTTTTATCCTTAGTTCTCTAATCTCTTTTTTCAATTGTTCTAATTTTTCCTTATCTTGACTTCCAAGAGCTCTTGCTTGTAAAGTCTTTTCTCTTATTTGTAATCTTAATTCCTTTAAAGCATCAAAATACTTATCCAAAATAGCCTTAACTTTTACCTTCTGTTCTTCTTTAAGCTTTAAACTCTTATCAAGGAAAGACAGTAAATTCTTCTTCCATTCTTCATATATCTTGTTATTCAAAATTTTTAATTCTTTAATATTTTGCTGTAATTTTTCAGAATCAATCTTTTCTTCTCTTAAAAGTAACTGAATCTCAGCTTGTATTCTATTTCTTTCTCTTAAAAGATTCTGTAAATCTTGAGAAACAAGAACTCCCAGCCCAAAGGTATATCTGTTTCTGTCTAATATCATAACTTTTTCTCTATAAAGCATCGGACCTTTATGATTTGGAGTAGCAAAAATAATATTTGAAATAAGGAAAAGTATTATTAAGATTCCTACAACATACTTCAGACTTTTCATATTCTCACCCCTTTCTAAATACCTTTTTACATAATTTATGACGAAAATTACTATTTTTTATTCCCAATTTTTAGCTCTTCTAACAGCTTCTTTCCATTTCTTTAAAAGCTCTCCCCTTTTCTCCTCTGAGAGACAGGGCTCAAAAATTTTCTCTTCTCTCCATAAATGCTTGAGTTCATCAGTACTTTTCCATAAACCTACTCCAAGGCCTGCCAAAAATGCTGCACCTAAGGATGTTGTTTCAGTAATAAGAGGTCTTATAACTCTTATATTAGAAATATCAGACTGAAATTGCATAAGAAAATTGTTAGCAGAAGCACCACCATCAACTCTTAATTCTCTAATTTTTATACCAGTCTCTTCACTCATGAGTTCTAAAACATCTTGGGTTTGATATGCTATAGCTTCCAAAGCTGCTCTTATAATGTGTCCTTTCTGAGTTCCGCGGGTTATTCCTATAATTAGTCCCCTCGCAAACATATCCCAGTAAGGCGCTCCCAGCCCTACAAATGCAGGTACAAAAAACACTCCTCCGTTATCATCAACACTCTTTGCAAGAATTTCGCTTTCTAAAGAATTCTTTATAATTCCTAAATTATCCCTAAGCCATTGTATCACTGCTCCTGCAATAAAAACACTACCTTCTAAGGCATAATAGATCTCATCTCCTACCCCATAAGCTATAGTAGTAATAAGACCTTTAGATGAATATTTAATATTTTTGCCCGTATTCAGTAAAATAAAACAACCAGTACCATATGTATTTTTTACTATGCCTTCTTCAAAACCACATTGCCCAAAAAGGGCAGCTTGTTGGTCTCCTGCATCCCCAGATATGGGAATCTCAAAATTGTCAATAATATGGCATGTCCCATATACACAACTTGAAGGGAGAACCTTAGGCATCATAACTCTCGGAATATTCATTATCTCTAAGAGCTCATCATCCCAATCTAAGGTTTTTAAGTTAAAAAGCATAGTTCTTGAAGCATTAGAATAATCTGTAACGTGGACTTTACCTCCCGTAAGATTCCATATTAACCAAGTATCCACTGTACCAAAAAGGAGCTTACCTTCTTCAGCCTTTCTTCTTGCGTTAGGTATATTGTCTAATATCCATTTAATCTTGGGCCCTGAAAAGTATGCATCAATTACAAGACCAGTTTTCTCCTTTATTAATTCAGAAAGACCTTCTTTCTTTAATTCTTCACAATAATTTGCTGTTCTTCTACACTGCCAAACAATTGCATTGTATATTGGTTCTCCTGTTTCTTTGTCCCACACAATAGTTGTTTCTCTCTGATTAGTAACTCCTATAGCAGAAATCTCTTTTGGTGATATGCCTGATTTATAAACAGCCTCTATCATTACTTCTTTTTGAGAATTCCAAATATCCCAAGGATTATGCTCTACCCATCCTGGTTTTGGGAAAATTTGAGGAAATTCTTTTTGAGCCATACTAATAATATTACCTAAGGAATCAAAAACTATTGCTCTTGAGCTCGTAGTTCCCTGATCTAATGCAAGAATATACATATTTACCTCCCCCTCTTTCCTAAATTTTTTTATTTTTTCCTCAAATAGTCTATCAAATCGTTCAACTGCTTTTTATACATAGTTACGTGATAAAAAGGATTTAATGGTTGTCCTTTACTCCATGCTTCCATAAATTTTTGAAATTCCTGTCTCTCTTTCTCAGAAACATTTTGTGGTCCTCTCCATTGAGGATTAACTTGCCCCTGACTTATCTGTGAACCTTGAGGATTTTGTTGCAACTTTTGCCTTATTTCTTCAAATCTTTTTTGCCTTTCTATTTGTAATTTGTCAAGATAGGTTATTTGCTCATCAGTTAAAACAGTCTCAATCCTTGATATAAATTTATCAGCCTCCTTCTTGGGAAGCATATTTGTTTTAAGAAGCTCCTGTAGGATAGGAATAAGTTTTTGAGCCTGGTTTTTTGTAATAGCCACCTTCTTATCTTTATCAAGCTCTCTTAAATCCCTTATTAATCTTATAAGATATTGAACTTCTTGAGACATAAAATTTCTTCTTTGTTGTTGAGTTTGGGTTTGAGGATATACTAAGGTTATTAGTAATATAACGAACAACATTAAAGTAATTAGTCTCTTCATGGCATTTACCTCCTTATTATTCATACCTCAAAGCCTCTATAGGATTCAATTTAGAAGCTCTTCTTGCAGGATAATAACCAAAAAATATACCAACCAATGCAGATACTGTAAACGATAAGATTATAGGATTTAATGTTACAACAGCAGAAAGACCAGAAAATGATTTTATAATTTGTGCTAAGAAAATACCTAATAAAATACCCACTATCCCACCTACTACTGACACAATTACTGATTCTAAGAGAAATTGCAAAAGAATATATCCAGATTTTGCTCCTACAGCTTTTCTTATACCTATTTCTTTTATTCTTTCTGTAACGTTGACCAACATTATATTCATAATACCTATTCCACCAACTAAAAGGGAAATAGCCGCTATTCCTGCAAGAAAGAGAGTTAATGTTTGCATTGACTGATTCAAAGAAGAAAGAATAGTTAATTGATTCTGTACTACAAAATCATCTTCATCGGGATTTGTTATCTTATGCTTTTTTCTTATTATTTCCTCAATCCGGGTTTGAAGATCATCCATGACATCAGGACTTACAGCAGAAATATATATATTGTTTAAAAAATTTCCTCCTTGAATTTTACGCTGAAAGGTAGTTAAAGGTATAAATATCATATCATCCAAGTTAGCAAATCCGCCTAATTGTCCTTGAGGTTCAAGAATTCCTATAACTTTAAATGTTATTCCAGCTATTTTTATACTTTGACCCACAGGGTCCTCATTCCCAAAAAGAGTTTCGGCAACAGAAGATCCCAATACTGCTACTTTTTTACTCCCCCTATAATCCTCTTCACTGAAGAAATCTCCTTCCTTTAACTTTATCTCTCTCACCCTCATATAATCAGCAGAAGTACCAATAACTTGAGTATTAGAATTTGATGCCTTATACTTTACCTGAACATTTCTGTTTGCATAAGGTACTATAGCTACTACTTTTGAACTGTCCAACTCTTCTTTAAGAGCTTCATAGTCATCATTAGTAATAGAACTTCGAGGTGCTCCTCTTACAAGCCCAACTCCTCTACCAAATCGTGGAAAAACAGTAAGAAGGTTAGACCCAAGAGATGTAAACTGCTTTTCAATAGAATATTTAGTACCCTCTCCTAAGGATACTAAAGTTACTACAGCTGCGACTCCTATTATTATCCCAAGAGTTGTAAGAAATGTTCTTAATTTATTTGACGAAAAGCTATAAAGGGCCATCTTTAGTATCTCTACAATCATCATAGTTATTACACCTACCTTAAAGGAACCCCTGGAATTCTTATTTGCATTTGCTGGTTTGTAGATCTTGATGTACTGCTTGATGATGATAAAACAATAACATCACCTTCTTTAAGACCACTTTCCACAATCACATTTGTACCATCGTCTTCTCCCAAAGTGACCCTAACAAGTTCAGTGTTTCCGTTTCCTTTAAGGATTTCTACATAACTTCTTCTTTCTGTCTTTTTTATAGCTCTAAGGGGTATTAATAAAACATTCTTCTTCTCTAAAAGAATAATATCCCCATCAGCACTCATCCCTACTTTTAATTTTAAACCAGGATTAGGTATTTTAACCCTTACCTTAAATATAGGTATATTATTTGAAATAGTTGCAACAGGAGATATCCTAATTACTTTTCCCTCAAATTCTTCATCAGGAAAAGCATCTAAAGTAACTCTTACAGGTAGACCCAAAGAAACTTTTCCTATATCTGTCTCATCTACTTCTAAACTTAATTCCACATTATCTGTATCCAGTAGCGTCATTAGAACAGTATTATTTGAAATTATTTGGCCATTTACTACTTTCACATTAGACACAATTCCAGAAAAGGGTGCTTTTATAATAGTATTTTCTAAGTTTTTTTTCGCATTTTGTAAATCCAATTTTGCCTTTTCAAAAGAAAGTCTACTTGTTTCAAGATCTTTTTGTAAATTTTTAAGTTGATTATCATAATTACTTTTCACGGTCTTTAAATTTGTTTCTGCTTGCATATATGAATTCTTTGCTTTTTCCGAAGTTAGTCTAGCATTATCCAAATCACTCTGTGAAGCAAACCCCTTTTCAAAAAGTCCTTTAATCCTTTCTAAATTCTTCTCAGCATTTTTATATTCCAAAAATGCATTATCTCTACTTATTTGAGCATCACTTAAGTTTTTATCTAAATTTCTTTTTTGTGTTTCATAATTAAGTTTTGCTTGTTCATAGGAGTTTTCAGCATTTTTATAAGAAATTAATGCTTGATTATAGGATATTTGATAATCTGTAGGATCAACTTTTACAAGAATATCTCCTGCTTTCACTTTTTTACCTTCTTCTATCACATATATGACTGTCCCTGATACTTTACTGACAATATCAAGACTTCTCTCAGCCTCGAGCATTCCACTGCCAGATACCGTTACTAAAAGATCTCCTCTTTGTACAGTATATGTGGTAATTGTAGTTTTATTTGAAGAAGTTTTTGAATTTCTACCAAAAATACTCCATGATCCTATAATTACAACTAAAATAGCTATAACAATGATTAATATACTTTTCTTTTTCATTTTTTAACTTCTCCTCCTTCGAAAAGTACTTTTCCTACAGAGATAGAAAGATTGTCTAAATTTTTAAAATATGTGTGCAAAGAAGAATAATAATTGTTTTCAGCCTTTATTAAATTTATTTCAGCATTCATTAGATCTAATTTCGTTATTAATCCAGCTTCAAATCGCGTTTTTGTAATATTGTAATTCTCTTTAGCAAGATCCAAATTAATCTTTTGTAATTCTACTTCCTTCAAACTTGCATACAATTGGTCTAACCTTTGAGCTATAGTTAATTTTGTACTATTCAATACCTGTTCTAAATTCATCTTTGCACTTTCCAATGAATTTTGGGATGACAAAAGAGTTGCTTTTGGTGTATATTCATTATTATAAAGCTTTACTTGTAAATTATAGAGTTCAACATTATTACTTGCCTGTACAATATTTGTTAAATTCTCTTTTGCAAGATTAAAAAGATTATCCAACGTAAAGTTAAAAACTACAAGATCTGGCTCTTTGAGGGTTATATTTTCCATAGGAGAGACCCCCAAGGTTTGCCAAAACTGACTCCAAGTTATAGCGAGATTATTCTCTGCTGATTTTAACATATTTTGAGCAGACAAATAATTTATTTCTGCCTGTTTAACATCAGTGGCAGTTGCATTACCTAACTGAAATTTTAGCTTTACTGCATTCAGATTTTCAAGATAATATTCTACTTGTTTTTTATATAATTTAACTTGTGCTTGTGCTTCTAAGACAGAAAAATAAGCATTTCTAACACTTTGAATTACTTGAATTCTTGTATTATTATATTTTACCTGTTCAAGCTTTACATTTAATTCTGCTTGCTTTAAAGAGAGTATTAAAGTAGTTGGATCTTTCTTTTTATTTTCATAATCAAAAACTGCATTATCCAAATTTATTTTCGCTACCAAAATATCTTTATTATTTTTTAAAGCAATATTTACTGCTTCATCAAAAGTTAATATCTTTAATTCTTGAGAATAGCCTAACGTAAGAACCAAAAATGTTAAAACTAAAAAAGCCAATACTTTTCTCATAGTAGATTACCCCCTAAATTTCCAAGAAGATTAGTTAATTGGACTCTTAAAAGATTATAATTTAAAATAGCATCTTCAAGATCATACTTGGCCTGTATAAATTCTATTTCATAACTCTTTAAATCCAAATCTGTAATTAAGCCCAAACTATACCTTATCTTTTGAGCCTCAAAATTTAGTCTCTTTTGTTCTAAGGCAATCTCTTTCTGTTTTATAACGGATTGAGCTTGAATTAGATTATAATAGGTCTTCCAGAAATTAAGTTCTACCTCTTTCTTAGTTTTCTCAAAATTAATCCGCGTTTGTTTCAAGGAAAGTTCTGCTTGTGTTTTATTTATATTACTACTTCCTCCATCCAAGATAGGAATACTAAACTGAATCTTGATATTCCATGACTCTTTACTCGAACTTATTGTATCTCCAAAAGTTTGATCTGTATTAAATGATAAAAGATAGTTTTTTGTATTAAAGGAGGCATTATAAGATGCATTTCCAGTATTGTAATTTCCACTAAATGAGATACCCCAAGATGGAAGATATGCTTTATCTAAATTAAGCTTACTTTTTTCTAATTCTAAGCTCGCATTTTTTACACTTAAATTATTAGTATAAAGTTTACTCAAAAGATCTTCAGGTTTGTCTTCTATTTCATCATATTTAATATCAATTTTTACCGGAACTCTTGGTAAGGTTGTTCCTAAAAGATTTTCAAGGGACTTATATGCTAATTCTAAATTACTTTTTGCTGAGTTATAATTAGTCTCTGCCAATTTTTCCCTTTGTTTATAATCCAA
>CAZZIO010000069.1:0-1753 GCA_964654465.1 uncultured Dictyoglomota bacterium
ATATTTTATAAAAGAGAGTATTATAATCATTTTTTGGCATGGTACGGTATTGTTGATTACAAAATTTTTAGAAACAGATATTTGAAAAAAGGATATCGTAATATTAATTCTTTTTTAGCTGAATATATAATAAAGAAGCAAGTGAATAATCCCGAAAATAGAGAGAGCCATGTATAGGTATAGAATAAATATTTATAACAACTTTAAAAGCAACAGCAATAAGAGCAGACTTAAAACTTTTTCCTCTTGCTCTAAGCTTTATGACATTCATAGCCATGAGAAACAATATTCTTCTCAAATGCCTATTCCCTTTCTTGGAGATACCCAATCTAACATCACGCCTTCCAGACTCCTTAATTTCTATATCCTTAATAGATTCAGAGAGAAGCTTATCAAACTTATCCAACTCTTCCAAAAGCAAAAGGAGGATTTCAATTTTGCTCCTAAGGATATTTTCAAAGGCCTTAGAATTTATGCCAATAGACTTAGAAGCAAGGTCAAAGATCATATCAGAGGAGAAAGAAGGCTTCTTACTTCTCCCCTTGAAGGATTCAGAGAAGACAAAATCTACAACCTTTCTATCAGAACTTGCAATACTTTTAGCAGAGGGGAAATGAAGGAGGAAATTAAGCATTCCAGAGGTGAAGGGATTAACATGATATTCAAACTCAGGGAAGAGGACAGAGAGGCATCTTTTAATATCATCCTTAAGATGAGAAATTTCCTTAGATATGTTTTCTCTTTCCCTTGTAATTATTTTAAGTTCAGATATTTTATTGGAGGAAGAAGGGGAAAATTAAGAGATAGTCTTAGCATCTTTCTTGTCAGACTTAGAAGGTCTAAGATTAACCTTAGAAAATCTATCAATGATAGAGGGATTAATGATAACAGAAGGGATACCTTTCTCAGAGAGGAAAGAGAAGAGGTTAATGTAGTAGATAGAAGTAGACTCCATACCAACAAGGAAAGAGGAGAGATTTCATTCTTCCTCCATAATTACACGGGCTTAAGAGCCCAACCAACTTATTTGAACTTGAGGAAGCAGAGGACAAACTCCCAATCGGGCTTAGAGAGCCCAGGTAAAAATTCGTCTTCCTGCTTTCTCTTCTCAATTTTATTCTTTCCATATACTTTAGTCTATCAAAATTAAAAGTTTGATTAATTTAAGACTTGTAGTTTCATATCTAGAAATAGTTACTAATAAATTATTAGAAACAGTTCCTCGTTTTGAATAAATGTTAAAAGAAAGGTGTATCTTAACAATTGAAGATACTTTTATACGTGTTTGAAAACTGCCTATTTTTTAGAAAAATTTGAAAACTGCCTATTTTTTAGAAAAAACAGTAGACTTTAGAATGAGGGTTGAAATTATGGGTGGAATAGATTAGTAGGAGACTATATAAACTTTAGTGATTACTATTCTGCTCCAAAGATGAAAGAGATTATAATAAAGGAAATTTCATAAATTACTTTGATGGTTATGAAAAAAGATATTGTTGAAAAAACTAAAGAAGAGCTAAAACAGATTATAACAGACTATTCAGTTGATTTTGTAATAATATTTGGATCCTTAGTGAAGGGAAATTTTAGAGAAGATAGTGATATTGATATCGCAATTCATTTACAAAGAGATTTAGAACTTTTGGAGATTGGAGATATAGTTTCTCGATTAGAAACTAAATTGGAGAAGAGTGTAGATATTGTAATACTAAATAATCTCTACAAAATGGATCCTGTTATGGCTTTTGAGATA
>CAZZIO010000070.1:0-3638 GCA_964654465.1 uncultured Dictyoglomota bacterium
TCTAAAAACAATCTTTGACATCTTCTTTATTATCTTTGAAACGAAATATCCTAATCTTTCTTTTCTGAAATATTCCCATAATCAATACCTAAATCATTCTTTTTCAGTATTTTACCTCTTATAAAATTTAAAAAATCCCTAATTGCCTCCTCAGGATCATCTGAAATATAGCTCTCAATTACATCTTCCTCTAAACCATTATGAAAATGTTTTGGGAAAGTCTTTATTTTCTCCCAATTTCTATGAGGTGCATTATCATGCCTATATATAGAATTATCAATAAATCTTCTCTCCCAATGATATGAATACTTTCCTGACTTTGAATAAAAAATATCTAAGAAACTTTCATCATAAAAGTATATGCGTAACTTCAATGGTTCTTGACTCTGTGTATAAATTATTTCTCCATATTCAACAATTGAACTAAACTCATTTAATATGATATCTAACAAATTAAGGTATATTTCTAATATTTTCTTCAATTATTTTAAGTGTCTCCTCAAGATTTTCTAAAAGAATTAAGTCCTCCCAGGCAGGATGTTCTGGCACTTCTTCTTTAAAGATCTTTTCCTCAAGTTCTCTTGAAGAGGTTACTTTATACCTATCAAGAATCTCTAAAATATCTATTTTTATCCTCCTTCTTTTTTCTTGCAAGAAAGCTTTTAAACTTTCCTTAGTAATATCCTCAAAATCAATACCTAAATCATTAGCTATCTTCTTTATTAATTCTTCAGTTATACTCATTTCTATCACCTCAACTTAAATTATAGCATATTACTTATTACTTCAATCAATAGTTTGCTTTTCCATAAGATTTGTATTAACATTCAAGTCATGAATAAAAATCATTCAGATTATGAATTAAAATACAATACCTTACTCTTAAAGAAATCTCTGAAAGTCTTACAGAAAGAACTATTTACTTTGAGATATTCCCTATGACATATCTATAAATTAAAGATCTTATATAAATAAATCTTTTAATTTATGTTAAGAAAACTTTACCAAAGAAGAGACTTTAGAAAGAGTTAATCCTATACCCTTTATCTTAAAAGGTTTCATGCCACTATTATTATATATAAATAATTTAGAATCTATCCTTGTATGGTGGGAAGGATATATAAAAAACATAATTTATAAAGAAATCTTAAAGCTCTCTCTCAAATAGATAACCTTCTTGATTTTAGAAAACTTATATCAGCTTTAGCTCTAAGAAGTGGAAATATAATTAATCAAACTGAAATAGCAAGAGAAATAGGAATAAGTCAACCTACTGTTCATAGATATATAAAACTTATGGAAATCTTAAATATAATTAGAAAAGTCCCTGCAAATTTTTCCAACAGACTAAAAAGAATTATAAAATCACTAAAAATATTCTTTATAGATCCTGCTTTTTGTGCTTACCTATCATAATATCACAACAAAGAAAGCTTAAAAATTGCTTGTGAGTTTGGGAATTTCTTTGAGTCTGTGCTCTTTCTTAATCTTCAAGCATATTCAGAACTTATTATTCCAAAAGGAAAACTATATTATTACAGATCCATATCTGGCAAAGAAGTAGATTTCATCATTGAATGGGGAAGAAAAATCCTTGCTTTTGAGATTAAACATACAGAAAACCCTACTATGAAAGATATTAAGAATCTTTTAGACTTTATTAAAGAAAGCCCAAATTCTGTAAGAGGAGTGCTTATTTAAAATGGAAATTCAATAAAATATCTTCACTCAAAAGTAATTGCTATTCCTTAGTAGTTATAATAATATATTAGTTTTTCTTTCCACAACTCTTGCCAAAGTTGACACAACTTCTTCTATTTCTTCCTCTTTTAAATTGTTATGAAAAGGTAATGCTAATGTTCTTTTTGAAATATTTTCTGTAATTGGAAGCATATATTATTCAAAAATTCTAAAAAATGTCTTAATTATTATTAAAAAATCACTGCAACAAGTAGCTTTTTCGGCATATTCAAGATTAAGCCTTATCTTTTCTGGCATTACTTGTTCAATATATACTTTTTCAGGATCATCTGCTTGTGCCAAAATTTCATTTTCATTTACATACTTAATAGATGCTGGATCAGTCATACCAGGAATAAGATTTAATACCTCTCTTTGCTCAGAATTATATAACATTACATATTTCTCAACTTCCGGCCTTGGGCCTACAAGACTCATCTCTCCTTTTAAAACGTTAAATAACTGAGGAAATTCATCAAGCTTAAATTTTCTTAGATAATATCCAATTCTTGTTATTCTTGGATCTTTACCAACAGTAATTAGACCTCCCTTTTTCTCTGCATCAATAACCATCGTCCTAAATTTCCACATATAGAAAGCTTTCCCTTTATAACCAATCCTCTTTTGCACAAAAAACACAGGACCACCATCTTCTATCTTTATCAACAAAGCAACTATCACAAAGAGAGGAAACAAAAATGGTAATCCTAATATTGTAAAAAATAGATCAAAAAATCTTTTGCATTTCCTCATTTTTTATAAATTCTAACTATATCTAAGACAGCTTCTATTACATCATAAACATCTTGATCTGTCATTCGAGGATATAAAGGTAAACTAATAATTCTTTGGTAATTTGTATATGTAACCGGAAAATCTTCTGGTTTATATCCATATTTTTCTCTATAATAAGGATGTATATGAATTGGTATAAAATGAACAGATGTTCCAATATTTCTCTTATGTAATTCTTCTATGAATTGATCCCTGTCTATCTTTAAAGCTTGAAGATTTAATCTAAGAACATAAAGATGCCATGCATGCTCTACATAAGGTCGTTCTACAGGAATTTCTAATGCTTCTTCTTTTGAAAAAGCATCATTATACATTTTCACAATTTCTCTTCTTCTTTTCTGAAATCTTTCTATTTTTTTTAGTTGCCATAATCCTATACTTGCTTGTATATCTGTCATATTATATTTAAATCCTGGATAAATTACTTCATAATACCAACTTCCTTCTTTAGAATATCTTTTC
The DNA here is from genome assembly GCA_964654465.1 of uncultured Dictyoglomota bacterium. Lineage (GTDB taxonomy): Bacteria > Dictyoglomota > Dictyoglomia > Dictyoglomales > Dictyoglomaceae > Dictyoglomus. The sequence goes on from CAZZIO010000070.1 coordinate 2,998, forward strand.
CACGCATCTTTACTCATCCCATGAAGACTTATTATCCTTGCCCTCTCAATAAAATCTGGATCTCCAGTAAGCATACCTCCCTCAGCAGTCGTTATATTCTTCGTAGCATAAAAACTAAAACATACAGGATTATTGGTAGAACCAACATATCTTGCCTTATATTTTGCCGAAACAGCATGAGCAGCATCTTCTATGACAAATAAATTATATTTTTTCGCTATATCATAGATATAGTCCAATTCTACAGGATGTCCAGAATAATGCACTGGTAAAATTGCTTTTGTCTTTGAAGTTATAGCAGGTTCTATTTTATTTGGATCAATATTTAGAGTATCTGGTTCTACATCAACCAATATTGGACGAGCCCCTACATGCTCAATAACATTCACTGAAGCACAGAAAGTCATAGGTGTTGTAATTACCTCATCTCCAGGACCAATTCCTAATGTAACTAAAGCTATATGAAGAGCAGCCGTGCAAGAGCTAAGAGCTAAAGCAGAGGGTGCGTTAAAATAATTTTTAAATTCTTCTTCAAACCTTTTTGTTTTAGGACCAGTAGTTATCCAATCTGATTTTAAAGTTTCTATAACCTCATTTATTTCCTCTTCTTCAATAAGAGGAGGGGAAAAGGGAAGAAATGT
>CAZZIO010000071.1:0-3183 GCA_964654465.1 uncultured Dictyoglomota bacterium
GGAGAGTTTGAGATACTAATAGGAAGATCATCCAGGGATATAGTACTCAAAGATACAGTATTTGTGAAATCTACAAAACAAATTAAGAGAAAGTATCATATTAATTCCACTATTGGTGATATCTTAGATGATCCTGTGGCAAGCGTAAAATTTCAAAATGTACTTAAACAATTTGTAAGCCTATTCCCACAATTCTCAACTGAAGAGGGTATAATGAACTTTGCAGAGATGATGAAATATACACCTTTGAGAGGATTAATACACTTTGGTAGTGGTAAATTTACAGAAGAAATGTTAAATGATTTACTAAAAGAACTCAATTCTTAAATTTCAATTAAAATAAAAGGGAGATAAAACATGGAGATTAAAGGAAGGCCTGCCACTATATGGCTCTCTCTTCCTTCAGATCTTCTTATAGGAGAGAGCGTCTTAGATATAAAGGACGATCTTCTTATAGAAAAAAGAAAAGTATTTTTTGAAGAAAGATATACCTATCTATTATTATCTGAAATAGAAGGTATTGAGATTACTCAAAAAGGGGATAAAATCTTTTCTTTTCTCTTTTTTGCCTTTTTGGCAGGAAGACTCTATTTTCTTTCTTTCATATCTTTACTAATTTACTTACTATGGAGACCCACTTTTCTTATTGTTCATGGAAAAAACTTACAGATAGGAATATCTATAAATCAAAAAGATATTAAACCTTATGTGGAATTTGCTAACAACTTAATTGAGAAAGTAAAAGAATACAAAAAGCATTGAGGGGGATTTTAATATGAGTATTCATATAGTACCAGAGCCCAAAAAATTAGAGTTTAAAGAAAGATGGTTTGAGTTTGATGGATTTGAAAATTTTCCTGAATTTCTTTCTAAGGAATTTCAAATACCAAAAGGAAGTTGGAAGATTAAAAAAATAGAAAAAAATGGAACAGGCATCAACATTAAAGATAAAGAAGTGGAAATATGGGGAGATACAAACATATGCTTTGCCACTTTGATCCAGTTAATACTACAAAACAAAAATCAATTACCAGAAATATATGTGGAAGAAGATTTTAAATTTAAATTCCGAGGTTATCATCTTGATATAGCGAGAGGCGGCGTACCTTTACTTAAGGAATTCAAAAGAATTTTAAGACTACTATATTTATTAAAATACAATTTCTTTGCCATATACTTTGAAGATCTTTTCCCTTGGAAAAGCTTTCCCCAAATAGGAGCTCTAAGGGGAAGACTTGCTGAAGAAGAATTGAGGGAAATTATAGACTATGGTAAGAACTTAGGAATAGAAGTTTTTCCATCCTTAGAGCTTTGTGGACATATGGAAAATATTCTTATTCTACCTGAGTTTATGAAATATAGTGAATGGCATAGACCTGAAGAAGGATGTTTAGATGTTTCAAACGAAGAAGCCAGAAATTTTACCTATAAACTTCTTTCCGAAGTAATAGAATTCTTCCCATCCCAATATATCCATATTGGTGGAGATGAAACATGGGCTCTTGGAAGAGGAAGAAGTCTCGATAAAACAGGTATATTTCAAGGACCTGAACTTTTTGAGATGCATCATAAGAATCTAATCTATCAAGTGAAGGAAAGTGGAAAGATACCAATGGTTTGGGGAGACATGCTCACGGGAATGTATTTGAGAGAGGAAGAAAAGGAAAGATGGAAGATAGTTCTTGAAAGTAATATATGGGATGAAACAGTTATTGCTAATTGGGATTATACCCACCTCTCTGAAGAACATTTTGAGAAGAAGATAAATATGTTTGGAAAAAGAAAGGAAAAAGAAATAGCCTCTCCTGGGGTTTCCAACTGGGGAAGGTTTTATCCAAATTTTGATATTGCTTTAACTAATATTACAAATTTCTTAAGACAAGCCAAAAAAGAAAACCTTCCAGGATTTCTTCTTACAGCATGGGGAGATGATGGGGCTGAATGTCTATATTCTTTTCTAAATCCTTTAATACTTGCCACTATGGAGATTGCGGAAGGAAAGGAAAATTGGGAAGAAAAATATAAGGCATTATTTAAAGAAAAAGATGAATTAATAGAAATAAGAAAATTATTAGGACAAAATTCAGTAGCAGAAACTATAAAACATGTATTTCTTGGAGATACTTTGTACAGATATAATACAGAATTCAAAATTGAATTGAAAAGTACTGGAGATTTTTGGGTAGATTACTATTTAGGCATATCTTCCCTTTTATCTAATAAGGATGAACTTCTCAAAATATATAGCAATGTATTAAACAAAATGGAGTCTATAGCTTTACCAGAAGATCTTTCCCTTATGAAGAATATGCTAAAAATAGCCATCAATAGACTTAATGGAAATCTAAGTTTTTCCGAATATATAGCCTTTGGTAAAAAATACGCAGATCTTTGGCTTTCTGAAAGGAAGAAAGCAAACTTAGAAAAGGTCATTATAAAAATATATGGGGCAGGAGGTAGGGCAGATCTTAATATATACTAAAGAGCATTGTAAATAATATGACCCTCTACCATAGTAAGTTTTACATTAAAAGATTCATCCAATACAGTAAGATCTGCATCCTTTGATACTTCAAGGCTTCCCTTTCTTCCATCCATACCTATTACCTTAGCGGGAGAAAGGGAAGCCATATAAACAGCATCTACCAAATTAACAATTTCTTTTTCTACCATATTTTTAATTGCTTTATTCATGGTTAAAGTGCTACCAGCTAAGGAACCTGATTCAAGTGTTGCCTTTCCATCCCTCACTAAAACCCTTTGTCCTGCCAAACTATATTCTCCATTAGAAAGTCCAGCAGCCATAATTGCATCAGTTATTAAAACTACTTTATCCCTTGGTTTTATCTTGGTTACCAATTTAAGTATATGATCTGAAAGATGATATCCATCAGCTATTATCTCCACTGACAATCTATCATCTACTAAGGCAACCCCTATAATCCCAGGCTCACGGTGATGAAGAGGCCTCATACCATTAAAAAGATGAGTAACATGAGAGAGTCCCAAACTTATAGCCCTCTCCACATCTTGCGAAAGGGCAGATGTCTGTCCAGCTGAGATTCTTACTCTTTTTTTTGATATATATGGAATGAGATCCAAGGCTCCTTCGAATTCAGGGGCTAATGTAAGAAGCTTTACATGGGGGGAAAGAAGTTCATTAAGACGATTTAAATCTGGTTT
>CAZZIO010000072.1:0-50417 GCA_964654465.1 uncultured Dictyoglomota bacterium
GAAATACTCGTAAGATAGCTGAGATTATACATAAATATGTAGATGGCACTCTAATTGAGATCATCCCAGAGAAACCCTATCCAAAGTCCTACAATGATACAGTTCACCAGGCTAAAAAAGAAATCAGAGAAGAATATAAACCTCCTATAAAAAATAAAATTGATAATATAGACGATTATAATATTATATTTGTGGGTACACCTAATTGGTGGAGTACTATTGCACCTCCTATTGCAACCTTTTTATCACAATATGATCTTTCGGGTAAAACTATTGTACCATTTTGTACTCATGGTGGGGGTGGAAAAGGAAGAATTGTAGAAGATATCTCAAAGCTTTGCAATAATGCAAAATTTTTAGATTGTTTTTCTATATATGGTGGTGAATCAAGGGATTTAGAAAATAAAGTTGCAGAATGGCTTAAAAAGATTGGACTATTAAAATAAAGTTGGGAGGGATTTTTATGAAGATAAAAGAAGTAAGTGAAAAATATGGAATTCCTAAAGATACATTGCGATACTACGAGAAGATAGGATTAATTCTTCGTATAAAACGTAATAAAAATGAAGTTAGAGAATATACAGATGCAGACTGCAAATTAATTGAACTTATTAAACATATGAGAAGTGCAGGGTTTAGAAATAGAAGCTCTCATAGAATATGTAAAGCTTCTTCAAGAAGGTGATTCTACTTTAGAAGCAAGAAAGAAAATCCTGATAGAGCAAAGAGAAAAGCTTATAGCACGTATTGAGGCAATTCAAAAAGCAATAGACAAACTTAATTTTAAGATTGAATATTACGAGAGTCTTCTTTTATCCTTAGAGAGAGAGTTTAAAAAAGAAAAAATAACATCAAAGTAAAAAAAGAGGGAGGATTTGGCGTATGAAGCTTAGAAGACTTGGAAGAACAAATATTGAGGTTTTTCCTATAGCCTTTGGAGGAATACCTATCCAAAGAGTAAATGAAGAAACTGCTGTGAAAATTGTAAAAAGAGCCATAGAACTTGGAATTAATTTAATTGATACTGCAAGAGGTTATACCGACAGCGAAATAAAAATTGGAAAAGCCCTAAAAGGTATAGATAAAAAAGTATATTTATCATCAAAATCTGCTAATAGAACTAAAGATGGTATCTATGAAGATGTAAAAATAAGTCTTAAAAATTTAGGGATAAACAAAATAGATATTTATCATATCCATGGTGTTAATGATTGGGAGACTTTTAAAAAAATATTTGAACCAGATGGGGCCTATTTTGGACTATTAAAGGCGAAAGAGGAAGGATTAATTGACTTTATAGCGGTATCAAGTCATAGCAACGATATATTAGCAGAATTAATAAAGACAGATAAATTTGATGTTATACAAGTTAGTTATAATTTTATAGAAATAGAACCCGAAGAGAAAATATTTCCTTTAGCTCTTGAAAAAGATATAGGAATAATAGCCATGAAGCCTATGGCAGGAGGAGTACTCCCGAATCCTCGCCTATCATTGAAATTTGTACTCCAAAAAGAATTTATATTACCAGATCCAGGAATGGAATCTATAGAAGAGTTAGAAGAAGATGTAGAAGTAGCATTAAATCTTACACCTTTAACTCACGAGGAATGGGAAGAAATAGAGAGAACAAGAAAAGAGATAGGGACAACTTTTTGTAGAAAATGCGATTATTGTCAGCCATGTCCTCAAGGAATCCCAATATCTACAATCATAAGATCTGAGTCTTTTTTAAAAAGACTTCCTGAATCTACTATAAGGCAAGGATGGTTTTATGATGCTTATTTAAAAGCTCAAAATTGTACAAAATGTGGAATATGTACTACAAGATGTCCTTATAATCTTCCAATTCCTGATCTTATAGAAAAGAATGTAGCATTAGTAAAAGAATATTTAGGAGAATAAAAAAGGAGGAAGCCATTTCTGGCTTCCTCCTTATCCATATCTTATTAATACCGAACTTTATTAGTTAGTCTTAAGATTTAAACAAGGACAATTTTGATAATTTTGGAATCCTCTTCTACCACCTCTAACAATATTATTCCAAGGAGAATTTTGTAAATTTAGTACTTCTTTTCCATCAACACTCGCTTTTACTGCTTTAAACACATTAGTAACTGGAGATACAAAACCTTCCACTTCTATTTTACTTCCTACTTTCAAATCCTTAATTTGCAGCCAAGCAGGACCTAAAATTACTTCTTTGTCTCCAGACACTGTTTTTATCGTTACTGTAAGCGCTGGAGTATTTGTAATTTTGCTTACTGTACCAGATATCTTTGTAAGTTGAATATTTACATTAGCCATATAACCACCAAACTTCGGTCCATAGGCATAAGCTAATGAAAAAACACTATGAATCACTAAACTTAGAATTACTAAACTTTTGAATTTCATAATACTGCACCTCCATTTTTTATTTTTTTTCTCAAGGTTATCCTTGAGACTGAAAATAATTTTAAAAGTACAAACTTAGACAAAAATTAGAAAAAACTTAAAAATTGCTTAGAAAATTTTCACTTTATTTAAAAATTTTTCTGTGATAAGTTATTTAAAACAAAAGAAAGAAGGACGAATTATGAGGACATTTTTATTAGCAATACAAGGAGTTTTAGAAATAGTCATAATCTTAATAGTTGGATATTTCTTATCTAAAAAGAGCTGGTTTGATATAAATACTGCAGACCTTTTCGCTAAACTGGTTTTGAACTTATCACTACCACTAAATATGATTGTTAACCTTACTACTTTTTTTAAAAGAGAAGATTTGATCCATTCTGCTAAGGGACTCATTATTCCATTTTTATCTATTGTTACTTCTTATATTATAGGATATATATTAGCCCTCATATTTAAAACCAATAAACATAGAAGAGGACTATTAGCAGGAATGTTTTCTCTTTCTAATTCCATATTTATAGGCCTTCCTATGTCTCAGGCTCTTTTTGGAGAAATAGCCACTCCTTATACCCTTCTCTATTATATGGCAAATACAACTATATGGTGGACTATAGGCGTTTATGGCATTATATTAGATACTCAAGGAAAAATAGATAAAGGAATTTTTAATATGGAAACATTAAAAAGAATATTTAATCCACCTTTTCTTGGTTTTCTTGTAGGTGTAATTCTTATCTTTTCCAATTTAAAAATACCTTCTTTTATCTTTAATAGCTTTAAAATGATAGGAAATCTTACTACTCCGTTATCTCTCTTTTACGTAAGTATTATTATTTATCAAATGGGTTTTAAAAAATTTAATCTTGATAAAGATACCATCATCACATTCATAGGAAGATTTATAGTAACACCCTTATTAGTAATAATATTAAACCACTTTATTCCTCTTCCAAAAATCATGAGAGATGTTTTTGTCATAATGTCTGCCATGCCTGTAATGGTAAATTCTGCCATAGTCTCAAGAATATATGGAGGAGACTATGAATTTGCTGTAGTCATGATAACCTATACCACCCTTCTAAGTATCGTAATCATGCCATTTTACATGGTCTTAATTGAAATCATTTAGAGTTTATGATAAAATATAGTTAATAATTACAAAATTTTTTGCGGATGTGGCGGAATGGCAGACGCGCAAGATTCAGGATCTTGTGGGGAAATGCCCCGTGGGGGTTCAAGTCCCTCCATCCGCACCAAATAAAATAGGGGGTATCAAGATGTTAGAAAAAATATCCTACATTATTCTTTTAATCATAGTTCTCACATATATAATAGCTATAATTTTAGGTTTCATTATGGCTTTTCCTGTTGGCATAATAGGTCTTTTAGTTATTATAGCTATGGGACTTCTATTTATAAAAGTATTAAAAGATAAATTTACAAGTAAAGGCAAAGAAGAAAAATATAAAGATATTAAATGGTAGGAGGTGTATATTATGATTATAACCACCACAGATTTTATTCCCGGATATGAGATCACTGAAATACTTGGAATTGTTAAAGGGAGTTCCGCAAGGGCAAGACATTTAGGAAAAGATATTTTAGCAAGTTTAAGAAATGTTGTAGGTGGAGAAGTAGTAGAATATACAAAATTAATCGGAGAAGCAAGAGAACAAGCTATAGATAGAATGAAAGAAGAAGCAAAAAGACTTAATGCAGATGCAATAATTGGAGTTAGATTTGGTACAACTCAAATCATGCAAGGTATTGCAGAAATACTTGCTTATGGTACAGCTGTGAAAATAAAGAAAAAGGAAATATAGTTGACAAAATTCTTTTAATATTATATAATTTCAAAAAGAAACTAAAAATGAGGAGGTGAACTTTAAGATGGTTTAAATAATATAAATAAATTATATTTTTTAGTTTCTTTCAAGAAGAAATATTTAGGGGGAAGTAAGTATGAAAAAGAATCTATTAAAAATCATCTTAATTATTCTCTTAATGGTATTAGTAGCTGGCTGTGCTCCAAAGGCACAAGCCCAACCTCAAGTTGAAAATCTTTTATCAAATGGAGATTTCTCAAATCCTCTAATCTACATATCTGAATCCTACCCTGAACTGCCAGATGGAAATTTTGATACACAAGGAACATGGCTATTTAGAACAGGAGATGGTGCTTCCGCAACTGGCACAGTGGAAAATGGAGTATTAAAAGTAGAAATAATAAATGGAGGGCCAAATTCCTGGTCAGTACAAGTGCTACAATCACCAATAAAGATAGAATATTTAGGAATATATGAGGTAAGCTTTGAGGCATGGGCAAGCAAAAATAGAAGAATAGGTGTTAAAGTAGGAGGAAATGCAAACAGAGGATGGACACCATATAACCCGGGACCATCTGGACAGGTAGATCAATCAGGAGGATACGCTATAAATATAACTACCACAAAACAAACCTACACTTTCCAATTCAAGATGGTATATGAAACCGATGAGAGAGCAAGATTTGAATTTCAATTAGGTCAAGATGATGGAACAATTTATATTGATAATGTAAGACTTGTCAAAGTTGGCACAGCTGAACCTCCTGCTCCTCCACCAGCATTAGGACAAAAATATTGGTATCAAACAGTATGGGAAGAAAACTTTGATTCTCTTGATGAAAATGTATGGAGCTTTGAAATTGGAAATGGACATGCCCAAGGAATTCCTGGATGGGGTAATGCTGAGCTTGAATACTATAAGAAAGAAAATGCATGGGTAGAAAATGGAGTTTTAATAATAGAAGCGAGAGAAGAAGATGTTTCTGATGATCACGGTACATATAACTATACATCTGCAAGAATGAAGACTCAAGGTAAATTCAATGTCAAATTTGGTAGAGTTGAGTTTAGAGCAAAGCTTCCAAAAGGAAAGGGAATATGGCCTGCTTTATGGATGCTTGGAGAAGATATTACCCAAGTTGGATGGCCTGCTTGTGGAGAGATAGATGTTATGGAGCTTTTGGGTCATGAACCAAACAAAGTATATGGTACAGTACATGGACCTGGATACTCTGGAGCAAGTAGTAAAGGAGGAAGCTATACTCTACCAAGTGGAGACTTTACGCAAGATTTCCATACATTTGCAGTTGAATGGGATCCGATAGGAATATCCTGGTATGTTGATGATATTAAATTCTTCACCATAACAAGACCTGAAATAGAACTTTACGGAAATTGGGTATTTGATCATCCTTTCTTTATCATAATGAACGTGGCAGTTGGTGGATATTGGCCCGGATATCCAGATGAAACTACAGAATTCCCTCAAAGAATGTATGTAGATTATATAAAGGTATATAAAGGTGTAACAATGGAAGAAATAAATAACGGTGACTTTAGCTTCCCATTTACTAATGATCAAGCAAATTGGCCAGATGACTGGTTCTTATGGTATGGATCACCTTATGGAATGGGAGGTACAGCAACAGCAGATATTGATACTACTAATAAGATTGCCACTATAAGTGTGGAAGATTACGGATGGGAGTCTTGGCATGTACAATTCAATCAATGGGTAGGACTTACAAAAGGAAAAACCTATAAACTTACTTTCACAGCTAAGGCAGATAATGCAAGAGACATAAATGTAAAATTCCTCCATCCAACAACATATGCTCTTTACGCAAATCAAAGTTTCAATTTAACCAATGATTGGCAAACCTTTGAATTACAATTTACATTCAATGCTGATTATCCTGCAGCAAATCTATCCTTTGAGCTTGGAAAAACGCAAAATCCAGCAACTGGAAATATATATTTTAAAGATGTCAAATTAGAATCTCAATAAAACTTCTCAGGTGGGAGGATAAAATCCTCCCACCTTCATTTTATGGTTCTACATAAACCCAAAGTTTATTTTTATACTTAGGATCTTTAGGATTTATACCCTTCCTCCTAAATAATTCACTTAAAGTAACAAACTCATACCCTTGCTTCTTAAGTTCTGGTATTATGATATCAAGGGCTTCTGGAGTTGGATGGGGTTCCGGTTGTACATCGTGAAGAAGAATAATTGCCCCATCTCTTATCCCTTTTAAGACATTGTTTGCTATATTCTCTGGAGTTCTATCACATCCAAACCAATCAAATCCAATTACTCCACTTACAAAAGGCATATCTATCACATCAAACATGGTCTTACTAATAGCTAAATTGGGTGGTCTAAAAAATGATGGTTTCTTACCTGTATACTTTTCTATTACTTCATTTGTACGAGCAATTTTATCTATTATTTCTTTTGGATCAGCTTTATCAAGGGGATTATAGTCCCAAGAATGATTCTCATATTCACAACCAAGGGAAAGTGCTCTATCAATTACTGATTTTGTAGTATCATTTATCCTAAATCCTACAACAAAAAAGGTTGCTGGTACTCCATATTTTTCCAGCATATCAAGTACACGTGGTGTAAGTTTTGTATCAGGTCCATCATCAAAGGTAAGAGCACAAATCTTAATAGTATTTTGTACCGCAGAATTCACAGAAAAGAGACTTAAAGTGATTAAGATTAATGAAATAAATAACTTTTTCATAAACTACCCCTTTATTTTATAATAAAACATTTGCATAAACATTTTTCCGAAATTATATGACAAAACTCTTCTACAGTCAATCCCTCTTTAATTTTACCTTATGTTATCTGGATTATACACAAGAGTTGCTTTACCGTAAGTAACATAAAAGCCTCCAAAATTACCATAGGGGTATGGTTCACCCTTAAGTTCTCCTGATACAACTTTTTCTACTGCCTTTATCAAATCGAGAAGGTAATCACTGGAATAAGGCGTCATATTACACTGAGAAAGATGCCCATTATATATTTTCTCAAATTCATCAATTCTTTCACGTAATTTATATAAACTCTGAAGATATGAAGTTAATGGCAAACATCCCGGAAGCTGTAGCCAAGTATGTCCTGCTCCCAAAGCATCACCACTAAAAAGAAGTTTATTTTCTTTATCTAATACCACAATTGAACCTGGAGTATGTCCTGGTACTTCAATAACCTCTAATTTTCTATCACCTAATTCCAAGATTTCTCCATCTTTCACATCTTTAATCCTATCTGTCTTGATATTCATGCCAAAAATCTCTAATATTTTGAAGTCTTTATGATTCATGTATACTTCATCAAATTGATCTATTTGCATAATATGGTCCCAATGAGCATGAGATATAATAACCTTTAATGGATTTTTAGTAATATTTTCCACAAAAAATCTAAGATCACCTTCTCCCATACCTGTGTCAAAAAGTACACTTTCCTTTTCTCCCTCTATTAAGTACATGCTATCATTCCTATAATCCGAAATATGCCAAACTTTTGGTTCAACGAGAGTAGAAACATATTCGTTTTTTTCCATCTTTAAACCTCCTCTTAAGAATTATTATTTATTATAGATTAACGTTTATTTTTTAATTTGACAGAAAAAATTTTTATGCATAAAATTTTATTAAAACGTTTGTATAAGCATTTCAATAAGGGGGGTTATATATGAGGAAAATCCAATGGATTGTACTCCTTTTAATCTTGTTAACCTTACTAAGTAATGGGCTTCTTGCCCAGAAAAAATATAATGAATCACCCATGCTTGAATCTCTTGTAAAACAAGGAAAACTTCCACCCATAGAAAAGAGACTTCCTAAAAATCCTGTTGTAATAAAACCTTATGAAGAAATTGGACAATATGGAGGAACTTGGAGAAGAGCTTGGCTTGGACCTGGAGATAGATGGGGAATAGCAAGATTATCAATATCAGCTGCAAACCTATTAAGATTTAGCTCCGATGGTAAAAAAGTATTACCATGGCTTGTAGATAAATACACTATATCTTCGGATGGAAGAGTATATACTTTCCATATAAGAGAAGGAATTAAATGGTCTGATGGCACCCCATTTACAACTGATGATGTCATATTTTGGTATGAAGATATTATCTGCAATAAAGAATTAACACCAACTATGCCAGCTCAATTTATATCTTCCAAAGGAGAGATTGCAAAATTCGAAAAAATAGATACATATACTTTTAGAATCGTATTTCCAGAACCTAAACCACTATTTATTTATGATATTCCAGCTCAGGGATGGTATATAGATAATACTTATGGTTCTCTTTCATATTACGCTCCTAAGCACTATTTAAAACAATTCCATCCTAAATATACTCCTCAAGATGAATTAGATAAGCTTGCAAAAGCTTCTGGTTTTAATAAATGGTATGATCTTTTCAAATTCAAGGCTGACTGGTTACAAAACCCTGATCTTCCGATGACATCTCCATGGAAAGTAGTAAGTAAATCTACCAATGATCCAGTATTTATAATGGAAAGAAACCCATACTACTTTGCTATAGATCCTCAAGGAAATCAATTGCCATATATAGATCGTATAGCACATTATTTAGTGAGTGACGCAGAAATGGTAAACATGAAGGCAGTAGCAGGAGAACTTGACATGATGGACAGACATACCAGACTTTCCAATTATACTTTATTCATGCAGAACAAGGATAAGGGAAATTATAGAATAATTCGTTGGAGATCAGCTGTAGGTGCTGATCCAGCTATATACCTAAATCAAAATGTAAAAGATCCTGTAAAGAGAAAACTTTTCCAAGATGTAAGATTTAGACAAGCCTTATCCCTTGCTATAAACAGGGATGAAATAAACAAAATCCTTTACTTAGGACTTGGAACTCCAATGCAGGCTGCAATACCTAAGGGAGCATCCTATTACGATCCAGGATGGGAAAAAGCCTATGCTCAATACGATCCTCAAAGAGCAAGAAAACTTCTTGATCTTATGGGGCTTAAAGTTGGAAAAGATGGGTTTAGAATAGGGCCAGATGGAAAACCTATAGAATTAATAATAAGCTTTACAACATATCCTGGAAATGCCAATATTAATGTGATGGAATTAATAAAGAGCTACTGGGAAGCTATCGGAATAAAAACTATAATTAAACAAATAGACAGAAGCTTATATACCACTAATTGTAACTCTGGAGATATAGAAATTGGAGTCTGGGTTATGGATAGATGTTCTAACTTCATTCTCAGTCCTGGAAGAATTTTAGGTACTATAACCGATGGTCCTTGGGCACCTCTTTATGCTAGATGGTATTGGACAAAAGGAAAAGAAGGAGAAGAACCAACAGGAGATATAAAGAAACTATATGATTTATGGGACGAAGTCAACCAAACCATAGATGCTAAAAAGAGAGATCAACTTATTAGGCAGATTGTAAGCCTACATAAGAAAAATATATGGATTATTGGTACTGTTGGGGCTCTCCCACAATTAGTAATAGTTAAAAATAATTTTAGAAATGTACCAGAAGATCTAATCAGTGATGCTCCTCTTTTCACTCCTCTAAATGCATTCCCAGAACAATTTTTCATAAAACAATAGTATCTAAATATATAAAACTTTCATCTTGTAGGGGGACTAAGGTCCCCCTCTTTTTTATCTTTACTTTTCAACTCAAAAGATTTGTGTTAAAATACATTTAGATATTTATCTAAATAATAGAAACATTAAAGTATGAGGTTTAATCTTTTATTCAAGGCCTTGAGTGATGAGACAAGAAGAGAGATATTAAAAATACTCTCCGAAAGAGACATGACTGCAGGAGAGATTGCTGATAGATTTCAAAAATCATGGCCCACTATTTCCCACCATTTAGAGATATTAAAACAGGCAGAGCTTATTACTGATGAAAAGAGAGGAAAATATATTATCTATTCCCTAAATACCACTGTGTTTCAAGAGATTATTATTTGGTTTATGAACAATTTCATAAAGGAGGATAAAAAAACAAATGTATAGTTTAAAAGGCTCTATAAAAAAGGATATAGCAATTATTATACTAATTACCCTTATGTTTATTATTGGAATCTTTTTCTATCCTTATTTTCCTGAAAAAATCCCAATGCATTGGAACTTTAAAGGAGAAATAGATAGATATGGCTCAAAATTTGAAGGTCTTTTTGGCATACCTTTAATGAGTCTTGGTTTCTACTTATTATTTTTAGTACTTCCTTATTTAGATCCCAAAAAGGAAAATTATCAAAAATTCGAAAAAGTATATCAGATAATAAAATATGCCTATATCTTTTTTTTATTTACACTACAGATGGCGATCATTATAGTCACCTTAGGAGGTCCTAAAGATTTAATACCTAAAATAACACCAACATTAGTCGGACTTCTTTTCATCATATTAGGAAACTACATGCCAAGAATAAAGCCTAATTGGTTTGTAGGAATAAGAACACCTTGGACCTTATCCAACGAAGAGGTATGGAAAAAAACTCATAGATTTGGAGGATATATATTTATTATTGGTGGAATATTTATTATAATTGCCGGCTTTTTGCCTACATTTATAAATTTGATAGTTCTCATGTTATCAATACTTCTTATAGTTTTAGGTACCACTCTTTATTCCTTTATCCTTTACCAGAAATTAGAAAGAAAGGAGAAAAACTAAAATGGAATATTTAACTAAAAATTTTCCCTTATTATTACCTCTTATTATTATACAGATAATCTTTCAGTTTACAGCATTAATTGATTTAATAAAGAGAAACAAAGAAGAAATAAGATGGGAAAATAAGATTCCTTGGGTAATTATAATCTTGGCCTTGGGTATACTAGGACCAATTTTATATTTTATCTTTGGGAGAAAATCATGAATATAATTGAAACTTTTAACCTTTGTAAATATTACAAAAACAAAAAGGCATTAGATAATCTTAACTTAGAAGTGCCAGAAGGAATAATCTTTGGATACTTAGGACCAAACGGTGCAGGAAAAACAACCACTATAAGACTATTATTGAATCTCGCAAAACCAACCAAAGGTTACGCTATTATTATGGGAGAAAACATATTAAAAAGTAAAAATTATTTAAGAAAAATTGGATTTCTACCAGATGTACCAAATTTTTACAATTACTTTACAGCTAAAGAATACTTGAAAATATTAGCCGAAATATTAGGAGTAGATAAAAAAAGAGTAGATGAAGTACTCGAATTGGTTGATTTGAAAAATGAGAAAAAAAGAATTGGTACATTTTCAAGAGGTATGAAACAACGCCTTGGTATTGCTCAAACATTGCTCCATAACCCTAAACTTCTAATATTGGATGAACCTACATCAGCCCTTGATCCACAAGGCAGAAAGGAAATCTTGGATCTTATTAAATCTCTAAAAGGTAGTAAAACCATATTTTTCTCAACACACATTCTCTCAGATGTAGAAAAAATATGTGATAAAGTAGCTATAATAAAGGATGGAAAGCTTCTTCTTAATGAGAATGTAGAGGAACTTAAAAAGAGATATGCTAAAAGATTGATCACTATTGAAGTAGATAATAAAGATATACTATTGGAAAAACTTAAAGATAAACCTTGGGTTATAAATATTACAACTCACAATAAAAGCTTATTATTAAATATCAATAATATATCTATGGCACAGAAAGAAATTCCCAAAATTATTTCTGAGAATAACCTCTCATTAATACATTTTGAATTTCTTGAACCTACCATTGAAGACATATTCTTTGAGGTGATATCATGATATGGAAATTAATGAAAAAGGAATTAAAGGAGTTTTTAAAAACAGGAAAAATTTATGTTCTTCTTTTTTCCCTCCTATTCTTTGGAATTTCAAGTCCTATAATTGCTAAATTTACACCAGAAATTATAGAAAGTCTTGTCAAAAATCAAGAAATGCAAGGTCTCATAATACAACTTCCTCCTCCTACTTGGAAAGATGCTTTTATGCAGTTTTTCAAAAATTTAAATCAGATAGTATTTCTTATTATAGTTTTACTTTTCATTGGAAGTATCTCTGAAGAGAAAAATAAAAACACTGCAAGCATCTTTATTGCTTTAGGTATTGACAGAAAAAAATGGATACTTTCTAAATTCCTTTTTCAAATAATAATAACCTATACCTTTCTACTAATCTCCTTTATAGCTTGTACCTATTATACATATTTCCTTTTTTCAAAATTTCCCATACAAAATTCACTTTCAGCTATGTTGCTATATTTTATCTATATCTTTTTTATTTTATCACTTATTATCTTCTCAAGCTCCTTAGGCAACAATTTCATTCAATCAGCAGGTATTTTCTTAGGAATATTTATTATTTTTAATCTTCTTTCTATATTTCCCAATATGGATCCATACAATCCTATGTCTCTCTCTTCTTTACAAAATGAATGGATCTTAAAAAGTGTAATATGGAAGGATGCATTAAAAAATATAACTTTCACCCTCATATATTCTTTCATCTTATTAATATCAGGAATAATATCTTTTGAAAGACAAGAGCTTTAAATGATATAATCTATCCCGAATATGATTGTAGGATTATTTAATGATTCCTTTCCTCCAGTAATAGATGGAGTAGCTATAACAGTTAAAAATTATGCATATTGGATAAACAAAAAACATGGTTTATCCTATGTAATTACTCCTGCATACCCTAAATATAAAGATAATGAAGAATTTGAAGTTATTAGGTACTTTTCATTACCTCTCATATTTAGACCCCCATATAGACTCGGAATTCCTTTTTTAGACATTAATACAATAAAAAAAATTGAGAAAATTCCTTTTGACATAATACATGCCCATTCTCCTTTCTCCACAGGACTCTTAGGGTTATATATAGCAAGAAAGAAAAAAATACCCATAGTAGCTACCTTTCATACAAAATATTATGATGATTTTAAATCCGCAACAAAATCTGATCTTATAAGCAAAATAGCAGTAAAACTAATAGTAGAATTCTATAACCAAGTAGATGAGGTTTGGACAGTAAATCATTCTACCGCAGAAACTTTAAGATCATATGGCTTCAAAAAAGATATAAAAATAATGCCTAATGGGACTGATTTTATTCCTCCTGAAAATCCTCAAGAATATAGAGAAAAAATAAATAAAATCCATAATTTAAAAGAAGACGAAATTTTATTTCTTTTTGTAGGACAAATAATAAAGCAAAAAAATATAGAGCTGTTATTGAAATCTTTCAAAATACTAAAAGACAGAGGCTATCACTTTAAAGCTATTCTTATAGGGACAGGAAAGGATGAGAAATATTTCAAAGACTTAACACATAAACTTAATCTTGATGAAATTGTAATATTTACTGGAAAAATTTTAGATCGAGAACTTCTAAAAGCATACTATGCAAGAGCAGATTTATTTACATTCCCATCCCTTTATGATACCTCTGCGATTGTTCTTCAAGAGGCTTCAGCTATCAAATGTCCTTCCTTGGTTATTGAGAATTCAAATATAGCAGAAGAGATTATAGATGGGTATAATGGCTTCTTATCCCAGAATGATCCATATATTTATGCTGAGAAAATCTCTCAAATAATCTCTGATAGAGAAAGATTAAAATCTGTTGGAGAGAATGCCCAAAAAACCCTTTATAAACCATGGGAAAAGATTGTTGATAAAGTAGTAGAAAGATATAAAAAGATATTAAACCTTCAAAAAGAACATATAAACTTATAGACATGGGAAAATTTTTTAATTACGATTAAAAATAGAAAAAAAACTTTTTAAGAAGAAAATTTTCTACAAATAAGAGATAAAGATAATCCCCAAAATATTGTAGTAAATATTTTTTTGTATATTACTATAAAAACAAATCAAAAAATCTATTGAAATTTTTCTTATTTTTTGCTATAAAAAAACTGAAGGTAGATTAAAATTATTTTAAAGCCTAAAGTTTTATAATATACGATTTTAAATGAATATAGAAGATTTGGTATTTTTAAATAGCATGAAAAATTAGATTTTAAAATAAGGAGGTGATAACATATCCCAAAATCGCAAGCCAAAAACTATAAATGGGGGGGTTATACCTATGCGTTTAAGAACATTTATCGCTATCTCTTTATTTTTGCTTCTTCTTTTAAATATTGGAACCAGCGTAGATTATCCCAGAAGACCAGTACAGATAATTGTTCCATGGTCTGCAGGTGGAGCAACAGACGTGCTTTTCAGAGCTATAGCTTCTGTATTTCCTAAATATGCCAATGGACAGCCATTAGTAGTGAATAATATTCCCGGTGGTGGAGCAGTTCCTGGTACTATAGAGTTCCTACGAGCAAAACCTGATGGCTATACCTTACTCTCCTTCGCAGCTCCTATACTAATAAAATCTCATATGGATCCTGTAAATTTTGATGTAAATTCTTTTGAGCCTGTAATTTTAATCGTCAATGACCCATGCTACATATTAGTAAGAAAAGACGCTCCTTGGAAAGATTTAAAAGAGTATGTAGAGTATGCAAAACAGAATCCAGGAAAAATTACCATAGGTAACGGAGGAGCAGGTGGAGGTACACATCTTGCAGCTCTTGCCTTTGAAAGTTTTACAAAGATTAAATTAACCCATGTTCCTTTTGAAGGTGGAGGTCCTGCCGTGACTGCTTTAGTTGGCGGACATATTAACTCTTACATGGGGGCTGCTCCAGAAGGTCTTAACAATGTAGATGCTGGACAATTAAGAATATTAGGGGTTTTTGGAGATAAAAGACTTGATAAATATCCTGACGTACCTACTGCAAAAGAACAAGGATTCAATTTTAAATTTGGAATGTGGAGAGGAGTAGCTGTCCAGAAAGGTACCCCAAAAGAGATTGTAGATAGACTCCATACTATCTTCTTGAGATGTATGAGAGATCCAGATTTCGTAAAGAAGGCAAAAGAACTTTCCTTAACCTTAGAATATAGAGGACCATCTTCTTTCTCAAAATTCATACAAGATTACAATGCTTATTATGAAAATCTGATTAAAACAAATAAATTAGGAACCAAATATAAATATTAAAAACCTTCCCCCTACCCTCTATGGGTAGGGGGAATTTAAGATTTAGGAGGGTTATCTTTTATGAAATTAAAAATTAGCTGGGACACCAGAATTGGATTGGGAATAATTATTTTAGGAATTTTCATTCTTATTAATTCTTTTTCACTTCCAAAATCTCCCTTAGGACTTGGAGCTGGAGATTTTCCTATGATTATATCCTATGGCCTTATCATATGTGGTCTTCTATTAGTATATCAAGGAATTAAAAAGACAGAAGAAACAGTAAAGTTATACTCTTTTAAAGATTTAAAAAAGATATTTTTATTAACTCTTCTATGTTTTTTATATGTTTATCTTGTATCCTATATAGGTTTTCTGTATCTTACACCATTTTTAATGATGGCTACACTTTATCTTTTTGGATACAAAAAATGGATATTCGGGGTAATCATTAGTATTGTATTTACAATATTAGTTTATTATGTATTTTTTAGCATATTTAAAGTACCCTTACCACTTCCAAGTTTATTTTGATTAGAGGTGAAAGAAAAATGATTAACTATTGGTTAGAAGGCTTAAAAATTGCAATCCAACCTGGTAATTTAATCCTTATGTTAATTGGAACAGTAGGAGGAATCATAGTTGGCGCCCTCCCAGGTGTTACATCATCTATGGGGATAATATTATTACTTCCATTTACTTATTACTTAGATCCTAAATTAGCCCTTTTAATGTTAGCAGGAATGTATTCTGGCTCCATGTTTGGAGGTTCTATCTCAGCAATCCTTCTTGGAGTACCAGGGACTCCCTCCGCAGCAGCTACATTAATTGATGGCTATCCTTTAGGAAGACAAGGTAAGGCAGGGAAAGCTATATTTACAGCTTTAATTGCTTCTGTAAGTGGGGGCATTTTAAGTGGCATTATTTTAGCTTTATTAGCTCCTCAACTTGCAAATTTTGCCCTTAAATTTTCTCCCATAGACTATTTTGCTTTAGCAATCTTTGGATTATCAATCATTGCAAGTGTTTCTGGCAAAAATTTACTAAAAGGAATTATTTCGGGATTATTGGGTCTTTTTATCTCAACAGTAGGAATTGAAAATATAAGAGGCTCTACAAGATTTATCTTTGGAATACCATCTCTTTCTGCTGGATTTGAACTTTTACCAGTGTTAATAGGTATTTTTGCTATAACTGAGATTATGATGGAACTTGAGAAAGAAAAAGAGGAAATAATACCAAAACAAAAAATCTCAAACATATTTTTATCCAAAGAGGAATATAAATCTATAATAATACCTATATTGGTTGGAGCCATAATTGGCATAGCTTTAGGCATAATTCCAGGAACAGGAGGAACTATTGCTACTTATTTAGCATATAACCAATTACGAAGTTGGTCAAGAAAAAAGGAAAAATTTGGAAAAGGGGCTATTGAAGGTATAGCTGTTGTAGAATGTGCTAACAACTCAGTAACAGGTGGAGCTTTAGTTCCTACTCTCGCTCTAGGCGTACCAGGAGATGTGGTTACTGCTGTTATGCTCGGAGCCATGATCCTTATAGGAGTTAGACCTGGACCACTTCTTTTCCAATCTACTCCTGACCTTGTGTACTCCTTTTTTGCAGGTTGGTTTATAATTCAATTTCTTATGTTAATAACAGGATTCATATCTACTTTAATTGCTCCATACATATTAGAAGTTCCAAAGAAAATACTAATGCCAATTATATTGATATTCGCAATTATTGGGTCTTTTGCCATTAGAAATAGCTTATATGATGTTGGAGTAGCAATAGCCTTTGGACTCTTTGGATATTTCATGAGAAAACATGCCTTTCCTTCAACCCCTTTAATCTTAGGATTGATATTAGGACCTATGGCTGAGCAAAACTTAAACAGAGCACTAATCCTATCCGGAAATGATTGGACTATTATGTTTAGAAGCCCCATTTCGTTACTTCTTCTTGTATTATCAGTACTCTCAATAGTTTTTGCAGTATTTCCTACAAGAAAAGGAAGTAAAAGGTAAGGAGGTTAAAAATGGAAAGAAAACAGGAAGTAAAAATAAAGTTAGAGAAAGTTAGAAAATTTATGGAAGAAAATAAATTGTCAGCTATGCTCATTAAGAAACAACCAAATTTCTCATGGATAACAGCAGGTGGAGTAAATTTTGTAGGAATAGCAACAGAGATGGGAGTCACATCAGTATTAATTACTCGTAATGATCAATTTGTAATTGCTAATAAGATTGAGGCACGAAGAATGAAAGATGAAGAAGTAGGAGATATTGGCTTTGAAGTTCTTGAATATGAATGGTATGAAGACAAAGAGATGGAAATAGTAAGAAATATAGTCAAAAACGGAGAAATAGGATGTGATATAGTTCTTCCAGGCACACAATTTGTAGAAAATTCCTTTAGAAAACTTCGCTTTGAGCTTACAGAGGGAGAAATAGAAAGGTATATATTCTTAGGAGAAAAATTATCAAGAATAGTAGAAGAAGTGCTGATGTATGAAACAAAACCTGGCGATACAGAATTAGAAGTAGCAGGAAAAATATCAGCCAAATTATGGAAAGAAGGAATAGAACCTACAGCTTTTATGGTTTCCTCTGACGAAAGAATTAAAAATTATAGACATCCCATATCCAAAAACAAAAAAATAGAAAAATATGTTATGGCGTCAGTAAATGCTCGATACAAAGGTTTAATTGCCACTATTACCCGCATGGTATATTTTGGGAACTTACCAGAAAGTCTAAAGAAACAATATAGAGACAATGTAGAAATCGAATGCATTATGATTGCTAAAACTAAGATTGGAGAAGAAATGAGAGTTCCAGTTTTAGCAGCTATAGAAGAGTATGAAAAAAGAGGATACAAAGATGAATGGAAACTACATCACCAAGGAGGATGCATAGGTTATTATCCCAGAGAGATAAGAGTAACACCATCTACCCCAGATAGAATTTTAAAAAATCAGGCTTTTTGCTGGAATCCTTCTATTTCAGGTACTAAATCAGAAGATGGATTTATAGTAACAGAGAAAGGACTATTAATGATTACAAAACCAATTATTTTCCCCACTATAAATTTGGAAATAGAGAGAATAAATTTTGTTAGACCGGATATTCTGGTAATATCGTAAAGGAGGGGCCTTATGGAAAAGGCAAGGATAGGACTTGTAGGTACAGGTTTTATAGCTAAAATTCATATAGCTGCATATAAAGAAATTGCTCCATATGCACAAATAGCAGGGATTTGTTCCAGAAAAAAAGAGAACGCAGAGAACTTTGCAAGAGAATATAATATTCCTAAAGTATTTGATAATTTTGAGGAATTATGTACTTCTCCTGATATAGATATAGTTGATATATGCACACCTACCAACCTACATGATGAAGTAATAATTTGTGCTGCTAAAAATAAAAAAAATGTGATATGCGAAAAACCTCTTACTGGGTATTTTGGAGAAGACAGTGAAAAGGAATTTGTCGGCATAGAAGTACCAAAGAGTCATATGTATAAAAAGGTATTAGAAAAAATAGAGAAAGTAGAAAAAGCCATTAAAGAAAATAATATAAAGTTTATGTACGGTGAAAATTTAATATACGCTCCCTCTATTGAGAAAATGAAAAGAATGATATCAGCTTCTTCCTCTACTATCTTAGAAATTCGGGCAGAATGTAGCCATTCTGGCTCTCATGCAAGTTATGCTAAGCTCTGGAGAACATCAGGCGGAGGAAGCCTGATGAGACTTGGGTCTCATCCTGTAGCTGTTGTTCTTCATTTAAAATATTATGAGGGAATCCAAAGATATGGAAAACCTATTAAAGCAAAATCTGTGTTAGCAGAGATAGGAAATCTTACCAAGATAGAACCTTTTATAAGAGAAGAAAAGCACTACGTAGCAACTGCCTGGGAAGATGTAGAGGACTGGTCAATCCTTATAATCAATTTTGAGGATGGAACAAAAGGAATTATATTCTCCAATGATATTAGTTTGGGAGGTCTAAAAAATTGGATTCAAGTATCTCTATCCAAAGGTCAGATATATGCAAATATAAATCCAAACAATATGATGGTAGCCTACGCTCCTGAAAAGGAAATTTGGAAAGATGAATATATTGCTGAAAAAATAGAAACAAAAGAAGGCTGGAATTTTCCATCCCCTGATGATTTCTGGACCAGAGGCTTTCCTCAAGAATTAAAGGACTTTGCTATATCAGTAATAGAAGATAAAGAACCTATATCAAATTTTGAACTTGCTAAGGAAACTATAAAAGTAATATATGCAGGATATCTATCAAGTGAAGAAGGAAGAAAAATAGAGCTTTAAAAAATAAGGCTGGGAAGAAATCAAGAATGTTCTTCCCAGCCTTAAAATAAATAATAGGGGGGTTCTATATGAAGAAATATTTTATCTTAATTTTAACCCTTTGTGTAGTATTTGCCATAAACAATATCAATGCTCAAAACATTACTACTATAAAAGCAGCTACACCTTTCCCCAAGGGACATATCATAACTGATGCTATGGAAAACTTTAAGTCTATAATTGAAGCAGAAACAAAAGGAAGAATAAGAATAGAACTACAAATTGCCCAAGATACAGAAGAAGGCGTAAATGACAAATGTGCAAAAGGAGAAGTCGACATGCAATTCACTGGTGGCAGAGCCTTAGAAGTATTTGCTCCACAATACTTCTTTATAAATGCTCCCTTTGTTTTAAAAGATTACGAACATTTCTTCCGCCTAATGAAAGGACCAATTGGAGAAAAAGCTAAAGCAGAGATCTTAACAAAAGGTAAAATGTATACTCTTGGATATCTATATCGAGGCTATAGACAAATGACCTCTAACAAACCAATACTTGGACTAAAAGACTTAGAAGGGCTAAAACTCAGACTTCCTGTAGTACCAACTTGGATTAAAGTTTGGGAAGCCCTTGGCACTAAGCCAGTCCCTGTACCTCTCACAGGATTATATCAAGCCCTAAAAGAAGGGACAGCTGAAGCTTCTGAAGGTGATCTTACTCAGATATCTGGATATAAATTATACGAAGTACAAAAATATCTCATAATCACAAATCACCTTGTTTCCTTCGGATGGGTACACATGTATAAACCAACCTTTGATAGGCTAACCCTTTCAGATCAACAATTATTTAGAGAAACAGTTGAAAAGGTATGTGACCAAGCCACTAAAAAACTCTTTGAAAACGAAAATAACATACTAAAGTCTCTTATAGAAAATGGTATGACAGTGATCTATTTAGATTCTAAAACAATGCAACAAATAAGAGAAAAAGCAAAACCAGCTGTTGAAGAGCTCTTTAAAACAACATGGCCTGTAACAACATGGGAAGAAGTCTTAAAACAATAAAAGAAAGCCATTGAAAATTATGGAAAATTTAAAGAGGCTGGCATATGTCAGCCTCTTTTATAAATAAAAAAGAAGGTGAGCTTATGGGACTTAAAGGAGATATCTCAACAATGTCCATGTGGGAAATATTCCAGTTAATCTCCATTAGCAAAAAAAACGGCAAACTTCAATTAGAATACAATGAGAATCTGGCAGAAGTTTATTTTTCAGAGGGAAAAATAGTTTATGCAAAGTCTGGAAAATTAGAAGGTATAGATGCCCTAATAGATATATTCTTATGGTCAAAAGGAAATTTTAATTTTTTACAGAACATCAACCCACCCAAATCTACCATGACATTAGATATTTTTGAAGTTTTATTTCAACTGGATACATATGTGGATAAAATGAATTATTTCTCTGATTTTATTTTAGTACCGATAAATATGGAGGATTTATCTGAAGAAGAATACAAAATTGTTTCTATTCTTGATGGAATAAAAAACGTTAAGGAAATTATAGGAGAATACAAAGGAATAAAAACAGAAGGATTAGAAAACATAATAAAGCTCAATAAAGACAAAAAGATCATAAGAATTACTGATGATACTAATATCTTCTGGTTTTATCTCTTTTGTCGTATATGGGATTATTTAATAAAAGAATCCAATAAACTAAAAATTAATGAACAAAAATTAAGAGATTTTGCCAGAAAATTTATAGATAGAAGTGGATCATATCTTAAAGAGATTTTTAAGGAGATAATTTCACCTTATAATATCTCCCCTCTTCATTTTTATAAATACATTAAAGAGGAAACTATCAACCAAGAAGATATAGAAAATGTTTATGAAAACTTGATTTATGATGAAAAGATTCCTTGGGACCATATCTATAAAACTATAAAAGATTTTTCTCACAAAGCCATACAAGATTTTGTAAAAGACTTTCTGATAAAACTCTTTTCCATAGAAGAACCTTTATACAAAAAATATCTTGACTTAAATACAAATCACTTATATCAAAACTTTAGTGACAATCAACTAAGAGACCTATACATATATAATGGAGAGATATCTTCTTTGGAGGAAGAAATCCTTTCATGGTTTTTGAATGGTAATAGAAATTTAGAAACTTTTGTAAGAGATTTTATCTTTGACGAGAAAAAGAACCTAATTATTTTCAGCAAACTAATAGATGAAGGTAAAATTATTTCTATATTTGGAAAAGAAAAGTCGACAATTATACATAAATTTATTGAACTTTGGAAAGATATTAAAAATGAATACAAAAATAATAGTAAATATATAGAAATTTACAAAAAAGTGCGAGAGTTTATAGATAAAGATTCAAGAGATACAAGATTTATAGTAGAAAAGATTATAGAAGACTATCCCATCAATTGGAGGTATATCTTAAATAAACTTACATTAATTTCAGAGGAAGAAGTGAAATTGTTTACATATGATATTTTATCTTTATTTGAAGTAAGTAATAATCCCAAATTAAAAGATAAGATATCGACTCTTAAAGCTTCCCTATAATAGTAATAAATAAGGGAAGCCCGAAGGCTTCCCTTATTTTGATACGGTAATGGGGGTAGGTGACCTCTATACAATCCTTGATGTTAAATAGTTTACTACAGGAGATTCAATTATTAAATACTCAACTTCTAAATTTTTTACATTTCTTTCTTCCTTCTTTATAGTCTTTATCTCTTTTTCACTTAATGTTGGAATTATATTAACCTGTTTAAGGATTGCTTTCATTTAGCATCCCTCCTTTTTCATTGTTTTCGAGTACTATTATAATTTACCCGTGTTAATATAAATTTAAAAGTTAATTAAATTTATTTTAGACAATTTAAAGAATTGTTTAAATTTAATCTTGTTAAACATTATTTAACACTTATTTACCTCTTTTTCAAAAGAATTTAACATCTTTTAAATCATATATAAAGATAATTATCTATAAAAATATCTTAAGGAGGTAATTTAAAATGAAAAAATTTCTTATCCTCATTATATTAATTCTATTATCCTCAACAGGTTATTGTAATAATAGTTTCTTAATAGGAACATTAAACCATATATCTGGAATTGAATATGAGTCTGTAACCCAAAAAGGCATCACAGATACATATGGACATTTTAAATATATACAAGGAGAAAAAATAACTTTTAAAATTGGAAACTTAATAATTGGTGAGACTATAGGAAAAGACAATATAACATTATTAGACTTAATACCAAACAGTATTGATAAAAATAATTACCCCTCAATAAAAACTATAAAAACATCAATTCTCCTTTATTCATTAGATGAAGATAATGATCCTACAAATGGTATTCAAATAACAGAATGGCTTAGAAACAAATTTAACAATATAACACAAACTCAAATAAACGATGATACTGATTTAGACGATTTAATTAAGAAATTGGATATAAAAATAGATCTTATAGACCCAAAAATAGCTTTAGAAAATCTATTAAGTAGTTTGTCAGAAATCTATGGTACATATAATGTAAAATACACGGATGGTCCTATTTCTGAAATTCATATAAAAATAGTAAACACAAATGATTATGATATTCCATTCACTATTGATACAAACACACATAATATTCCAATTTCCATCGGTTCAGGACTTTGTTTAAAATTTTACAATAACAATAAAATCATATTCTATGCATTAACCGATAGAGGCCCTAATACCCCAGGTCCAAGTGGAACACAAAATGATCCTGCGGTTAAAACTACCAATAATACTTTCATTCAGTCTGTAGTTTTTCCTGTACCAGAATTTACACCACAAATATTAGAAATAGAGATTACTGACAAACATGCTAAAATTACAAAAAGCATTCCTATAAAGAATATTAAAGGAGAGTATACCTCTGGAAGACCTATACCTCCGGGAGAAATAGGTTCTACTCTTGAAGCACCTTTAAGCACTGATCTAAGTAAATTATTAGATTTTGATCCAAACGGTATTGATCCAGAAGGAATCGCTATTGATAAAGATGGCAATTTCTGGATAGCTGATGAGTATGGGCCTTTTATTTTAAAAGTAGATTCATCCGGGAAAATTATTAAAAAATATTCTCCAGGACTAAATTTACCCCATATGCTAACAAATAGAATTCCTAATAGAGGATTTGAAGGTATTACGATAGATCCTAATACAGGTTTAGTTTATGCAATAATGCAAACCCCCTTAAAAGGAAATGATAGTTATATCTGTTTAGTAGAACTTGATCCTAACACTGATGAAGTCAATCTTTATGCAATTCCTTTTGAAAATATATTTAAACCAAATCAAGTTAAAATAGGTGATATTGTATCCTTAGGTGACGGTCAATTTTTGATAATTGAGAGAGATAAAGTTGTATACATTGTAAAAGTAGACATCTCTTGTGCAACCAAAATCACTAAAGATATGTACGAAAGTAAGCAACAATTAAGAGAGATTGAAAATATAACTCCTGCTAAAACCAAAATAATCGTAAATTTAGCAGAATATGGCTTCCCTTTAAAAGCAGAAGGTTTAACAGTAATTGATGAAAAAACATTTGCAATAACTAACGATAATGATTTTGGGATATCAGCTATCTCCTTTTGTACTCTAAACGGAGAAAAGATTTACTTAGATCCTGCTAAATTAAGATTAGAGTTTACAAACAATTCACCAATAATAAAAACTATTGAGAGAAATGATTATGATAAAAATAGTATTAAATACACTATAACAAAAGGTTCTCCTGTAGATAAAAGATCAAGATTATGGATAGTTAAACTTACTAAACCAATAAAAGAATTTTAAAATCCTTATACAAAAAATATAAACATAATATAAGGCAATAGCTTTCCTTTGTATGTTTTAAAAATCAGTATTGACAATATAATTATATAAATGTTAGAATTCCTAAAATAAATTTTTGAAAATTACTAAGGGAGGTGCATAATTTATGTCCTTTTCAAAACCTAACTTTTCAGAAGCTACCTTAACCCGCCTACGCTTAAAAGATTACTCTCCATTTAGTGGAATGTGTGTCACCTGTTTGGATGGATGTCCTGGATATTGTGAAATTGCAAAATCAGCTGTAAGAGGAAGAGAATATATTTATCCAAAGCCTTACGGTAAAGTAACATCAGCCTCCGAAAAAGACTACCCAATAGATTTTTCCCACTTCAATATCAATGGTACCTGTGTCGGAGCTCAAGGAGTAGAACCAGATCCTGATAAAGCAACTTTTCCTGCAGTAGACATAGAAACAAAAATAGGTAACATTAAATTAAGAGGTCCATGGTTTACTACAGGTCTCGGATCTACCTTCATCGCAAGAGATAACTGGGAAGGCGTCGCTATTGGATCTGCCCTCTTCGGTACAATGGTAGGAGTCGGTGAAAATGTATGTGGTGTAGATCCAGATGCTGAATTCAAGAATGGAAAAGTTGTAAGATCTCCTGAAATGGAAAGAAGAATTAAATTATTTAAAGAATGGCAAAAAGATGGTTATGGTGGAGTTATAGTTCAAGAAAATGTAGAAGATTCAAGACTTGGTACATTGGAATATGTGATTGAAAGTTTAGGAATAGAATTTGTAGAGATAAAATGGGGACAAGGAGCAAAAGATATAGGAGGAGAAATAAAACTCTCTGATATTAAGAGAGCAAAACAGTTAAAAGATAGAGGATATATTGTTTTCCCTGATCCAGATGATCCTGTAATTCAAGAGTTATTTGCAAAGGGTGGAATTAAGGAGTTTGAAAGACATTCAAGACTTGGTATGGCATCAGTAGAGGGATTTGTAAAAAGAGCAGATGAACTCAGAAAAAGAGGAGCCAAATATATATCATTAAAGACAGGAGCTTATAGACCAAAAGATCTTGCCCTTGCTTTGAGAGCAGCATCTGAAGGTAAGGCAGATTTACTAATTGTAGATGGCGCTGGCGGTGGAACTGGAATGAGTCCATGGAGAATGATGAATGAATGGGGTATTCCTACCGTCTACTTGGAAGCTTTAACCTACAAATATGCAAAGATGTTAGCAGAAAAAGGGAAACATGTACCTGCAATAGCAATAGCTGGTGGATTTACCTTAGAAGATCACATCTTTAAAGGTCTTGCATTAGGAGCTCCATATGTAAAGCTTGTGGCTATGGGAAGAGCCACACTTACTGCAGCTATGGTAGGAAAAACTCTTGGAAACTTAATTAAGAGTGGAAATATACCAAAAGATTATGCAGAGTATGGTAATGATGTAGAAGAAATCTTTGTAGCAGTTGCAGAAATGAAAAAACTCTTTGGAGAAGATTGGAAAAAGATTCCACCAGCAGCCCTTGCAGTTTATGGATATTTTGATAGATTAGCTGTCGGCTTAAAACAATTTATGGCAGGAGCAAGAAAATTTAAGCTTGAATTTATCTCAAGAGATGATATTGTAGCTCTTACAAAAGAAGCTGCGGAAGTTACAGGTATAACCTATGTAATGGATCTTGATCACGATGAAAGTATGAAAATCTTATTCGATTAAGAAATAAGAAAATAAAGAGGGGATAGGGATAATTTTTTAATCCTTATCCCCTCTTATCCTTTTAGTTTCTCTTTTTTAATTCTTTTTTGTTCATACATGATTTCATCGGCTTTTTGAAGAAGATCTTCTAAAGAAACAGGATTCTTAGGATCATAGGTCACAATTCCTATACTTATAGATATCTTATAGGGTCTATCTTGCTTGCTATTGAATTCTTCTATCTTTTCTAAAAGCCTTTTAAGGACTATTTCTTTATGATTTTCTTCCCCTATAATACCCATAATTACAAATTCATCTCCACCAAACCTTGCTATAAGGTCGTTCTGTCTAAGGGTTTCTCTCAAAATATTAGCTAAATCAATAAGGGCTTGATCTCCCACCTGATGTCCATATTTATCATTTATTTCTTTCATGTGATCAAGATCAATAAACATAACAATTATCTTTTTATTTAATCTATTAGCTATAGAGAAGGTATGCTCTGCCAGAGTCATAAATCCACGCCGGTTGTAAAGGCCCGTTAGAGCATCGGTTATAGAGAGTAACTTTAATTCTTCTTCTAACTTCTTCCTATAAGTTATATCAAGAATTGATAGGAGTATTGATTTTTTACCTTTATAAAGAACATTAACCATAGAGATCTCTAAATATGCTATTTCGTTATTTATTTTTCTTATTCTAATTTCATCTATTATATATTCAAAAGTATTTTCTAATATCTGATTATACCTTTCCAAAAATCTATTTTTGTCCTCTTCATAAACATATTTTGTAAAATCATTTAGAGTTTCAAGTCTTGGTGGATAACCAAGGATCTCAACAAACCTTGAATTAGTGTATATGAATTTATTATCTTGTAATAAAGAAACACCAGTAAGAGACTGTTCTGCTAAAACTCTATACCTGGCCTCAGATTCCCTTAACGCTTCTAATAGCTCAATATTCTCAAAGATTATGGCAGCTTGCATAGTAAGTGTTTCTAAATTGAGAATATCATCCTGTTTAAAAGAATTCCTTTCAAGAGACTCTAAAACTAATATGCCTAATACCTTCTCTTTACCTAATATAGGAACAGCTAAGACAGAATTTGATACTGGATTAACACATTTTATATCTGTTTCCCCAGTATAAGGTATATAAATAGTTCTCCTTTCACTAAGAACTTTTTTTAAAATACAAGAAGGGCTTTCTAAGTCTTTTGAATAATCTAATACACTTTTTGTAGATCTTTTCAGAAGAAAATTACCATCTTTTATCAAAAAAAGATAAACAAAGGGAGCATTACTTATTTTTATAGCTCCTTCAAAAAGTTTATCAAATAATTCTTCCCTATCTAAGGTAAAAATAGATTTTTGAATATCATTTAAAACCTTTAAACTTCTTATTTGCTTTTTATAATTTTCTTCCCTTTTTACCCTATCTGTTACGTCTTCAATTATCGCTATTATGCCTTTTTCTACATTTCCCTCTAAAAGAGGAAACATCTGTACAGTTTGTTGCATATATTTATATTCTTCATCCTTTATTTCAATAGGTATAAGGTATTTATGAAATCTTTGAGAAAGAATAACTGAACTTCCTTGCAATACCTGCTGAAAATAATTTTCAAATCTTTTAATCTGGGGAACTACCTCAAAAATATTTTGTCCAATGATATTTTCTTTTTTTATTCCTGTATTTACTTCAAGCCACTTATTCCAAAATATAACTTTAAAATTGGTATCTGTAATGAAGATACCCCATATACTGTATTCTTCAAGCCATGTAATGAGACTACTAAGAAAAAGTTCATTCATATTTATCCAATCTTTTCAAGGCTTTCCAAAAGTCTTTCTAAGGAAGAGACTCCCAAGATTATTACCAAATATCCCTTTATACTACTATCTCTCACCTTAAACTGAGTTATAGCTATTAAGGCATATTTTAACTCCTCTTGAGATATTACAAGAGTGTCAAGCATCACATTGAGAGCTTCTAGATGGATTTTAGGAACAGAAAAGGTAATATGAAGCTGCAATAAGTTTCCAAACATTCCAAGACATGCATTAAGTAGAATATTTCCTATCTCCATTAATACTTCTTTTAAAGATGGGGTCAAATAATCAACTTCCAAATCTTCTCCAGATAATAGGTTTGTAAGTTTTACAGCACCCTGATAGTCTAGAAGAAGAAGTGCATCTCCTGCTACAGGTCCTGAGAATATCTGGTGTACTGTAGTCACATCGCCATTAATCTCTTTCATGAGCCTACCCTGCAATTCACCAATAGGAACTATATCTACCTTAGGTGGTTCCAATAAAACTCTGTCTCCTGTAATCTCTGATAAAGAGGCTGCAGCTCTTGAGAAAGCAATATTAATAAGCTCGGAAAGAGCATCTTTTTGATTCTCATTTAAGATCATATCTTATCCTCCCGAAATTTTCTTAAGAATGTTTAAAACCTCTTCCTCAACAACTGGCTTATTTAAAAAAGCAGTAGCCCCTTTTTGCGTGGCAAGCTCTTTCGTTTGTCTTTGTATATCAGCTGAAACTATTATAACCTTCGCAGAGTTATCTATTTCCTTAATTTTTTCAAGAACCTCAAGCCCATTTAATCCCTCCATAGTAAGATCCAAAAATACCACATCAGGCTTCTCAAGATAAAATTTTTCCAACCCCTCTATACCACTTCCTGCCTCAATTATTTCATGATTTTCCTTTTCTAATACTCTTTTCAAAATCCTTCTTGCAAGACTTGAATCATCAATAAGAAGAATTTTCATTATTGCTTCCCCCCATAACAAAATTTATTATCTCTTCCGCCATATTATAAAGAGGAATACTTTTATCACTTAATCCTCTCTCTTCGACAGCTCTTGGCATGCCGTAAATTATACATGTTTCCTCAGATTCGGTAAATACAATTCCCCCTTTTGATTTTATTACTTCTACCCCTAAGAGTCCATCATTTCCCATCCCTGTCATTATAATACCAAGAGTTCTACTACCAAATATTTCTCCTGCAGATTTAAACAAAACATCTGCTGAAGGTCTATGAAGAGTATCTAAAGGTTTTAAATCCAGTCTCACCAAAACCTTATCATCCATTTTTTCAAAGAACATATGTTTGCCTGCAGGTGCAATATACACCTTTCCTCCCTGTAAGATATCACCATCTTCCGCTTCTTTGACCTCTAATTCAGATATTTCATTTAATTTTTCTGCAAAAATTTCTGTATATCCTATTGGCATATGAATAACAATAGCTATTGGAACTGGAAAATCCCTTGGAAATTTTGGTATTAAATACCTCAAAGCCTGTGGGCCTCCAGTAGAGATTCCAATAACCACAACATCTACTCTGGTCTTTTTAATTTCTTTTTTAATCTCTAATTTAGGTGTGGGTAAGCTTATAACTTTTTTGACTTTTTTAAGAGATATCATACTTGCGTTTTTTACTTTTTCTATAAGCTCATTGGATATCTCATAGATCTTTTCAGAGGCTAATGCAGTAGGTTTCTGTATAATATCTACTGCACCTAAATTAAGAGCCTCAATAGCTAAATCTCCTGTCTCACTCGCTATACTTACTATTACAACAGGAAGAGGCCTTCTTTTCATTTGTTCCTTTAAAAAGCCAATACCATCAAGTCTCGGCATAATAAGGTCCAAGGTTACTACATCAGGTTTTAATTCTTCCACCTTTTCAAGAGCTTCTTCTCCATCTCGTGCAGTCCCTACTACCTCAATAAAAGGACTTTTAGAGAGAATATTAGTTAATACTTTTCTTACAAAAGCAGAATCATCTACAACCAGTACTCGGATTATTCTATCTGGATTATTTTTTGACATATACAAAAGCACCTCCAATAATTTGTAAATCAAAGGAATGGGAAAATCTAAGTAAGGACTCTGATAATCCAATAAAGAGATAACCAGGATTTTCCATATTCTCTTCAAATATCCTTATAACTTTCTGTATTATGTCATCAGAAAAATATATAAAAACATTTTTACAAAAAATAATCTTTGACTTCGATAAATCCACTATCTCTTGCTTACTTACCAAATTTGCTTTTTTCCATATAACCTTTTTATGTATATCTGGTATTATTTTATACCCATTTTCTACTTTTATAAAATATTTATCAATTAAATCATTTGGAAAATTTCTAAAAGACCTTTCTTTATAAATTCCTTTTTTAGCCTTTTCTAAAGCAGAATTACTTATATCGCTTGCAAATATTTCTATTCGCATCTTATCAAACCAACCCTTTTCATTTAAAACAATAGCTATAGACAACGGTTCCTCTCCTGTAGCACATGCACTACTCCATATCTTTACATATCTTTCCCCTTTTTCATAAAGATCAGGAATAATATGTTCAGATAAAACTTTTAAATGTTCATATTCTCTGAAGAAATAGGTCTCTTGCACAGAAAGAGCATCAGCTATTTTATCCCATTCCTCTTTTCCCTCAGGGTCATATTTTAAGAAATAGTAATAATCAACAAAGTTAGTAAAATTCCTTTCTAAAGCAAGGGGAGTAAGTTTATCTGCTAAAATATCTTTCTTCGAATCATCGTAATATATTCCAATTTTATCTTTGATTAAATCTCTGAGAAGAGAAAAAGAATTTCCAGGAAAATCTAAAGTCTCTTGATAGAAAATCATATTTCCCTACCTTCTAATATATTTTTTACAATTTGTATAATTTCAGAATCCTTCTCTTCTAACAAGAAGTCCTTAAGGATTTTATATTCTTCTATTGAACCCAAATTGTGTAAAGAAAATATAGCTTGAATTTTTACATCCCTATCATCGTCTTTTAAAAATTGAGCAATATATTTTGTAACCCCTTTCCTTTTTCTCTCTAAAGCAAGAATCAAAGCTTTCTTTTCTATTTTTGTTATATTGTTACATGCTTTCAATAAATTTGGGATTTCTTCTAAAGGTATTTGAGAAAGAGTATCAATAGCCATATCTCGCTTATCAGCATATAAACTGAGAGACAATATAGCCCTATAACTTTCTAAGATACCCATTTGTAAAAAGGCCAAAAGAGCTTCTTTTATTATATCCTTATCATTTTCTGTTATAGTGCACCAAAGTATATTTTGTATCACTATAGGATTTTTCTTATTTTTTAACGCTCTTATTGCTTCTTTTTTTAAATCTTTATCTCTGGAGTTAAGAAATTGCAAAAGCAAAGGTATGGTCTCAGGATGATCTATGTTACCAAGAGCAGATATGGAATTTAATATTAAGTCTTTGTTATCAGAGTCTAAAAATTTTTGGATTAAAGGTATAGCTCTTTTATTTCCTATCTTTCCTAAGGATTCAATAATAATAGCCTTTACTAACTCTGACTCCTCTCTGTGTAATAAATCTTCAAGCAAATCAATAATATAGGGAGGATTATGGAAAACTAAGGATTTTACTGCATAATACCTTACCCAAGGAGAGGAATCTTTTAATGCTATCTCTATTAATGGTAATGCTTTTTCTTTTTCTATATATATTAAAGCTCTTGCTATCACTTCCCTTATTTTTCTTTTCTCTTTTTCTAAACCACTTTTAAGAATCTCAAAAATTCTTTCATCATCAAAAAATACTATATTCTCATATACTGCTTTCCTTATTTCTTCATTATCCTCTTCCAAAAGTTTTATTAAGTCGTCTTTATACTCTTCATATCCAAAATATCCTATTATCTTTATAGCAGATTCCTTTTCATAACAATTATTACTTACTAAGAGTTCTTTTACCCTTTCTCTCATTTCAGGATGCCCCAAAGAATTCAAGGCAGATATTATTGACTGTCTTATATAGGGATTAGGATGTCCTAATTTCTTAATTAATGGATCAAAAGCCCTTCTATCTCCTATTTTGGCCAACGCTCCTGCACAAACAATTGTAAGATTTTCGTCTTCTAATTGTTCTAATATGTAAGGTACTGCCTTTTTACTTCCTATTCTTCCTAAGGCCATAATAGCTAAGGTTTTTATCTCTATATCTTCATCCCTTAAGCTTTCTATAAGCAAATCCTCTATTTCTTTTCCATATTTAATAAGCACCTCAATAATTTCATTTCTCACGTTTGGATTTCCAATAAACTTTATTAAATATCTTTCCACAGTAGGATCCTTAAGGTAGGCAAGAATAGGTATGATGTTTTTTAGAGTTTCCTCTCTAAGTTTAAAAATAAAATCTAAAACATTTTTTAACCCTTGGGGTGTTAAATTGTCCTTTATCTCTTTAGCAATATATTCACCCTCTTCGTATATGTTCTCATATCTTCTATATATTTTTCCTAAGGCCTCTAAAATATCTTCTATATATTCAGGCGATTGATTTAAATGATTTACAAGTATTTTTACTGAATTTTTATCTCCCAATTCTCCTAAAATCTCTATTACGTGAGGTTTAAAGAGTTCATCTTCAAAATAAGGATAGATTTTCTCAATAATAGTTGGATCATTTATTTCTTTTAAGGCATTTAAAATCGCTACTCCTAAATAATAGTCTTTACTTTCAAGAAATTTCAAAAGATAAGGTACTGCTTTTTGAGATTTTTTATTCCCCAATCCTTCTATAGCTGAAAACACCACATTAGGATTACTATCTGAAAGGGCAGATATTAAAAGATCCTCTGCTTCTTCAAAATTAATATTTGAAAGTATCTGAACTGTATAGAGTCTTAAATCTGGATCTTTATCCTTCAACATTTGAGAAAGGGCATATAAAATATCTAAATCAGTAGTGGAGGATAGAATTTGAATCACACTATTCAATACACTCAAATTTCGGTATTCTTCTTTCATTCTCTTTAAAAGTTCATAAGCAAATTTTCCACTTTTTTTCTTTATCTCTTCCACCGCAATCTTTCTTACTTTCCAACTTTCATCATTAATAGCTTCTACTATTCCTTCATCTTCCCTTTGACTTAACTTCTTTAAAGCCAAAATTCTCTCCTTTTCATCAGGGCTTTTCAGTTTCTCTTTTAACTCCATTTCTTCTTCTAAAATCTGAGTAACATCCTCAATAGTTATTATCAAACCTACAACCTCTTTCTCTGTCTTTAGCGGGGCAATAGTAACTCTCTGTCTCATTTTATCAAAATACTTGGAAGGATAGGATAGTTCAATAGGTATAAGATACTTGTGAAATCTTGTAGATAGAATTCTTACCACACCATTTTGAAGTACTTCTTCAAAGATTTTAGTGATACCTCTATCTATCAAATCAGGATATATCTCAGTGATTAATTTTCCAACTATATCCTCTCTTGGAATTTTTGTTTTTTCTTCTAACCAACTATTCCAGTAAGTAATTATAAGATTTCTATCAGTAGTAAGAATACCATAATTTTCTTTATCCTCCATTTTCTCTTTCCTCCATTTTATCCATACCTTCTTGTATCTTAGAAATACTCTTTGATAGAGCCTCTAAATTACTAATATTTCTCTTATTAGCTTCTGCTATTTCTTTTATCTGTTTTGCTATTTTGGTTATATTTTCAAACACATTTTTATTGGCAATAACTTGTTCATCCATTCCTTTCTTTATACTATTAAGTTGTTTCCTTATCATCTCTATAGCCTTCACAATTTGAGATGATGCAATAGCTTGCTCAGATATTGCCTTACTTATACTATTAATTAATTTACCTAATCTTTCAGTTTCTTTCGCAATTTGATCACTGGCAATAGACTGTTCTTGCATAGCTTTTGCAGTGTTTAATGAAATTTTTCTCATTGAATCCACTGCTTGTACAATCTGGTTAGCTCCTTTTGCTTGCTCCTCTGTAGCCTTTTGTACTAAGCTTGCAAGTCTCGAGGTTGCTTGCCCTGATCTTAATATTTCCCTGGCAGCTTTTGATTGTTCCTGCATAGCTTCAGTTATTTGTTTTGTTATTCTCCTAATATTGTTTACATTTTGTACTATAGAATGGGCTGTTTTATTTTGCTCTGAGGTTGCCTTTGCAATCTCTTCTGATTGTTTAGAGGTAATATTTACGGTATTAACCATATTTTGACCTGCCACCAACTCTTCCTCACTGGCTCTTGCTATTTGAGAAATCATAAGAGTTGTCTCCTCTATTCCAGAAAGAATTCTCTTTAAAGCATTAGCTCCTTCTTCTGAAAGATTTGTGCTTTCCTCTACTACTCTTAGTCCCTCCTTAGAAGCTGACACAGCTTCTTGGGCCACTTCTTGCAAATTTCTTATAATCTTTCCAATATCAGAAGTAGCCTTTGTAGCTCTTTCTGCCAAATTTCTTATCTCCTCTGCAACCACAGCAAAACCTCTGCCTGCTTCTCCAGCTCTTGCTGCCTCTATGGAAGCATTTAAGGAAAGAAGATTAGTTCTTTCAGCTATAAGGTCTATAGTATCCACTATTTCATTAATTTCTCCTGCCCTTTTTCCCATTTCTTTAATTACCGATGATATTTGTTCCATCACATTTCTTATCTTATTGATACCTTGAATAGCTTTTTCAATTGTAATTCCCCCTTCTTTTGCCTCTCTCTCAAGTCTCTTTGAGGTTTCATCAGCTCTTTTTGTAATATCCACTACCGATCTTATAGACTTATCAAGCTGTATAGCACTTGTGGCACTATTTTGTACCGCTGAAGTTATATCTTCAGCTCTCTTTGCCACATTCTCTATAGATCTTGCCATCTCTTCTATAGCAGTTGCTATTTGTTCCACTGATGAAGATAAATTTTCAACTGAAGCTGTTACCTCTTCAATAGAGGAGGCCATCTCATTTATAGAAGAAGTTGTTATTTCTGCAGACTGCGAAAGTTCTTTTGCATTATCTGCTACTTGCTGAATTGAACGAGATATTTCCTCTATAGAGGATGCCGTCTGTGTTACTGCAGAGGCAAGAGAATCAACATCAGCCGTAACCCCTTTTATAGATTGGGACATTTCCGTGATACTTGCAGAAATCTCTTGAGATGATGTAGCCATCTCTTGGGACATCTGATTTACACTCTGGATCGAATTAGACAATTCCTCTATACTTGCTGAAATTTCCTCTACTGCAGAAGAAAAACTTTCAAGGTTTTCTTTGAGTTCCTCTATAGAAGTAGAAAGTTCATTAGTAGAAGATATGATATTTTCTGTTGAAGAAGTTATATTTTCTGATTCAATTGTTATTATCTTCAAATCTTCAGTCAATTTTTCTAATTTATCCAAATCTAACTCCTCACTTTTTCTCCTTTTCATCTTCTAAGCCTCCTTCTTTTAGAATCTCTTTAGGATTTAATATCAAAATTAATCTATCTCCAAGATTAGCAATTCCCTCCAAAAATTTTTCCGATATACCAAAAATATTTTCAAAAGATTCTTGAATCTTATCTGGTGGTATAGAGATATATTCACGAGCAGAATCTACAATAAGCCCTACCTCTTTATCTTCTATTTTAATAACAATCATTCTTGTTTTTATATCATACGGAATTCTCTCTAATCCCATTCTTGCCCTTAAATTAATTACTGGTATTACTTTTCCCCGAGAAAGGGTAACACCATCAACATAAGGTGTTGCATTAGGCACAAGGGTAATATTCTCCACCATCTCTATCTGCTGAATATACTTACTTTTTATACCGTAAAAGGTTTCACCTATTTTAAAAACCACATAAGAATTTTCTTCATCAATGATGTAAAACACTTTTTTCACTCCTTCCCTTTAGAAGTCCATCTATATTTAAAATCAGTACAACTTTTCCATCCCCAAAATCTGTTCCCCCCATAATGGCAGGATTTTTAAGTATAATAGGATCCGTAATAGGTCTTACTACTGCCTCTTTCACACTTATTACCTTATCAACTCCTATTCCAATATCTTGATTTTCCTTTGTTACAATAAGAAGATGATATTTCTCTTTCTTCTCTGTAGGAAGGTTAAAAATCTCAGAAATAAATAATACAGGAATACTTTTGGCTCTATAGGGAATCATTTTTATCCCTTTGAACCTTACAATATCCTCATTTTTTACCTCTATGATCTCCTTTATATAGGATTGAGGAATAGCATATCTTTCTTTTCCTACCTCTACCAATACTGAATCCAAAATAGCAAGAGTTAAAGGAAGTTTCAAAATAAATCTTGTGCCTTTATCTTTCTCACTACTCAAATAAAGATTACCACCCAATTCCTGGATGGTATTTTTCACTACAGACATACCTACTCCTCTTCCGCTTTCTCTATCTGCCGAATCTCGTGTGGAAAAATCTGGAGAACATATAATTTCTAACACCTTTTCATCCGAATTTAATTCATCTCTACCTCTTATCATTCCAAGCTCTAACGCCTTATCCGCTATTTTATCTCTATCTATTCCTTTACCGTCGTCTTCTACTTCAATAATCACATTATCTCCAGAAGTATAAGCTCTTAAATATATATTCCCATAAGGATCTTTACCCTTTTCCAATCTATCTTTCTCTTCCTCAATTCCATGACTTACAGCATTCCTTACAAGATGTAAAAGAGGATCTATTAATCTTTCCACGATATACTTGTCAAGTTCCGTTTCTTTTCCCAATATATGTAGATTTATTTTTTTCTTGCTTTCTCTAATAAGATCTCTTATAACAAACTGCATTCTTTCAAAAGCTTCTCCTATGGGTACTAATCTGACTTTCATAAGACTTTCTCTTAAATTTCTTAAATTCTTATCTAAAAGTCTTATGGTCTCAGAAAGTCTACTTTGCATTATTGGTGATACTACCGATTCTATTTCTTTAAAATCTTCTTGTAATCTTGACTTTGTAATTACCAATTCTCCCACAATCCTCATAAGTTCATCTAATTTGGAAAGATCCACTCTTATAAATGTGGTAGGAGAAAGGGTAGTTGGAACAGATTTTACTTTTTCCTCTAATCTTCCTTTTTCTTCTTCAGGATAATATTGAATATTCAACTCTTTAAGAAATTCTAAATTTGATTCATCATCACAAGAGAACAAAAACTCAAAATATATCTTTTTATCCTTATCCACTTGTGGTATGGCTTTAAGTAATTTGGTCTTCTCTTGAAGATTTTTTCTTAAAAATTCTACATTTATACCTTTTTCAGATAGTTCTTGAGAAGGATAAAAAACAATTTTATATACCCTTTCTTCTTTTTTCTTTTCTACCTCTTCCTTAAATTCCTTAGGAGTC
Organism: uncultured Dictyoglomota bacterium; assembly: GCA_964654465.1. Lineage (GTDB taxonomy): Bacteria > Dictyoglomota > Dictyoglomia > Dictyoglomales > Dictyoglomaceae > Dictyoglomus. The sequence continues at coordinate 37,360 of CAZZIO010000072.1, forward strand.
TCATCATGAGTAGTGAGTACCTTTAACTTGGAAAGTGCCTCTTCTATATCAGGAATTTCTTTATTCTCCTTTTTGCACAAAATGACTTCTTCCAATAGCTTTACACCATCTCTAAGTAATAAAAGATCTTCTTCTTTAAAACTCTTTTTTCCAGTCCTCAGCAATTTAAGATAACTTTCCAATTGATGTGATAATTTTTCAGCTTGCAATATACCTACCATGGCAGAAAGACCTTTTATGGTATGAAAACTTCTAAAAAGCTCATTTATTATCTCCTCATTAATTACTTCTTTGTCTAAATAATCTTCTAAAGCAATAAGATTTTTCTTTATTGATAATAGGTGTTCATCACATTCAGCAAAATAATCTTGCAATAAAGAATCTAAAAACTCCTTATCATCTTTCATCTAATTTCACTCCTTAAACAAAAACCTCTTAACATTATCCAAAAGTTCCTGGGGATTAAAGGGTTTTACCACATACAAATTAGCTCCTTCTTTTATAGCTGTTTCCTTCATTTCTTCGTCTCCACGAGTAGTTAATATAATTACAGGAATATCTTTATATAAATCATGCTTTCTCATGAATTTCAAAACCTCAATTCCATGCATATCTGGCATATTAAGATCAAGAATCACTAAATCAATCTTTTTTAATGCAAGTTTTTCAAGAGCAAATAAACCACTTTCAGCTTCCTCAAACTGAACCTTGGGAATCTTTGATAATACAGTCATAAGCATTTTACGGATAGTCTTAGAATCATCCACTAATAATATTGTCTTCATATATTCTTTTCCCCCAATTTTTTCTATTATTTCGTCAATATGAGAAAACAGCTCTGACTTTGAAATAAAGCCATCTGCTCCTACTTCATTACTTGCCTTTCTGTATTCCTCGTTATCATATAAAGTTAAAATAATTGTTTTAGGTGGATTCTCCATTTTTTTTATTTCCTTTATAGTGGCAAAACCATCCATATCTGGCATAACTATATCCACAAAAACAAGATCAGGTTTTTTTTCTCTCACAATTCTTATTCCTTCTTGGCCTGAATTAGCAAAACCTACAACTTCAAAATTCTCTTCTTCCAAAATCTTTACTGCAGAATTTATAAAATCTTTACTATCATCAATAAGCACTACTTTATACATTTTTCTACTTCATCCTCCTTGTAAAAGGATAGAATAGATATGGATATAAATCTATAAGGATTTTCCTTAAGATTTTTTAGGGAAAGTTCTTATGGGTACATATAAATTAAATATCAGTTAATCCATGTTTAATGGCATATTTTACAAGTCCGGGTATATCATATATTCCTAACTTATCCATAATTTGAGATTCATGAGTTTCAACGGTCTTTACACTTAAGTTTAGTTTATTAGCTATTTCTTTAGTAGAATATCCCTCTGCTATTAACTTAAGAATCTCCTTTTGACGTTCTGTAAGAACCTCTAATGGGTTTTCAAGGAGATCCAAATAATCCTTTACTAACATTTGAGCTATCTTAGGACTAATGTATATATTACCTTCATATACTGATTTAATTGCGAATTCCAATTCAATGAAGGAGGAATCTTTTAATATATAACCTTTAGCCCCATATCTAAAGGCTTCTCTTACATATTCTTTAGAAAAATGCATAGATAAAATAATTATCTTGGTTTCAGGTGAAATTTCTTTAATCTTCTCACAAAATCTTATTCCAGAAACCTTTGGCATTGAAATATCAAGTATTAAAACATCTGGTTTAAGATCGGATGTTTTTAATAACGTTTCTTCTCCATCTCCTGTCTCTGCAATTACCTCTATGCCCTCAACATCCTTTAAAAGAGATTTAATCCCTTCTCTTACCAAAGTATGGTCATCAGCAATTATAATTTTTATACTCATATATTTCTCTCTAAAGGAATATTAATTTTTATTTCTGTACCCTTTTGGATTTCACTTTTAATCTCAATTCTTCCGTTAAGTAGTTCAACCCTTTCCTTTATACCAAGAAGCCCTAAAGCCCTTCCTTTACTAATATCCTTAAAAACCTGTTTTATATCAAATCCTTTTCCATTATCTTTAATAAATATCTCAATTTCATCATCTTCTTGTATTACTCTTAATAAAACCTCTGTAGCTTCAGCATGTCTCACAACATTAGTTAGACCTTCTTGAATTATTCTGAAGATAGTTATAGAAAAATCTTTAGGAATATCCTTTTGTTCAAGTTTCAAGGAGAGTTCTATATTTAGATTACTTTTTTCCTTAATTTTATCTACAAGCCATTTTATAGCCGAAATTAGTCCTAAATCATCAATAAGGGAAGGTCTTAAGTTTAAAGAAATATCTCTTACCTCTTCTATAGCTCTATTTATTAAATTTATATTTTCTTCTATTTGCCCTTCAAAATCTTTACCTATTTTCCTCTTTAGTAATTCCAGGTTAATCTTTATAGCAGTAAGTATTTGCCCTATTTCATCATGTAACTCTCTTGCAATCTTTTTTCTCTCTTCTTCTTGAGCCTTTATTAAATATCTGCTAAGATTTACCCAATCACTACTGTCCTTTGAGTTTTCAAAAGATTTTTCTTTTTCAGAAGATATAATCTTCACCCCTTAATTATTTAACTTCTTAAAAATTTATATAATAAATTATAACTAATTTCAACTAAGTATCATTATCAGAAATAATCACTATAACTATATCATTCACATTTGTATGCGTAGGTCCAACTTTGATTAAATCACCCAACTTATCGAAAAAATGATATGAATCATTATTTAGAAGATATAATACTGGATCTAATCCTAATTCTCGTGCCCTTTTAAGAGTAGTAGTATCGGCATATGCTCCAGCTGCATCACAAGGACCATCTCTTCCATCTGTGGCAAAAGCCATCATATAAACCTTCTCTAAATCATCTATTTCAATAGCAAAAGATAAAGCAAGTTCTTGATTCCTACCCCCTAAGCCACTGCCCTTTATAGTAACTGTTGTTTCACCCCCAAAAATAAGAGCACATGGTGAAGAAATAGGATTTCCTGAATATTTTATCTCTCTAACTATACCTGCAATTACCTTAGCTACTTCTCTCGCCTCACCCTCTAAAAAACCTGAAACAAGAATAGTATTGAAACCTAATTCCTTTAACCTCTGCATCACTTTCTCTAAATAATCCCTATTAGAAAGGATAATCAAAGCATAATGCCTACTGTCGATAGATTTTGGAGTCTCTGGAATATCTCCTGCCATTCCCTTCTTTATAAGCTCTTTAACCCTATCTGGTATCTTTTCCCATAAATCATATTTAATAAAAATATTGTAAACATCTTGATATGTGGTAGGATCAGGAACAGTAGGACCAGAAGCAATACTATCCAATGGATTTCCAAGAACATCAGATATTATTAAAGTAACAATTGTTCCTTTACATATATCAGCAAGTTGTCCACCTTTTATCTTGCTTAAATGCTTTCTGACAGCATTTATCTCTTGTATTCTGGCAGAACATGATAACAAAAGTTTAGTGGTCTCTATCTTATCCTCAAGCAATATCCCATCTCTTGGTAATGGAAGAAGAGCTGATCCTCCACCCGATAATAAGAATACTAATATATCCCCTTCCTCCATACTTTTTACAAAATCATAAATTTTCTCGGCAGCTTTAACCCCATTCTCATCGGGTATAGGATGAGAGGAATGTATAACCTCAATATTTCCCTCAAAAGATCCCTCATATCCATAAGGTACTACTACATATCCTTTATTTATCAGATCTCCTAAGATTTCTATAATCCCCTCGGTCATTGTAAAAGATGCTTTACCAACGGCAAGAAGATATACTTTGCTTTTTATTTCAAACTTTCTCTCCTTTACCTTTAACAATTTATATTCTGGATCATAGGAAACATATTTTTTAATTGCATCTTTTGGATTCAAACTTCTTATAGTATCTATAATGATATTTTGTAATAAATTTTTCACATTCTTTTATTTCATGACCTCCCTTTTTCTCAAAAAGATTAATATAATAATATTTACTGCTAAAACTATTATAAATACTGCAAGATATAGAATCGAAGGTCGGAATTCAAAAATAGATATAAATCTTTCTTTTCTTTCCACAAGATTAAAAGATGATGTATTTCCAAGTTTTGTCATTATGAAAACTTGTCCATAAATCTTTCCTATATTCCTTATATCATCTAAAAAATTATTAAACTTAATAAGAGAACTTTCGTCATTGTATAAGATAACATATAGTTTCCCATTTCCTCCAAGAGGAGAATAATCAGATTGCATAACTATATCTGTTGTAAAACCATCGAAGAATATACCTAAATCTTTTTTAAATATAAATTTATTACCTTCTGGTTTTACCCATAGATTTTTCTCAATTTTCCTTAATCTATCATCATAGAAACTACCTATAAAGAAGATATCCTTATCCTTCATTTCCTCTTTCAATTCATTCCCTAAAATTACTTTAAAGTTATAAATATTACCTGTGTTTTGCGAAATCTTTCCTATCAATGTAGCCATTAAAGATATTTCGTAAGGAGTTGGATTTTGAGGAAACCATATATAGATATCCTGGTAATTTCCACTCCATATGTTCCTCAAATTAGGATATTCTTCCGCATAACCTTTATTTAAGTAAATAACAGAATCACCATCTATCTTTGTCCATGCAATCTCATCATACCTTTTATCACAATCCCCATCTTTCAATGCATGATAAACTTTTATTTCAATATTCCATTCCTTTTCTTTCAAAAGATCCTTAGGAAAATATGCTTTTAATCTTCCACTTTCTATATTCCCACCATATAACCTTTCTGCTTTTACAGGAATCCCGTTAATATACAGAGTTATACCTGATTTCTCGGGATCTAATACAGGAGAATGGGAAAATTTTAGCTCTATATAAGAACCTGTCTGTATTGATTGATAACCTATAGGTAATTTTAAGGAGAAAGAAAAACTTTGATGATGGGCTCCTGAAATTACCACATTACTATAACTAAGATCCTTTAAAGTCAAAACCTTCTTACTTTCAATTTCTCTTTCAGATAAAGAAGGCTCCGAGGTTATGATAACAGGATTTGTCTCTGTTAATTTTACCTGCTCAGGATTCAATAGATATTTTATAGACTTTTCAATACCCTTTCCTTTACCAGAAATATATATTTGCAAATTATCATTGTATTTAGCTAAATATAATAAACCTGAATCCTCATCTATGTTAGTAAAACTTTTATCATTAAAAATTCTCCATCTTTCTAAACTTCCAATTAATATTTGATTTTCTCCTTTTTTAACATAAGGATCATCCAAAAACACCCTAAAAGAAAGCCTTTTATATCTCTCCTTTATCGAAAGATTATTTACAAGCTTAAAGAGAATATCTAAATTTTGATTTGATACCTCATTTAAATAGATATTGGAATTAATCACTTTTAGAGATAATAAATCCATAAAGGGATAAGGGAAATAAGAAATTTTATAAGGCTTATCTGATGTTTCAAGATGTAAAATAGAAGTATTGTTAATGATGAACCAATTAGCATCATTATCCAAATCCTTACAAGGTCCCTCAATATTTCTTTGTCTTGTAGAAATTGTTAATTCATTGAAGCCGTGCTTTAATCTCCTTACAGGAATCTTAACAGTAAGTTTCACATAGTTTCCTTCTTTTTTTACAATAGAACTACTGGATATAGGATATCCATTTATTAAAATGGTAAAAAAAGACTCATTAGACTTTATGGTCTCTGAATAAAAGTAATTTAGATTTAAATAACACTTGTCCAATATATTTACACCTTCCGGAATATAAAACCAAAAAGAGTACCTATTTAAAGGTAAATTAAGAAGAACATCTTGAGAGGTTATAGGTAAATTGTACACTTTTATATTATCATAGCCAAAAACAGGAACCATCATTAATATTATGAGAAAAAGAAACAAACATCTCCTCATTATTCTGAACTCCTTTCTGTTTTATACCATTTCACAGTTTTACCTGTTATTCTATCTTTAAGAGTAAAATAGATTGCCCTGATAACAACAAAAAGCCATAATTGACAGTATGTAAAATACATAAGACATATAAGTAGAAGATTTTTTAAATTACCTTCTCCCCTTTCCAAGCTCAAAGATATAAAAGTCTCAGTTATAAAAAGTAAATATGCTAATATCCATATAGTAAATAGAGGCCCTCCCAAATGAAGTTTTATAACTTTTAAAAGCCCCAACCCAAAAATAATATCTGATATTAAAATGGCAGAAAAAGCCACAAGATAGATGTAAGAGAAATAAATAATATCAAAAGCAATTTTGCTTCTTAAACTAAATATATTCTTCAAATACTGAGCAATAACAGAAATATTACCTCTTGCCCATCTTGTTCTTTGTTTTATCCAAATCTTTAATCTTTCTGGCTCTTGCTCCCAAGTTACTGCTTGTGGTATCCATTTTATTCTATATCCCTCCTTATATATCCTTATAGTAAGCTCTGTGTCCTCAGTAAGGGAATGAATATTCCATCCTCCAATTTTTTCCAAAAGATCTTTCCTAATTATAAAATTGGTACCAGGAATAGTAGTAAGACCTAAAAAATAGTTTCTTGAAGCTTGAATAAGCCACTGGAAACTAAGTGTTTCTATATTTATAAACCTTGTAAGAAGATTTTTATCTTTATTTCTCGTTCTAAACTTTCCTACCACTGCTCCAAGATTATCATCCTTAATTATAAATCTCACTAAATTATAAATTGCTTTTCTTTCTGGAGTATTATCAGCATCATAAACCAATATATAATCTCCCTTCGCTATCTTTAATCCTTGATTTAGAGCATTTGATTTACCCTTAGCTCCTAAGGGGGGCTTAATCTCAAGTACTTTAAGATTTGGATATAACTTTTGTTTCTCTTTTAATACTTCTCCTGTCCCATCAGTAGAATTATCATTAATCACTATGATTTCAAATTTATCACGAGGATAATAAGCCCTCGCTATAGCATCTACTGTATTGCCTATAACCTTTTCCTCATTATGAGCAGGCACCAAAACAGAGATAAAAGGATACTCTTTTATCTCTTCATCTTCTTCAAAGTCTAAACTTATAAGAAAATAGCGATATCCAAAATAGGTTAGCAAGATATGATATAAAAGAACAGACCAAGTCATTACCATGGATATTACAAAAGCATAATCCCAGAAAGTCAGAACTTTCACTGCCTTTTTCCCCTCTCATATAATCTGATTCTGGAAAACACAAGATAAAGAATAATAACAATAAAACTTGTTACTACGAATATCAATATAATTCTTAAATATTCAACAAATTTTTCAAAAAACCTTTCTAATCTACTTTTTGAATACGGCAATACATTGCTTACAACAACTTTTTTCCCATTTTTATTCATTATTATTAAATTATTATTCTCCACATGATATGGCTCTTTTAAAAGATCAAGAAAATCATAACCCAAATCTTTCAAACCCAGTATAAGCCTTTCTATGTCTTCCCTATCTAAATATATAGGTATAGAAATTCCTAATATGGCATCCCTCAAAGCCAAAAAATCTTTTGCTTTTCTTAAAATTAAATTCACATTCTTTGGATCCTTTGGATTATAAAAGCCTGCATTTATTGGATAGATAAGTGTATACAATCTTTTTGTAAAGACCAGATCATCACCGAGAAGGATCCTAAAGAATTTTGCAGCATCAATATATCTCTCTTTATAAGGTACACCGTAAAATTTAAAAGCAATGGGATGTATTCCATAACTTGCCAAAAGATTTAAATCACTATTTATCTTTGAATCGTAGTTTTTCTCATAATAACTTCCCTGTATTATACCAATATTACTATTTTCTATTTCCAATAATACCTTACTAAGCTTTTCATTATCACTAAGATAATATAATTTTCCATCCTTTTTTACTGTGGGATACACCACTATAGAATAAGGAATCTGATGACAACAGACCGTTTGAAGTTTTCCTTGAAGGAGAGATGCATCAGTAAAAGGATTTATTTCATCAATAATTATAAGAGCTTTTTTAAAAGAAGGATACTTAATTCCTAAAATATCATGTAAAAGATCTAAAAAAACTATTCCAGTACTATCTCTAAAATCTAATCTCCCAAAATAATAAAGATTGTCCACTCGAAATACATAAGGAAAATTATTTAAATCATCAGATACATAAGACAATACATTGGCTTTTTTAGGAAGAACTATATGAATAAAAGTTTGAGGATCAAAAGAAAGTTTATAACCCTTATAACTTAACTCTATAAAGCCGTATCTTTTTCCTACATCCTTGAATTCACTACATCCTATATATTTTGCAAACTGATCTATATTTTCCTCAATCCAAACAATCTTTTTACTCTTTGAAATCTCTTTTAAAAAATCCCTTTTTAAGAGCTTCTCTTGAAACCCCAAATATATAACAAGATCATATTGGGTTACATCAGGTAAAAGCTCTTCACTATTTACAGATCCTACATATACTCCATAGTGGGACAAATATTCTTCCAACTGATTCCCAATTGGATAGTCTTCTCCTATTCTTGAAAAACTGTCATAGATTACTAATACTCTCTTAGTCTCCTCTGCAAAGGAGAGGGTTAAAATAATTAAGATAAGAAAGATAAGAATTATCTTAAACTTATACATCATATTTACTACTATCTTTTGCTCTTTCCCAAATAATCAGTGTATCTTCACCTTCCTGGAATTCTGCCTCACCAATTTTAATTTTTAATGATATAACCCTTCTTTTTCCTCCTATTTCAACAATGATCTTATCCAAAGCTCTATGAAGTTTCTCCTTTACTATTTTTACGGAATTGATATCAGTATCTGGCAATATGATGCCCAAAACTCCATCTTCTATTCTTCCTTTTATGTCTGTAGTCCTTGTATTCTTTAAGATTTCATTTGCAATTACCCTTAAGATACTCTTATATCCATCCTCTCCATATATATTCTTCAATTCCTTCCAATCCACAATATTAATGTAAAGTATAGAAAAAGTCTCCTTATACCTTTGTGCCCTCTTAATCTCTTCTTCTAATCTCTGAAAAAACCCAAAAGGATTATAAAATCCAGTAACATCATCTAATAAAACCAATTTTTCCCTTTCCTCAAATTCTCTAAGCCTTTCCTTCAAAACCCTAAATTCCCTCTCCAAACTTCCCGAAAGAAAAGCTCCTACAGGAAACGAAACTAACCAAAAAGCATATTCCAATTTAAACTCAGAAATAGTATTCAATACTATAATGGAATATAAGAGATAGGATCCGTACCCAAAAACTAAAAATAAAGAAGTAATTAAGCCAGCTACTATCCTAAGATTATAGGCTATCAACATATTCAAAATAAGAGCAGAAAACAATAAGTAATTAATAAAATTTACATTATAGCTAGTACTAAATATTACTATTAGAATTAAAAGCCAAAAAATTAACAAAAGGCTAAAAATAAGATTATCTTTCATAAAATTCCTTTCCATCTACTCCTCCATATAACTTAATGTCAATAATACTTCTAATTGATCAAAAGCATAATAGACCTTCCCTAAAAAATCTCCGTAACCCGAAGAAGATCTACCACTAAATTTTTCAACAAAATTTAATATCCTCTTAGCCCCTATTCTATCATTACAAAAAATAAATAACCTTGCTAAAATAGCATATATTGCTACATTCTCTTCATCTTTTAGCACTTTATGATCCATATAGAATGTATTTAATTTGTTATAGTTATTTATTTCATTTTTTACAAACTCTAAAAAGCCTTTTATTTTATTCGTATCATCAAAATTTATAGCAGTAATTACCTGTTCCAACATATTTAGAGGATAATAGGTCTTATAGGAGAAAGTAAAGAAGTCAAATTCCTTAGGGAAAAAGGGACTATTTATGGATACGGAGTTTTCAAGGATCTTTTTTGATGTAATGTAGTATTTATTAAAGGAGGGCAATATTTCAGCTATCTTTTTCAATTTCCTAAGATCTAAATAGAATAGAGAAATTTTATTAGCTTTTTCTTTCATATTTCCATCATAATAATCTACAAAAAATTCTCCTGATGAATTAAATTTCAATATTCCATCTGCTACTTTTTCTCCCATTTCCATATACTTTTTATCCTTAAAAGTATCATAAGCACATAAAAGAGCATACAAGATCCTTATAGAGTCTATTAAAGCAGTACTATTATCAGGTCTCAAGTTTAACCTATTTATCCTCCAATATAGATATCCTTCTTTACTATAAAAATATTTATCTACTATTGAAAGAAGAATATCAAAAAGATTTTTGTCTCCCCTTAATAAAGCATATTCCATTAATTCCCCATAGGATTCCAGAAGGGAATATTCCAAAGGCTTTCCATTTTCTATTTTTGATATGATAAATCCCCTGTTATCAATAAAATCTCTTCTAATAAAACTTAATAGTTCTTTCTCTTTATATGATACACTCCTTTCCATAGCTTTAAGTTCATTTTTTAATTTAAATCCATAATAATAATCTTTTATTTGAAAGATAATAATAATCAATATAATAGAAAACAGGAGAATTAAGAATAAATTTCTTATTTTATTTACCCCATAATTTTAAATACTAAAGGATAATCTAATTTATCATAATCTGGAATATGTATTCTAAGACCCTTCTCATCTCTTTCAAATCCAATTTCTCCTATTCCCAAAATCTCTACCTTCTTAACTTCTTTATTATATAAAGTTAGATTTGTACTAAGAGACTTTATTAAGGCTTCTCCTTTTGTAGGCTTTTCCATTAAAATAGCATAAAGATCATCTCCCTTTGTAGTAAATCTAAAATCTTCTCCTGTATAACTTATTTCCTTTTCACTAAAAGGCCCATGAGCTTCTTTTGTAGGACCTTCACCATAAATTTTCCATGGTCTTGTACCATAAATAGCAGGACCATTTTTAAGAAGCCAATTACCTATCTCTAAAAGAATATCACGAGCAATATCAGGTATAGTTCCATCAGCTTTAGGACCTACATTTAAAAGAAAATTCCCATTTTTACTTACAATATCTATAAGTTCCCAAATAAGTTCTTTAGCTGGTTTATAGATATCATTTTCAATATATCCCCAAGAGAGACGAGAAATAGAAGTATCTGTTTGCCAATATATGGGATCAATATCTCCAAGCTTTCCTCTTTCTATATCCCATACTGCACATTCTCTCGGTACCGCATAATTTTTATAATTTATTACTACTCCTCTTCCCCATTGATAGGCTCTATTGTAATAATAGGCAAAAAATTTCTTTAAATAAGGTTCGAAGGCAGGTTGCTCTATCCACCAATCAAAATAAATAAGCTGAGGCTGATATTTGTCCACAATCTCAAAAAGCCTTAAAAGCCAATCCTCTAAAAATTCTTCTGTAGGTTGCATACTTTCAGGCTGGGCAGGTCCATATAGGTCAAAATAATTCCTATCTCTTACATCAGAGTCAAATTTCATTCCCTCATGTAAAAACCACCAATGTTCTGCCCTATGATAGGAAACTCCAAAGGTAAGATAATTTTCTCTCACTGCTTTAGCAAGTTCTCCAATAATATCTCTTTGAGGTCCCATTTTACTGGCACACCATCGGGTATAGCTACAATCATACATAGCAAAACCATCGTGATGTTCTGCAACAGGTACTACATACTTAGCACCTGCCTTTTTAAAAAGATCTGCCCATTCATATGGGTCAAACTTCTCTGCCTTAAAAAGAGGAATAAAATCTTTATATCCAAACTTTTTATGGTCTCCATAAGTTTTCAAGTGATGTTCATATTCTTTTGTACCCTTTATGTACATGTTTCTTGGATACCATTCATTACCAAAGGCAGGCACTGCATAGACACCAAAATGTATAAATATCCCAAATTTAGCATCCTTATACCAATCCGGAATCCTATAATTTTTCAAGGATTCCCAAGTAGGCTCAAAAGGTCCTTCTGGCATTTTATACCTCATAGGTTGACCTCCTTAATAATTTATTTAAATAATCTCTTTCACTGCTTTTTCAATTCTTCTAAGGCCTTCTTCAAGAATACTACGGGGACAAGCAAAGTTAAGACGGGCAAACCCTTCCCCTGATTTACCAAAGATATAGCCATCATCAAGACCAACCTTCGCATTTTTTCGGAGGAATTCGCTTAAGGTATACTTATCCATACCAAGTTCTCTAAAATCAAGCCATGCAAGGTATGTACCTTCAGGTTTTATAACTTTGACCTTTGGAATTCTCTTCTCCACGTAATCCATAAGAAACTTGAGATTTCCTTCAAGATATTCAAGAAGCTGTGAAAGCCAATCATCACCATAACGAAATGCAGCTTCTGTTGCTACAAGTCCAAAAGGATTTGGATTTGATAAAAGTTTACCTTTTGCTTCAATAAATCTCCTACGGAGTTTTTTGTTTGGAATAATTATGATAGAGGTTTCTAATCCTGCAATATTAAAAGTCTTACTTCCTGAAATAAGGGTAATAGAGTTATCTGCAAACTCTTCTGATATGGATGCAAAAGGAATATGTCTATGACCTGTATAAACAATTTCACAATGAATTTCATCAGAAATGACAACAACTTCATTTTTAATTAAAATCTCGCCAATCTTTGTTAACTCCTCTTTTGTGTAAACTCGTCCCACAGGATTGTGTGGATTACATAAAATCATTGCCTTAATACGATTTGAGCCTGTAAATATCCCATCCTTGCCTAAAAATTTATCCTCAAGATAATCAAAATCAATTTCATAATGATAGTTTACAAGTTTTAAATCATTACTTACAATATGAGCCCCATTATCCCTTATTGCACTGAAAAATGGATAATATACTGGTTCTTGTACGAGTACACTATCCCCAATAGAGGTAATTGCTTTTATTGCTATATATAAAGCAGAAACCGTACCAGGCGTAAAAATAAGCCACTCAGGTTTAACATCCCAGTTAAACTTTGACTTAATTCTTTCAATCACTGCATCTATAAGAGATTCAGGAATAGTAGTA